>NZ_CAJHAR010000020.1 GCF_904846415.1 Psychrobacter piscatorii | reverse complement strand
TTTTTTGTGTATTAATACTTAATTCGATTTTCACTAAAGATTATTCGATTTAATAAATTATTTTTGTAAATAATATATCTTTTTTATTTAGATATTATTGCCCCTCCACTAGGGCTAGTGGAGGGGCTGCTACTTCGCTTTTTGTTGGCTTTTTTGGTATTGATATTGCTCTATATCTAACCAAATGTTTGTAGTTTTTATTAGCAGTGATGACAAACATCGATGCATATCAGTAATCGGAAAAGCTCGATCTCATGGGTAACGCAGGGCTAATAGCACCATTGATTAAGCAGAGAAATATCTATGCTATTTGAGCATATAGGTTATCTGTATTGATATTCAATTGTAGCCGTAAGTCCTTATTTTTAGGGGGTTTGGTATGATTACTGAACAACTAGTAGACATGTCCCGCTTACAGTTTGCGGTGACAGCGCTTTACCATTTCTTGTTTATTCCACTCACATTGGGCATGGTTTGGCTGTTGGTGATTATGGAGGCAGTCTATGTCACTACAGGACTACAAGTGTGGAAGGACATGACGCGTTATTGGGGCAAATTATTTGGTATTAACTTTGCACTTGGTGTCACCACAGGCATCACGATGGAGTTTCAATTTGGCACCAACTGGTCTTATTATTCACAGTATGTAGGTGATATTTTTGGTGCGCCGCTTGCTATTGAAGGTTTGATGGCATTTTTTCTTGAATCCACTATGGTGGGTTTATTTTTCTTTGGCTGGGACAGGCTTTCTCGTTTTCAACATTTAGTTGTCACTGTATTGATGGCCGTTGGGACAAACCTTTCAGCATTATGGATTTTGGTTGCCAACGGTTGGATGCAAAGTCCTGTTGGTGCAGAGTTTAACTACCAGACCATGCGTATGGAGATGGTTGATTTTTCAGCCATTATCTTTAACCCAGATGCACAAAATAAATTTGTGCATACAGTATCAGCAGGCTATGTGGTGGGCTCATTGTTTGTGTTGTCTATTTCCGCTCTATACCTGCTGCGTAGACGTGATGTTGAATTTGCCAAGCGTAGTTTTCAGGTGGCAGCAGCGTTTGGTTTGGCATCTATCTGTAGTGTGATTGTTTTAGGCGATGAGTCAGGCTATTCCGTTGGTAAAGCTCAACAGACCAAGTTGGCGACGATGGAGGCGATGTGGCATACAGAGTCAGCCCCAGCCCCATTCAACTTGATTGCTAGTATCAATGAAGAAGAGCAGAAGAATAACTGGGAAGTGCAGATTCCTTATGCGATGGGCATCATCGGCACACGCTCTTTAGATACCGAAATCCCAGGTATTCATGACATTAAAGCGTTGAACCGTGAACGCATTACCAACGGTATCACTGCGGTAGGGTTGCTAGCACAACTGCGTGAAACGCCAGAAGATATGGCACTAAGGGCAGAGTTTGATAAGGTCAAAGACGATTTAGGCTTTGGACTTTTGCTTAAAAGATATACAGCTGACGTCTCACAAGCCACGCCTGAGATGATTCAAAAGGCTACTGAAGACACCATTCCTAAGGTTGCACCGATGTTTTGGTCTTTTCGCATCATGGTAGGGCTTGGGTTCCTCATGTTGGCGTTGTTCTCAGTTAGCCTATGGTTTACTTTCAAAGGAACTTTTGCCCAAAAAACATGGTTACTGAAATGGGCCATTGTCATGTTACCAGCCCCTTGGATAGCGGCTGAGCTGGGTTGGTTTGTTGCTGAGTATGGTCGTCAGCCTTGGACCATTTATGGTGTATTGCCAACTTATGTGTCGACATCGAATATCGGTGTGGCGAATGTTTACTGGTCGCTTGCTGGATTTGTTGGTTTTTATACCGTTTTACTGATTATCGAGATGTACCTGATGATTAAGTATGTGAAGCTAGGGCCAGCCAGTTTGGGTACAGGACGTTATGATGGCGAGACACCTCGCAACGTGACGCCAACCGCTGGGGATCAGGAGGTGATTCATGTTGTTTGATTATGAAACATTAAAAATAATGTGGTGGCTTATCGTTGGTGTGCTATTGATTGGTTTTGCCATCATGGATGGTCATGATATGGGGGTTTGTACCCTGCTACCATTCATTGGTAAAAATGATGAAGAACGCCGCCTGATTATCAATACGATTGGACCACATTGGGAAGGTAACCAAGTCTGGTTTATTACCGCAGGTGGTGCCTTATTTGCTGCATGGCCGATGGTATATGCAACGGCATTTAGCGGCTTTTATTGGGCGCTGATAGCTGTTTTATGGGCATTGTTTTTTCGGCCAGTTGGCTTTAAATATCGCAGTATGATTAAAGATAAACGATGGCGTAATGCTTGGGACTGGGGACTATTTTTTGGGTCGTTTGTACCCGCTGTGGTCTTTGGTGTTGCCTTTGGTAATCTTTTCTTGGGAGTGCCATTTAGCTTTGATAGCAATCTTTTATCGACCTATACGGGCAATTTTTGGCAGTTATTGAGTCCGTTTGCGATCCTTTGTGGTTTGGTGAGTGCCACCATGTTAATCATGCAGGGTGGTACATATTTAGCCCATCGTACTGAAGGGGTTATTCAGATACGTGCTATTCGTTACACCATACTGTCAGCCATAATGATGGTGATATTGTTTGTGGGAGCAGGTTTTTGGGTACAAGCGCTTGATGGTTATGTTCTTGCCTCAACGATTGACCCAGCCAGCCTACCTAATGTGCTTGGTAAAGAAGTTGTTTCACAGCCTGGTGGTTGGATGACTAACTTTGCGACCTACCCAGTTGCTTGGGTCTTTCCTGCACTGGGTGTATTGATGGCATTAGTGACTGCTATGTTGTTAAAAATAGGCAAAACGCTGACTGCATTTGTCAGCTCAAGTATTGCTGTACTGGGTGTGATCATGACAGCAGGTATCGCGTTATTTCCATTCATTATGCCATCGTCTACTTTTCCAAATTCAAGCTTGACTATCTGGGATAGTGTTTCTAGTCATTTAACGCTGATGATTATGCTCTATGCGGTGGTTATTTTTGTACCAATCATTTTGGTCTATACCAGTTGGGCATATAGTGTTATGCGAGGCAAAGTCACGGCCGCTTATATTCGCGAAAATGATCACACACTTTATTAAAGGGTTTACTAACTTGGGGAGAACAATATGTGGTATTTTGCCTGGATATTAGGGTTGGGATTCGCGGTGTTATTGGCCGTTGTTAATGCAATTTGGTTAGAGCATGAGCAAGGTCGTTTAAAGGCGTTTTCTCCTAAAGAAAAGCAGCCAGAGACACCAAAGTCTAAGAATTTATCTGAGTAAAATAGTTATCAACTATTTTGCCAAGCTGCCCTCATAGACAGTAACTATTTTTTATAATCGGTTTTATCAGTTAGATACAAAGTGAGCTCAGATGAGCTCACTTTTTTTGTTAAGATAGGTGCACTCAGCAGTTTAATCGATATTTCCTTATCAATATAATAAAGAGTCATGATTATGAGTACTAAAAACGAACAGCTCTTTGCACAAGCCCGCAAACATATCCCAGGCGGTGTGAATTCACCCGTCCGCGCCTTTGCAGGGGTCGGTGGTACGCCAATCTTTATGCACCGCGCCAATGGTAGCAAGATTTATGACACCGAAGACAATGCCTATATCGATTATGTTGGCTCTTGGGGCCCAATGATTTTGGGTCATGCGCATCCAAAAGTCATCGACGCGGTAAAAAAAGCGGCCGATGATGGCTTGAGCTTTGGAACACCAACGCCGTTTGAAACGACGGTTGCTGACAAGATTTGTGACATCGTCCCGAGCATTGAGATGATTCGCATGACCAGCTCTGGTACAGAAGCGACCATGAGCGCAATTCGTTTGGCACGCGGTTATACTCAGCGTGACAAAATCGTCAAGTTTGAAGGCTGCTATCACGGTCATTCAGACAGCCTATTGGTAAAGGCAGGCTCAGGCATGCTCGACATCGGTGAACCAACGTCTAAAGGCGTGCCCGCCGATTTTGCGAAGCACACCATTACGATTCCTTATAATGATCCACAAGCGATCAAAGACTGCTTTGAAAAATGGGGCGACGAGATTGCTTGCGTGATATTAGAACCTATCGCCGGCAACATGAACATGATCATTCCAGCGCAAGAGTTCCATGATACGTTGCGTGCACAGTGTACTGAGCATGGTGCAGTATTGATTTTTGATGAAGTGATGACGGGCTTCCGCGTGGGTCTTGGCGGCGCGCAGGCACACTTCGGCATTACGCCTGATTTGACCTGTTTTGGTAAAATCATCGGTGCAGGTCTACCAGTTGGTGCTTTCGGTGGTAAAGAAGAAATCATGTCTTGTATCGCACCGCTTGGTGGCGTTTATCAAGCTGGTACGTTATCAGGTAACCCACTTGCGATGCGTGCTGGTATTGCGATGTTTGAAGACTTAACAGCAGAGGGCTTTTACGAAGACTTAGCTGCCAAAGTCGATCATCTGGTCGATGGTTTCCAAGCGGCGGCGGATAAGCACGGTATCAATCTGCGCACCAATAAATTGGGCGGTATGTTTGGTATGTTCTTTGTCAAAGACGCTGATACTCAGACCCCAAGTAACTTTGATGATGTGACAGATTGCGATATGGAGGTGTTTAACACTTTCTTCCACGGTATGTTAGATCGCGGTATCTACTTGGCGCCGTCTGCGTATGAAGCGGGCTTTATGTCAATCAAGCACAGCGATGAAGATATTGATGCATCGATTAGTGCTGCTGATGAGATATTTGCAGAGATGGCAAAGGGCTAACCCACTCTATATCTCTCAAATCTTAGACATTTAAAAGATAAACCAGCATTCATAAGTAAATTATGATGCTGGTTTTTTTGTGCGTTTGTCATACCTGCGATCTTTTAGGCTTAAATTGCCACGCAGTACGTCGCTATACATACGAAAGTCGCTAGCAAAACTTTTTAGCGGAGACTTAAACGAGGCGGGTTTGTTTTTTTCAAAGAAAAAATGTCCGACCCAAGCACAAGCGTATCCGGCAGCAATGCCTTTTGCGAGAGGCTTTGCCGAGCCAGTTTTGATAGACTTTGCCAATCCTAACAAGCCAAAGCTGCTACCTGCGAAATGGAGACGGCGACAGGCCATATTTTGATGCTCGTCTAAATAAAAATCATAAAACGCCTGTTTGGGTGACGCTTCAGTTTTTATCATATCCGTTCTGGTACTGTTATGGGTATTAGCGGTTTCGGTCGCATTTTTTTCGGTTGTTTGATTCATGCGTTTAGCTTCCTTGCTGGTGGGTTTATCGACTATCCATTGTCGGCAGTTTTTAGGTAAATAATTGATGGGTTTCGATGTGATTTATACCGATGTAAAAACAGTAAATAACGGTTTTTTATCACAATATTATGAGCTTTCAATGTAGCAAACCGGTATGGCTAACACAAGCGTTAGATGTAGGCTTGGTCATTAGCCTTTGATAGATTCGTTTTACACTTTTGCTATGATTTTGCGGCGCTTGCGCGTATTTGGTATAAATGCTTTAATGGAAAAATGGCCCAGATTTGTGTGGCGGCTGCTTTTTCTATACCTATGATTTTATATCTATGTCGTACCTGATTTTGTTAAACTACACACTCTCTCTAACACGGTGACAACTTGCCTTATGCCTACTGACTATCTTACGAACCCGCCACTCGGCGATGATGAAATGATGGCAGCCATTGATATTGGTTCCAACAGTTTTCACTTAGCCATTGCCCGTCTTGATCACGGGGAAGTGCGCAAAGTAGTCTCTATGTCTGAAAAGGTACAGCTCGCTGCTGGACTGGATGAGCATAAAATTTTGAGCGAGACAGCCGAACAGCGTGGTCTGGATTGTTTGAGTCGGTTTGTGGCGCGTTTGGATTCTGTACCGCCAGAGCGTATTCGTGTGGTTGCGACCAACGCCTTGCGCCAAGCCAAAAATGCCAATGATTTTATTTCTCGTGCCAATAAGATTTTGCCCAAGCCCATTGAGATTATCGCTGGTCGCGAAGAGGCACGATTGATTTATTTGGGCGTCTCGCATACCAATGAGAGTAGCGACAAGCGCTTGGTCATTGATATCGGTGGTGGTTCGACGGAGTTTATCATCGGTCAAGAATTTGATCCGCTATTGACTGAAAGCTTACAAATGGGCTGTGTTGCATTTACACAGAAGTACTTTGCTGATGGCCTCATTACCAAAGAGGCTTTTAACAATGCGATTTCAGGCGCGCGCAAAGAAGTACTGGCAATCAATGGTCGTTACCAAAAGACCGGCTGGAGCAGTGTGGTTGGCTCAAGTGGCACGATCAAAGCGGTGCGTAACGTCCTTGTGTCCAAAGGCTGGGCCGATGAGCAAGAACGAATTACTTATAAAGGCGTCAAAAAACTAGAGCGATTGCTACTTAAGATTGGCAATATTGATGATATCGAGTTAGAAGGCGTCAAAGACCACCGTAAAGCCGTATTTCCGGCAGGTGTGGCAGTGTTGCGTGCAGTGATGAAGGTATTAGGCGTTGAAACCATTACCTACTCAGATGGCGCATTACGTGAAGGCGTGATGTATGACATGCTCGGACGTTTTGCGAGCGAAGATGTGCGTGACCGCAGTGTACTTGCGCTAATCAAGCGTTATTCAGGAGACAAAAAGCAAGCCAAACAAGTGGTAAAAACCAGTCGTAATCTGTTTGAGCAAGTCAAGGAAACGCTCGCCCTAACAAGCGATGACTGTGATTTACTGAGACGTGCCGCGTTCTTGCATGAGATTGGCCTTGCAATCAGTCATAGCAGTTATCATAAGCACAGCGCGTATTTGCTTGAGTATTCTGATATTCCAGGGTTCTCGCAAGTGGATCAAAAGCGTATGGCGCAATTGATGCTCAACCATCGCCGTAAGCTCAAAGCCGATATGTTTGAGCAGACTTGTCAGATTGGCGGAAACCAGCTCGTCTATCTGTGCTTGCTATTGCGTCTTGCCGTACTCGCGCATCATAGCCGTAGTGATTATAAACTGCCAGAGCTAGAATTAAAGGTCATCAGTGATAGCGACTGGCAAATCACGGTTGCTGATAGCAGTGAGCATTATGCGTTTTTGGTTGCTGATTTGCGCACAGAGATTGAACAGTTTGCCAAATGGGGCGTACAGCTTAGCGTGATGGAGACGCAAGAGGCTGAGCCGTTACCATTGTCAGTATCGAGTTAAAGATTAACGTAACAAAAGCAGTGCTGTCGATAATGTCATGCCATATAAGATGTGCTACTATAGCCTCTACTCAGTTTACAACTGTACTTTCATTATCTGAATACCGATAACGATATTATTCTTAAACATAAATACATTAAGTATAATGATTAAAGGGAAGCGTCTATGAGCACTGTCTGGGATAGTGTGCAGCTTGCACGACATGCCAAGCGTCCATTATTTATGGACTATGTTAATCAGCTTTTTACCGAATTTGATGAGTTGCACGGCGATCGTGCTTTTGCCGATGACAAAGCCATTTTGGGCGGTCTGGCACGATTCAACGATCAACCTGTAATGGTCATCGGTCAGCATCGTGGTCGCAGTACTCGTGAGCGTATCGAGCATAATTTTGGTATGGCCAACCCTGAAGGCTATCGCAAAGTGATTCGCTTGGTCAAAATGGCCGAGCGTTTTAACGTTCCTGTGATGACCTTTGTCGATACTCAAGGTGCCTATCCTGGTGTTGGTGCAGAAGAGCGCGGTCAAGCGCAAGCAATTGCAGAGAGTATCGCGGTATTCTCTAGCCTAAAAGTGCCTATCATTGTCACTATTATCGGTGAAGGCGGTTCAGGCGGAGCGCTTGCTATTGGTGTTGGTGACAAAGTCAACATGCTACAAAATAGTATCTATTCGGTCATTTCTCCTGAAGGCTGTGCCTCTATCTTATGGAAAACCGCTGAAAAAGCACCAGACGCCAGTGAAGCATTGAAGTTAAACGCCATTAATCTATATCAAATGGGTTTGATTGATGCTGTTATTGACGAGGGTGAGGGCGCACATGTGCAGCCACAACCCGTTATGGAAGCTTTAAAATCACTGATCACTGAGCAGCTTGATGAAATCAAAGATTTGGATGCTCAAGAGCGTTGTGAGCTCCGCTACGAAAAACTAAAGACGTTTAACTCAGAAGTGATGCTGCCTGCTTAATACAAAGCATGTGCTAAGCTTTTCATATTAGAAACTGAGTCTTAATGCTAAAATAAAACGTGTCATTCAATGGCGCGTTTTTTTATGTCTATTAATTTGCTCATGAATTTATCTATCTAAAACTAAGGCTGATTATGACCAGCAGTGCCATCCTTACGCATCCTATTAGACCAGTCAACGATTTGCCGATTGATGAGACGTTGGCAGATGCAATATTGAGCAGTATGTCGGACTATAGTGAGCAGTTGCATGGTCGTCGCCTGTGGCTAGCCTGTAGTGGTGGGCGTGACTCATTGGCACTCGCGGCGCTGTGTGTGCAGCTTTATCGACAAGGGCGATTACCATGTTTACCGCAGCTCCTACATGTCGATCATGGTTTGCAAGCCGATAGTCAGCATTGGGCAACGCATGTCGCGAATTGGGCTAAGATACAGCAAATACCTTGTCGCATCCTAAGAGCACAAGTGACAGGTCATGACGAGCAAGCCGCGCGTCAAGCCCGCTATAACGTCATGCGTGCACATATCAATCAAGACGATGTACTGCTATTAGGACATCACGCCGACGACCAAGCCGAAACGGTGTTAATGCGCTTGATCCAGGGCGCTGGGGTTAATGGTCTGTCAGGCATGCAGCCATGGCGAACGCAAACGCAGCATGGGCGACGAAATGTATTATGGCGGCCTTGGCTTGCGGTAAGGCGCGCCACGATTAGTACTTATGCCAAGCGCTTAGCATTACCTTATATCGATGATCCGACTAATGACAGCGGCGACAACGTACGTAGTGGACTGCGCCGCGATATCATGCCTGTACTGGCGACTTATAACTCCAATGTCATTGATAATATTGCTCGCAGTGCGAAGCTATTAGGCGATGCGCAAGCCACTGTCAATGCTCAAGCTGAGCAAGATATGCAGCAGACGGCTGATAAAAATCTACAGCTACCAGCAGCACAGCGTGTGCTCAATATCGATGCATTGCAAGCATTACCTCTGTATCGCCAGCGGCAACTACTGCATCATTGGCTGGGTCAAGATGAGCCATTACCACCTGCTAAGCAGCTCGTCGATGACGTCTGGAACCTTACTCAGCGCAGCGATCATGACCATCAAACTGAGCTGTTTTGGCAAGGTCGCACGCATTCCTATACCGTTCGCCGCTATCGTCAGCAGCTCTACCGGCTAAGCAATGAATGGTTGTCTTGGTTAGATAGACCAATGATAGAACAGAAGCAGCCATTATCGCGTTTGGATTTGACAACAAGTGACTCAGCAGACGGTGATTTTGTATTACTGACTGTTCGTCGTAGTGAAGGCCATATCTGGCAGCTGCAAGTTAAGCCAGAAAGGCTGGTACAACTGCTAGAAAGTCATATAGGCACATTCAATGCAGTATTAAAGATAAAGCCATTAGCTCGCAAACAGCGTGTACAGACGGCACTGGCGACACGCCCACAGGCGGGTAAAAAGCTGTATCAAACGCTAGGTATTCCATTATGGCTGCGAGAAAGCTTGGTTGTGGTCAGCGTCGTATTCACAGATAAAGAACACGCTGAAAATGAGATACCCATCCTATTATTATCACCTTTTGATAGGTGGATATTGAAAAATGACTTTTCGATCAATATCAAAAATCTAGGTAGTGATATCGATGATGTTTTTGTTAATGTGCTGAGACAAACTGAGTAAATGAGTCGAAACTATTTAGGTAGTTAGAGGATCGGTATTTTTTATCATTTTAATATCTATTATTTTGGTGTTTTCATACATCTCCTCGTGACGCTCTGCATTCTGCTTAAAGCCGTGTTTTTTATAAAAATTAATGGCGTTGGTATTGGTATCCAAAACCCATAGATGAAAGCGAGCCGCGGCGTTGGCAGTTGTTATCTCTTGCAACGATGTGTCTATAAGCGCGCTGCCTATACCTTGATTATGATAATCAGGCAGAATATACAAAGTAGTGATTTCATAACGCTCATCTTGAGCATGGTAACCGATGAAACCCACGATAATGTCACCATCCTGTGCTACCCAAGCGTCTACTTCGGGTTGACGCAATACCTGCTCCCACATGGCTGTTTTTTTAGCTAGATTATTCATCTCATTGATATAAGGCATCGGCAAAAGGTCTAGGTAAGTATCATGCCAACTGTAGACATGTACTTTTGCAATATCTGAGAAGTCTTTTTGAACGGCCTTACGAATAAAAAACATATTTGACACCTCAAAATATTTTATAAAAACTATTTCTCAATCTAACAGCTAAACCATGTCATAGTCGATGTCAGTTACGTGTTTCAACTAGGTTTACTACCGTTGTAGACGGCAGGAATTTATCAAACGATACTAGGAGCAGTATGATAAACTGAGTGTCGTTTTATATATCAGTATGTTACGTTGAATACTTTTAAATTTTGTGACTAGGAGACAAGTATGTCGGTATTAGATAATAAGAAAATCAGTTTTATTGGTGGCGGAAACATGGCGCAAGCGCTTATTAGCGGGCTTGTGGGCTGCGGCATCGAACCAAACCTCATCACGGTCGCCGATCCTAGCAGCGATATTCGTGAGCAACTAGCGGCTAAAGGGCTAAACACTGTTGATCCAATGGCGGATGCCAAATCTGCTGTGGTCGGTGCTGATATCGTGGTATTGGCAGTAAAACCACAAATGATGAAAGTGGTGGTTGGTGCTTTTGCTGATGCATTGGACAATCAGTTGGTCATCTCGGTTGCCGCAGGTCTGTCAACTGACCTATTGTCTAGCATGTTGGGCGGCTATAGTAATATCGTGCGTGCTATGCCAAACACGCCTTCGATGATTCAGATGGGTGCAACTGGCCTCTACGGTACAGATAATATCTCAGCCGAACAAAAAACGTTGGCAACTGCGGTGATGGAAGCGTCAGGATTGGTCATGTGGGTCGATGACGAAGAACATATGCATGCTGTTACTGCCGTGTCAGGCTCAGCGCCAGCGTACATGTTTTACTTCATCGAATCGATGGTCGATAAAGGCATTGCGCTAGGACTAGATACCGAGCAGGCATCGGCACTGGCACTACAAACCATGATAGGTGCGGCAAAAATGGCGATGAATAGTGAAGATACGCCTGCTGAATTGCGCCGCAAAGTGACGTCTCCAAACGGTACTACCCAAGCAGCCGTTGAATCCATGCAAGCCAATGAGATTGGTCGCCAAATCGGTGAAGCCATGCAAGCGTGCTATGATCGTAGCCAAGCGCTTAGTGAAGAGATGAGTAAGTAGTTATTGATTAGCAATTAGCAATTAGCAATTAGTAATTAATAAGTAACGACCCAAAAAGTAGGTCAGGCTAAATAGCTGACCTACATTGCATGATGATTAGCATCTGATAATGACAGTTGTCATCCTAAAATCTGTCAACAATGTCCCATTGAGTAGCCCTTCATGAACAACATGTTATTTCAAGTTTTTGATCTGGTCACCACATTCGCTATGATGCTGGTGTTTATTCGTTTTATGCTGCAATTTGCAGGGATGGATGCGCGCAACCCGATGATTGCACCTGCCTATAAAGCGACCCATATCGTCGATGTGTTTGGGCGTATCTTCCCAACGGTCGGACAGGGACGTATTAGCATTGCGGCTATCGTTTTGATGTTTTTGATTCGTCTGATCGATATCTCTGGAAAAGCGGCATTGACGCATCAAGGGATTGCCCCTGTGCCGCTATTTTTTACGGGTACGATCAGCTTGGTATTAGACTTTTTACGCATGTGTCGCTACTTGGTGATTGGGTCTATTATCGTCAGCTGGATCGTGGTATTTACCCAATCCCAGCATCCTATTATTGGTATTATTATGAGCTTAGCGGAGCCGATACTAGAGCCGTTTCGTCGTATTACGCCAAACTTAGGCATGCTTGATTTGTCACCGATGGTTGCATTCTTTGTGTTTTATTTACTTGAGATATTCATCGGTGGGTTGGCGGCAAACTTTATGCCTATGTTGGGTTAAGCGATATTTTGCAACAGTGAATAAACCATGCATATTTTCAGATCTTTGACTAAAAAGGCGCACTATAAAATATAGAGCGCCTTTTTTATGTCTGCTATTGATGAACGTTAATACTTCATGTTGTCACTTTATAAAGACATTAAGAGTGGATAAAGCGATTGGGTATCAATTGCGCTTGAGCATCTTCAGGGTGCGGGTCATCAGCCGCGCGCAAGGTTTGGGTAATCCAACTATCTGCAGATTTTACCGCATCAATCAAATCATCTCCCATCGCCAGACGCCCAGCGATAAAGCTGGCAAGCGAACATCCTGAGCCGTGAAATTCACCCTCTAGGCGCGGTAAGGTACTCTTGTGTACCATCTCTCCTTCTATATATAAATACTGCTCGATATCACCGCTATCAAAATCATGAGAGGTTTTTACCAACACCGCATGAGCCCCTTGCGCGCATAGTTTTTTCGCACCACTGTGCAAATCCTGCTCACCGCTGAGCGCGCGCAATTCATGCGTATTGGGTGTGATCAAGGTGGCATAGGGTAGCAGCTGCCTAAACGCGCTCACCAGCGTCTTCTCATCGCCCAAGCTGCCACCGCTATTGGCGACCAATACAGGGTCTAATACAAAAGGGGTATCAGTGCTTATTATTTGCTCAGCAAACAACTGGGTCAGCATTGTAATATTGTCCGTGGTACCGAGCATACCGGATTTAATGGCTTTGACAGGTAAGTCATCCAGTACGGCAGTGGCTTGAGCTTTCACTAGCGCTGCCGCACATGCTTCAAAACCGAATACTTGCTGTGAGCTTTGGATCGTGACTGCTGTACACGCGATCGCAGCATGCGCACCAGATTGACCGATGGCTTCGATATCCGCTTGTAATCCAGCGCCGCCTGAAGGATCCAATCCTGAAAAACACAGTACGACAGGTCGCATAATCACTCCTTTGAGGTATTTTATAATAAATGATAAATACTATAGCCACCTACTGCCAAAAAATCTATCTCAGTCTAGTACCTGTAGATTAAGTATAAAATATCAAAACACATGAGACTGTTCTGAGTCATCAATTCAGCAGTGGCATTTTTCTGCAACATGGCGTAATTTTAAGTATTAAAAGGCGAGAAAAGCATTTATATCGATAATTATAAGAAAAGCTGGATTAAATCGGTAGACAAGGCTTGCAATTCGTTTTGGCTTTGCTATAATACTCGCCCACGGCATAAGACGTATTGTTAGCATCAATACTATGTTTATAGATTTTTTATAGATGTCTTAAATCGTTAGGTGAAGTGGGTGAGTGGCTGAAACCAGTTCCCTGCTAAGGAACCATACGTGTAAGCGTATCGAGGGTTCGAATCCCTCCTTCACCGCCATTTATTCAGTTATTATTAGAGTAGTAACGCAGTATATTGCGTTAAACATTCTTAATAATTAAATCAAAAAATATTTTGTTTTTAATTAAAAAAGATGTTGACACAAGCGATATTATCTATATAATAGCCAACCTAATTTACTGAAATTGTTTTTAACAACTCGGTAAATGATTTGCAAAGTACGCGCTTGTAGCTCAGTTGGATAGAGCACTTGGCTACGAACTAAGGGGTCGGGAGTTCGAATCTCTCCAAGCGCACCATTTGCATAATCAACTAAATCAATCGCCTGTCTTATGACAATTGGCGATTTTTTTATGTCTGCAGTTTTTGTGTTTTAGCATTGTCTTTTGCTTAGTGACTTCAAGGTTTTTGGTTTCGTGATTTTATATTGGCCACATCATAGCCACCCTATGTGATTAGGATGATTAGACAGTCATTTAGGATAATGTACGATAGACCAGTCATTTACGGTACAATAGCGTTACTATTCACTGCTTGCTATGAGCTCGTACCATGTCAAAAAGTTCCTCTAAACGCCCGTCAAAGTCTACTAGCAAATCAAAGCCGCAACCCAGCGCTTTTGCACAGCAAGATCCTAATGAAGAGCCCACGATAGCCAAGCCCATGGTTCGTGTCGTGGCTATCCTTTATGATGGCATGTTGATTCTGGCTTTACTGTTTTTGGTGGGTACGATATTGACCGTAGTTGGCACGCTGCTAACGATGGAGACGGGTACCGAGTCTTCACAGGCTCAGTCACTACCAGTTTGGTATCAAAATGCCATTATGACACCGTCGTTTGTTCTGACACTGGTGGCATTTTATGGGATATTTTGGCGCCGTGGTGGTCAGACATTGGGGATGCAAACGTGGCGATTGAAAACCATCAATGATGCTGGGCAATGGCTCACGTGGGGACAGGCGTTTAAGCGTATCTTGGCTGCTTGTCTGATGCCGTTACTCTTTGGCATTATCGGTAGTCTTATTGATGGGTCACGCGCCGCCCTATTAGCCAGCGCGTTTCTTGGATTGGTATTCAACTATGTTTTTTGTCTGTTTAACCCTCGCGGTCTTGCAGTACAGGATATGCTATCCAACACCATTACCCTAAAAATGCCAAAAGTAGCACATGAAGGGTTATGGCGTGGCTTTAAAAATCGTAAGAAAAAGTCTTAGGATTATAAAATAGCCAGCAAGGCTCAAAACATACAGAAGTGAAAAATTATATACTAACGCTTTGAATCAGCCATGCAGTATAACCGACAAAGAAAAGTACCAACGTAGCGCCCGACGTACGACCGAACTGGCGCTTTGTGGTAAAGGCAAACACACATAGAGCCACGAGTAATATCGTCAGTAGCCCCATTGCCATCACATCGCGCGATAAAATCACCGGATCAGCAGAAATAGGGGCAATGACCGTTGCTAGGCCTACGACCGCTAACGTATTAAAAACATTCGAACCAATGATATTACCTAGTGCCATATCGTGTTCGCCTTTACGTGCTGCTGACAAGCTCGATACCAGCTCAGGCAGTGATGTACCAACCGCCACAATCGTCAAGCCAATAATGAGCTCGCTGAGACCCCATAGCGTTGCTAACTCAACGGCTCCCCAGACGATCGCTCGCGAGCTGATTACTAGCATCAGCATGCCAAGTAATAAGCTACCAAGTCCACGCGCAATGCTTAGCTCTGTCTCATCTGAATCCGCACCATCAGCAATATCATCTTCGTGCTCATGATAGCCTTCACGGATGCTTAGCACGATTTGTAGCCCCAATACGGCAAACAATAATACCAATAATACGAGGCCATCCGCTTGGCTCAATATGCCATCACGTAGCTGCCATGCGGCGATGGCGGTGATTAGCAGTAGTAGCGGCAGGTCACGCTTTACGATGCCCTTACGGATGATAATAGGACTAATCAGTACGGTTGCGCCGAGTACCAAAGCAATATTAATAATATTAGAGCCATAAGCATTGCCCAAAGCCAGCTCAGGGCTACCTTCTAGCGCTGCTAATACTGACACCACCATTTCAGGCGCTGACGTGCCGATACCTAATATCAAAACACCGATTAAGAAACTCGGTACACTAAACTTTTTTGCCAGTGCTGTCGCCCCATCAATAAAGACATCGGCACTCCAAACCAAAATTGCTAACCCAATCAGTATTGCAATCACTGCCAACCACATCGGTATGTTTCCTTGTATATGATGAAAAATATGAGTTTAATAGAGAAAAATCGCATAAAAAAAGCCGAATCTTGATTTAGATTCAGCTTTCCCTTTAGCATCGAGATTTTTAGTAATAATAGCAGTTAATTCAAAGATGTAACTTTGTGTTTATCTTAAATTTACCAAAACCTCACCATCCTGTCATATTAAGCAACTTGTACAGGAATGATATTTGCTGTGTCTTTAACTGTGTTGTCTTCGTTGCAATAGACCAATTTTGGCTGATACGTCGATGCTTCAACTTCATCAAAATGCGCGTAAGCACAAATAATGACGATATCACCCAAATCTGCCATATGAGCCGCAGCACCATTTAATGAGATAATACCAGAGCCCGCCTCAGCACGGATAGCATAGGTGCGAAAGCGCTTGCCATTGGTCACATTATAGATATCGATAGATTCGTTTTCACGTAGACCAGCTAGGTCTAGTAGATCACCATCGATACCGCATGAGCCTTCATAGTGAAGCTCAGCATGGGTAACGCGAGCACGGTGTAATTTGCATTTAAGCATATTAAGTAGCATAGGTTGCTTCCTTAGCGTAACTGATATTAAATAACTAAATCAAAAGGTTAATGGGGACAAACCTGCCAAAATAAAAGGCTATTACCATAGAGGCAATATTTTATTAAGGTAATTTAAAGCCATTGATTTGTGAACGTGCTTTTTCGATATCACCATCTAGCAATAGTGGTAGCGCGTCAAAAGCCGCCGTCAATGCGCTATCAATGGCGATTTGCTCATCGGGAGACGCTTTTGAGAGGACATGACCACTGACTTTAGATTTGTGACCAGGATGGCCGATACCCACACGCAGACGATGAAAGTCATTACCGATATGCGGCGTAATATCACGCAGGCCATTGTGACCACCGTGACCGCCGTCGGTTTTGAGCTTAATGCTACCAGCTGGAATATCGAGCTCATCATGAGCAATCAATAATTCGTCGTTTTTGATGCCATAAAAATTTACCATAGGCACGACTGACTGACCAGATTTATTCATAAACGTCAGAGGCATAAGTAAACGCACATCAGAGCCATGAATGTGCCCACGTCCTGTCACCCCATGAAATTTTTTGTCAGGGGAGAGCGTAATGTTAAACTGTTGCGCTAAATGATGGACGAACCAAAATCCGGCATTATGACGCGTAAACATATACTGCTGACCAGGATTACCAAGACCGACAATAAGCTTTATGGCCATAAAAACACCCTGCTTAAATTTGATAAATAAGGATAAGGTTTGAAATATTGATAGACAGTATATTCTCAAACCTTACTTACAAAAACAGCAGGAGATTTCAAATCACCTGCTGTCTTCTTAACTAAACGAGTCTGTTACTAGGGAGCACAAAATAAAGTGCTACCTAGACATAGTATATTACTCGTCGTCTTTGCTTTCTTCAGCATCAGCGTCGTCGTTTTGCTCAGTTGCTGGTACTTCATCAGCATCAACGTCGTCAGCATCTTCGTCAACTTCTTCAACCGTTGGTGGCTGCATGTTAACGATAGTACGGTCATGGCCGTCTTCTAGCTCAAGCTCATGAATCACAACGCCTTCAGGAAGTTTGATGTCTGATAGACGGAACAAATCACCGATTTCCATACCAGATACATCTACTTCTAGATATTCAGGTAACTGTGATGGTAAGCAGATAACTTCGATATCAGATACTAGGGTAGATAGTACACCAGCAGCAGCAGTACCTGGCGCTTCTTCACGACCAACAAAATGCACAGGAACGTTCATGTGGATTTTTTGACCTTTTACAACGCGCTGGAAGTCAGCATGCATTGGGAAGCCTTTAGCAGGATGACGCTGCAAGTCTTTGATAACGGCTTGATGCTCGGTACCGTCAACATTGATGGTCAAGATATGTGAGAAAAATGCTTCAAACTCAAGTGCTTTTACTAGCTCGTTGATTTTGATAGAGATCGCTGTTGGCTCTTCGTTACCACCATAGATGATAGCAGGAACTAGGTTCTGCTTACGTAGGCGGCGGCTCGCACCTTTACCTTGGATTTCAGCAGAACGATCAGTAGCGTTTAGTTCAAAATGATTATTGCTCATGGATAAATCCTATAAAAAGAATGATGAAGTGTCTGGTCATAAAAAAGTGGATTTGCGACCAATCCACTAATACGTGATGAGAGCTAATATCTATCGTTGCGTATAAATGACACAACTATCGATGTTAGCCATTTGCTTATAACAATGATTTTTATAGTAATAATTACCACAATAGCCATTATTGTTCAGCATGATCAGCACTTTTGATAATGCCAACCTGATTGAATAAAATAAAAGGTCAGCACAGGCGCGCATTATACGGGATTTTGTAGTAATAATAAAGACCTACGCAAAGTACCTACATAAAAATAGCGCCAAGTACTGATACTTGGCGCTATTTTTCTTATTACTAAATTTTTATTGTCACCACAATGCTATTAAAATTTATAGCAATGACTGTCTAGCATTAGGCATCAAACATCGCACTAATAGATTCTTCATTATTAATACGGCGTAAGCTTTCAGCAAGCATTGGCGCGATACTGACCTGACGGATTTTGCTACACGCTTTTGCTTCAGCAGATAATGGAATCGTATCGGTCACAACGACTTCGTCTAGCGCAGATTCGCTGATGTTTTTGAGTGCATTACCCGATAGGACAGGGTGAGTAATGTAGGCTAAGACGCGGCGTGCACCATTTTCTTTCAATGCTTCGGCAGCTTTACACAAGGTACCTGCCGTATCGACCATATCATCAACGATAACGCAATCACGGTCACGAACATCACCGATGATGTGCATGACTTGTGACTCATTGGCACGAGCACGGCGCTTGTCAATAATTGCCATGTCAGTATCGCCTAATTGCTTGGCCATTGCACGGGCACGAACTACACCGCCAACATCAGGTGAAACCACCATGATATTGTCATAATCTTGTTTTTGTAGGTCGTTTAGGAGTACTGGCGTGCCGTAGATGTTATCTACAGGGATATCAAAGAAACCCTGAATCTGATCTGAGTGCAAATCAACCGTCATCACGCGATCGATACTAACGATGTTAAGCATATCAGCGACGACTTTAGCCGAGATAGGTACACGAGCTGAACGCGGGCGACGATCCTGACGCGCATAACCAAAATACGGCATAACAGCTGTGATACGACCAGCACTAGAGCGACGCAAAGCGTCAGCCATCATCATGATTTCCATCAAGTTGTCATTGGTCGGTGCACAAGTAGGCTGCATGATAAACACATCTTTACCACGTACGTGTTCTTTGATTTCCACGGCAATTTCGCCATCAGAAAAACGCGTGATGTCAGCTTTACCAAGAGGTATATGAAGATGATCGGCTACGGTTTTTGCTAATTCTGGGTGGGCATTGCCCGTAAAAATCGCCAAATAAGGCATGACAGAAGTCCTATTGATTGACTCAAGCAGCGACCGCTAAGCAGTGACAAACTGCTCAAATTAAGAAAAGAGTGGTGAAAAAGATTGAAGACTACTATTACAGTAAAAAATGGCAGGGGTAGCTGGACTCGAACCAACGGATGTCAGGATCAAAACCTGATGCCTTACCAACTTGGCTATACCCCTGTAATGTCTAGGCTATGAACAACCGAAAGCTAATAGCGACTAATAGTCATTCTTAGAATGGTGTCACAACCTTTCAGTTATCTTATAAACGATTAAGCCGTCTAAAACATAACTTTTCCCTAGCGGTGTTCATTGCGAACTATACCGAAACTGGGATAACGTTGTCAATGACAATAGCATAAGAGGTTATTTATAAACCGCTTATACTCAATGTATGTCTAACGCTTCGTACTAAAAAATGGCAGGGGTAGCTGGACTCGAACCAACGGATGTCAGGATCAAAACCTGATGCCTTACCAACTTGGCTATACCCCTATTGTGGCGACCTATTATAAGTAAATTTTCAGATTTTGCAAGTCATTTGCGGGTTTTTCTGGTATTTATTCATCATAGGTTGTTGCTGGCGCTATTTTAGCAAATTAAAATAGGCAATCCTACCTTTGTCCTTATTCAGATGATAAGAAATCTAAAGGCTATATGTTCTATTTTAAGTTTCTAACAACATACCCCGAACAAGGCGCACTTTCAATCCACTTTGCCAACAGCGCTTTATCAGAGGCAATACTCGCATCTAAGGGTAAAAATACTGCACTACCTGAGCCAGTCATGCGTGCGGTACTCATTGCCTGCGTCTCCAACCCTTGCAAATAATTCAAAGCCTCTGCAACAGCAGGAGCGAGGCTCGTCACTACTGGAGTAAAGACATTGTAATAAGGCGTATTCAAATTTTGAACATAATCATTAGATTGATTTTTAATCGTATCAATCGATAGAAGAGCGATATCTCGCTGTAGTTTGGGGTGGGCGAATAGTTTGGCAGTATTGACATGCGCCTCAGGCGTTAAGACTAAATACTGCTGGTCAGGTAAATTGATGGCAGTTAGTTCTTCACCAATTCCCGTTGCAATGGCATCTTGACCAAAGATAAATATTGGCACGTCTGCGCCTACCTTTGCACCAATTTTTATAAGCGCATCGCGAGTAAAGTTAAGCTGCCAAAGCTCATTGAGCACCAGCATAGTCGTTGCGGCATTGGACGAACCACCGCCCAGTCCTGCACCCATTGGCAAACGTTTGTCTAACTTGACAGTGACTTGTGCCAATTGCCTAGGTAGAGTCTCTGACTGTATGGCAAACGCTAGCAATGCGCGCGCGGCTTTGAAGATTAAGTTGTCTTCTATATCGGCCGTGATCGCCTCTGCACCAGCTAATACCAATAGCTGATGACAGAGGGTGTTGGCATCTGGTTTACTATCAGCCATTTGTATCACAGCATCATCAGTTACCAAAAAGTGCAGATAATCGCCCCAATCGAGCAAGCGAAATACCGTTTGCAAATTATGATAGCCGTCAGCACGTTTACCAGTGATATGCAAAAATAAATTAATTTTTGCAGGGGACAAACGCGTGATAGTAGAGTCAGATGCTTCGGCTATATTTTTAATCATGTTTTTTCATCATAAGGTGCAGTCATAAACGACTATGGTAATGAGCAATACTGGCTGATTTTTCAGTGGTGATGCACTAGTATGACGAACTAGTGATTGATCGTCATCACAACCTTATTGCCCTGTGGCTGCACGGCACTGATTTTACTAGGGAGCTTGTCATTCCCTTTGTAAGTAAAGCTGGCGCTCCAGTCGCCGTTGACTGAGCTGATCAATCGGTTTTGAGCATCAAGCTGCGGGGCACTATCTGAAGGCGCTGGGCGACCAGAGATCCAATAAGGCATTTGCGAGATAGGCGCTTGCCAGCCAGTGGCTTTTTTGAGCAAGGTTTCAGGGTCATCAGCAGTCAATGTCCCTGTCTTTTCACTGACTAGTGTGGCGGTTTGACCGTTGTACTCAATGTTGGTTTTACCAATACCAAGTGCGCCAATCAATTCAATGGCAAAGCGATCGTTCTCTTGTCCCCATGCATAAAACGCACTACCGCCTTGGGTACCTGAGGTGTCATTAGCAGGTGTTGTCACCCCAATTTTACCCGTGATATTAAAGCTCTCTAGCTTTTTGGGCTGATCAGCGTTTTGACCTTGCATCGTGGTTGGTTGATTGGTCGCATTGGCTGTTTTTAGTGACTGACAGCCAGAGGTAATCACCATTGTAGTCGCTATCGCAGTAAGCAAAGCCAGTTTATTTGGTTTATAAGACATCGTTGATGCTGACATAATGTGCTCTCAAAATGGGAAAATGGACAGGTTAACAAAGATATTAGCTTAAGGGCTATTTGTTGCTCGGTTATGCACGGCTGTTAGCTTCTTATACGTCCCTTGTAATTGATAAGTGCTTTGTCACTTATCAAGCCTAATGTCATCATACCGCAACAGTTATTTTGAAAAACCAATATCAATATAGCTGTATACTGTCATTGATATTATGTTGTCCAAAGGAGAATCGCTGTTGCAAGTCTGCGAGTAGTGCTTCGACTTTTTCGTTATTGCCAAGACCCTGATAAGCACGCAGTAATAGAGTGCCTGAGCGCAGGGTTGGGAGCACATCGTAAGGCGTTTGTAGATAGTCGATGACTTGCTTATAATTTCCTTTGGCCAATGCATTACCCGCCAATACATTTAGGGCTTGCAGATGAAGGTCATTATCATAGCGTGGGTCGTCATAGCGAATTTGGATAATTGCTGTGGCGAGTGCCAGACCTTGTTCAGAGCTACGCTCGTTGGCCAATAGCAACTGTGCATAACTGAGCTGATAGGATAAATTGGTAGGATCGAGCGCCTGCAAATGGTTAAGGAGCGTACGTTTGACGACATAGTCGCTTTTGTCATCTAACAGTTGGACACGGGCAAAGAGTAACATCTCATTGTCAGGATATTTACGAGCGGCCCGCGTCAACAGTCGTAAGGCTTCTTCTGATTCATTTTGCTGCCACAAAATATCGGCTTGCATCACAAAGGTGTCAGGGGCGAATACCGTAAAGTCTTTGCGTAGCTTTTCTAAAGTAGCAATGGCGGCGTCGACGTCGTCATTGAGCAATTCAAATGCGACCACTTTGCGACGTGCTTCTAATACTAAGTCTTCTTGCATCACGCCATTGAGATAGTATTTGGCTTTATCAAACTGCTGCTGACGCTCGGCACTGATACCGAGATAGTAATAAGCCTGGTCAAGGTAAGCGGGGTTTTTGGCAAGCATATTGAGTAGATCATCTGCGCTCGCATATTCTTCGATATCCAAGCTCACTAGTGCTGCTAGCAAGGTAATCTCAGCATCGTCGTCAAAGCGGCTGTGAGCTTCGAGCAATAGTTTCCAAGCTTGCTCGCTTTGTTTTAAGTCTAATAAGTAGCGAATCTCGTACAGGTACAAGCTTTTGCTATCAGGATTACGCAAGCGTGCTTGGCTTATATAGTTGACCACGGTTTCCGCTGTAACGATTTTGCGCAAGATATCAGCCTTTAGGGTGATAAAAGGCACATAATCGGGCTGGCGCTCTAGCGCACGGTTAATATGCACGATAGCGATTTCGGGCTCATTGAATTGGTAAAGCAAACCGGCCTTTAATACGGATAGTGAGGCATTTTGCTCACTATCTAGTGGCTGCAAAGCGGCAAGCAGCTCGCGTTTGTCATCGTCATTATTGGGATAAATGCCGATAAGGATTTCGCTCAAATCTGCACGCGGATCGTAACGCAAGATGCGGTTTAAGGTCTCGCCAGCTAAGATATAGTCGTGTGCCCGTAGTGCCAAGTGTGCTACATAAAACCAAGCAGGTACATGATCCGGATTCTGGTCTTGCCATGATTTTGCAAATGCTAATGAATCCTCGACCCTTTCATTACGCAGTGATAGAGTCAGTGCCCTCTCAAAGACCGCTGTGGCATCTTCTTTAAAAGATTGTTGCTTATAGATCGTAATCGCACGTTGTTTATCATCACGATCCGCAGCAAATTCTGCATCTAATAGAGCATATAAACTGGGTTCGTTGAGTTCAGGCTGCCATAGGCTGGCTGGCGCTAGGCCATCGATGTTGGTCACGCTATCTGTCATTTGGCTGTTTTTATGAACAATCGTGCTAATAGAGGTGCTAGAAATAACGTTGTTATTTACCCCATTATCGCTAGTAATGACTGATGCTCGTGGCGTTTTTGCGGCCAATTCTGTATCAGCATGGCTGGCATGCGCAGGTACGGCAAGGCATAAGCAGACGGCCAATGACAACGCTAGCTTATAACGCTGGCACAAACGATCGATAACGACCTGCAATAAAGCGCGGAGGCTAGATTGCTCGTTATAAAGAGGTTGTGATCTAGATAATGATCCAAAAAACATCATAGATAGCCGTGTTCGCCCATGGTTTACCTACATAGCTGAGGCAATTTTATTTTAATCATTTCAAATCAAATAGTGGTAACGAGTACCCATGACAAACATTATAAGAGCAGATGAACAGTATAAACAATAGCATCCGTGTTACTCATATCTGAGCAACCATTATTCTATTGATACGCTATGACTGATACTTGTTTTAAGCATGAGTTATTTTGCTAGGACTTTTATACAAATAGCCATGTTGATCAGAATACTGTGGAAATATAACAATTTAGGTGAGACTAAGCGAATGATTTATGGTGGTCTTAGCGACCATTTGCCAAAACACATCCATTGATTTTATCAATCATATCGGTAGTTGATTTGTTACATTTGCGACCAGATACAGAGATATAGCTATCATAGATAGGTGAGTGTTAATTAACGCCAGCAATAATGATATAATAAGCGGTTTTTAGGGTCTTCCTTTCAGCGCTGTCGTCAAAAACTGTCTTTTAAAAATAATGAGATAGCGTGAGTGAGCAGCTGAGCGGCATGTTTATGGTCTATCAATAATGAGATTAGTGGTCATTGGGGTCAATCACAAAACTGCACCAGTCGCTCTGCGAGAGCGCTTGGCGCTGGTGGGTGACGATGTGAATGTCGCGCTTGAGCAAATAGAATCCTTCACGGATGGCAGTGTGATTGTCTCTACTTGCAACCGTACTGAGATTTATGCGCTTGTGCCGCATACATTGACCCCGCACCATTCCCACTCGTCTAGCTTGGCAGTCAATGAGCAGACAGACCACGCCATCTCTCATAATGATTTTAGTAGCAGTGCTCATGTCACATCAAGCATGATCAGCGCTCATATTCTCAAGATTAAGACGTGGCTTGCTGAATTCAAACAGCTCCCACTCGCAGATATCGATCCTTATCTCTATGTGCACCGCGACACACACGCATTGACCCACTGGCTAAGAGTCGCAGCGGGGCTGGATTCTATGATACTGGGTGAGCCGCAGATACTTGGTCAGATCAAGCGCTCTGTGCATTTGGCACAAGAGCAAAAAGTATTGAGCAATCAGCTCGGTTGGATCGTTGATCAAGTGTTTGCCGCTGCCAAACGAGTACGTAATGAGACGCAAGTGGGTGCACAAGCGGTATCTCTGAGCTTTGCGGCGGCTAAATTGGTCACGCAGATATTTGATGACTTGCCCAGTCGTACGCTATTGGTCGTCGCAGCAGGTGAGATGAATCGCTTGGTTGCCACCCATATCGCCGGTCTTGGCGTTGGGCGAGTAATTATTTGCAATCGTAATCCTGAGCGTGCTGAGGCATTGGCGGCGGAGCTACGTAGTCCTGATCGCCGCATAGACGTCAGACCCTTGCAAGAGTTGCCGCAAGTATTAGCAGAAGCCGATATTGTCAGCAGCTGTAGTGGCAGTATGGATTTATTGATTGATAAAACCATGACCATGCAAGCGCTCAAGCGTCGTCGTTATCAGCCGATGTTGATGATAGATTTGGCCGTGCCGCGCGATATCGATTCGACCATTAGCCGCATTGATGATGTTTATCTGTATTCTGTTGATGATTTGCAGCATGTGATTGCCGGCAATATTGAGCAGCGTCGGCAGGCGGCTGTCGATGCGGAACTGCTAGTTAGTCAATTGGTCGTTGAGATAGATCGTCGCTTCCAAGTTCGGCAAGTGGGTAAAGACATCCAGCAGTATCGTACCTGTACTCAAAATCAAGTAGATAAGCTGCTGCATGAGTCCATTGCCAAACTGCAACAAGACGATGTGAGTCCAGAAGACATTCTCATTGAGCTGTCACGGCGCCTGACCCAAACATTGACACATGCACCATCCAAGCTCATGCGTAAAGCGGCCCGCGAAGGCGACAGTGATTTGCTAGATTTTGTGGTGTCTGGGCTACAGGATGCCCATCGCGGACGTTAAGATTCTCACAGTGCCGTTCAAAGAATACTTACCAATAAAACTATAATCGCGCAAGCCATACCATTGCCTGAGCGTATCGTTGTCAACCTCTAGTATCAGTGCTACTATCGAATCTTATGGATGATTTGGGTAAAGACAGTATCCCGATACTTATAGCCCTCATCGTCACAGACAATAGCACTGCTCTAACCTGCTATCTCGTCAATCTTGTATCATCTTCATTATTTTTCGCTATCAGTACTCGTTGATACCAATTATCCATGGTACTGAGCTAGATCAGTCTCTATATTATTTCCTATCCCGATATTACGGTACGAAGAATTAAGAGACAGTCATCATCTAATCATATACTAGGAGTGTTCAATGCCTGCATTACGTCAAGATATCGATCCAAACGGCTTATTAGAGTATTCAGTGGTTTACACCGATCGCGCGCTGAACCATATGTCAAAGGCCTTTCAGCAAGTGATGAACGACTTATCTAGTGATCTAAAATCTGTCTACAACGCGGATGCCGTGGTGATCGTGCCTGGTTCTGGTACTTATGGTATGGAGGCGGTGGCTCGCCAACTGGCAAATGACGAAGATTGCCTCATCATTCGTAATGGTTGGTTCAGCTATCGTTGGACGCAAATCTTAGAAAAAGGCAAAATTGCCAAATCATCAACCGTACTCACCGCCAATCGTGCGGACGATAGCGAGTCGCCAAAGCCATTTGCACCCGTCGACATCGACACGGCGGTCGCTAAGATTAAAGAAGAGCAGCCAGCAGTGGTATTTGCGCCGCACGTCGAGACCTCATCAGGTATGATTTTGTCAGATGACTATATCAAAGCATTAAGCGCGGCTGTACATAGCGTCGGCGGCTTACTGGTTATCGACTGTATCGCGTCAGGCTGTGTCTGGTTAGACATGAAAGCATTAGGTATCGATGTGCTTATCAGCGCCCCGCAAAAAGGTTGGAGCAGTACCCCAGGCGCTGGTCTGGTCATGCTAAGCGATGCCGCTGTCAAAAAAGTAGACAGCACCGAGTCTGATAGCTTCAGTATTGATCTAAAGCAATGGCTAAACATCATGCGCGCTTACGAAAATGGTGGTCATGCCTACCATGCGACGATGCCTACAGACAGCTTACGCCAGTTCCGTGATGCGGTGAATGAAGCCAAAGCCATTGGTTTTGATAAACTATGTGAGGCGCAGTGGACACTCGGCAAACGTATTCGTGACGTACTAGAAGCTAAAGGTATCGAGAGCGTTGCGGCTGAAGGCTTTCAAGCGCCTGGCGTTGTCGTGTCTTATACCGATCGTGATGATATGCATAAAGGCAGCGCTTTTGCGGCAGCGGGTGTACAAATCGCTGCTGGCGTACCCTTAAAAGTAGGCGAGCCTGATAGCTTCAAGACGTTCCGTTTGGGTCTGTTTGGCTTGGATAAATTAACCGATATCGATGGTACCGTAGCGCGTTTTGAGTCCGCACTGGATGAGGTATTGAGCCAGTAGTTATGATTGAGAAACCTTTTAAAATGATACCGCTACCTTTATAAGTACTTCTGAAGACGCTTTTATCATCATAAAATACTGAGCCGTTATTATAATCATACGTGCTCGGTATTTTTTTACCCTTTTTATTATATTTTATAATATAATGTATTTATATAAATCGAAATTTAATCAAATACTTAATAAACCTGAATGGGTAGTCCGTTATGAGTATACAAATAGACTGGCAGGCATTTACACCGATATCTCTAGTAGGTGGTCTGATGCTAGGGGTAGCGACAGTTATCTTGCTGCTCGGCATTGGGCGTATAGCTGGTATCAGTGGTATTTTTTCAAGTTTGCTAAAACCCAAGCGTGTAGAGATGTGGCAGGTACTGTTTATACTGGGTTTGGTCATATCGCCCGTGCTGTACGGGCTAGCAAGACCGCTACCTGATGTACAGATCAGTACTTCTTTGCCGCTGTTGGTTGTCGCAGGGCTATTGGTTGGCTTTGGCACGCGTCTTGGCTCAGGTTGTACCAGTGGGCATGGTATCTGCGGTAATGCACGCCTGTCTCCACGCTCATTGGCAGCGACCGTCACCTTTATGCTGTTTGGTATTGTGACCGTGTATATCGGTCGTCATGTACTAGGGCTACTATAAATGCTCAATGGCAGATTGTTATGAGGTTGCTAGTAGTAGCACTAAAGCGCGCACGACATATGATAGTTAATAGAAGATAATAATAGCGAGATACGACGATGCTAAAAAATATAATCGGATTGCTGGCAGGGTTACTTTTTGGATTCGGGTTACTGGTGTCAGGTATGACCGATCCTGTGAAAGTACAAGGGTTTTTAGATGTGTTTGGCGCATGGGATATTTCCCTTGCACTGGTGATGGGTGGTGGGTTGTTCGTTGCATTTTTTGGTGTGCTGTTGGCCAAGCGTCAAGAAAATAGCTGGATTGGCACGCCCATTGACATGCCAAGTAAAACCGTCATCACCAAACAACTGATTATCGGTGCCATATTGTTTGGTATCGGCTGGGGACTGGTGGGTATTTGCCCGGGGCCAGGTATCGTCTTGCTCGGGACGGGGCAGTGGCAAGCGTATGTGTTTATCCCTGCGATGATTATAGGGATGCTGGTCTATCAGTGGTTTGAGCCAAAAATTGGCTAATTAAATAATTTGAGTATTAACAAAGGTCAGCCACGTATATGTGTTTGACCTTTTTTATGGATGTTAGTTGATGATATGACTCAATAAGTTGCCATGTTATTTAATACTAGCAGTAACTTTTGGTGTTTCATGTGCCAATGATTTGGCCGCTTGGCGTAGCTCAAACTTTTGAACCTTACCCGTACTGGTTTTTGGGATTTCAGCAAAGACAATATATTTAGGAACTTTAAAACCTGCTAAGTGCTGACTACAGTGCGCCATTACCGTATCACGTTGTAAAGTACTGCCTTCATGAATCTCGATGAAGGCAACAGGTACTTCGCCCCATTTATCATGTGGCGCGGCGACGACCGCACAGCTCTCAATCGCAGGCAGTTTGTATAAGACATTTTCGACCTCGATACTAGAGATGTTCTCACCGCCTGAGATGATAATGTCTTTAAGCCTGTCCATAATTTTGATATAGCCGTCAGGGTATTTGACACCTAAATCCCCCGTGCGGAACCAGCCATCAGCGAATGCTTCTTCGGTGGCTTTGCGGCTTTTCAGATAGCCCTTCATCACCATGTTGCCACGTAGTGCCAATTCGCCCATCTCTTCGCCATCGGCGGCAACAGGCTCGGTAGTGCCTTGTTTAAATACCTCAAATCCAGCCATCAAGTGAGAAGTCACGCCTTGACGTGACTTCTTTTGGGCGCGGCTAGCTACATCAAGCTCATTCCATTCTTCTTGCTCAGCGCAGACGGTCACTGGCCCATAGACTTCGGTGAGACCGTAGACGTGAGAGATATCAAAGCTCATCGCTTCCATTGCTGCTAGCATGGTTTCAGAGGGTGGTGCACCAGCGACCCAGCCTTTGACGGTATGCGTAATGGCTTCTTTATACTCGGGTTTGCCGCCAGCAATCATATTATGTACGACGGGCGCAGAGCAATAATGGGTCACTTGATGCTTGGCAATCAGCTGCAATATCAAATCCGCATCAATTTTACGCAAGCACACGTTGACCCCAGCGCGCTCGGCGATGGTCCACGGAAAGCACCAACCGTTACAATGAAAGAGTGGCAACGTCCACAAATACATTGGGTGCTTTGGCATGTCCCAATCCAAAATATTCGACACTGCATTGAGCGTAGCACCGCGGTGATGATAAACGACGCCTTTGGGTTTGCCTGTTGTGCCAGAGGTGTAGTTCAGCGCAATGGCATCCCATTCGTCTGCTGGCATCTCCCAATTATCCAGACTGTCTGAGCTGGCCACTAGCGCCTCATAATCCATCTGCCCAAACGGCTCGACATCGATAGCATTATCGGTCGCGTGAATGACAATTAGGTTTGGGAAAGTCTCATCGATGATCTCGGCGTGCTCAGCAAACTCACTGTCCAAAATCAGCACCTTTGCTTCTGAATGCTGCAAACAAAAGGTAAGTGCATTGATATCGAGACGCGTGTTTAGGGTACAGAGTACGCCGCCTGACATGGGTACGCCAAAGGCACATTCGACCATTGCAGGTGTGTTTGGCAGCATGACGGCGACTGTATCATTTTTATCAATACCCAGTTTGCGTAAGCCATCCGCCAGTTGGCGGCAGCGCGTATAAGTCTGTTGCCACGTCTGAGTGAGGTTGTTGTGCGCAAGATCATCGTAAATGATCGCAGTCTTATCAGGATAAACTTGCGCGCTGCGGATGATAAAATCAATAGGCGTGAGCGGTTGGTAATTGGCGGCGTTTTTGCCGAGACCAGTATGAAAGTCTGTCATGATGATAATCCTTTATCGTATTTTTATAACGCGTCAATATGATAACGCAGCACCGTAATTTAACACAGAAAGGCTTTAGAATAGTCGATGTTTATCGATTAGTCTAATGGGCGGTGAGGAGAGAGTGATAAAATAATTGTCTGATTATAAAAAACATTGTCAACACTGGAGCGGGTTTTACCGTAATAATCTAACGATACACCACAAGTTCGTGCGATAGTTGGCACACTTCACGATCGTAATCTGATCGTCGCTAAATAGTGCTCACTCATCAGTCGTTTGTCTGCATAGCTGGCGATAATAGCGGTGTGTTACGATACCAGTAACGCTAAATCCTATAGCACCACTATTTCTAATTCTAAAAAGACGTTTTTAAGAAGCCGTCTCAAAAAACCATTCATAAGGAAAATGATATGACCGCCAGCCGTTCTGCCAATACGATTGAAACCGCCAGCACTAATGAATATTATCCGCATTTATTTGAGCCATTAGACTTGGGTTTTACCACGCTAAAAAACCGCATGGTCATGGGCTCTATGCATACAGGGCTTGAAGACCGTTTTTACAACTACGGTAAGCTGGCGGCTTATTTTGCAGAGCGTGCCCGTGGCGGCGTGGCAATGATGATCACAGGCGGCATCTCGCCTAACCGTGAAGGCTGGTTACTACCTGCTGGCGGCACGATGAATACCAAAGCTGACGTCATCAATCACCAGCGCGTCACCCGTGCTGTGCATAAGCATGACAGCAAAATCATCATGCAGATATTGCACAGTGGTCGCTATGGCTATCATCCTTTTGCGGTATCCTCCAGCCCAATCAAATCACCAATCTCGCCGTTTAAACCGCGCAAGATGAGCATCAAAAATATCGAGCAGACGGTCAAAGACTACGCTCGCTCAGCACGTCTTGCCAAACAAGCAGGCTATGATGGTGTCGAGATCATGGGCTCTGAAGGCTACTTGCTCAATCAGTTCTTATCGCGTCATGTGAATAAGCGTAAAGACATTTATGGTGGCGATATTCAAGGTCGCATGAAGTTTGCCGTTGATGTGGTCAAAGCCGTTCGCGAAGCTGTTGGTGAAGACTTTATTATTCTATTCCGCCTGTCAGTGATTGATTTAGTCAAAGATGGCAACGTCATGGACGAAGTTATCACCGTGGCCAAAGCGCTAGAAGCAGCGGGCGTGACCATCATGAATACGGGCATCGGCTGGCATGAAGCGCGTGTTCCGACGATCGTCACCAGCGTACCACGCGCCGCTTTCGTTGATTTCACCGCTGAAATCAAAAAACATATCAGCATCCCGATGATGGCGGCTAACCGTATCAATATGCCAGACACGGCAGAAGAAATCATCGCTGCGGGTCAGGCCGATATGATTCAAATGGCGCGTCCATTCTTGGCGGATGCACACTGGGTCAATAAAGCCAAAAACGGTCAGACAGATCGCATCAATACCTGTATCGCCTGTAACCAAGCCTGCCTCGACCATACCTTTGAAAACAAACGCTCGACTTGTTTGGTCAATCCGCAAGCGTGCTATGAGACAGAATTGGTCTACAAAAAAGCGAAAAAACCGAAAAAAGTCGCCGTCATCGGTGGCGGGGTCGCTGGTATGTCAGCCGCTCATGTCGCCGCCTTGCGCGGTCATGATGTGACTTTGTTTGAAGCCAAAGATGTATTGGGCGGGCAGTTTAACTACGCCAAAGTCATCCCTGGCAAAGAAGAATTCTTTGAGACCGTTCGCTACTATATCAATGAGCTTGAGCATTTAGGCGTTGAGATCAAACTCAATACTTTTGTGGATAAAGACATGCTGGAAAAAGCCAAGTTCCATCATGTCATTGTCGCAACGGGCGTCGTACCTAGAAGCCTAGCAGGTAAGCTTGAAGGGGCTGACCTGCCACAAGTGATTAGCTATGCAGAGCTGCTCTCTGGCGAAAAAGCCGTGGGCAACACCGTAGCGGTAATCGGTGCTGGCGGTATTGGCTTTGATGTCAGTGAATATCTGACTGCCAATCATGGACAATCGCTTGATGAGATCGGCCCTGAAGGTCTAAAAGATCCAGATTATCGCCCTGAACCTCAGTCCATCAGCGAGTGGCGCGAAGAGTGGGGTGTAACCAACGATACCGACTACCAAAGTGATGGCGGACTGGTCAGACCCAAAGCGATTAAGCCTATTCGCCAAGTCTACCTCATGCAGCGTAGTAAAGGTCGTTTGGGTAGTGGTTTGAACAAAACATCAGGCTGGGTACATCGCGCGCATATCAAATCGCATGGCGTCATCCAAGTCGCTGGCGTGCAGTATGACAAAATCACCAACGAAGGTATTTGGGTCACCAACTCACAAGGTCAAAGCCAGCTACTTCGTGTCGATAGCGTCGTCGTCTGTGCTGGTCAGGAGTCGGTCGTTGAGCTGATGCCAAATGTCGGTGATGCGCCAGATGCGCAATACCATCTCATCGGCGGTGCTAAGCTCGCAGCTGAGCTAGATGCCAAACGCGCAATCCGTGATGGTGCTGAGGTTGCAGCGGGGATTTAATCGTTAGACAGAAAGTAATTAAGAGGCGGCAGGGATATTGTCTTCTGCCGTTTTTTTGGTTTAACAAATTTGGATTCTTATAATATAGACTCAGATTCTCTTAGAGTTTTTTCACAGGTAAAAGTATTCTGCTTACTTACTCTCGTTCTAATACAATCCCATCAAAATACCCTCGCATACCACAATGCAGTTCTCTATACTGGTTATCAATGTCTCTCAATAACAACTGAGTCCTACCTTTATAAAGTGCTGGGTATAAACGTAGCTCAACATCTTTATTTGACTGTTCATCATTGATGATCCAATGGTTTTCTGACCATATGGCTTTACTCTCTCCCAAATCACAGGTATGAGCATTGGTAAAAATCAAAACGCCATCGATAATGGAAAGATAAGGCTTATTAGCGACACTATGAATCGATACCGTGTTTTTTGCCTCTCCCGTATCTTCCCAGCGCTGAGTACCTGAATTATATATTGAGATTTGAGAGGTTTGAGAAAACTTACCAAAGGTACTTTTACTCGGTAAATCAGAAGGACTTAATTCATCTGAAAAATTCCGAGCCATACCGTAATTGGTTTGCTCTTCGATATACTCTTTATACTCACGTATCAGACACTCTTCACTTTTACAGGTATTACGCTGAAAATTCAGCCATAATTTCTGATCTATAATCACATTGTTTTTATAGCTTTTGCTGTCTTCTTCGTTAGCTGCATCATTGAGATTAGTTCTATACTTCTTTGCCATTACGTCATCAAGCTTAGAAAGCTCAGGACTGTCGCAAACTGTTTTTTCTACCCACGTAGCAGCCTTATTGCAATCAAAACTTGCTGAATTTGCATAAGTGGAAAGTAGGCAAGTGCCTAAAATACCGATTGTAGTGATGCATAACTTTTTCATATTGTCCTCATTTTTTAGAGCTTGGTTATATTTTAAGAAAGATATAACTGTGATATACGTGTCATCATCACTTTCTGCAAAAAAATCAGCCTCGTTAGCCTTACTCACCTACCAACTGCCAATATTTTCCATCGAAATCCAAGGCTCAATAGGCTCTAGGTCTTCACCATTTTGTAGCAGCTCAATTGAGATATTATTAGGGTCTTTAACAAAAGCCATATGGCCATCTCTAGGCGGTCTTAATATCTCGATCCCTGCCTGTATAAAGGTGTCGCACTGTGCGTATAGGTTGTCGACTCTAAAGGCAAAGTGCCCAAAATTATCGCCATTGGTATACTCCTTTTCATCCCAGTTGTGCGTCACTTCAATCTCTGGCGCACCCTCATGCGTTGCTAAAAAATATAAGCTGAATCTGCCTGATTCAGAGTCTCTCTTTCTTAGCAGTTGTAAGCCCATAAGGTCACAGTAGAAAGATAATGTTTCTTCTAGTTTGTTGGTTCTAATCATTGCATGTAAGTACTTCATAAAAATACCTTAATATTAATTATTCATAAAAAATCGAGTAATGGCAGGGTGCTTGTTATGCATCATTAATATACAAAAGCTCAAATAGCGTATGTATGATATCGATAACATTAAATATATAAAGCGCATTTGTGTCAGTAACTTTTTATCAAGCAGTGCAAGTGGCATACCCTGCAATACTTGCTAGATTAAATCTGACGTCGCAAAATCTAACCTTCCATCCCACTAACTAACCACTGCTCAAAATCATTCACCTGCGTCGCTAGTTCAGATTGTGCGTTTGCTAGTTTAGCGAGCGCATCTTGAATCTCATGCTTATTATATTTCACACCAGTCAATGTCTCTTTGAGCAGCTCAATAAGCTCAACATTTAGCGCGTCAGAGAAAATAACAACCTCTGCAATCACGGCTTGCTTCACATCCATATGCACATCTATCATGCCCCAATCAAAGCGCGTCTCGATATGATGGCTAAACTCAGGCGTCTTGCCAAAGCGCCAATCCCAGTCAGCCATCTGCTGATAGTAAGTGTTTAGCGCCGGCTGCTTGGCAAGGCTGGCTTCATCCAACTGCTCAACTGGCGCAGTCTCTCCGTAATATTCGCAAAACGCCTCGATAATCGCATCAGACAATGTCTCATGATTGATGGCATCATTGAATTCTACCAAGTTTGCCACGCGTGCGCGTACAGATTTGATGCCTTTTGCTTTGAGCTTTAAGGGATGCGGATTGAGATAGTCGCCGAGCTTTTGCATGTTTGCATTGACTAGTAGTGTCCCATGATGAAAGCTGCGATCGGCGGCGTGTTTGAAGGCACTGCCTGATATTTTGCGGTCGCCGACTTGCATGTCATTACGACCAGATAATGTGGCATCTATGCCCAGTTTTTTTAGCGCATTGATGATAATGGTAAAATTAGCCGTTTGGTCATAGGCATGCTTGGGGGACAAAAAAGTAAAATTGGTGTTGCCCAAATCATGAAATACCGCACCGCCGCCACTCTGACGCCGCGCCAAAAACACATCGTCTGCTGCCATCTTATCGGTCTTGCACTCGACCCATGGATTTTGTGAGCGACCAATGACCACGGTTTCAGAATTGCGCCATAAGAACAACGTATGCGAGTCGGGATTGAGCGTATTAAATATCCAATCCTCAGTGGCAAGATTGAACCAAGGGTTGGTCACCGCAGATTTTAAGATGCGCAGTTTCATGATGGATCCTTTTTTTAAATCATTTTTATAGAGTGAGCGTTAGAGATAGATACTGATATTCTTACTGATACAGGGCTAGAGTTCAATGAGTGTGGTAGGGAGTAGGAAAGGTTATTTGTAGCTTTAGAAGAGTAAAGAGCGTTAATGGGGTAATTAGAGTTGGGCTGATAAAGGTAACCCATTAGTTCTTGGTTATACTCATCATAAAGCTGAGTAAAATACTTAGCTTTATGATCTTTTAAATATCGATATTATCTCATCCTACTCAGCACAAATTTCCCACTGTGATTTGGTACTGAGATAGCACTGCATAACCGCTTTGCCAGACTGCGCATAGGCATCATTGACGATACGCTGATTGGTTGGCAGACGATATCTGATGATCGCGGGCTCGTCATTGACGGTGGTTGTCCATCCAGTCACTTCATTACGGTCATTGTAGTTTGCACTGGTAGAGGTTGCCATTTTGCCAAATCCTGGCAGGTTATAGGAGACCTGTCTAAAACTATAACTCATCGCCGCGCCCTCAGCGCCCTCATACTGACAGTTTAGCTTTTTTTGCAGTTTATTTTGTTTATAAACATAGCAGGTGGTCGCATCTGAGAACTGACCAACCCCGCAAAAACCTGCCGTCGCAACGGACATACTGCCTATCAATAAAGCGATTTTCTTCATAATTATTCCTCAATAAATGGTAATGACTGCTCATCCTGTTTGCCAGTTATTTTTTTGGCATGATAACACCAACTAGCATTCCAAATATTAAGTAATTAGCAAACAAATATCAACTTTTTTATTTTTAATATAGATTTGGATATATTAGATAAAGTCTGTCCTAATATTGATATTATTAAGATTATCTTCTATAGCACCTTGTTATGATGAGCGTTTGATATCAAAGTGAGTTTGATTTTTATATCTACTAACATAACAGGTTACTCAAGGGTGACTTTGTAGTTTGCGAGTATATGAATAGAGAGTCGCTAAAATAAGCTAAAGTAGGCAAGGTAAAGAATAAGAGCTTCTGACGGTGTGGGGCTCAACGAAATGCTAGACTTAATTTATGTGCATATAGAGCAGCTAGAAACCTGAAAACGGCTTTAAATAAATGAAAAAATAAGAAGAAATCTTACCATAATTTTTATAAAAATCACTCACCAAACCATCAAAAATTTATCGTGATATATTTTGATAGTATAATAATTTACACCATATATCAGACACTTATGACCGACACGAGTTGGTAAATGCAGTCTACGCGCTTAATAGGATTATCCGATGACCAACCGTGACCTCATCATCTTTGTGACCCTCTCTTTTATGTGGTCACTCTCCTTTGTGTTTTATCGAATTGGCGTGCCGGAGTTTGGCTCATTAGCATTTGCCAGTTTGCGGGTAATATTTGCTGGATTGGTCATGCTCGTCTTTGTACTGTTAAAAAAGAAAAACAGAGTAGGCATCAAGGAGCATTGGAAAATGCTAGCGCTCGTCGGCTTGTTTTCAGCAGCGCTGCCATTTGTGTTGTTTTCTTTTTCTGCGCAATCAGTGAATGCAGGTGTACTCGCCGTACTAAACGCTTCTGTACCGATGATGAGTGGCTTTATCGCTCGTGTATTTTTTAAAGACAGACTGTCCAAAAAACAAGCGCTTGGCTTGGTGATTGGGGTAGTTGGGGTGATTATATTGATGAGCGAAAGCTTATTTGGTGGCGGCGAGCAGGGTAAAGGCTTGGTGGAGGGTTTATTACCAATGGGCTATGCCTTGTTTGCTTGTGTGGGTTATGCGCTTGGCGCGAACATCACCAAAAACTACTTATACAACGTCTCACCCGTTGCCATTACAGCAGGCTCACTCATCATCGGTAGCATCATCATGTTGCCAGTGGCCTTTACTGAGTTTCCTTATGGCAAAGAGATCAGTATAAAAGCATGGGTATCGGTCATTTGTATCGGCGTGTTTTCAACAGCCATTGCTCTTATTTTTATGAATCAGTTGATCAAAAACATTGGGCCGACGCGCGCCACGAGTATTACGTTAGTCATCCCAATTTTTGCGATTATTTTGGGTTATTTATTGCTTGGCGAGGCGCTAAATATACAGGCCATTATTGGTTCGGTGGTGATATTGTTCGGCACATATCTGTCATTAGAGCTGTCTATTAAGAAGATGCTAAAGCCAAAAACCAAGACTCAGACGAACAGTATTTAAGGCTTAGTAAACAGTCTTCGTAGTAACCAAACACAAAGATTTGTATAGGTGAATATTGCTGTATCTGTTTGTAAATATTGCTTGGAATAATCAGATCTATCCCCTATAAAGATAGGCGTTAAACGTAGATTTTCTAATAATATCATAAGTATTTCTAAACAGAGTTTGATAGTTCTTACTACCGCTCAATACAATAACGAACAGGATATATCATGGCACACGATAACTTATTTGAACCCGTCAAAATGGGCACCCAAACCCTAAAAAACCGCATCATCATGGCACCGCTAACGCGTCTGCGCTCAGTTGAGCCAGGTGACGTACCAACCGCATTGGCAAGTGAATACTATTCACAGCGTGCAGGTTCTGGTTTGGTCATTACCGAGGCGACACAAATCTCATTTCAGGCAAAAGGCTACGCTGGCGCGCCTGGTGTGCACACTCAAGACCAGACCACTGCATGGAAAACGATTGTAGACAATGTCCATGCTAAAGGTGGCAAGATCGTCGTACAGTTATGGCATACCGGTCTTGTTTCGCATGAGAGCGTACAGCCTGAACGTCGCGCACCGATTTCAGCATCAGATGTCGATGTTGGTATTCGCACCTCACTACGTGATAGCGACAACCAAGCGATCCGTGTAGATGCCACGCCGCCACGCCCAGCCACACTTGATGAAATAAAACAAGTCATTGCTGATTTTGCGCAAGCGACCAAAAATGCCAAAGAAGTCGGCTTTGATGGGGTAGAAATCCATGGTGCTCACGGCTATCTGTTACATCAGTTCTGGGTTGAGCAAACCAACCAGCGTGATGATGAGTACGGCGGTAGCCGCGAAAATCGTGCGCGTTTGACCTTAGATGTTATCGATGCTTGTGTGGATGCTTGGGATGCAGACCATGTCGGTATCCGTATCTCACCACTTGGTACATTCAACAATGTAGAAGCGGGCTATAACGAAGACGAAAACGTTTGGATGATTGAGCAAATCAATAAACGTGGTCTAATGTATTTGCATCTATCTGAGCCAGATTGGGCAGGTGGTACGCCTTATAGCGATGAGTTCCGTCAGCGTGTCCGTGATGCGTTCGATCAGACCATCATCGCAGCGGGTGGCTACGATGCGGACAAAGCAGAAAAAAATATCAAAGCTGGTTATATCGACGCGGTTGCTTTCGGTCGTGACTATATTGCCAACCCTGATTTGGCTGAGCGTATCCAAAAAGGTGCACCACTTAATGAGCAGCACCCAGAGAGCTTCTATGGTGGTAGTTCTGAAGGCTATACTGACTATCCGTTTATGGATCAGGCGCAGTAATTCGTTTATTAGTCGGTTTTGCTGACTAAATAGCTAAATTATGCTTCATAAAAGCCCTCTGACTATTGATAGTTAGAGGGCTTTTTTTACGCATTCATTTTGATTAATGTCCAAACTTCCCTGTTTGGTAATCACGAAAAGTTTGTCTTAGCTCATCTTGGGTGTTCATAACAAAAGGACCGTGTCCCGCGACTGGTTCGCCAATAGGCTCTCCACTTAGCAGCAGTAGCTTGGCCGGAGTGTATTCATTATTATTGGTAGAATAGGTGAGCTCAATAGTATCGGTAGCAGCATCAGATAAAGGTATAGGTTGAGAGTCTACAGATGGTTTAATCGGCGCTGCAAATTGAATCAGATTACCTGCACTGATAGATGTACCATTGACCAGTACTTGGCCTTCTTGTACAAGCAATAAAGTATTGTGCGTGCATGGTACTTGTAGCGTTGTCGTACCTGCGGTATGTAGCGCGATATCCCATAGGTTGACTGGCGTAAAGGTCACCGCACTACCTGTGACGCCATGCCAGTCACCTGCAATAATGGCAACTTGACCGATGACCGTTTGTTTGTCAGTATTTTGAGCAACAGTGTCTTGAGAGTCGTCACCGCGATTGTCCATCAATTCTATGATAGGCATCTCACCACGTTTGATAAATTGATATTTAGGATCAGTCAGCTTATGAGCACGCGGCAGATTGACCCACATTTGCACCATACTAAACACACCACCGCGCTGCCCAAAGCTTTCTGAATGAAACTCTTCGTGTAGAATGCCGCGACCAGCGGTCATCCATTGCACATCGCCTTCCAAAATATCCCCACGCCCACCGATTGAGTCAGCATGACTGATCTCGCCTGAGTACGCGAGGGTGACGGTCTCAAATCCTTTATGAGGATGTTTGCCAATGCCATGTGGCTGCGTCTGATAATCAGGATTTGGTGCAAACGTCGTCGGCTCACCATAATCAAATAATAAAAATGGATCGGTATGACTGTAATTGAAGTCTGGTTGGTCATCGACATAATTGATCAATGTTTTCACAAAAAATCCGTCACCGACCCAATGTGGTGCTTTATCACCATGAATCTGTTTGATTGGGCGCATCGAGTACCTCGCAATTCTATCTAGCATAAATAACAGTAAGTGAATATTATACTATAATTCTATAGTAAAATGAACTTATGTCGTGTTTATTTTATACTATCAAATGCGACTGCTTCTTAAACGACCTCGCCACTAACAAAACCACTGGCCCATGCCCACTGAAAATTATAGCCGCCAAGCCAGCCTGTCACATCAAGTACCTCGCCGATGAAGTACAAGCCCTCTTGCAAATTGCTTTGCATGGTTTTTGAGGATACTTCGTCAGTTTTTACTCCGCCGCGTGTGACCTCCGCCGTACGGTAGCCTTCAGTACCAGAGGGCTTAAGCTGCCAGCCGTTGAGGGTAGCGCCAAGCTCTGTGAGTCGCTCATCTTTGATATTAGCAAGCTCGGTATCTTTGATATCGTCCCACAGCTGGGTTTGTAATGCTGCCAGTAGTTTTTTGGGTAGTGCATTGTCTGTGTTTTCTGCCAATACAGTACGGATCAGTTGGCGTGGGTGTGACTTTTTGCGAGCCAGCAAAATATCGGTGACATCTACATCGGGCAGTAGGTTAATGCTGATGGTCTCACCGCTGTGCCAATAGTTCGATAGCTGTAGCATGGCAGGGCCAGAGAGCCCGCGATGGGTAAACAGTACCGGCAGTTTAAAAGAGATACGCTCATTACTGGCAATGACTGGCAGGCTGATACCCGCTAAATTACGAATCAGCTCGCCTGTTTTGTCCGTGAAGGTAAACGGTACGAGACTGGCATCGGTTGCTATCAGGGTGTGCCCGAACTGCTGCGCTAGCTCATAACCGATGCCGCTTGCGCCCATCGTTGGAATAGACAGACCGCCAGTTGCCACGACTAGCGACTCACAGCTATAGCGCGTCTGTGAAGATTGACTCTCGCTGGCGACCTCTTTTTTGCCAAGTTTTTTGCTGGTCATTAGCTCAAACCGTTTGGCTTTATCATGGTCGGTCGTCTGTACATGATTGATCTGGGTGTTGAGCTTGACTTGCACACCGACAGCCGTACATTCATCAAGAAGCATAGTGAGGATATCTTGGGCAGAATCATCACAAAATAGCTGACCGTGTTCACGCTCATGGTAGGGAATCTGATGCGCCTCTACCATACCGATAAATTCCCAGCTTGGATAGCGACTCAGTGCCGACTTACAAAAGTGAGGATTGGCACCGATGAAATGCTCAGGCTCGACGAAGTAGTTGGTAAAATTACAACGACCACCACCGGACATCAAAATCTTTTTGCCCGCTTTATTGGCGTGGTCGATGACCAAAACGCGACGACCACGGCGACCTGCGGTGAGCGCACAATACAATCCTGAAGCGCCAGCGCCGACGATGATGACGTCATAGTGAGTAGAGGGTTGTGCATTGCGGTGATTAGTCATTGCGGTCTCGTAAAACAATAATTTTAAAAAAGGTGATAACAAAACCAATCGTATGTGTTAATAATAAAGATCGGCAGTGTTGTCTACAGCAGTATCGGTAGGGTAGCTATTGTCCATATTTCATTTGAGGTTACAAGGATTAAATGTGTTATCCGATGAGCTGTGATGTGATATCTGCATATCAAGAGCACTCTTGATTGCGGTGTTGCAATAATCCTTACTAATAATTCTTTAATAACCGCTGCTATCAATCACCAAGTATACAGATGTACAGCGAAATTGTTATGATTGGCTGTTGATGCCTTGCAACCGACACGCTTATTTGTCAAACTATCGCTGAGTGTCACGCATTATGGAAGATGACCCTTATTGCCTACATAGGTAGTCGTTATAGACGATTATCTGTATAGGTCATAATAATTAAAAAGGACTAATACTATGACCCAGAAATCATTTCCAATCTCAGCCGAGTTTATGGCTGCTGCCAATACCACCCCTGAAAAGTATCTCGAAGACTACAACCAATCTATCGAATCAACCGAAGCAAATGATGCGTTTTGGGCGAAGCGTGCTGAGCTGATAGACTGGATAAAAAAACCGACTAAAGTCAGCAATGTCAATTATGACTTAGACAATTTTAATATTAAATGGTTTGAAGATGGTGAGCTGAATATCTCAGTAAACTGTCTAGATCGCCATCTTGAAGACAATCCCTATAAGCCTGCCATTATCTGGGAAGGTGACCATCCTTCATTACACAAGATTATTTCTTTCAAAGAATTACATGAAGCAGTCTGTCGTCTGGGCAACTCGCTACGCAAGCTTGGCGTTGGCAAAGGCGATCGTGTCACGTTATATATGCCAATGATACCAGAAGCCATGGTCTCGATGCTGGCATGTGCGCGTATTGGCGCGGTGCATTCTGTGGTATTTGGTGGATTTTCTGCCGAGAGTCTAGGCAATCGTTTGATAGACAGTCGCTCAAAAGTCGTTATCACGGCTGATGAAGGTTTACGTGGCGGCAAACATACACCGCTCAAAGCCAATGTCGATCATGCACTAGAGATGGATGGAACTGACAGTGTCGAAAAAGTCATCGTCGTCCACCGCACAGGCAACTCTATCCCAATGAGTGGTCGCCGCGATGTCTGGTATCACAATCTCGTTGATGGGCAATCAGAGATCTGTGAGCCTGAAGTGATGAATGCCGAAGATCCATTATTCTTACTGTATACCTCTGGCTCAACGGGCAAACCCAAAGGCGTCGTGCATACCACAGGGGGTTATATTACTTATGCACTATCTACCTTCCGTGACGTCTTTGATGTCAAAGAAGATGACGTCTATTGGTGTACTGCAGATGTGGGCTGGATTACAGGGCATACTTACTCTACCTATGCGCCACTTGCGAATGGTACAACCACGGTTATGTTTGAAGGCGTGCCAGAGCATCCAACATGGGCACGTATCGGACATATCATCGACAAGCATGACGTGACTATTTTATATACCGCACCAACCGCCATTCGAGCGATGATGAAAGAGGGTGATGCCTTTGTACGCGAGTCGGATCGCTCAAGCTTACGCTTGCTTGGTTCGGTCGGTGAGCCGATCAATCCAGAAGCGTGGGACTGGTACTATCATGTCGTTGGTGATGGTAAGTGTCCTATTGTCGATACGTGGTGGCAGACCGAGACAGGCGGTATTTTGATGGCACCTATCCCAGGTACTGTCGATCTTAAGCCGGGCGCCGCGATGACGCCACTATATGGTATTAAACCTGAAGTCGTCAATGCCGAAGGCGCAATCATAGACGGCGCTGCTGAAGGTAACTTAGTCATCAGTAGTGGTTGGCCTGGGCAAATGCGTACGATCTACAATGACCATCCGCGCTTTTTGAAAACCTATTTTAGCGATTATCCCGGTCATTATTTCACAGGTGATGGGGCGCAGCGTGATGAAGATGGACATTATTGGATAACAGGACGTGTTGATGACGTGCTAAACGTTTCTGGGCATCGCTTAGGAACTGCGGAGATTGAGAGCGCCTTGGTTGCTCATCCGGCTACTGCCGAGGCCGCGATTGTCGGTATGCCGCATGAGATTCGCGGGACAGGTATCTGTGCCTTTATCATTCTAAAGTCTGGCGAAGAAAAAACAGACGATCTAAAAGCGGAGCTAAAACGTCATGTGCGTGCTGAGATTGGGCCGATTGCGACCTTAGATGCCATTTATATGGTTGAGGCGTTACCGAAAACTCGCTCAGGAAAAATCATGCGCCGTATCTTGCGTAAGCTGGCAGAAGGCCAATATGTCGGATTGGGCGACTTATCCACGCTAGCGGACAGCTCAGTGATTAATGATCTGGTCGAACAGGTCAAAGCTGGTCGCGGAGAGTAGCTTGCTAAGTAAGTGCACTTATTAAAGACGTGGTTTAAATTCAACCTTTAGTATTTGCCTACCATTAGTACCTGCCATCAAAGTAGAATAAAAGCCATGTTATCGTGAATAGCATGGCTTTTTTACGTAGACGATATTGATATTGCGGTGTTTTGACGATTCAATATCAATGGTTAATTAACATTGCTACCTACTAGTTGCCCGCCATATAACAGATCGTCTTACCGTTTATAGATGGTAACGACTCATAAATACTCTATAAGGTTTACTGCCATTATGACTGATCATGCTTTGCTCTCAACGGATGAATCCTCGCCAAAAATCGCTATCATTGGTGGCGGTTTGACAGGACTACTAACCGCGACACTGCTAGAATGTGCCTCAAACCAGACACACGGACTATCCAGTACGCCACAAATTACTATTTTTGAAAAATCACGCAGTGTCGGCCGGTTAGCGACGCGCTATCGCACCGACAGTGATACAGGTAAAAACTGGCAATGGGCATTTGGCGCACAGTTCTTTACGGCAAAGACCACTGGTTTTCAGCAGTTTATTGCCCCTTGGTTAGATACCGGGCTGCTACAGCCATGGTGTGCCAACGTGGTCGAGTTAACGCCCGCAAATGATCATGGTCAAGCACCCGATATCCAAAGTAAAGAGCAATGGGATACCGTGCATGCGCGCTATATCAGCACACCGAAAATGACCAGTTGGGGACGTGAGTTAGCCGTTGGGCTCAAGCACACAAACATAATGTTCAAAACGCGTGTGGCTCCGCTTGATGAGCATACCACTCACTCAAATGATAAAAAAACTCAGCTATTTAATGAGACAGGGGAGAGCCTCGGTTGGTTTGACTGGGTCATTTGTACTGCACCAAATGGTCAGGCAGTAGAGCTGATGGCAGATAGTGGGTTTAATCAGCAAGATAACATTACCCAGCCGCAGATGCAGGCTTGCTATACGCTGATGCTCGGCTGGGACAATACCCAAGAATTACCTGAAACATTAAACTATCAAGCAGCAGCGCAGTGGGATGTTGCTTATTTAAATAATACGGTACTCGATAGAATATTTATTGAACATCATAAGCCTGGACATGATGAGCTATTACCAAGCATCACCATTCATGCGCGTAATGACTGGTCAGAAGCTCACGTCGATGATGATTTGGAGACAGTCAAAGCCGCGTTATTAATGGCAGCGCAGCGAGCCTTAAACTGGAATGATGACCGCGCCCCTAGCCAAACAGATTGTCATCGTTGGCGTTATGCGGCTACTATAATAGATACAGATACTAAAGAGTTGGGTATCTTAGTTGATGAAATCAGACAGTGGATTGTCAGTGGAGACTGGTGCGCACGCGGCAATATTGAAAGCTGCTATCAGGTGGCGCAGCAAACCGTTGAGGCGATCTATAAGACAAGATAACGGCGCTGTGATGGTCTGTCAGTAGCGCTGGTTTGCAACTGAAATTTAAAGATACTTTTTATCCCATATGAGAGGCTATTGTATCAGCAAAAAGGCAAAAAAAGGCCCACAGAGGAGGTGCTGTGGGCTGAGGAAAACGGGCTGTGCAGATTGGTCACAAGTTCCGTGGTCGTGATTTATTATAGTTATTGGCTTTCTATACACTTATTTATTAGGGCAGTAATGACCAATACAATAGGTACATATATTTGCTTACATATTTAAGTGTACAAGTGTTTTGTGACAGTTGCTATCATAACCCGACTGACTGCTATTTGGCTGTTTTGGTTACAGTATATTACGTTATAAAAACACTAAACCGTATGATCAATGCATTAAGCTTTTATTTGGCTAGTAATCTATTTAAGTAGTAAGTCTTATGCCAAGCTATTTAAGTAATACGCCATTAAATAAATGGTAACGTCTCAGCGTTTTTTACTATTAATCTCTATAGAAGCACTCAATGCTTTCAAGAAATTATATCGATATGACAAGAGACATCTGATATTGATACCTTTGGTGACTCAATCGCTGCAGAGATGGCATGACGGCTTGCCGGAAAAATGCTAAGCTATCTGCCATTATTATGTCTATATTAAACTGGGTTTGCCATGACTGAGAGCACGCATTTGCATACGCAGGAGCCGTCAAGTTCGCAAAATACCAAGAGTATTTTTAACTTGCCCAATAATCTTACGATTGCTCGTATCTTGATGATTCCGTTGTTTGTTGCAATTGCTTACTGGCCGCCTGCCATGGGTATAGGCTTGCCTGCAATCTCAGACAATGTCATTGCGCGAGTGGGGATGAGTGAGTTTAGCGATAGCCTATTGCGCCATTTATTATTAACCAGTGTTTTTATCATTGCGGCGATTACCGATTGGCTTGATGGATACTTCGCTCGTAAATTAAATGTCATGTCAGCGTTTGGGCGTTTTTTGGATCCTGTCGCTGATAAATTAATGGTAGCCGTCGCCCTGATCGTTCTTGTGCAATGGCATCCTAATATTATCATGGCAATCGCTGCGATCGTCATCATCTCACGTGAGATCGCTGTATCCGCATTGCGCGAATGGATGGCAGAGCTGGGCAAAAGCACTAGCGTCGCCGTGTCCTATGTCGGTAAGTTAAAAACGACGTTTCAGATGGTGGCCATTACGGTACTCTTATTAAATTGGGAGTCGCTTGAGACGATCGGTTATGCGCTGATGGTCGCCGCTGTTATATTGACGCTTTGGTCGATGATGATTTATCTCAAAGCCGCTTGGCCGTACCTAAAGCAAAGTGGCTAATAGTGAGACAAACAATCATAACCTGCATAAAAAACGCCAGCCGCATTAAGTGACTGGCGTTTTTTATTTGTCTACTTTTACTGTTCTTACTGTTCTAACGACTAAAGCATTACAGCTCTATCGAAAAATTCTCACCCAAGCTTTTTTCAATGGCAGTGTCAGTGACTGCCGCCGCCGCCATTTTGACAGCGCTAGTGATGGCATTACCATTCGCCCAATATTCAGCACCATGTGGGGTAACTTTGATTAGCTGAACGCGTGGGTCCTCTTTGCCTTTTTCAAAATACGCATTGTACATAGGCGACCACAGCTCATTGAGTTTTTCTTCGTCTTCAACCAGTTCGGCTGTACCAGCGATAGAGAGATATTTTTTGCCATCTTCACTGACGTAGGCCAAGTTCACTTCTGGGTTCTTTTCAATACTGCTCACGGTTTCGCAAGGGCTGTGACCAATAAACCAAATTTCTTTTGCGCCGATACTGGTTTCAGTGGTATTCATCGGGCAAGAATGTAGATGGTTTTCATCATTACGAGTGGTCATCATGGTGTATTTGATGTCTTTTACCATTTCTTGGATGGTGTCCATTTGTTGTTGCTTGCTCATCATAGTTATCCTTTACTATTTAAAATTTGGAGTAAAAATTATTATTCGGTAAGCGTGACCTAGAGTACTAATAAGGTGGTCAATGATGCCTATTAAATGATGCCTATTAACAGTTATCAATATAGCGATATCACCTAATAGAACGATACAGCTGGTCTGTAATACCCTGTGAAAGTTTGTAATTATCTGCGTGATTTTATTCAGTAGATGATTTACAAATCAAAAAGTACTGTCTAAAAATAGCCTTACCAAAAATAAGGCAATAAAAAACGCCAATAAACCGAAGTATATTGACGTTTTAAGCGACTCATTAACTTAACCGTAGATTTATCTGAGCCAAATCGAGTTATATGTTGCTTCTAAACTATAGCGATACTTCAAACTGCTCGCCGATGTCTTCGGCTGTTTTGCCATCTTGTAGCGCAGCGGCTGCCATTTTGAACATATTAATAGTAGAGCTACCACCTAACCAGCACTCAACGCCATGTGGGACGACTTTGATTAGCTGTACGTTTGGATCTTCTTTACCATGCTCAAAGAATGCATTGTAGACTGGTGACCATAGTTCTTCTAATTTGTTTTGGTCTGTTGGTAACTCAGCATTGGCGCTGACAGAGACATAATCTTTTTCATCTTTAGAAGCATAAGACAAGCCAATTTTTTGATTGTTCTGGATGTCTTTGACCACATCTGATGTTTTGTCGCCGATGAACCAAATCTCTTTACCACCGATACTCGCTTCGCTGGTTGTCATTGGCCAAGCATGTACGTCACCTTTACTATTGACGGTGCTTAACATTGCAAATTTTACATCTTTGATAACGTCTTGGATTTTGTCGATTTGTTCTTGCTTATTCATAGAGGATTTCCTTTTCTTTATAGTGATTAGGTGGTTAATTATTTGTAGTAATCATTTTTATTCAGGGTAGATGTAATTCATCTCTTAAAAAACATCGCCTTAACAACTGGAACTAGAATACCGAGTTATGCCCTTGTATTTATATAGGTGCCCAGTAATGCGATGTGAGTGTTTGTAAGGAGTATGAGGGTTAGGTAAAAATTGTGTTATCAAGCATCAAAACAATTAGGTCTAAGAAGTATCGAAGCAAAACTGTAGCAGATAGTGAGTCAGTTAGACTCGGCATTTAGCACATATGTGATGCTGACAGAAGACAACTTATCGGCAATTTATCTTGGTTTAGACCTGCTTATTATAGGTCTTCTTGTTATAATACCCAGACCATTTACTTAGCATGGCAGAGATGCCTTGATCTTACGGATTATGCCTTTATGATGACCATCGCCGGACAACCGTTTCTTACCGATTTTCAGACGCAGCAACTCATCAGTCAGTTCCAGCAAAAAACCGAGCTAAATGTTAGTCAAATAAGTACTCAGCAAGTCTATGTGCTATCACGCGAATTGAGCGGTGATGAGCATAAAAAAGCGCTAGATTTACTGGCGGTTGACGCATCAACAACGCTAGATGCGCCGCAAGACAATCAACGACAAGTGATCGTTGCGCCGCGCTTTGGTACCATCTCACCATGGGCAAGTAAAGCGACCGATATCTTTAATAACTGTGAAATTGAAATCAATCGTGTTGAGCGTGTGGTTGTTTATACGTTAACCCTCGATGAAAAAACAGACGGTGACGCAGGCGAAAAACTACCAGTAGACGCTGAGCAGTTGTTGTTTGACCGTATGACTCAGAGCTTGGTGTATGACTTGAGCGATGTCAGCAAATTGTTTGATGATCAAGCGCCAGCCTTATTGAATCATATCGATGTCATCGGACAAGGCCATTCAGCGCTAGAGTCTGCCAATACTGAGTTCGGCTTTGCGTTATCCAGTGAAGATATCGACTATCTGATGAATGCTTATGTCAATGAGTTGAAACGCAATCCAACGGACGTTGAGCTGATGATGTTTGCACAGGCAAACTCAGAGCATTGCCGTCATAAGATTTTTAATGCTCAGTGGACAGTTGACGGCGAAGCACAGCCAAAATCATTGTTCCAAATGATCAAAAACACTTACCAGTCGAACCCACAAGGTATCTTATCAGCGTATAAAGACAACGCTGCGGTGATGGCGGGGTCTGATGGTATGCGTTTTTATCCTATCCCAACGGACGCGATGGATGCCAACTCAATCCATCCTTATGGATTTCATCAAGAAAACATCGATATCTTGATGAAAGTTGAGACGCACAATCACCCAACCGCAATTGCCCCGTATTCAGGTGCAGCGACTGGTTCTGGTGGTGAGATTCGTGACGAAGGCGCAACGGGTCGTGGCGGTAAGCCAAAAGCCGGTCTAGCAGGTTTCCACGTGTCGCATCTGCATATTCCAGAGCTTAGCGAGAAATGGGAGCAGTCAGGTCAGCTGAGCACGCAAGCTTATGGTACGCCAGACCGTATGGCAACCAGTCTTGAGATTATGCTTGATGCCCCATTAGGTAGCGCCAACTTCTCAAATGAATTTGGTCGTCCAAATTTATGCGGTTATTTCCGTAGTTTTCAGCTAGATACCTCTGCGGCAAAAGACGGTAGCGAGATGCGCGGCTATCATAAGCCAATCATGCTGGCAGGTGGTTACGGCAATATCAAACGCAACTTGATTGAAAAAAATGCTATTAAAAAAGGCGATTTGCTCATCGTTCTGGGTGGGCCTGCGATGCAAATCGGTCTGGGCGGCGGCGCAGCCTCATCGGTCGATAGTGGCGAGCTTGATGAAGGTTTGGATTTTGCTTCAGTACAGCGCGACAATGCTGAGATGGAGCGTCGTTGCCAAGAAGTCATCGATCGCTGCTGGGCGCTGGCCGGAGATGATGTAGACGCCAGTAATAACAGTAAAGACGGCAACCCAATTGTCTCACTACATGACGTAGGCGCAGGTGGTCTGTCTAATGCGATGCCAGAGCTGGTCAATGACCATGAAATGGGCGCGCATCTGAACTTGCGTAAGATTCCATCGTTAGAAGCTGGCATGTCGCCAATGGCCATCTGGTCAAACGAAGCGCAAGAGCGTTATGTCCTCGCGATTCGTCCAGAGAGCAAAGATCAGTTCGATGCCATCTGTGCCCGTGAGCGCTGCCCATATGCCATCTTGGGCGAGGCGACGGATATCCGTCAGCTAATCGTTGATGATGAGCTATTGGCTGAGCAACCAGTCGATATGCCGATGCAAGTACTGCTCGGCGGTACACCGAAAATGCAGCGTAGCTTTGAGCGTACCGAGAGCACGTTGCCAGCATTAGCGCTTTGTGATGTCAATCTAGCCGAGTCAATCACCGATGTATTGCGTCACCCAACTGTGGCAAGCAAATCGTTCTTGATCAGCATTGGTGACCGCTCTATCACCGGTATGGTCGTGCGTGATCAGTATGTGGGTCGCTATCAAGTGCCTGTATCAGATTGCGCGGTGACGGCGTCAGGCTTAGTGGCGTTAGATGGTCAGCCAATGACTGGTGAAGCAATGAGTGTCGGCGAGCGTACGCCTGTTGCGCTTATCAGTCCAAAAGCCTCTGCACGTCTGGCCGTCGGTGAAGCGATTACCAATATCGCGGGCGCGCGTATCGCTCAGTTGTCAGACATCACAATGTCGGCGAACTGGATGGCAGCATGCGGTGATGATGCAGAAGACGCTGCACTCTTCGATGCGGTACATGCAATCGGCGAAGAGCTATGTCCAGCACTCGGTATCGCTATCCCAGTCGGTAAAGACTCGCTATCGATGCGTGCTAACTGGAGTGATGAAGAGGGCGCTGATAAATCAGTCGTATCGCCAATGAGTTTGGTCGTCACTGCGTTTGCCCCTGTCGTTGACGTGGCAAAAACGCTAACCCCTGAGCTAATCAATGGCGACAGCGCGTTCTACCGTATTGACTTGTCTAAAGGTAAATTGCGTCTAGGTGGCTCAATCCTTGCGCAAACGCTAAGCCAGCTCGGTAACGACTGCCCAGATCTTGCGCAGCCAAGCGACTTGATCGACTTTTTTAACTTTATCCAAGCGGGTAACGCGCAAGGCGTCATCAGCGCTTATCACGATATCGGTGATGGCGGTCTGCTGGCGACTATCGCTGAGATGCAGTTCACCAGCCGTCAAGGTATCAAGCTGTCATTAGATGATGACAACTTACTCGGTCAGCTGTTCAGTGAAGAGCTGGGTGCGGTCATCCAAGTATTGCCAGAGAACGTCGCAGCGCTCATGCAATTGGCAGAAGAATTTAACGTCAGCGATATGCTCAGTCTCGTCGGTCAAAGCTCGGAAGAAGACAGCCTGCTAATCCAAACGCCAACGCTCATGGGTGATGATACTCTACGCTTTAGCCGTACTGAATTGCAGCAAGCGTGGACGCAGGTTAGCTATCAAATCGCACGCCTGCGTGATAACCCAGCGTGCGTACAGCAAGAGTATGACTTGATTAGCGACGCGAGCCATAAAGGCCTGATCGCTGCGCCAAACTTTGATCTGAATCAAAAAGTAGAAGCGCCTTATGTAAACAGCCGTGCTGATGCTAATAATAGCCAACCAAGAGTCGCTATCTTGCGTGAGCAAGGCGTCAACGGTCAGACAGAAATGGCAGCAGGCTTTACCCAAGCGGGCTTTGAAGCGGTCGATGTCCACATGAGCGATCTACTCAGTGGTCGCATCAATCTACGTGACTTCGACGGTCTGGTCGCTTGTGGTGGCTTTAGTTATGGTGACGTACTCGGCGCAGGCTCTGGCTGGGCGAACTCTATCTTGTTCCATGACGAGCTACGCATGCAGTTTGTCCGCTTCTTCGCCCGTCCTGATACCTTTAGCTTGGGTGTCTGTAACGGTTGTCAGATGATGGCGCAGTTAAAAGACCTCATCCCAGGGGCGGAAAACTTTCCACGCTTCATCGCTAACAAATCAGCGCGTTTTGAAGCGCGTACTGTCAACGTAAAAGTTGAGCGTACCAAGTCGATCCTGTTCAAAGGGATGCAAGACAGTATCTTGCCAATCGCGGTGGCGCATGGTGAAGGCTATGCCACGCTGAATAATACCGAGATCGACGGTATGGCAAACCACGGTCAGCTTGCGATGCGTTATGTCGATAGCCAAGGTCATCCAACCGAGACGTATCCGCTCAATCCAAACGGCTCGCTCGGCGGTGTCACGGGTCTATGTAGCACCGACGGTCGCGTCACGATCATGATGCCGCATCCTGAGCGTAACCTAAAAGCCTATAACCACAGCTGGAAACCAGAAGAGTGGGACGAAGATGGCGCGTGGATGCGTATGTTCCGTAACGCTCGCGCTTGGTTTAGATAGACTAAGGCTTTTTAGAGTATTGTTGTAAGCATAAAAAAGGTGGGCTTCGGCTCACCTTTTTTGTGTTTGGGTTTTGGTTCTATTGGGAGCTAATCCTGCTTTTCGCTACTATCTTGGTCGTCCACTGAGGCGGTGGCTAAGGCTATAGGCGTTCCAACATTCGAGCAACCACCTCTAGCCAAGCCTCCGCAGCCCAGTGGCCAACCAAGTATATCCGCTGCAATCAGGGCTAAACTGCACCCCGAGTTAACTATAATACTTTTGCTCGGGTTAAAATTTCAATTCTATAGCTTTAAATTCTATACCTCTTTTAAATGCTTGACACCATGTTGGATAAGAATCTTTAGCTCTACCAATTACGTATGATTTAAGTTCTGAATAAAGAGCTTCAAATCTCTCATAGGTAATAGTAGTATTTAAGTAGCTTTTGTATAAATTGAAAATTTCATCTGTCTTTACTTCAATAATTGACTTTCTAACTCTAATAAACGGAAATATAAAATACTTTATTTCATCAACTTCTATAAAAATCTCTTCGAAAGCCTTAATGTTTTTCATTGGAAAAAACGAGTAGTCAATGTCTTCAAGAGCAAGTTTAATACTGTAACTTTCTTCATCAAAACGTAGCAAACTGCTTAACGTTATGAGATTAAGATGATGTGGAGTATCTATTTCTTTGAAGAGATTGTTATTGATAGGTGTTTTCGAGAATAAGTATTGACCTTGATGGGATCCTGATTTTTGCGAATTAGAATATACATATGTTTTAAAGCTGTATTCCGACAATATAGTTCTAAACCTATAATTCTTAACTAATCGGCTAAGTAGAGGACTATTTATGATTTGTGATTGATCTAAAAATTCATTACCCTCAGTCTCCTTCAGAACTATCGAAAAACCAGAATATGATGTAAACCTATCTTTATCTAAAATATCTTTTATCGTAAAGTCATCATGAATTTTAAAGCTTTTCCATTCCTGATCATCAGCATAATTTAGAATTTTATTTTCGAGTAATTTAGTTAACAATGAGAGCTTAACTTTACTATTATCTAGCATAGGTAAGGCATCGAACGTACCCTCAGATACTTCTTCCAAGAATTTTAAAAAAGTATTTTGAAGTATGCTGACTACTTTTTCTCCATCTTTAATATTATCTCTACTTAACTCTAGGAGAGAGGTTGCATTCTCACTATAGTCAGTTTAATATAAAATCGATACAGCCCATATCATGAAAAAGTTTAGGTAAATTATTCTCCATCCATCCTTGGCGTAGAAACTTTGCTTGTGCCCATTTTTTCTCGATGGGATTTAGATCAGGACTATAGGGCGGTAGAAATAAAAGGCGATGGCCATGCCTATTAAGCAGTCGTCGTACTCGTTTATGAAAGCTTGCATTATCCATCACAATCACGCATTTGGTCTCAAGACTAGGTATTAGCGAGTGCTTGCACCAGTTATAGAATATATCTCCATTGATATTTTTCTCGAAGTAATCAAGTGCAAATAATGCTTTTCCGTACAGGGCACCAATGACGTTGGTACGTTTTTTACCTTGCCAATTATAGCGATCGATACAAGGTTTACCTATCGGTGCATAGCCATAAGGTCTTATAGTCTCAGCCTCAAAGCCACTTTCATCCATATAAACAATAGGATAGCCTTGAGTCATATAATCATTCAAATGATTGAGGTAATTAGCTCTTTTTATCGGACAGGCTTTTGGATGTTCTAGTGTCTTTTTTTTGACTGATATTTAATCGTTTTAAGGCATGATGAATGCCTGTTTTGCTACAGTTTAATCGTCGGGCACGTTCATACTGATAGTCATCAGGATACTCTTTGACATCGTTCAGCAAAACGTCATCAGGTATTCTAGTCGGCGCTTTATCTCGACCTTTCTTAGGCTCTAAAGTCTGTCTCCAGCTATGTATGGTACTGGTGCTAAGCTCGTAAAAAGCAGCAGCTTCTCTAACAGTCAGACCATTATCGATGCTAGACAGTACTTGTTTACGATAGTCTATTGAGTAAGTCATGGTTTATCTGAATAGTTGATTGGTTTTTATGTGTTGTATCGGTTTTATCTGAACTCTACTATATATATGTCGATAGAAAATTTGAAAAAAGGTAGGTCGTTAATCCCGTTTGTAAAAGTAATTGCTTTATTATTTTTGAAGTAAGTTATAAATTGCCCTCTAAAAAAAACTGCTAAATTGTTTTGCTTAGGAAACTTACGATTATATGCTCTAAAATTTTCTATATCTTCTGAGTCATCAATTTTTAATTTTAGTAGAGCTTGAGTCTCATCACACCAGTAAGCTTTCCTGTAGGACTCATCTTTTGGCATATCGAAACTTTGAGAAAGATAGTCTTCCAACTTTACAAAGAAGTCAGGATAAATTAAATTTACAGTTTTATTAGTAGCCTTCTTATAAATATCTTCTAACGTTTGTAAAATAGGCGAGTAGTTTTGATATAAAAAATAGGTTTTAGGGTCATAAATCTGACTTTCGACAATATTATTATTTAAAGACTTATTCACACTTAGTTTAGTTCCATAATGATCTAAGTCGTCAATTTCCTCAATGAAGCAATAACCTGCTTTACCTGATAAGGGAGAGTTTAACTCTATTTTTAAACTTTCATGAGTTAGCCTACTTTTAGTAAAAATGGTTATTTTCTGTTGTTCTGTAGGTAAATTTCTCATAAGTAAAAAAGCACTATGCAAACCAATACCAAACTCTCCTGATGGTCTCATCCAAACAGGCATTTGACGAATAATTTTCTGTTTCTCTTTATTGTTTTTAGAACCAGCAATTCTTTGCATATATTCAAGATCTTTACGAGAGATACCTATACCATTATCTTCAATAATGAGCTTCCAAACGGTATGTCCTTCATATGTATTAGGTTTTTCGAAGTTTAAAATTATGGGGTATTGCTTGAATAGAGTATAAGTATCTTCATTATAAGGATTATTGTTTCTTGGGAGTTTCTTTTGACTATGATCTTGCCCATGTTCAAGCCAAACTCGAATCATTGTGGCATCTATCGCATTTTGAATAAGTTCTCGATAGATACTCATGTCGTCTTTATAGAGGTTGTTACCTTGTAGCAATTCAATAGCACTTCGCTCATCTAACGAGAATTTCATTGGTTTATCGTTAAGTAAAATCTTTTTGTCGGTCATTTCAACATTAAGCTTATTTATGGTCGGGAGTAAACCAAACTCTCGACTAGGTACGATGTTTTTCCATTGTGACATCTGGTTTTGAATCTCTTCACGAATCCAATCAAACCAGTTACGACATTCTATATATGCCATTTCCGTACTGCATATAGCAGTCACGCTTACTGTTTCATTATCCAGCTGAAACTCGCGAATCGCTTGATGCTTGTGTTTATGAGTTTCACTAAATGACGGCATATTACCGACTTGTCTCGCCATGACTGGACAAAAGCGGTTGTCATCGATATCGAATAAATCCCCTAGACGTAATAAACAAGCGACAAAACGAGGATGGCAGTTCTCAGTACCCATACCTGTTTGACGGAACGGTAAATCATTCATAACATAGTCAAAACCTAGTCCATGCGACCAGCATATTTGACCAAGATAACGATATATACGTTTGGGAAGGAGCTCAGTACGAGGAGAGCTAATACCAAGTTTCTCAAAGGGATCTAAAACCACTGAGTTTGAGTTTTTAGCATGACCACGACGATACCACTCAGCAACCATCTGACGATATTTTTCTACGCCTGTATGTGGATCTGAATGATTGACAAGTGCTTTATTCCAGCCATCTTCGTGCCACACTTTGGCAAATTCATGTAAGTCTTGCGTATTGTCATTAGCTAAACTTTCGACATATTCTTTGAAGTCATCTTCTTCAAAGACTTTTTGAACTTCATCAGCATTGAATAACATACCGATATCATGCCAGTAAGTCGCTTCTAAGATTAGCCATGTGTCTGTCGCTGTTAGCTTTTCAATGTTGTTACCAAGTAGACGTTCGATATTGACGAGTATTTGCTGTGAGTGCGATTCATTATGACTACTAAAGTGTGGGTAATAACTACCCACATTTTCGAGCGACTTACCGACAAGCTTTTCATCAAACTCCCATTGCGACATCAGTATTCTGGTATTGCTGTCTTCTTCGGTTTTTCTTTTTAGATGTTTGATTAAGCCTGCGCTCATGGTAAGTCCCTTTTAATTTCTACATATGACGTTTGAGTTTTATATTACTTATCAACATAGGTTGATTTTACCGTAAACGTATGATGAACTGATAAAGAATTTATTGAAGCTAAATGAAAATTATCCTAACTAGCATACTTCCTATTTGGCAGCGGCAATAAGATGAACTTATGCTCACCCTTTCTTGATTGGGTTGCGCGCGCTTAAAGACGGTAAATTAGTTTGGAATTGAGTCTTAGTGATATTGATATGTCTTGACGACATCACGGATTTATAAAAATGGTCAAGTGTAGGTGAAAATTGAATAATGTAAGTAAGCTTAATATTTTATTAAATGTCATAAACCAACTTTTTGCCGTTGGTGACTATGGTGTCAATCATATTGAGTTCTTATTCATCGGGGTTAGAAATTTATTAGAAGAGGATAAGGTAGTAAGAAAAATATTTTTTAATGAATTAGCAAAAAGTTTTAATGGATTAGATGATTCGCATAAGTATCATGATGACTTGATAGCTGATATAGACCCTGATTTATTGTGCTATTTGGCTCATACAACTCGTTGGTCAGAGTTCTATGAATTTGTTGAACACAGACAACAGGCTATTAACAGTCAGAAAAAAGTTAAATACGCTGAGGATTTATCCGACGCTATACAAGAAGCTTTACAACCTAACTGGGAAGATGCTGAATTTTATAATAAAATTAAATAATGAGTTAACAATGTGTTGGGTCTCGTTCCTTGATACTAACTATAACTATTCGTTAAACATAGCATTTTAATCAAAACAATTCCTATTGCGAAACTTTTTATCTCTCATATCACTTTTCAATACCCGAAAAAAAAACGGCACTGAAATCAGTACCGTTTTATAAGTCGTGATAATGTAAACTCTAACCACGACTTCTCAAATGCTGAATCGCCAAAATCAATCCCAGCTTAAAATCACCTTACCGCATTGCCCACTTTCCATGATATCAAAGCCTTCTTGAAAGTCATCGATGTGCATGCGATGGGTAATGATTGGCGACAGATCAATACCGCTAATCAGCATTTGCTCCATCTGATACCACGTCTCCCACATCTCACGCCCATAGATACCTTTTAGGGTTAACGCCTTAAAGATAATCTTGCTCCAATCCACCGTGGTGGTGTTAGGTAAAATACCCAAGAGCGCAATTTTAGAGCCGTTATACATGTTACTAATCATCGAATCAAAGGCTTGAGGCGAGCCTGACATCTCAAGCCCAATATCAAAGCCGTGCATTTTTAGATCCTCGATAGCGCCTTCGATGGTTTCGCCTTTGGCTGGGTTGATGGTCATCGTGGCACCCATTTTTTTGGCAAGCTCTAGGCGATAATCACTGATATCGCTGACCACAATATTACGCGCTCCGGCAAATCGGCAAATCGCCGTTGCCATGGAACCAATCAGTCCTGCACCCGTAATCAGCACATCTTCACCAAGGACAGGGAATGAAAGGGCAGTATGAGTGGCATTACCAAAGGGGTCCATAATGGCGGCCATCTCATCGCTGATACGCTCATCGAGTTTGATGACATTATCGGCAGGTATCACCAAATATTCGGCAAACGCGCCATCGCGGTCAACGCCCACGCCTATGGTGTTTTCGCATACATGTAGCTTGCCACGGCGGCAGTTACGGCAATGTCCGCAAGCGATATGGCCTTCGCCTGTGACGCGATCACCCACTTCCAGATGCTGGACGCCATCACCCATTTCACTAATGACACCGACGTATTCATGTCCGATAATCATCGGCGTCTTGATGGTGTTTTGTGACCATTCATCCCACTTATAAATGTGCAAATCTGTCCCACAAATGGCAGTTTTTTTGATTTTAATTTTTACGTCATTGATGCCGACGGTCGGTTCTGGCACGTCTTGCATCCAGATGCCTTTTTTGTCATGGGCTTTAACCAGTGCTTTCATACTTTTCTCTTATTTAACGGTGTTGCATTTCGTTGGTGAATCTAGATAACTGTCGAACGACGCTTAATCAATCACCTTCATTTGTTTGGCGACTTTGGTAAAGGCGGCGATACACTGGTCGAGCTGCTCGCGCGTATGGGCAGCAGAGAGCTGGACACGAATACGAGCCTCGTCTTTGGGGACGACAGGGTAGAAGAAGCCAATCACATAGATGCCTTCCTCAAGCAGCGCCTCTGCCATTTGTTGCGAGACAGTGGCGTCATAGAGCATCACCGCACAAATGGCCGATTCGGTGGGTTTGATATCGAAGCCCGCATCTTGCATTTGCTTCACAAAATAGGCGGTATTTTCATGCAGTTTGTCTTGTAGGGTATTGTCCTCTGCTAGCATCTCAAACGCTTTTAACCCGGCGGCCGCGATCATGGGCGGAATGGAGTTTGAAAACAGATACGGGCGTGAGCGTTGACGAAGCATCTCAATCATTTCTTTTTTACCCGTCGTAAAGCCGCCAATCGCACCGCCAAATGCCTTGCCCAAAGTACCTGTAATCAGCTCAATATCACCGCGCAGATCAAACAATTCAGTCACGCCGCCACCAGTGCGACCGACCACGCCTGCTGAATGACACTCGTCAATCATGATCATGGCATCATATTTTTGTGCCAATGCATAAATCTCATCCATCGGCGCCACATTACCATCCATTGAAAACACGGCATCGGTGACAATCAAACGAAAACGCTGTGCTTGCGCCGCTTGTAGCTGAGTCTCTAAATCTTGCATATCCGCATTGGCATAGCGATAACGCGCGGCTTTACACAGGCGCACACCATCGATGATTGAGGCATGGTTTAACGAGTCAGAAATGATGGCATCTTCGCTGGTCAGCAGTGGCTCAAAGACACCGCCATTGGCATCGAAACAGGCCGCATAAAGAATCGTATCTTCGGTATTAAAAAACTTAGAAATCGCTGCCTCTAATTGCTTGTGCAAATCTTGCGTACCACAAATAAAACGTACCGATGACATGCCATAACCTGAGTCTTCAATGGCTTGGGTAGCCGCCTTTTTAATCTCAGGATGGTCAGACAATCCAAGGTAATTATTGGCACAAAAGTTCAGCATTTCACGGCCGTCGGCGATCGTGATGAGCGCATCTTGCGGAGAGGTGATAACGCGCTCGTTTTTATACAGCCCTGCGTCGCGGATATCGCTGATTTCTTGCTGTAGATGCTTCTGAAAGGCTTGATACATAAAGATTCCTTTTTTACTATTATTGGCGTTTGCTTAGGGTTTTTTGATAGAGCCAAATTATTTGCTTATTGATGTGGGTTAAGCACAGATGTCTAAATACTGACGCACCACATTATCCATACCTTGCTCTAGTGATTCAATCGTAAACGCATGACCGATAGACACCTCAGCGATATTACCAAGACCGAGCAATTGGGCTAAGTTCTCTAAATTTAAATCATGACCGGCATTGACGCGAATGCCGTTGTCACTGGCGAGGGTAATACAGTCGTCAAAGCGTTGCTTGACCTCATCGAAGTCAATATTGTCATCGTTCTTACCATTACTGTAGGCGCGCGCCCATTCTTCGGTATACATCTCGATCGTTTGCACGTCACTGTCGATGACTGCTTTGATTTGCTCGATATCAGGATCGATAAATACCGCGCAGCGCGTGCCAAACCCTTGCAGCTCATGGCTCAACGCTGAGAGCATGTCTTTATGTTTGATGATATCGAAACCATGATCGGAGGTCAGTTGATCTTCGCTGTCGGGCACGAGGGTACATTGATGCGGTTTGACCTCACGGATAATCTTTAAGAACTGCTCGTTCGGGTTGCCCTCGATATTGAACTCAATCTCTGGATAGTCTTTTAAAAAGGCGCTGATATCATAGACATCTTGGTATCTGATATGACGCTCATCAGGTCGCGGATGCACAGTAAAGCCTTTGACACCTAAATCAATCAGCTTCTTCACGAAGTACAGTAGGTTGGGATAATCTGTGCCGCGAGAGTTTCTGATTAAAGCAAGTTTATTCAAATTGACACTAAATAGGGTGCTCATCATATGTCCTTTTTCATTGTTGTTATGGATAGATTGTTGGTTATTAATACTTAATTTTAGTAGAAGTCATCCCGACTAGCATACTTCATATTGAGCGCCTGCAATATCGCATAGGTTTCGCTATCCATATTACCGGTTGGCTGCTGCGGTCTGAAATGCAACTGAAACGCATAGATGACATCGCGGCTAGCCTTGTCCCACTCGTCGCTATTATTGATTTGATAGCCGTATTTGCGAAAGGCTTGCTTGATTTCCTGCACGCTTGGCGCGACCAAGGTACGCCGATTCATAATTTCTTGCTTGTCCGCTTCATCATACCAAGCGCCGATACCGTACTCTTTATACAGTCGCTCCCATGGGAATTTGGCACCCGGGTCGATCTTGCGCGAGGGTGCCATGTCCGAGTGACCGATGATGTTCTTTGGTGAGATATCATAGCGTCTGGCGATATCTTGCACCAGTTGCGCGACCTTTTTAATCTGCAATTCATCAAACGCCACATAATGATCATAAGGATGGTAATCCATATTGCCATTCTTTAGCGCGTCTCGATATTCAGGCTTGATTCCTGCATTGACGATTTCGATGCCGATAGACGTATCATTGAGGATGGTTCGACCTGAAAAGCCACCGTCGCCTGCATGCCACGCGCGCTCAGATTCGGGTACGAGGTTATAAATTTTATCATCGTCACTGTCTAAGACCAGATAGTGCGCGCTCACATTGCCCGTAGTCAATGTTTTGATTGAGCGCTCGTTGTCTGAGACCGTGTAGTGCAGGACGATGGTTTTGATGCGCTGGCTTTTACCAGTCGATTGATAGGTGTCGCTGTCGACGTTGTAGTTTTTGGTTGTTGCTACTTGCGGCGCTGTGGTCACGCAGCCAATTAAAGGCAGAGTTAAGCCAAGTGCTAAGAAGATGTTTTTTACCATGAAATGCTCTATATAGGAAGAGTTGTGGTTATAGCTTCGTTTGCGTTTGATGCTATTGGTGTCTATTTCGTTCGACAGGTAAATGCTACTTTCCGTTAACTAACGACAGACTTAACGTTAGGATTGACTGCGATTTTTTTATAACCAATTGCCCCGAGCAGAATAAAGAATCCCAATAAGACATAAGCATTAAATGATAGCGCCGCTGGTGAAAATGGTAGTAGTAATAGCGATATAAAGACCACACTGATCAATACAGAGAGATAATTTAGTAAGCCTGCCTGTTTCTTTTTTCGCTCATTGATAAGGTCAGCGGTCGTGACATAAGCGAAGCCAACCGTAATGCCCAAGGACGCCATCGTCACGATATCGAGTAGGTAGTTTCTACCTAGCCAAGGAGAGAGTAGACATACCAAGCATATCAATATAACGGTTTTTTGCTTACTAAATTGGTTGCGTTTATCTGTAAATACGCTAGGCAATAACGACGTGTCGCCCATAGATTCTAAGAGCTTAACTGATGACAATATAAAGCCGTTGATACCGCTCATTATCGAGCCAATCATAGCGATCGATAGCAGCCAGATACCGATGCTACCAATCCGATTGTCTATGCCTTCACCTGTCGCCCAGTGGCTGTCTTTGATTGCTTGATAGTCAAAGTTCATGTTTAGCGCGGTAAAGTAATTGATTAAAAAGTAAAACAACACACCTGCGATGAGTGAAATTAGGATAATACTTTTGGTCTTGGTTTTTGAATCGCTAATGGCTTTTGAAATCTGAGGTGTGGTCTCAAAACCAACATACGCCCACGGCATAACGGCCAAGATAGGTAACCATGCCAGACTGGTGATAGAGCTGCTAGACATATCAGCTTGCAAAAACGCTTGGCTCGTTGGTGTCATCCAAAGCGATGCAAAAAACAGCGCGGTGACTGATAGAATCATAAAGAGGGCAATATAGAGTTGGATTTTTGCGCCGACTCGTATGCCTTTTAAATTGATATAACTGAACAAAATAATAGCCGCGCTGCATAAGAACACTTCACTGGCGTAGACTTCCCAACCAGCAATCGTATACAGATAGCCTAATTGTAAGCCGCTAGGTAACAGATAGCGCAATAGCAAAGCGACAGCTGATATATTAAGCGCGATAATAGAGATATAGCCTATCGTGACGCCCCAACCATAAATATAGGCATGCTTGCGATTGATGTATTTTTCAATCCAATAGATACCGCCTGATTCATTCTCTGGCGTTTGGGTCAGCAAATTAATATAGGCACGCGCAACCATATAGATGGCTAAAGTACCGATAATAATAGCAATAGAAGAGCCTAGTAGCTGTGACTGTGGCAAAAATAAATCGCCTGGCATGACATAAGCACCCCAACCGATAATCGCACCAACGCTAATCGCTATCGCTTGTAGGTAGCTGATACTTTCTGTCTTTTCACTCATGGGGTGCTCCTTCACAATTAAAGATAGAGAAGGAGAGAGTGTTTATTATGGAGCTGACATAGAACATGAAAAACCTTGTGACGCCATTACGCAGGGTAGTGGCTATCTTTTATAAATAGAAAGTCATATTAAAGGTTTTTGTTGAGTGTTACCTTTTTAATCCTGTTGGATTTTCTTAGCCAGAACCTTTTTCCAACTGTCTTCCAAACATTCAATCTCGAGCCACGGCTCAATCACCTCAGCGTCAAACTTTTCTTTTGAATTGGACAATTGCCAAAGTGTCTCAAGCGTAGCAAACGGATAGGGACGTTTGACCAAGTAAACTGGTAAATCAGCGTCAATCATGCCATCACGCACCACTTGAAAATACCAGCCTGAGATACCTTGCTTACTGACCCATGCCGCAATATTGGGCACTTTGGTAAATTGCCCAATCTGATCGTTGATTTTGTAGCACGGGCGGCGCGGTTGGACGATGCGCAGTTTGAACCGCCCCGAGATTGTCGGAGACTCAACTTTCTGAGAGAATACGACAATGAAAACACGAAAATATACCCCTGAAATGAAAGAGCGCGCCGTCCGTATGCTAATTGAAGCTAAAGACGATTACCCATCCACCTGGTCAGCCATCAAAGCCATAGCGCCAAAGATAGGTTGCACGCCTGAGACCCTACGAT
>NZ_CAJHAR010000019.1 GCF_904846415.1 Psychrobacter piscatorii | reverse complement strand
GGCAGGACAGCAAGTGCCGTTATGGTACTCGTAAAGTCTGGAAACAGTTGAAAGCAGAGGGTATACATCCTGCACGCTGCACTGTAGAGCGGTTAATGCGGCAGCATGGCATGCAGGGTGTTTGGCGAGGTAAAGGTAAGATAACCACTAAGTCTCGTGATGATCAAAAGCGTGCTGATGATTTGGTTAATCGTAACTTTAATGCCCATCGCCCTAACCAGCTATGGGTTGCTGACTTTACTTACGTTAAAACATTGAGTGGCTGGGTATATACCGCCTTTATCATTGATGTGTTTGCTCGCGCTATCGTTGGCTGGAAAGTATCAGATCGTATGAACACTGATATGGTGATGGCAGCACTAAACCAAGCCATTGCAGACAGAAACCATCCTAAAGATGTGATTCATCATAGTGATCGCGGCGTTCAGTACTTATCCATTCGCTATACTGATAAGATGGCTGATTCTGGCGTTATTGCATCTGTTGGTACAACGGGTGATTCATACGATAATGCGTTGGCTGAAACGGTTAACGGGCTTTATAAAACAGAGGTGATTGAATATTTAAAACCGCAGTGGCAAGGTGTGAACGATGTTGAATTAGCAACCCTAGAATGGGTCGATTGGTTTAACAAAACTCGCATTCATAGTACGATTGGTTATGTGTCGCCTTTTGAGTTTGAGAGACGATACTATGATAGTCTTTGTGAGTCAGACAAAGCTGCCTGACTCAAGCAATCCACTCTCCGATATAGTCGGGGCGGTTCAGAGTGGACGTTTATGAGTCTTGCATTGCTAGTTCTACTTGCTATATCAGTCAAATAGACGTAATCGATTACATTAAGCTTGGAAAAAATTAAGACTGTGAAGGTTCAAGATTGGTGATTTGAATATTCATACACTTTATCTGAGTATGACAAGTCACTATAACTTTTTTAAATTAGACTGACTTTTGAGTTCAGATATTAAGTAGGGTGAAAGTAAGTCATCTAGCTCAAGATTAGTTTTCAACTTTACTTGATTAATAATTTCTACGAGGGTAACAGTATTTTGATTCAGCTCATCTTCAAGTTCAGCTATCCTCTCTTTTAATCCTTTATTGGTGTCAAGAAGAGCTTGACGTGTCTTTTTATTGACGTATAGCTGCTCTTCTTTTTCATTCAAGTTCAATGGTAAGAGCTGCTCCATGGTGTATTTTTGAATTAATGCTTTACGTTCTTTAGTGCTAAGCGTACTCAGACCCCCTTTAATATGCCCTTTGGCAATTAGTCTCTTATGTAGAGCAGTATTTGAAATAGGGGCCTTTTTAATGCCTTCTTGTACCATTTCTTTAAGCTCGTTCTCGATAGCTTCATTAAGCTCACTACCTCTTAACATTTGCTTTCTTCCTCATCATTAGCTTTTATCTTTTCGTATTCTAGTGAAAATAGTTCAGCAAGTGTCTTTGGCTGGGAATGCTCAGTATCTATTGCACTATATATATTTACAGGAGTTTTATTACTGTAGCCGACCATAATTTTTTGTTCGAAACCCTCAAGGTTCTGAATTTGCTTTTTTATCCTTAGTGTAAATTCAGAATTATCAGCTAAGCTTTTAGCTTGATCAGTCAGTCTATCTTTAGTAAGTCTTAAATTTTCAAGTTCGCCCAAACGGCCTGTCACCGTAAAATTGACACAGGACGCACCTGACTGGCACGCTAGTCGCTTGGGACAACCGTGAGCCGCTATATTACGCATACACGAGCCAAAGGGTAGGGGATGTAAGTAGGCATGGGTATCTATGAGTTCTTTTGCCTTGTCTGGCTCTGTAGGAGCTATTTCATTAAAAGCTTTAGCAATATCGTCAAAGTAACCATCTCCCATAGATTGTTCGATAAAATTCGACACTTCATTAGCGTTATCAAAAGTATGCAGGTTATTTTTCAGATTGTTTTCTAGATCTTTATCGTTGCTAAATAGCATCAAACCATACTCTAAGACGTCATCAATTGGACTTTTTATATTATTCTTTAAAGAACGCATAGGCTCTTCTGAAACTGCCATTAACTCATTGGAGGTTCGGAATTGATTACTGTTACTAGTCAAACTAGCATTTTGGCTGATTTGCTTAATACTCAAATGCTGATAATGTTTGTTTTGTTCAATATCAACACGCCCCATTAGCATAGCTTGTAAGTGATCTAGAATTTCAGCAATAGCTAAGAACGTATTAATATTATGCCGAGGAATATGGCTTGATATTTTAGAGATTTGATTGTCACTATCTTTTAGATTATATTTTTCAAATACTGATTTATTGTTACCTGTGCCTAAGAAATTATTTATGACACGGTTATCTAGGGTTGTAATATTTGTTTTATTTATCAGACTTCGAGATAGAGTAGTGCTACCATGTTGAACAATAAATAATAAGTCTTCATAGGGAATGTTAACTAGCTTACCCTCAAACTCAAATTTTTTATTTATAGGTTCTTCGGCATCATAATTCGCTATTGATACAATGAATTTATTCAATGTCTCTTTACTATAGAATTTCAGCTCACCTGTGCCATCAGGACTTACCTTGTCAGGTTTTACTTGAGCATTCTTAAATGTACTTAATATTGCATCTCTTTGGCCACCACGACCTCTTGTCTGTTTTTTTGAGATAAACAAATGGTCAGTTAAGTCGTCTAGCTCGATCAAGTCATCAGAAATATCATCAATACCTTTAGGAAGAAAGTCTTTTAAATTTTTCTGTCTCAAATAAATTAGGTGCTTTCGATACTGCTCGGTAAGCTCCAAGGTATTTTGTATAATGCTTTTAACAAGCGTAATCGAAGACGGCTCAACCCAGTGAATTCTCTTGCCAGCCCCTTTTGCGCCATAATAGCGTATACCAAGCATGGATTGTACCTTGCCATTGATACTTATAGGCTCATTGGTCTGTGGATCCAAGATAGGTCTTTCAATTAAACAGTCTTTCTTCAGCATTATCGTTTCAGTCGATCGAAACCCTGTTATGATAGATAAAAATAACGAGTTTAAGAGTATTTTTTCGCCTTCACTTTGACAAAGGTTTTTTAGCGAAGCAATATTTATAAAAGTCTGAATCGAGATTAATTTTTCTACATTTATCTTATTTTCATCGATATTTTTATCTTCAAGAAGCTCTTTAGTTGTTCTTGCTTTCTGTGTTCTGTTCTGCTTGTTAATATATTTTAAATCAACTTCAAACTCTAGCTTCTTAGAAGTGAATCCATATTTATTTACTACATCTTGTAGCCTTTTGAATGTTCCGACATGGTCTGGAAGGTTAGTAGCACTACTATTATTCTTTAACAAATAGTAGGCATGGTTAAGAATTTCTGTCGATAGCTTTGTAGGATGAGTGTCATATGTAATTTCTTTTAGGGAATAGAACCAACGCTTTAACACTAAAAGTTCAGCAACAAGCTTTTGTGGTGAAACCTTACCGTTAGCTTGGCGATAGCTGTACACTAGCATTGCTTTACAAAATTGTTGATAATCTTCAGATATATTTATATTTGACAGCCCTTTTGCTCTGTTTATCGAATTGAAGCTGATACTTGACTTGCCTCTCGAGAGTAGCCAGCTTGAACCCACACCGGTCCTTAACCAAGCACTATCTTCCCATAAAGCATCATTGGGTTGGTATAAGCTATTTTCAAAATACTCTTTTTGCTCATCAATGAACTTATCATAACTATTCATTTGCATTTTTCACCTCACTACTTAACTTACAGCGCTTAATGACTGATTCTATTTCAAATTTAGTCGCTTCGTGAATAGCAATGACTGGGTTTGAGGAGCTATAAACAGCATCGGAGATATGGACGATAGATTCTAGTTCATCTTGAACGCATTCTAAAACCTCTTTATGATTACCATGTTCATAAGGATGAAAATAGACACATCCATAGCAACTACGGACAGGTTCAAGGAAACAGCCAGCTTTGTAGCTACACTTACCTATATTGCTGTGGATTTTATGATTAACGAATCCTGTTATATTTTCTCCGTGGTCTTGTTCAGGGGTAATGATATCGCCAGTCATTAGCATGGCTATCATTTGCTGATAAACAGGGTTTCTACCGAGTGCTATGGCTCGAATTTGAGCAAGATTAGGTGATGAAAAAATATAATGTCTAGCTGTAACTAACGACGAGTGTCCTAAGATATACGCAATATCTTCAGCACTTGATCCCGATAGTGCCATTGAATAAGCCACATGATGGCGAAATTGAGAGCTTGTATATCTAATTCGAATTAGTTCACCATTTAAAACTTGGCTTTTATATTCCTGCGGTGAGAAATCAAAAAGTTGCTCATTGATGGCGGTAGTACAGTAAGTCACTGCATAATTACCTAAATCAAAAAGCTGATGTTTTATAGGTAGTTTGAACTGTTTGATATATTGCAAAATAACTTTAGCGATTTCTTCAGGTAGTTTTATCGAAATCTTAGCATGGTTGAATCGCCCTTGTTTGGCATAAGGTACAAGTATGCTGTAACGCATATTTTCGCCTTCTTTCGTGTATGTATCTATCTTTATATCTTCAACAGAAAGCTTAGATAATTGGACGGGTCTCATACCAGTTACGTAGATAAGACCAAGGATAGAAGCATCTTTAATAACATTGTCTACTATTGATTGCCCCTCACCAATTTCTGAATTTAGTTTTGCGAAGCCATTTTGTATCATTGTGATCGTAGGCTTACTAATAGGATCCTCAACCTCTTGATAGAACAATTTTGAGTTAAAAGATTTTGGTCTTTCTAGTATTTCAAGATCAAGCTCATCTTCTTCACTAAATTCTTCAAAACCTTCAGCTATCAATAATCTGACAAAGTTCTTTAATGTATAGTATTCTCTATATTTAGATTCATCTACGGCTAAATCTAAAAGCACTTCTTTGAAACTTAGATAACTAAAAGAGTTGTTGCTTTTTATTAACTTATGAAATTTAGACCTGACTTGTTTAAAGTATCTTGATAAATAAGCAGGGCTATTAATTTGGGAGTAGTAAGCTAAAAAGAACTTTAATAACTTAATCTCATGCTTATCTAGATAATTTTCTTCAGTAAAGTCTATGTACTCTTTTCTACCGGAGTAGAAAAACTCCCAAGTACTTGAGGTAGAATTGATAAATTTCGTTTCATATCTATCAGCAAGCATAAATCGAATTATAGTAGGAATATGTAGACTTTCAATTTTACTTATCTGAGCCTCAGAAAATAAACGATGACTCGAGTAGTTAGGAAACTCTAGTGCTAAATTATTAGTCATAGTGTGCACCCACTTTTGTAATTCGATGTATATTAGATAAGTTAGCATTTTCCGAGATAAATCGGCTAGCATATAAGTATGGCATAGTACTGTTGAGTGACCACCCTGCCATCTTTCTTAAACTTTCAATAGCATTCTCCATTGCCTGCGCCTTGTTGTAACTGTCCAAATATGATTGATAACTATGTTTAAGCATCATATACGCCCATGTATGACGAAGAATATGAGCTGAAATTTTATCAATTGAATCTACATATCTCTTGTCAAAGAACTGAGGATAATCACTTTTCATCTTCTCATTTATCGTAGCTATGAGCTTTTTAAGACCTGATTTACTAAGAGGCGCGTAGGGTGCTTGTAAGGACAGAAATAGCATGTTGCTTTTAGAATCTTGAGATCTGATATTGTTGATATACATGTGAATAAATTGAGCATCACGTTTTTCTAATAATATGGTTCGAACGGATTGAACGTTTTTCATCTGCGGCTTCGATATACGGTTATCTGTTCTATCTTGTGTATCAGTTATAACGAGATAAGTATTACATGTTTTTAAATCAGTCTTAATTGAGTTAAGAGTTAAAAGTAACAGCTCGCCAGTCCTCAAACCGTAGTTTAAGAGCAGATGTACAATGAGAAAGTTTCTTAACTGCGCTTCCTTACTCTTAAATAAAGGTTCTAGTGCTTTTGGCGAAATAATAGAATATAGAGCTTCTTTTATTTCCTCTGTAAGGCTTTTAAAGTTTGTCCCATTTTTATGGGCTTTATGGTGATTAGAGGACAAGTTTTTGACAAGATCAGACTTTTGGGAAAGTGTAGATTTATATCTAGCTATTTGAGGGCTTATAGATTTACCGTGTACTTGACTAAAGGTATCTAATAAATAGTTTAAATAGCTGAGGATAGCCCGCAAACGATGTGCAAGCGTATTGTAATTAATTGAAGGATTGCTCCCTAATCTAATTAGCTTTTGGTCAACTACCCGCATATTTTCCAAATATAATATAAAGCTGTCTATTTCTTTAATCATCAAATTAGGGTTAGATTTATGTTCACGGAAATACTTGCAGAATGACTGATTATGTTTTTCTTCCCAGAACTCGTACCACTGCTTAATACCCTGCAAGTAAGCTTGTTGTGTTGATTCACTTTTAAACTTCAATGAGCTATTAATATAAAGCATAGGATATAAGCAGGGAAGTGTAGTAGTGCTATCAAACAATAGACTAAGCTGAGCTGAGTTGTTTAGAGTAATAGATTTTATTTTCAGCATTTGAATCAAATCCTACGAATGTATGAACTTTTATATAGGTGTCTCTTATGATTTAATATTATATTAATACTCTCTACAAAGCAATGAAAATTGAATGATATAATCAGCTTAAAGTAGTTTTCATACAGAGTCTCGCAGCTTATCTATATAGTCAGCCCAATCTTGCATCATGAGTATTCGAGTATCGATTTCATCCAATCGGTTATAAGCGCCACCATGCGTATCCTTTATTCGATGTCCTAATTGCAGCTCAGTCACAATATCTGAGTAACGTAGTTCAGATTGTTCCATAAGCAATGTTTTGGCCGATGCTCGAAATCCATGAGCACACTGAACATCTTTGTATCCAAGCCTATGGAATATCTGTACTAGAGTCGCTTTACTAATATAGCTATTGCTTGAGGCACGCATCGATGCAAACACATATTCTTTATGACCTGTAATTGCTTTTATTCTTCGTAAGCGTTCAATAACCTGAGTGGCTAGAGGTACAACTAAGTGCGATACCATATCCTCACGACCTTCGCCTTTAGTAGGAGAAAACTCCCATAGCTTGTTATCCCAATCTATATCTTGCCATCGCATAGACCGCAAATCGATACTACGCACAAAAACATATGGTAATAAGTTCATTGCTTCCAATGTAATCTTACTTGCACCTTCAAAATTAGACATATCGTTCAGGAGAGTGGCAAACTGATCAGGCTTAGTGATGGCTGGTAAATGGTTGCCTGAGCTGGCAGGTGCGAGCTCGCCACGCGTATCAATAGCTATGTTTCTATCGCATAATCCTCTTGCAACAGCGAATGAGAAGACTTTTTCAGTATAAAGCCGAGTGCTTGCACCAACGAAGGTTGCTTGATTTTCATTATTCTGAATCGCCTCACACACACTTAATATCATCTCGCTCGTGATATCGTTCATTCTTAAGTCGCCAATCTCGCGACACATATATCCTAGACATAAATCCCAAAATTTAAGGGTAGATTCACTAAACGCACGCTTTCTAGAATTGCTACGATTACGACTTGATGTTTTGTGGTCTCGCCACGCTTGTGTAATTTCAGAAAATGTGGCGTTCTTTAGATGAGCATACTTATTGACTTGTTCTTTTTTATGGATAGCTTTAGGGTCAGAGCCTTGTGCGACCATCTTAAGTATACTTTCTGCTTTATGCTTAGCTTCATATAGACTGATTTCTTCGACCTTACCTAGCATCATTCTAGGACGCTTACCATCGATATGCGGATGAGCGTACCTCAAGTAATATTCTTTTTTACCATTTGGATAAATACGAATACTTAGGCCCGCAATACCTGAGACACTAACCGAGTAATCTTTATCTCGGCATTCAAGTATATTAATATCATTTAAATTGTCGACAGCCATAATGCACATCCGTAAGCTTTATAAGCAAGGTAAATTGTGAATGTTAATCTATTAACTCTATACTGAGATTTAGAATAATCTTTGCACATACTTTATAAATTCTGAAAAAGTATCTTTTGGAAAATATAGATAGTTATTGGACACTGAAATGGACACGGTTATTAATCTATTAAGACATAAAACCCTTTAAAATTAAGTATTTTAGGTACAATTATCCCCAAGTGAAGGTTGGGGATAATTATAGTATAGTGGAGAAAGAGGGAGTAAGCTATTTTTTTGTTGATATATATGGCGTTTGAAGGAATAAACTTCATATAGATTAAAAGTAAGAGTGCTGTTTGCTATTGGCAATAGAGTCCTTCGACATATTTGCACGAAAAACCGTGCTCCTGTACTCGCACAGAATACCTTAATCAGGGTGATAGTACTGTTCTGTGCAAATTTGGAAGGTATCAACTCAATGCTTTAGATTAAGATATCTCAGTAAGAACGAGAGATGTTAGAAAAGACCAATGAATGTTTCACTAATCAGGAAGGCTGTTTTGGTGACTCTAAATGGAAACGTAGTTAGCTATGATAATAGCAGCTATAAGGTGTATATAGACTTGGACTTACTGAGATGCCAAGTAGGAGTATTATCAGAGCTTGTATACGTTCTTATCAATGATATAGAGTAATAGGCATTCAGAAGGGTTATTGCTTTTACTTTGAGCTGATTGTCACTTGGTGGCTAATACTTCTGTACCTAACGTAGTTCAAGCACATTCGCATTAATCAGGAAGTCGGCTAAGCTACCAACAATCGATTGATGAGTGATTTGTTTATTAGGTGATGATTAGGAGTGACAGATTATTCAGAGGGCTTATTGTGCAGTATGAAGGTAGTAAACTTAGCAATGATGAGTAGAACAAGTTTATCAAACAGGTTAACTAGCGACATGGTTTAATACGTTAAGCTCGATTACAAATACAATAGGATTAATGATAGCTCTGTACATTAACTCCTTAAGACAGCTCAGCTAGTAACTGTATTAGTGGTGATGAAGATGACTTTATGAATAGGTAATACGTATGAGAATTAATCAATCATCAACCAATCTTTATAGGGATTTATCATATAATTATAATCCCATGAACTTATTGTATGGTACCCTTAGTTTAACATAATATACATTATGCGAAAACATACCAACGGTTTCAGTAGAAACTTAAATATTAATCTGCGTCATGTCGTTTGTATATTTACCTGAGTATTTTTAAATTTAAAATAGCATAGCGCTGACATTTTTAATGTCAATTGAGTTTTCTACTAACGACAAGTTTCAAGCAAATGCTTACTCAAAGTTCCACCGTCTTCATTCAAGCTAACATCTGCGATTTGGCAATCTTTATCATTGCACGTCAAATCATAATAGATATTGCTGCCTTGCGCCAAGCTGACTTGAACCAATCCTTTATCAGTCATCGAAAACTTCTTGTCTTGCGTATAATCAGGATCTTGAGAATCCCACAGCACATCATAATCAACATTGCAGGACATTTGATTTTTATCAAAATAATCTTGTTCTAGCTGCATGGCTGCTTGCAAGTCATCATTGGCATATTGTTGTAGCACCACAGGATTACTCATACCTTGATCATCGATATCTTGTTGGTACATTTTTGTGATGGTTGCGATCTTTATGTCAGCCACAGCAGCTTGTTTCTGAGATGCTTTTGTCACATTTGCTGTGGCAGTATCGACAGTTGTCAGTGCTATGGTTGATAGCAATATCAGTGATTTGTATGTTGGCATGTCGTTCTCTACGAGCTTTTATCTTATAAGTGTTACGGTCTATTACATCATAGCCATATAACGACTCTGCTGTATTATCGTATCATTCAGGTTCACTCATCAAAATTCCGATTACATAGCGCTTTTATGCTCTTTTTTATCTATTGTGATGACAAATTTTAGTGGCTTATCGTAACGTTTATTTTGCTAATAACTGTGGTAAGGATGCTTTTATGATAATACTACCTACCTTTTTTAAGGAAAAATTTGCAACATTGGCTTCTAGTGGCCTTTTATTGCTTACTTTGACCGCGACTGGTTGCCAGTCCGCTTCTGAATCTAGTGAAGCCATTGTTTCTCAACCTACCAGCACCTCAGCAACGCCTATGAGTACTGATATCAGTCAACAAACCTTAAAACAGCAAGCGTTGCGTATACAGCGGGCGCTCGCCAATAAGGATTTTGCTAGAATTACTGATGATATCCATCCCACACGTGGCGTTCGTTTTTCGATGTATGCCTACGTGCGCCCTGAGTCTGATAAAGTCTTTAATCGCGCGCAATATGCGCAATATTTACAACAGTCCAATCTTCGCTTCACATGGGGCGAAAAAGATGGAACGGGTGATTTATTAATCACACCGCTGCCGACGTATTTGGAGACTTGGGTGGATGGCAAAAAATTCAATGATGTGGATGTCAGCGTCAATAAAATTACCAATAATGGAAATTCAATCAATAACTTAAAAGACATATACCAAAACTCAGACGTTGTGGAGTTTTATCATAAAGGCACTGAAGAATATGCTGGCATGGACTGGCGTGTACTGCGATTGGTGTTTGATGAGTATCAGGGTAAGCGTTATCTCGTCGCTGTCATTAACGATCAGTGGACGGTTTAAATAACAGCGTAAGCATCTGAATGGTCAGATAAATATATTAAAAAAGGGCAATGCATCACATATGAAGCACTGCCCTTTTTATTTCTTTGTTATATTATATTCAATTTTTAATATATAAATTTAAACTTATGGTTTTGGTTGAATTGGACTTTGCTTAAAAAACTTGACCATAATATCGTAAATATCAGGATATGCGTCAACCAGCTTTTGCGGCGTTTCAAAAAATACTTCACTCAATACCGCAAAAAACTCGGCGGGATTGGTGGCGCCATAACGATCTAAACCTGACTTACGGTGCGTTTGAAAATCTTCAAAATCACGGGTCATAATTTCAGTCCAACGTGCAGGATCTATGTCAGGCTGCATCGGTGGAAAGCCATTAGCGCGGCCATTCATCATATCAAGCTTATGCACAAATTCATGAATCACCACATTGTGTCCATCACGCTCACCTGAGTGCTTGGCATCCTTCCATGAGAGAATGACTGGGCCACGTTGCCATGCTTCCCCACTACGGTGCTGACTGCCCTCATGCACGATGCCGAACTCATCTACCGTTGTACTCTCACTTTTGTACGAACCTTGATAAATAATAATAGACGACCAGCCGCTATACCATTCAAGACTTAGGTTTAAGATAGGTAAACAGGCTTGCAATGCAATGGACTGTTTGACCGCGTCAGTAATTTCAAAACCTTGCGCGCCTGTAAAAGACTTGTCATCCAAAAACAAAGTCGCTAAGTCGAATAAACGACCTCTCTCCTCCTCATTTAATCTATCAAGGATAACGATACGCTCAGCCGCCCGCGCCCAGTCTTCATGCGTGAACTCGCTATTGTCTAATATGCGCTGCTCACGCCAGTCTTTGATGATGTCAAACATACATTTTATCCCTATTCTTTTTAGTATATAGGCCAGCCATTCTACGTATATTATAGCGATAACCAGTAGCACGCCATTATAATTACTATATTAAAATGTATAAAAAACGCCGCTCATAAATAAATTACTGAGCGGCGCAGACTGTCATCCATACATTATGTTTTAAAATTGATACTGTAAGCCTAACTGTACTGAGCTGTCTTTATCATCACGTGCAAAGGTGGTATCGCCATTCAGATACGCATAGACATTGTTATGAACCTTGTTGCTAACACTCAGCTCAAAACGTCCATAGTCATCATCTTTGTTTGTTTGGGTGATACTAATGTCTCTGTTTTGCCCATCAGCGAAAGAATTTGTCGATAAACGATCCACTAAACCGTCTTCGATGACATGCACGTAAGCGAGTTTGCTTTGAAGCTTGGCGGGTGTACCCATTAAATCAAACCCATACTGCAGCTGGTAACCAAGCTCTGAGTCCCATGCCTCACTAGATGTGCTATCAACTTTAAGGGCTGTGCGAGAGTTGGCACTGCCACTCGTGTAGCCGTCTATGTCGGTATCACTGTAGTTCAAACCTAAAAAAGCGCCATGAGCGATGTTTTTCTTGATAAGAAAATTGTAGCCAAGCTCATTATAAGCACTAAACACATCGGCATCAGCATTACCGCGTTCGCTATTGTTAATAATGTTGATGCCATTATTACCATCTAGTCTAACGGTGCTATTAACATCTAAATCATGTTTAGATAAGCTTACAGAAGTCGTATTCCACCAAGCCGTGTCTTTACCGCCCAATAGCGAGTAAGCTTGAATGCCATAGCTGGTGTCTTTTTTGATACCGTTCTCTACCGTTTTATTGTTTTGATTGGTGGCTTTGAGACCTGCACCAACACGCCAGCTAGGTTGCACAACGTATTCACCATAGATGCCAATATTAGCGCGATTACCTTCTTGGACGTTATCAGAATCGATATAGCTTTGAGAGCCGTCTACCCAAACCTGAGTACGCAAAGCATCATTGTTATCACTATTATCAACGGCAGGTAAAGCCAAAGCATTAGCACGCTCAAGAATAGCTGAGTGCGAATCAGTGGCACTGTGCTTTAACGCTGCCCCCATTCTATTTTGAAGATTAAGCGCGCTTTTGTTTGCGGCAATGATGTCAGCATTGGTTTGCTCAACGATCAATCTGCTAAGAATACGCGAATAGTCACGCATTCTTTGTGCGATGCGCTCTTCCCCAAATGCAGCTGTCAGCACATCCTCATTGTCTAATTCGGGATTATGCCACGTATAGCCACCTGGGATATTCGGATTTTCCGTTTGCGTATAACCATCATAATCAGGTCCAAGAGCCCAGTTGGTCGCCTCAAATCCTACTACAGGCATTACGTTGTCAAAAGACTCTTGATCGCTACAACAGCCAACGCCATAAGGCTCGTAGGGTTCTGTCGCGCCAGGTGCAATGATAGCTGGATTGACTTCGAGTGTGATACCAAGCTCTTTTGCAATACGTAGCGCATTTTCACGCAGTCCTACATTGGCAGCCACTTCATTGCCGTCATCGTCGTAAGCATTTCGCCCCGCATTGGCATACATCTTATCGCCTGTAATCAAGCTATCTAAGTTGATCATGCCCAGTGCTGTCGATTTTTCTGCGTCAGTGAGCTGATCAACAAACGCCTTTGAACCATTGAGACCGCCCTCCTCTGCACCAAACGCCACAAACTGAATATTATGTTCTGTGTCAATGCCATTCAGGTTTCTTGTCAATTCAGTTAAGACGCCAGATCCAGAGGCGTTGTCATCTAATGCTTCTAGATTTTGATAATTTGGGTAGGCGACTGCAGAATCATAATGTGCGCCGACAAATAGTGTTTTATTGGTATCAGCAATACCTTTTTGGGTGACAATAATGTTATTACTCGTTAGTGTTTGACCTCTAAATAAACCGCGAGGTGCAACAAAATCAAAAGTCTGACGATCGACTTGATTGTTACTACCATTAATAGTCATACGTTGCTGCATATAGTTAGCAGCCTCAATTTCCTTGTCAGATCCGGTATAGCGACCAGCATAGTCGCGCGCGAGCGTTAACGCCGTTTCTTTACCATAATCACCGTATTGGGCTTCTGCAAATGTTTGTGAGCCTGTAAGTAGTGTCAGCGCAGCGACAACTGAAATCGTGAGCGGTGATAATCTATTATGCAAACTGTTTCTCCTTGGTTAAATAAATGTAATCGACACTAAAAAATAACTCAATTAAATGTGGTTTACAAGAAAAAGAAACAACGTATTTTTTAAGTCAAACCTCCAGCGACAACATGTTCATAATCAACTTGATCAAGGTTTCTTTTTGATTCGGGTCAGACTCAGCGACCAATAAGGTCACAGCAGCAAGACCTGTGTTATTAATCACCATCTCACCTTTATCATTGAGTAAGTGTCCGTTACGGTGTAAAAAATCTACAAACAAAAAAACCACTGCGCTTATTGCCATCAGTAAGTAGCTATTTTTCATCGTGCCAACCCTTCCTCTTGTAAATAATCATGCAGCCCTTCTGCAAACTGCCGATAACCCGCAGCGTTGGCGTGGATGCGATCGGACTTTAACGTGTCATCCGACAATACCGCAGACCAGCCACCTGAATATAAAGGCACTTCTTTAGCATCAGCAATATCTTCATATAATGGGTTATCACTCACCCGTCCAAACAGAGCGCTGGCACTAAAGTGAGGTTCAGCAATAAGGACCACATCGATATTTGCAGATTTCAAGGTGTCGATAGTAGCGGTGATATTGGCACGTGTAGTCTCAGGCTGAACGCGTTGCAACACATCATTACCACCCACGCCAAGCAGTACCAAGTCAGGGTTTTGCTTAGTGATATCATCGACACGAGCCAGCACATCGGCGGAGGTATCGCCATTGACGCCTGCATTAATAACGTTCCAATGACTCAGATTGGCAAGTACCTTAGGATAAGCTGCATCTAGACTCGTGCCATAGCCATAAGTCAGCGAGTCACCAAGTGCAATCACCGTGCTACCAGCTGGCAAGGTATCTTGCTGTGGCTCACTACCACAGCTGGTCATACTCAGAGTCGCTGCCAACCCCATACTAGCCAGCACCAAAGACTTACCTCGTATCTTCATGTCCACTCTTTTCCTTTTTTCACACAGATTGAGTTAAATTTATCAGAATTAGGCTGATATTACTAAAAACCTATTACTTAACCCTTGTTGTATGTTACTCGGTAACCGTTGTATAGTTCATACAGGAGATAGACTACCTGTTGGGCGAAATAAAAGTGCTACTAAGCTTAGCATAGAGGGTGTAGTCATCATAAAGTGTAACTTTACCAAGGATACGTGAGGTACTTATGAATAAAAAATCATCTCAATCCCAGAGTCAGGGTCAGAGCCAAAACCAACCTCAAGAAGAGCAGTCAATAGGTCAAATCAAAGACCAAAGTCAGAATAAAAATACAAATGAGGATACGGCTACCCCTGAAACCAGCGTAAAAGACAAGGACAACACTTCAGGGCAATCGCAAAGCCAATCACAAAATACCTCACAAGACACGCCCCCATCACGCGCACCAAGCTTTGATGAACTCCAAACAGGCAAAGGTCAGTATCGTCCCGTTGCAAAAGCCGTTGGTCATTGGCTTGATAACATCAACATGGACGCCCTCAATTATCTAAACGAACAAGCAGAAAACATCTTTTACCGCAAAGGGGTTACCTTTACGGTCTATAGCGATGCCAAAAACATCGAGCGTATGATTCCATTTGATATCATTCCACGCATTATTGCAGCGAGCGAATGGCAACAAATAGAAGCAGGCTGTAAACAGCGCATCACCGCTCTCAATGCTTTTTTGCATGATATCTACCATGATCAAGCCATTATGAAGGCCGATATTGTCCCTGCCAGCTATGTGTATGCCAGTGGCTGCTATGAGCCGTGGATGATGGGCATTGAGCTCGATAAACCAATATACTCGCACATTAGTGGTATCGATCTAATCCGTGATGAATCTGGCAAGTTTTGTGTGTTAGAGGATAACTTGCGTACCCCGTCAGGCGTCTCATATATGCTTGAGAGCCGCAATATATCAGAGACCCTCTTAGCTGATATATTTGCTGACACGCCTATTATGGGTATTAGTGATTATCCAAACCGTCTCAAAGCCTGTCTTGCCAGCTCAACATCCAAATATGATCCGCAAGTCGTCATTTTAACGCCAGGCCGCTTTAATAGTGCCTATTATGAGCATGCTTTCTTAGCCCATGAGATGAATGTACCACTCGTTCATGGTTATGACTTGGTCGTTGAGGACAGCAAAGTCTACATGCAAGGTATTCGCGGTAAGGTACAAGTCGATGTGATCTACCGCCGTATTGATGACCCTTATATCGATCCTTTAGCATTCCGCTCAGATTCTATCTTGGGTGTATCGGGGCTCATGAGTGCGTATCGCGCTGGCAACGTCGTTATCGTAAATGCACCTGGTACGGGCGTGGCCGATGATAAGAGTTTATATCCTTTTGTACCGGATATGATTAAGTTCTACTTAAATGAAGAGCCTATCCTACCTAATATTGAGACCTACCAGTGCCGTAAGCCCGATGATCTCAAATATGTGCTTGATAATCTGGACAAGCTAGTGGTAAAAGAAACGCAAGGCTCAGGCGGCTATGGGATGCTTATTGGTCCGACATCAACCAAAGAAGAAATCGAAGAATATCGCGTACGTCTGCTTGAAAATCCAGCCGGCTTTATTGCTCAGCCAACCATCTCACTATCTACCAACCCCACTGCCGTGAGCGATGGTATCGCACCGCGTCATATTGACTTGCGTCCCTTTATTCTCAGTCATGGTGATGGCACGGTAGATATCGTACCTGGTGGTCTGACACGAGTGGCCATGGTTGAAGGCTCGTTGGTCGTCAATTCATCGCAAGGCGGCGGTATCAAAGACACTTGGGTTATTGATGACAGTGATTTAGACAGCCAGCAAGCCGATAAGTGCTCGCCTTCATCATCAGTAGGGGTCAATTCTGCAGGCAACGCTTCAGGGCATGCGAACTACTATAATCGCGTCCAGCCCTTAGAAACAGGTTATGAGAGTTTAGATGATGCGCCCATGATACTGCTGCTCTCTACCGCCAGTCACTTAATATGGCTAGGTCGATATAGTGAGCGCTTGTATTACTATGACGATGTCATGAAACAGCTCATCAAAGGCGATCTCAAAAAATCACAGATCAAGCATTTAATCAGTCATTTAGGATTTGCCGTTGATGGTGAAGCGTCACTTACCACCATGAAAGCACAAATGATGTCTGATTTGGAACAAAACATCATACCCAATATCGTGCAATCGATTGAGGATAATGTCCAAGAGGCCAAAGGTGTCATTGGTAAAGATACCGCTGAGCTGTATAACTTGATCAAACGTTTATCGAGTGCTGGCACGTATCGAGCGGCGACCTTGCAGCTACACGCGTGTAACGCTGCGATGAAACAAGAAAACCCGACAGTGACTTGTTTTTGGCAATTAGGGCGTCATTTTGAGCAGCTTGAGCGTGCCGTCTTGTTAGGAGAGGATTCAACAGAGGTCAGTTTTGAATTCAGACACTGGATTAATGAGTTGCCAGAGAATACACGCTGGCGTGAGCTTATCCGCTTGACCAACCAGATGATCAGATCAAAGAAATTTAGTGATTTTGCGCTGATTAGCAAAGAGTTTAATCTCATATTGCGTCAAGGTGTATAGAAAGTGTCTAGCCAAAAACCAATAATAATGGCTCATAAGACATATGGAATAAACCGAAAAAGGAGAAGATATTATGAAACTTCAAATCAGTCACCAAACCAACTATTATTACGATGAGCTGGCGCAGCGCAGTGTACAGTACATACGCATGACCCCCATGCAAATGCCGCACCAAACCATTCATAAATGGGATGTCATGCTCCCTAAAGTGGCGACCAACCAAAAGGACGGCTTTGGTAATGCATGGCTCACGCTCAGTCGTAACGAGGCACATAACAACTTGCAAATGCAGGCGTCGGGTGTCGTTGAGATCAACACCGAAACCGAACGACTAGAGGATATGGATCATGTCCCCTACCTGCTATTTACCGTACAAACCCCGTTAACCAAATGCTCACAAGAGATGCGAGAATTTGCAGCACCATATCTAAAAACCCCTACTCATGACAGCTTAAAAGCAATGGCGAATGCCCTGATCATGAAAATGCCTTTTGTTAAAGACGTCACGCATGTGGGCACGACCGCTGCTGAGGCGTTTGCGGCAAGTGCCGGTGTGTGCCAAGACCATACGCATGTGTTTTTAAGTATCTTGCGCGATCAACAGATTCCAGCGCGTTATGTGTCCGGTTATCTGTATGACGATACCGAAAATCACATGGCCAGTCACGCATGGGCTGAGGTTTGGCTGGATGGTTACTGGTATACTTTTGATATCTCAAATCAGGCATTTACTCCAAACTCACATGTGTATGTGGCGATTGGGCGAGATTATCTAGATACCGCCCCTGTGCGCGGCGTACGCATGGGCGGCGGTTATGAAAATCTTTACAGTTTGGTATTAGTCAAAAAGCTATCATAGCATTTGCTGTTTTCTATTATTTTTTTATCAAGGGTATCTTATGACTTATTGTGCTGCCATTCGTCTAAAAGACGGTATGGTCTTTGCCAGTGACACGCGCACCAATGCTGGTGTTGATCACATATCGACATTCAGAAAGTTGTATCAATATGGCATTGAAGGCGAGCGCTTTATGGTGCTGCAAACCGCTGGCAGCTTAGCGACATCGCAAGCGGTATTTAATAAACTGCAAAACGATATTGATCAGCGTCTTGAGAGCAACCTCAATACAGTGACGACATTATTTGATGCGGCGCAAATGGTCGGTGAATGTATGCGTGATATTATGAATCATGCAAAAGCAGTCGCTAATTCTAGTCGCGACGGGGCATTTACTAGCTCGTTTATGCTTGGTGGTCAAATTAAAGGACATCCGCCTGAATTATACCTGATTTATCCTGAAGGCAATTGCATCAAAGCCACAGAAGATACGCCTTTCTTTCAGTTGGGTGAAAGCAAATACGGAAAACCTATTTTGGACCGTTCTGTCAGCTATAACACAGATGTAAGACACGCGGCACGTGCGTTGATGCTGTCATTTGATTCCACGATTCACTCAAATCTATCAGTCGGTATGCCGATAGATTTTGTGCTGTATGAAAATGACAGTTTAATCTTACCAAAAGGTCGCCGTATTGATGAGCGTGATGAATATTTTAATACGATTCGTCATAAATGGTCAGATGCATTACGTCGCACGTTAGTTGAATTGCCCAAATGCCCTGATAATTATTGGGGATAGACCCTTTACCCTTAGACCCAATTTGAAGACTGATCGTCACATCAATAAAATCACACCAATAAAAACGGTGCGGTGCGACTGTCTTCTGATTGGGCCACGTCTTCTGGCGTGCCTTGAGCGACAATTAACCCGCCCTCATCACCTGCCCCTGGCCCAATATCAATCACCCAGTCGCTATTGCTCGCCACTTGCATATCATGCTCAACCATAATGACCGTGTTCCCCGCATCGACAAGGCCGTTTAATTGCGCCATCAGCATGGATACATCAGCAGGATGCAGCCCTGTGGTTGGCTCATCTAAGATATAGAGTGTATCGCCTCGTTGCGTGCGTTGTAGTTCAGTGGCAAGCTTGATGCGCTGTGCTTCACCTCCTGACAGCTCAGTGGCGGGCTGCCCCAAACGTAAGTAGCCAAGACCCACTTGCAGCAATGCATCTAATGCGCGCAAGATAGGCGCTTCATCAATAAAAAACTCATGAGCCGCTTCAACCGTTAAATTTAATACCTCAGCAATATTTTTGTCTCGATAATTGATGGCAAGTGTTTCTTCGTCATAACGTTGCCCATGACAGACCTGACAAGGCGCATAAACACTTGGGAGAAACAGCAGCTCCACACTGACAAAACCTAAACCTTCGCAATTTGGACAGCGGCCTTTTTTGGTGTTAAACGAGAAACGTCCAGCGTCATAGCTATGTGCTTTCGCTTGCTTAGTTGCGGCAAACAGCTTACGAACATCATCGAACAATCCTGTATAGGTTGCTAGGTTTGAGCGCGGTGTCCGCCCAATCGCCTTTTGATTGATATTAATAAGACGACGAATATGCGACATGCCAGCGACAATTTCACCACCAGTGACTGTCTCAAGCTCTTGCTCAAGCAAATCTGCCTCACCTACAGGGGCTTCAGTAACTGTCTTTTGACCCAATACTTCACTGATAAGCTCTACCAATGCTTGGCTGACAAGGCTTGATTTGCCTGACCCTGATACACCTGTGACACTAGTCATGACCCCAAGTGGAAACTCAACGTCTAAGCCTGTTATATTGTTACGCTCAATGTTTGTAAATTTAAGCCATGCTGTCGGTTGCCTTTTGTCAGATTTTGAATGAGCATTAGCTGTGTCGTTGGCAAAGAGATATTGACCGGTATGCGACTGCGCAACCTCACGTAGCCCCTCTACAGGCCCACTATAGACGATCTCACCGCCATGCGTGCCAGCTTGCGGCCCGACATCCACCACCCAATCAGCATGCCTAATCACACTCACATCGTGCTCAACGACAAACACCGAGTTGCCAGATGCGATCAACTCATCTAGCGCGCCAAGTAGCGCCTGCGTATCAGCAGGATGCAGACCTGCTGATGGCTCATCGAGGACATAAACCACACCAAACAGCTGTGAGCGAATTTGAGTCGCTAACCGCAATCGCTGCAGCTCACCAGGCGATAGCGTTGGTGTGGTACGCTCAAGCGACAGATAGCCCAGACCAAGCCTTGTTAGTGCCTCAATACGAGAGAGAATATCACTGGCAATACGCTGGGCAACGATCGCTTTTTCGCGGTTTGGTGTGTCATCAGCCACTTTGGTGTGTGCTGTTTTCTCAAGTTTGATGGCCATCTCGGTCAATGTGAGCTGTGATAGCTTACCGATATCAAGTCCTGCAAACTTAACTGATAGCGATTCTTTCTTTAGTTTTTTGCCGTGACATTCTGGACACTCAGATATCTGCATAAATTGCGAGACGCGTTTCTTGGTACGCGGGCTTTGGGTAGTGGCAAAAGAGTGCAAAATAAAGTTCTTGGCGCTAGTAAACGTGCCCATATAGTTTGGCTTCTCCCCTTTCTCAATCGCCTCGCGTGTCTGTTCTATATCGTACTCAGGATAAACAGGCACCGTTGGCGTCTCATCGGTAAACAAAATCCAGTCGCGGGTCTTCTTTGGCAGGGTATGCCAAGGCTTATCGATATCATAGCCTAATGTGGTCAATATACGGCTCAGGTTTTGACCTTGCCATGCCGGTGGCCATGCCGCAATCGCCCGCTCGCGAATGCTCTTCGTATTGTCTGGCACCAGAAGATCCTCGGTGACCTCAAACACACGCCCAATACCTGAACACGTCGGACAGGCACCATCTGGCGTATTAGGCGAGAATGCATCGGCATACAGTATCTCTTGGCCGGCGGGATACTCTCCGGCTCGTGAGTACAGCATACGAAGACCATTAGATATGGTTGTTACACTACCCACAGACGAGCGCACTGACGGCGTACCACGCTTTTGCTGTAGAGCAACTGCTGGCGGCAACCCTTCTATAGTATCGACATCGGGTTCATCAACCTGATCGATGAGCCTTCTGGCATAAGGCGACACCGAATCGAGATAGCGGCGCTGTGACTCGGCAAATAGCGTACCGAATGCCAAGGAGGATTTTCCCGATCCAGATATACCCGTAAAGACCACCAAGGCATTGCGCGGTAAATCCACATCGACATTCTTTAAATTATGAACACGCGCACCTCTGACCTGAATGTTTTCTTGGTTGGGGTTGTATAGAGCGTTCTTGACGACACTTGTCTTATTTGCTGTTTCTTCTAATTTTTTTGGATTGGCCATAACGCTATTTTTCCTATTGAGTCGCTAGTTATTGCTAACGTATTTATTATTATTCATATGAGTAGCAGAAAGGTTAACACGTACTCATGCAGGGTTATGGCAAAGCTTACGTATCAATAGCATAGATAGACAAAACGACAACTTAAGTCATTAGGCACCTTATAATAAAAAAACCCGCAGTCATTGCGGGTTTTTTGAGGAAAAATACTATCAGAAAATGGATAACCTAAATACTCTAGCCCACTACCAAGCGCATCAATTGGGTACTGATATACCCACCAAACGTCCCCACTGCATAGCCCATAATACCCAAAAACACCCCTACAGGCGCAAGCGATGGATGAAAAGCCGTCGCGACGATCGGTGCCGACGATGCGCCGCCTGTATTGGCATTCGAGCCAACCGCCAAAAAGAAAAACGGTGCACGAATAAGTCTGGCAACAGCAAAGATAATCACCACGTGTATACTCATCCATAAAAAGCCGATAAGCAATAGCCGCCACTGCGAGACAATACCCGCCAAATTAATCTGCATACCAATCGCGGCAATCAGCACGAAGATAAATACGGTACCCATTTTGGACGCGCCAACATGGTCAAGGCGACGAATCTTAGTAAAAGAAAAAATGACACCTATCAACGTAATAATGACTACCATCCAAAAGAATGAACTGGCAAAACTATATTGCACCGCCCATTTATATGGGGCAAAAAAGTCAGCAATTTGTCCACCAACAAAGTGCGCCACTCCGACCATGGCAAAGCACAAGCCAAACATTACCATCAGATCATTGATGGTGGCTGGGCGGGCATGATCGCGCTCATAGCTCTCAACGGCTTTGATAACTTTATCAATGCTACTGGTATCCGCTCGCAAGAATCGATCGATCTTTGCACTGTGTTTTGCCATCACTAATATTGCCAATAACCACAATGAGGCATTAGTGGCATCCACCAAGATCATCATGCCAAATAGATCATCACTGACCCCAAACAGCTCCTTCATCGCTGCTTGGTTCGCCGCGCCGCCGATCCAGCTGCCCGCGACGGCAGAAAACCCGCGCCACAACGTATCGTCGACAAACATCTCAGGTGACACCCATTTGGCAATTCCTAAGCTAATAGGTCCACTGATAATAATGGCGATACTAGCAGCAAAGAACATCGCAATGGCTTTCCAGCCCAAGCCAAGGATTTTGGGAACATCCATGGATAAGGTCATCAATAGCAAACTTGCTGGCAGCAAATACGTGGCGGTAAAACCATAAATCTGCGCGCCAACGCCGTCAGCAAATACCCCTAAGCTGTTTAGGGTGGCGGGTATAAAACAGCACAGTACAATACCGGGCAATACCGCATAAAACCGTCGCCAAAACTTACCCGGTAAGCCTTGGGTATAAAAGACCAAGCCGATGATGGCCATGATAATGCCAAACGCTAATGGCAGGCTATCGATTGCTAAAGATGAGGTGGTAGGCATCAAGTCGCTCCAAGGCTGACAGCTGGCAAAAGTGAATCAGTATAGACAAGCTAAAAAACTCACGCAAGCAGACATTATGCTTGGCTTGATGACCAATGGGTTTATCACTTCAGTAAACAGTAGTCGTTCATTTGAGATATCTATTTTCAGGTTCATGATGGCTAGATCAAACATAAAAAAGCCAGATAACAAGTATCTGGCTTTTTGCTGCTATCTTTAGACGATTAATGAATTAGTAGCTTTAATCGTTCGTTATAGCGATATTATGAGTTTTTACCACGGTTGCCACCGTTTGGACGACCTTGGCCACGGCTGTCAGAACGACTTGCTGGGCGACCTTGGCTACCACTTGGACGACCGCGACCAGTTGCAGCGCGCTCACCACGTGGAACGCCATTGCTATCACCGCGGCTTGGGCCACCAGTGCGCTTGCCTTGATAAGGCTTGCCACCTGAACGCTCATTTGGTTTGCCTGACGTGTCACGTGGCTTACCTTGATAACCGCTGTCGTTGCTCGCGCGTTGACCAGTTGGTGCGCTGTCGCTTGAACGACCACGACCTTGACCACCGCTAGATTTACCAGCATAGCCACCGCTTGAACGACCACGGCCTTGACCGCCACCGTTAGAACGACCGCGACCACGGCCACGACCATTACCTTTGTTTTCGCTAGGTACGTACGTTTTCTTAGGCTCCATACCTTCGATAACACATACTTCCATTTTGCGATCTAAGTAACGGTTGATAGCATTCAGCTGTGGACGATCATCCATGCTACATAGGCTGATAGCAACACCGGTACGACCAGCACGGCCACAACGACCGATACGATGGACGTAATCTTCAGTCTGACGCGGCAAGTCATAGTTGATAACGTGCGAGATAGCTGGGATGTCTAGACCACGTGCAGCTACGTCAGTCGCTACTAGGATTTTTACTTTACCATTACGCAAGTCTTGAACGATACGGTTACGCTTGCTCTGTGGCAAGTCACCATGTAGGAAGCTTGCTTTGTGGCCTGCTTCTTGTAGCTGCTTAGCCAGTTTTTCAGTGCTACGTTTGGTCGCAGCAAAGATAATGATTTGTTCCATATCTTGCTGGCAAACGATTTTGTCAAGCAAACGGTTTTTATGATCAAAATCATCACAGTAGTACACTTTTTCTTCGATGTGTGCAGATTCTACTTTGATTGATACACGCTCAGGGTTCTTAGTGAAGCTGGCAGCGATTTTACCGACTGGGCCATCCCAAGTTGCTGAACACATGATTGTTTGACGATCGATTGGTGCTGCACGAAGGATGTCACTGATATCATCAGCAAAACCCATATCTAGCATGCGGTCAGCTTCGTCAAGTACCAATACTTCTAGGTTTGATAGATCAACACGGCCCGCATTGATATGGTCAAGTAGACGACCAGGCGTTGCAACGATTACTTGAACGCCCTTTTTCAAAGCAGTGATCTGACCGTTATATGGTGCGCCGCCAACGAGTGGCACACAAAATAGACCGCGCATGTCTTTAGAATAAGTGCGAACGCTGTCATGTACTTGCTGAGCAAGTTCACGCGTTGGCGTTAGGATAAGCGCTTTGGTTAGTTTGTCAAAGCTAGTGGCACGGCTCAAACGATCGAGTACTGGGATTACGAATGCCGCTGTTTTACCACTACCCGTTTGCGCTGACAATAAAAGGTCACGGCCGGCTAGTGCAAAAGGAATGGCTTGTTCTTGAATAGGGGTTGGATTGGTATAGCCACTGCGATCAAGCGCAGTAAGAATTGGCTTAGCAATGCCAAGATCAGTAAAGGTGATTTTGTTTTCTTCAGTGGCGTCAGTAGCAGCCGCTTGAGTATTGTTATCAGTATTTGCAGTAGTGTCGTTGCTTTCGATGATGCCGTTTTCAGCAGCGATTGCAGATAAGATGTCAGTCATAGTAATCCTTGGTAAGTATAAGCTGCTGTAAATTCAGCAAACTTGATGCATACCACTGATAACCGTTCATCACGCTGCTTTTATTAAAGGTTACCGAGCAACATAAAAGTGTCGATAATCAGAAACCAAGCCAATAGAGCTTAGCGTCTTTATAATAAATGCGTTCGTGCTGTCTGACGTATTTTGGTGGTAGTGCCGAGTGTCTTATCCATGCTTGATATACGCGCATTATCAATGCTTTGTCCAAAGCAGATAATCGCAAACAGCAACCAATCTAGACCCTATATAGGTCAGTAGATAAGATATGAGTCAAAAATAACTGATATGTTTAAGGCGTTATTTAAGTACACAAAATCATCGGCAACAATTACTTATGGTCATCCTAGACCCAAAATCGCAGGCGATGTTATCAATCTCATAATTCACGAAAGCCTAAGCTAACGTGGCGACGCAGTATAGCACAATAAAAAATTATGTGTAGCCATTTATTCAATTACTGAGTAAATAGCCCGAATAAGTCCTCTATTGAGCATGATAAACGGTTCATTCAATAAAAAATCGGTGATTATTTGACTACTTTAACATCCGTGACATAGGTCGGCAGCTGCCATGCCCCGCCCGCTTCGATGAGACGGCACAGCCCAGTGGTGCTTTCATGGCTTTTCTCAAATGCGCGGCCTGTCCACACCCAATCGACTTTACTCATACAATCACCAATACCGCGGCCTTTTTGTACTGAGCTAAGCTTACCTTTATCGTAATTGGTGGCGCTAGTCGTGACCAATGTCGGCTTGTAAGGCTTGCTATCATTGATCACCCACGCGCCACTACCTGCATTGTAAGCAGCTGTCCAACAATCATGCTGTGCGAGCAGCTGTGAATCATTTAGGCGACTGACATGCCAAGGCGACTTGTCTGATAGATTTGGGCAGTCAGCATCGGCATCTTTCATCGTTCCTTTCATCAATGAGGCCAATTGAGAGGATCTCATGACAAACTTTTTATCATTACTAATATCAGACTTGCCACTAGGCTCTACAAAACGCAGTACTGGTACAGCTTTGGGTGGCAATACATTGCTGTTAGATTTTACGGCCTCATTGCTATTTATAAAAGCGCTTGGTGTGCCTACTCGTCCTTGGACATCATCAGCTTTTAGCATCACTGCACTAGCGCCTTTATCTGAAAGCTGCCAGCGTGAGTTACGCAGTGCTAGCGTAATCTTGCTTGACCTTTGAAGCGCGCTTAGCAGTGCTGTGACCTGTGCTTGGGTTAGCTCAGCACTGCCTGCTGCTGCAGAATACGGCTTGGTTTCGCCGTAATTTCTATCGTTAATAAATAGTGATATTCGGTGACGGTTACCCAATTGCATTAAGGCTTTAGAAGAGCTGTCTTTAGCGCCACCAAGCTTTACTTTACCATCCACGCCAGCATCTGCACCTGCACGGCGAGTCAGCAAGATAGATACTGGGAACTCACTGTTATTATCTGCTTGATATCCTGCCAGCCGACAAGTACGGGTATTATCACAGACTACCTGCCAATCTTGGCTGGTAAACTCAGTTTCGGTGTGCGCCATACTTGCTGTACTAAACAAAGCCATGCTAACTGCTACAAGCATAGGTAAGCGCATTTTATTATTGTGTTTCATAATCCATTACTCATCAATCAAATAAGTATAAACACCTGTCTGTCACGGTGATAAGCGGTTATCTTAACGCACCAATGTTTCTATCTGTTGTACTAATGTACCATTATGTAAATACAAAAGGAAGTGGTCAGCGATTATATATTCATTATTTTAAATATAATAAAAATAGGCCGATAAGTGAATAACTTACCGGCCTAACTGTAATAATTGAAAATAATGAAATGATACTCGCGCTAATAATTAATCGATTGGTTTTAGTTCTAGCTCTACAGCGCGCTTGACGGCAGGTCTCTCAGCGATTTTCTTCGCCCAACGCTGTATGTGTTTGTAGTCTTGTACTTGTAAAAACTCTGCCGCATCGTATAGCTTACCGAGTACCAACTGTCCATACCATGCCCAAATGATCATATCGGCAATATTATAATCAGCCTCATCATTACCGCATAGGTACTCACTGTCTTTTAGATGAGTATCTAATACATCAAGCTGACGTTTAGTCTCCATGGTGTAACGATTAATTGGATATTCTAATGGCTCTGGTGCATAGGCATAAAAATGTCCGAAGCCGCCACCTAAGAAAGGCGCACTACCCATTTGCCACATGATCCACGACAGACAATCCGCTCGCGCTTTTCCTGGTGACAAAGGTAGGAATTTGTCAAACTTTTCTGCCAGATACATCAAGATAGCACCCGACTCAAAAAGAGCAATCGGCTCACCAGCGGTATCAGTAGAATGATCGACTAACGCTGGGATTTTTGAGTTGGGGTTAATCGCTACAAATCCTGAGCCAAACTGTTCACCTTGCGAAATATCAATTTTATAAGCATCATACTCAGCACCGCTAATACCAAGCTCTGCCAGCTCTTCTAATAATATATTTACTTTGACGCCATTGGGTGTGTTCAGTGAGTATAGCTGTAACGGAGCATCGCCTACTGGTAGCTCTTTATCATAACGAGCGCCAGAGGTTGGGCGGTTGATGCTTGCGAACTTACCGCCGTTGTCTTTGTCTTGTGTCCAAACTTTAGGCGGTACATATTTATCGTTTTGTGTGTCACTGGTTGATGCATTACTCATAGAATATCCTTAGTGATTATTGCCATTATTTTTGGTTATATTAGCTTTTACTTATCTTAGTACTGTTTTTCTTGATAGCCATGCTAATCATTCTATCAATTGCTATGCTATTTGTTAGCTAGGCTTTACTATAACGATAACCTCTGCTGATATTAAAGTCTTCTCTTGTAATCAATGTTACGATTTTGCTGTGATTAATGACATACCACTCAATGTCCCAAGCCCGCCATAATGCTTCGTTACCTTGAGGCACTTTAATTACCCTCTAAGCTTTCTTATACTACTCAACTTATATCGCGCAATCTGTCCGTAAAGACGCGAACCTCCCGATTTTATAATAAGATATCCAATGGGATTGACATGCTGACGCTCACCCCAACCCAAAATAAATACCTACCCTATGTCCTAGCGGTAGCGTTATTTATGCAAATTTTAGATGCCACTATTTTGAACACCGCATTGCCACAAATGGCATTAGCGTTGGATGAATCACCGTTAAAAATGCAATGGGCCGTTATCAGCTATGCGCTCACCTTAGCAATTTTTATCCCAATTAGCGGGTTTTTGGCAGATAAGTATGGTACACGCCGTGTTTTCTTATCAGCCATTGTGGTATTTTGCGTGGGCTCACTACTATGCGCTATGGCCTCTACGTTAAATTTTTTGGTCATCTCACGAGTGATACAAGGCATTGGTGGTGCCATGATGACTCCGGTTGGACGCTTGATTTTGGTCAAGTCCTACCCACGTAATCAGTTGCTAACGGTGATGAATTTTGCAGTAATTCCTGCTTTGGTCGCGCCATTGGTTGGACCTTTGCTTGGCGGTTATTTAGTGCAATATGCCAGCTGGCATTGGATATTTTTGATCAATATTCCGATGGGTGTGGTGGGTTTCTTGATTGGCAAAAAACTAATACCAGCACTGTTTGGCGACAAACAATCGCTAGACTGGCTGGGTTTTGGGCTGTTTGCATTGGGTGCATGCGCGTTGACGTTAGCCGTTGAGATGGGTTCAAAAGTGGGCCACGGTTACAATGCACTATTGCTAGCTGCCGCATCGATTGGTTTTTTACTGGCGTATGTATGGCATGCCAAACGCCACATTGCGCCGCTATTTTCTTTGACACTCTTTAATGTGCCTACCTTTCGAATCGGTATTATTGGTAATCTCTCGACAAGAATTGGTATCAGTGCCGTGCCTTTTTTATTACCATTACTATTACAAGTCGTATTTGAATACACACCTTCGCAGGCAGGTTGGCTGCTTGCTCCTATTGCCGTTGGTGCGCTTGGAGTAAAGCCATTTGTGAGCAAGCTTATCCAGCGTTACAGCTACCGCGTGGTATTGGTATACAACACCCTTATTTTGGGTTTACTGATCATTGTACTAGGACTGTTCTCAGATGCGGCGCAGTGGCCGTGGATGATCCCGGTGCTGATTGTGATTGGTGTTTGTAACTCAATCCAGTTTAGTGCCATGAATACCATCACTATCGGCGATCTACAAGGGGCACAGACCAGTAGTGGCAACAGCTTGATGGCTGTCAATCAGCAAATGGCAATCGGCTTGGGTATTGCCTTTGGTGCCGCACTGCTTAACTTGTTACGTGAGCGGTTTCAAGTAGATACCTTACTTGCTTTTCAGGTCACTTATTGGATATTGGGCGGCTTTACCATTCTCTCAGGATTGGGCTTTTTACGGCTGAAACCAGAAGATGGGCGTGGTTTGTACTAACTACCTCGGTGAATACTTAAAAGTTGATTGCCGCATATAAGCCTTTAGTGGTTTCTAAATGTAAAAAAGCCAGCGTATGTTTTGGTTAAAAACCAATCACACGCTGGCAAGTTTGCTTCATTGCTAACTGAGACGAATGCTAATTAAGACAAATTATTTATGGCGCGTCATCATCACTAATTTGTGATTGTATATAGCGTTCTGCACCCATACTTTCGAGCAAATCTTCTTGCGTCTCTAGCCAATCTTGATATTCTTCATTACCATCTTTTAGCGTAACTAGTAGGTGGCGAGACACATAGTCAGACTTTGTCTCGCATAGGGTGATTGCATCCGTAATGATGCTGAATTTTTGTTTCTCTAAACGCAGGTTGCACTCAATTACTTCGGGCACATCCTCGCCGACCAGTACCTTACCCAATTCCTGTAAGTTAGGTAAACCACCTAACAGCAAGATACGCGCAATCAAATCATCTGACCATTTCATCTCAGCGATAGACTGCTTATAAAGTGAGTCGTTAAGCGCTTCTAAGCCCCAATGACGGGCAATACGTGCGTGCAAGAAATACTGGTTAATCGCAATTAATGATTGACCAAGCACCTTGTTTAATGCACGAATGACCTCTTTATCCCCTTTCATGATCTCTCTCCCTTTCCTATTTATACTAAATGCTATATTTTTTATTCGTATCTGTGATGATATCAAACAAGATTAGGAGTGACTTCAGCCATCTGGGTTTGTAGATAATTAGGCAGACCAATCATGTCAATTAAGCGTAACTGTTGTTCAAGCCAATGCGCATGGTCTTCTTCAGTATCTTTTAGTTGCTCAACGAGCATCTCACGTGTGACATAGTCGTGCTCTGCTTCACAAAGCGCAATGCCTTCTTTTAGATGTTTCTGTACTTTATATTCTAGATCAAGGTCAATTTGCAACATCTCAGGGACAGTGCTGCCGATATTAATCGTATCAACCGTCATTTTTGGCGTACCACTTAGCATCAGGATACGACGGATAATTGCTTGTGCGTGTAGTGTTTCGTCTTCCATTTCATGATGGATACGATCATACAATTTGCCGTAATGCCATTCAGCATACATCTCTGAATGGATAAAATACTGGTCACGTGCAGCCAGCTCGCCGCCTAACAAGAAATTCAAATAATCAATGACTTTTTGACTGCCTATCATAATGTACACTCCTCTATTTATTTTTTACAGACCATTATATATTCACATTTTTACATATAAAGACAGCGCAATCGGTAAACTGATCAGTAAAGGGTCAAATCAACAAAACGTCTTACAATCTTAGACAGATATAGTAGCATACAGTCGCTACGTGGCATGTAATGTTGTGAACTAAGAATAAGATGCTAATTGAGAATTGTAATTAGCTACAGTTGTCAGTCACGATACTTGATACAAATTGATAGCAGCGATGTTGGCGTATCAATGAGGTTATATGGACGCCTGCAACCTACTCCTTATGTATAATGAAAGAATAGATGCAAGATATTGAATATATTTGGTTAGATTAGAGATAAGATCGACTAAGCTGAAAGTAGTTAAACTGCATACGCTAAGACATCGAGTGCTGCATGATGCTCGTCTAAATAGTCATTGACCATAGGCTCACAGCATCCACAGCAAGTTGCAACGTCGAGAGTGTCTTTTAGACCATCGAGGGTATCTACACCAGAAGCAATGGCTGCCTTGATTTGCTTTTCTTTGACGTTATTACAGATACATACGTACATGGATTGGCTCCTCTGATTACCACTATTTGATAGCGACTACTTGCTCAGCATCACGCTGATTACATGCAGTATAATAACGATAATTGTTATCATTTTCAATAACATTCGGAACATTTTTTGGTCGTGATGGTACTGTTGTATTTCGCACCATTCATTTATGTAAGTGGATATAAGCGTCCATGTAACCGAATATTGTAGAAGGTAGTAAATTAACGATGAACTGTAATTTTGCTTATTTTTTAATCGATTTTCTAGATAACTGCTGTTATATTGAACCCCTATAAACGAAGTCCATTGGAATTTTCCTATGTCTGATAATAATTTTACGATACGACCTATCGATTTGTTTAAAGTCTTATCTGATCCAACACGCCTAAAAATATTTCAAATTCTTTTTAAAAAAGAAGCACGCTGTGTGGGTGATTTGGTAGACATGCTTGATCAACCGCAACCAACAATATCGCGTCATTTGAACCATTTAAAAAAACTGGGTATCTTAAGCTGTGTACGTGACGGTACATGGATGTGGTATGAAGTCGCTGATGACTTACCAGAATGGTGTCAAGACATCTTGAATATCACTTATGATCAACTCTCTCCAAGTGATTCAGATAAAGATGAATCGAGACTTGCTTAAAGGTTATGAATAGACAAGTGTGGTTAATTGCACTTTGTATGATTCAACAAGCCAAAAAAAATCCTACCTAAGTAGGATTTTTTTTGGCTTATCGATCATGAATGACAATGAGTTAAAAGCTAAGCCGCTAAGCCAAATCCAAGAAGTCACTGATAAAGGCATTGGCTGGGCGATGTATCAGTTCCTCTGACGTTCCTACCTGCTCTACTCGACCTTGATTCATGACGACGATCTCGTCCGATACGGCGCGGGCTTCTTCTTGATCATGGGTCACCATGATGCTTGTGATACCAAGCTCGTGGTGGATGTTCTTTAACCAAGTGCGCAGCTCTTTACGTACTTTGGCATCTAACGCACCAAATGGCTCATCCAGCAGTAGCAGCTTTGGCTTGACCGCAAGTGCCCGTGCTAGCGCGATACGCTGACGCTGACCACCTGATAGTTGATGTGGGTACGCATTAGCGACTTGTGGGAGCTGTACCAGATCTAGCAGCTCTGCCACGCGCTTATTGATATCTGCTTTGCTGGGACGCTCATTTTTTGGCAGTAGTGTCAATCCAAACGCCACATTGTCTGCGATGTTTTTATGACGGAACAGCGCATAATGCTGAAACATAAAACCGATATGACGCTTCTGTACCGGCGTATTGGTGACATCCAGCTCATCAAACAGTACCTGTCCAGAGTCGGCATATTCCAGACCCGCTATGATACGTAGTAATGTGGTCTTACCACAGCCTGATGGACCTAGCAACGTCGTCAGCTTTCCGGTTGGAACGGTAATATTGATATTGTCTAAAGCCGTAAAGTCACCAAATTTTTTATTAACGTTGCGAATCTCAATGCTCATAATGGTATCTCTTATAATATCTTTTGTCGTATTGAGACCGATGTCTTAACGACTGTGTCAATATGATTGAACAACCCTGAATACTTATCAAACAACTTATAGCTTACTAACACTCTCAGCCGTTGACGTCGTCGCATTGGCACTCACTGGTAGCTCAGGGGCAGCCGCCAAACGTTCAGACTTAGCAAATTTACGCTCTTGCATTTTGGTCATGACTTGCTGAATCAGTAGCGTCACTAAGGCAAGGGCGGCAAGTAAGCTCGATAAGGCAAATGCAGCGGTAAAGTTATAATCATTATAGGCAATCTCAACCAACAGCGGCATGGTATTGGTCTCGCCGCGAATGTGACCAGATACCACACTGACCGCACCAAACTCGCCCATCGCACGTGCATTGGTCAAAATCAAACCATATAGCAGCGCCCATTTAATATTAGGCAATGTCACATGCCAAAAGGTCTGCCAGCCAGTCGCGCCCAAGGTTAATGCGGCTTGTTCCTCAGAGTCGCCTTGTGTTTGCATCAGTGGTATCAGCTCACGTGCAACAAACGGAAAGGTCACAAATAATGTTGCCAAAATGATCCCAGGTACCGCATAAATGACCTGAAATCCCATGCTCTCAAGCCAGCCGCCGATCGTAGAGTTGAGTCCGAATAGCAGCACAAACATCAAACCGGCAACGACAGGTGATACAGAAAATGGTAAATCAAGTAACGTCGTTACCAGCTGCTTACCTTTGAACTGATAGCGTGTGACCAACCATGCAATCGCAATACCCATGACCATGTTGATCGGTAAAACAATGGCCGCTGTGATCAATGTAAGTTTGATCGCTTGTAATGCCTCAGGGTCAACCAATGACGCAAGATATAACTGCCAGCCGTTTTTAAAAGCCTCATAAAACACAGCCAATAATGGCACCACTAGCATTAAGACCATAAACAGCACAGCGATAACAATAAAGGTACGGCGTATCCATGGCGTGTCTTTGGTCGCAGCGTTGCTTTGGTAGTCGTAGCTATTAGATATTTGCATATTAGCGAGCTCCCACGCGGCGCGACAGTTTCCACTGCATGATATTGATGGTCAATAAAATTACAAACGATATAAGTAGCATAAACAGCGCAACCGCAGAAGCACCTTGAATATCGAACTGCTCAAGTTTACTGATAATGATGAGTGGCAAAATCTCAGATTGCATCGGAATATTACCCGCGATAAAAATAACGGAGCCATACTCGCCAGTAGCACGGGCAAACATCATACCTGCACCCATCAGTAGTGCAGGCAGTAGTTCTGGCAAAATCACTTTACGAAAAGTGGTTAAGCGATTGGCACCCAATACGGCTGCGGCTTCTTCAAACTCAACCGATAGCTCTGCGAGTACAGGCTGTACTGCACGGACGATAAAGGGAAAGCTCACCACAACCAATGCTAGCCAAATACCTATCGGAGTAAAGGCGACCTGAATATCAAATTTAGCAAACCATTGACCAATCAAGCCATTAGGCGCGTACAGTGTCGCAAGCGAGATACCCGTCACTGCTGTTGGTAGTGCAAATGGCAAATCAACCAAGGCATTAATTAACGACTTACCCCAAAACTCATAGCGCACTAGGACCCATGCGACAAGCGTACCAAAGACCATATTGGTCAGCATCGCTAAAAACGACATCCATAAGCTGAGCTTAATTGCAGCAGTAACTTGCGGCTGGGTGATGGTTTCCCAAAAACCCGTCCAACCCATCTGAGTTGTGGTATAGGCCATCATGGCAAACGGTAGCACCACTAGTAATGACAAGCTAAAGACAGTAATACCCATGCTCAGACCAAACCCAGGTAGCACATTGCGCTGACGCAAACGTGTCAACCACCCTTTTTTGTTGGTGGGTTTGCTGGCAGAAGAAGATGTTGCACTCATAGTGATGTCCTATTGCCTAACTGATGGTACTTAGCGAGGGTGCTCACCGTAAGACCATTATTATCACAACTATTATTAAAATTATTATTGGTCGGCTTACAATATAAAGGACATAGTACGTACGACCATGTCCTTTGTGGGGTGCTTCATGACTGACTGTACGATTAACTACTTCGACCAGTTTCAGTGGTTAGCGCAGTAGCAGCTCTTATATACGTAGCAGGCGATTACTGCGGCGCATTAACAGCCAGTTGATCAAACACACCGCCATCACTGAAGTAGGTGCTCATGATCTCATCCCATGTGCCAAAGGCATCATTCGGGCGGAAAGTCTCAACAGGCGGCAATTTGTCACTGTTTTTGTCAAGAACGCTCTTAACGCTAGGACGTAAGTATAAATCGGCTGCTAGTTGCTGAGCAGGCTCACTCCATAAATAATCAAGATACGCTTTGGCCGCGTCGGTAGTACCTTTCTTGTCTGTTACCGTCTTCACAACTGCCACAGGGCTTTCTGATTTGATTGAGTATTTTGGATAAACGATATCTACTTGACCCGCACCAAAGTCAGTTGCTGCAAGGTTGGCTTCGTTTTCAAAAGTGACCAACACATCACCAATACCGCGCTGAACGAAAGTCGTCGTTGCTGCACGTCCGCCATTCTCATAGACTTTGACATTTTTGAGCATGTCTTTGACGTAGCCTTTAGCTTTTGTTTCATCTTGATTAAAAGCATGTAGGCCATAACCGTAGGCGCCTAAGAATGCATAACGACCGTTACCCGTCACTTTTGGGTTGGCCATGACAATCTCAACACCGTCTTTGGTCAAATCTTCCCAATCTTTGATATTTTTTGGATTGTCTTTACGTACCAATAATACAATCGTACTGGTAAAAGGAACGGCGTTGTCAGGGAATTTGCTTTCCCAATCTGACTCAACCAAGCCTTTTTTCTCGAGTAGCTCGATATCAGAGCCTTGGTTCATGGTGGCAACATCCGCTTGTAGACCATTAGCTACAGACAATGCTTGCTTACTTGAGCCGCCATGTGACTGCTTGATTAAAATCTTGCTGTCTGGGTTCTCAGCTTTATAATGCTCAACAAACAATGGGTTGTAGTCTTTATAAAAGTCACGTGCCACATCGTATGAGACGTTGAGTAGCTCAATATTCTGCCCTTCTGTCGTCGCTGAACCGTCAGCTGCCGCCTCAGTAGTCTCACTGTTGCTACAGCCAGCTAGACCCAATGTCAGAGCAACGCCAGCAATACTCAAGGCACTAAGGGTTTTACTCTTTTGTTGATAACGAGCTACGTCTGTCATAAATACCTCAAAGATGTCTGTTGTGTAATGCAAGTATGCTAACAGCGCCATCTTATTATGTTTAATGATGAATATGCGTATGTTATTGCCAAAAGGGAATAACAAGCAGGCAAAGCCAATCATATCAATAATTTATGAAAAAATTATATACGCATAACCAACTGTTTTCTGATTTTAACATTGGATACGTCTTATCTATCTTGTCAGTGTTATCACTGATAACGGCTAAGACAGATCATTCTACAAGCCAGAAATTAATGACTACCTAGCACTTGCCAGCTGTTCAAAACGGCCACCGTCTACAAAGAAAGTATCCATAATCTCTGCCCATGGGCCAAAGACGGCGACAGGCTCAAACGTTTCAATATCAGGCAGAGTATCTTTATGAGCGGCAAGTATTTGCTCATCACTCGGACGCATATACATTTTTGCCATGAGCTCTTGGGCAGGTTTATCCCATAAGCCTTTTAGATAAGCACTTGCCGCTTCGGTCTTACCCGCTTTATCAGTCACTGCCGTGACAACTGCTACTGGGTTGGCAATCGTAATCGAGTAACTTGGATAGACAATATCGACTTGACCTTTGGCAAATTGCTGAGCGGCCAAATTCGCCTCATTTTCGGTAGTGATAAGTACATCGCCTAGGCCGCGCTGGGTAAAACTGGTCGTCGCAGCACGTGCGCCATTGTCATAAGTGACGACATTTGCCAACAGCTTTTTGATAAAGTCATTGGTTTGAACTGGGTTGTCACTGCTGTTTTCTTTAAATTGATGCAAGCCATAGCCGTAAGCACCCAAAAAGGCATAACGTGCTGTACCACTGGTCTTGGGATTGGGCGTGACCACATCGATATCGTTACGTGCTAAATCCGACCAGTCTTGTATGTTTTTTGGATTGCCAGCACGAACCAGTAGCACCATAGTGCTGGTGTACGGCACGGCATTATTTGGTAGTGCCTGCTTCCAATCAGAAGCGACCAGACCCTTCTCAACCAACAGATTCATATCGCTCTCTTGGTTAAAGGTGACCACATCTGCTTGTAGTCCATTGGCAACAGATAATGCCTGCTTGCTTGAACCGCCATGCGATTGATTGATATTAACTTTGCTGTTTGGATGGGCTTTTTGATAGTCAGCGCTAAATAGCGCGTTATAGTCTTTATAAAAGTCACGAGACACATCATAAGAGACATTGAGGAGATTGACATCCTGCATCTCACCATTAGCGTTGTTCCCTCCATCGTTTTGCGCCCCTTCGGTTGGACTACAACCTGTCATAATGATCGCTGCTGCGAGCATGCCGCTAGTGGTAAGTGCCCGCGCTTTTATATGTTTATTATTGGTTGGCTGGATGCTAGCAATGCGGAATTTTTGGAATTTTTTTTGCATGATGCTCTCGATAAAGGTGGTAGAAGCGTTGTGTCAAAATTTTGACCATCATCATAGGGCTTACAACCATTTGAGCTTAGTTCTTTTGGCTTTTACTCTGTTGATTTCGGTTTTCGGATGATGAAAGCTATGCTAGCAGTATAAATAGCAAACGCTTAGTGACGAATCCGCTTATCAAGTCCTGATGTTGGCATAAGCACTTAGGATGTGCTCTTAGGAAATTATGAAGAACGAGAGGTAAATCATTGCAGGCAGGCTTATTAAATAGACTATAATTTAGTTAGGCTGTACCATCATTTTATATAGTGTGGCCCAAGCGCCAATGCTATATCCATTTTACCGTCTTATTTGACCAAAGGCCTTTTTATGACTCTTTCGTCCCATCGCTTTCATTCTGTTGCAGCATTAACATTGATGGCCTCTGCCCTAGCTGCCGTAACGGGTTGTCATAACGTGACGCCCGCGGTGAAAAATTCTGCGCACAGTGCTGTAGCGGTTCATTCAATTCCAGTGGACGTTGTCAGTGATGTTATGAAAGACTATATTTCTGGTGATTATGCTTCTGCGGATTATGACAAACGCGCACAAGGATATGACTGGGTTGGCGTCATGGTACGTGCAGAAAGTGACCAACAAATCGATATAAAAATTCGCTCACGCAGCGATATCAAAAAACAGACTTGTCAGTTTGATGGTAAGGCGACATTAATGGGGCAAGACGCGGCACACGGTACGATTTTTCAGGCGCAGGCAAATGACAGCACCGTCTTTTTTCAATTTAAAGATAATATGCTGACGATTGATAGCCCAGATAAGTATGCACTGAATTATTTTTGCTCAGGCGGTGCCTCACTTGCGGGAGAGTATCAAAAACTGGCAGAAGATTTAGAGATTTGATAGCTCACGCTAACTGAGGTGAAAGATGCTAGAAATGATGAACATAAAAAAGGTGTCAGACTAATTGTCCGACACCTTTTTTATTATTGATTTAGCACTGATTTTTTATGCTGACACGCTCGAGTTTATACCGCAGATGCACCCGTGAGTTTGACCTCAGCACGTTCTTCACGAGCGATGCTACCGTAATAGTTACGCAGTATCTCAAGCACTTCTGGACGGCTAAAGTTCTCTGGTACTTCCATATCTTCTGATAGCGCTTTACGCAGCTTAGTGCCAGATACTTTGACATGCTCAGAGGCGTCATGCGGGCAAGTCTTGTCCGATGCCATCGCGTTACACGCATTACACCAGAAGGTCCAGCCAATTTTTAGCGGCTGGGTGATAAGATCGTCTTTGCCAATCTGCTCAAAAATCGTTTGGGCATCAAACGCACCATAGTAATCGCCCACACCAGCATGATCACGGCCAACAATCAGATGGCTACAGCCATAGTTTTGGCGGAATAACGCATGCAATAAGGCTTCACGCGGTCCTGCATAGCGCATATCAAGTGGATAGCCCGCTTGAATAACGGTGTCTTGTTTGAAGTAATTGTCGATCAGGGTTTTGATGGCTTCTTGACGTACCTCTGCTGGAATATCACCTGGTTTTAGTGCGCCGAGCAATGAGTGAATCATCACACCATCACAGATCTCAATCGCGATTTTGGCCAAATACTCATGTGAGCGGTGCATCGGATTACGCGTTTGGAACGCCGCCACGGTCTTCCAGTTTTTCTCTTCAAAAATTTGACGCGTTTGCGCGGGCGTCTTATAGATACCAGGATAACGCGTTGGGAACTCACCTTCGCTCAGTACTTCTACACTGCCCGCAATATTAACGTCATCTTGATCCAATACTTGCTGAACGCCTGGATGCTCTGGATCTGTCGTGGTAAATACTTGCTGACACTCATGTTCTTTATCAATGGTATAGGTCTCTTCTACCGTCAAGATGCCCATGACTTCGCCATCTTTGGCAACCAATGCCACTTTGTCGCCTTGACTCAGATTATCCGCTGTCGCTTTTGGCGCAGATAACGTGATCGGAATTGGCCAAAACAAACCTTCATTATCACCACTTTGCAAACGCATGTTATCAACCACACCTTGCCAGTTGGCTTTATTCATAAAACCATTTAGTGGTGTAAAGCCGCCAATACCGAACATGATCAGATCACCACGCTCGCGTGAACTTAAGGTAATGGTTGGTAAGGTGCTGGCAAGCTCTAATGCTTGCTCGCGTGCGTCGCCCTCTAACAAGAGTGGCTTTAGCTCGGCACTGCCATGTGGCGGAACCAGCTTTGATTTTGATTGGGATTGAGTTTGGCTTTGGGTCTGAATCAGGGTCTGAGACATATAGTTATTAAAACCTCTTATTAGAAAGAATGGTTGGAAGAGATGAGCAAAAACACGAAAGTGATTAAATATACAAAACTGAGAAGAAAGCCGTCGATAGATAAGAAGTAGCGTACTAGCGATCAGGCGTTAAATTTGATAAGCATAGGCTACCTAACTTTCGTTATGAAAATTTATGCTGTGTTTGGATATGGATATGTCTGAAAGGAATTTATGTTTATAGATAGAAGCTTATATGATGTGACCCTGAATTGTTTAAATGGCGATTTGTGGTTCACCTACGAGCACAGATATTAGATTGCTTCCATCGCTGCTTTTAAGACTAAAAACAAAACTGAGATTACGTCATGTATCAATATAATTACGCTGACCAGACGTTGGTAGAGGAACGAGTTGCCCAATTTCGCGACCAAACCGAGCGATTTCTAGCGGGTGAGCTGCCAGAAGAGCAGTTTTTGCCACTTCGATTGCAAAACGGTCTGTATATTCAGCGTTATGCGCCGATGCTCCGTATCGCCATCCCTTACGGACTACTTGCCAGCTATCAGTTGCGCAAATTGGCAGAGATTACCCGTAAGTATGATAAAGGTTATGGGCACATGACTACCCGTACCAATATTCAGCTGAACTGGCCAAAACTAGAAGAAGTGCCAGACATTTTGGCAGAATTGGCAACCGTACAAATGCATGCCATCCAAACCTCAGGCAACTGTATCCGTAATACCACAACGGACCCTTACGCTGGTATCCATAAAGAAGAAATCGCTGATCCACGTCCTTATTGCGAAATCATTCGTCAGTGGTCAACCTTCCACCCTGAGTTTGCTTTTTTACCGCGTAAATTTAAAATTGCGGTAATCGGTACCGAAGCGGATCGCGCTGCGACGCAAGTACATGATGTGGGTCTGCACGTCATTACCAATGACGCAGGTGAGCTTGGCTTTGAAGTTATCGTTGGTGGTGGCTTAGGACGCACCCCCGTTATTGGCAAAACCATTCGCAAGTTTTTACCTCGTGAGCATTTACTCAGCTATCTCGATGCCATTTTGCGCGTTTATAACCTGCACGGTCGCCGTGATAACAAGTACAAAGCCCGTATTAAGATTTTGGTCGATAGCTTAGGCGGCAATCAGTTTGCCAAATTGGTGGAGGCTGAGTGGGAAGCACATACCAAAGATGGCCCGCTTACCTTGACTGAAGACAATTTTGACACCGCTGCCAGCTATTTCAGCATGCCTAATTATCAGTCATTTGATGCGCTCGCAGTACAGTCTGAGTTACAACAACAACTAAACGCTGATAAAGACTTTGCCAACTGGTATCACCAGAACACCGTCGCACATAAGGTAGATGGTTACCGTGCGGTCGTGATTTCTTTAAAAGCCGGACTGGTGGACGGTCGTTATGTGCCATCAGGTGACTTGAGTGATACGCAAATGGATGCGCTTGCCGATTTGTCTGATCGTTATAGCTTTGGTGAGCTGCGCGGTACGTATCAGCAAAATCTAGTATTCGCTGATGTGCAAACCAATGAGCTTTATGAATTGTGGCAGCAGTTGTCAGACTTGCATTTGGCGCGCGCCAATATCAACACCTTAACCGACATGATTGTCTGCCCAGGTTGGGATTATTGCTCACTGGCCAATGCCACTACGCACAATATCGCTGAGCAAATCGAAAAGCAGTTTGATGATTTAGATTACTTGTATGATCTTGGTGATATTCGACTAAATATGTCAGGCTGTATGAACGCCTGCGCCCATCATCACACAGGTGATATCGGTATCTTGGGTGTGGACAAAAAAGGCGAGCATTGGTATCAGATTAGCCTTGGCGGTAACTCTAGTAATGACGCCAAATTGGGCAAAATCTTAGGAAAAGCGGTGCGAGCGGATGATGTGGCCAGCACCTTGCAAACCATTTTAGATGTGTATCTCGATATACGCGGCACTAACGAACAAGATGTTGAGGGTTTTGGCGACGTGATTGACCGCGTTGGCATCGCCCCCTTTAAGGAGAAGGTCTATGGCTAATCATCATGTGCTCGATAGCCATGGCGCAGACATTAGTGGCGAAGATACTTGGCAAGCGCTAGCGACAGCGCAGTTGCCTGATGGTATCGCGTTATCAAACCTGACCTTGCTTGAGCTGTTACACAAGCAAGAAAAAGTCGATGTACTTGTCCCATTAGCAGATTTATTGAATGCTGATGGCAAACTGGCAAACGGTTTGCTCGCGCAAGTATTGGATATCCTCAAGCAGCACAGCAGCCGGTTGGGTGTGTGGATCACGTCCAACACTGATGCTGATGATCTGCCTGATGTAAAAGACTTTTTATTGACGCAAGACTTGATCGTCATTCATGTCCCAAGTTTTGTGGATGGTCGCGGTTTTAGTTTTGCACAGACCCTGCGTCAGCTTGGTTATGAAGGTGATATTCGCATGGCAGGCGCGTTTGGTCGTGATCAAATCGCTTATTTGCTGCGCGCCGGTGCTACTAGTTTTGTACTTAATGGGCATGATGCTAAATCTGATATCAGCCAAGCTTTCACTGCCCTAGCCAGCAGCTATGATGGTCGAGACGCTTCAGCATTACCGATGTTCTCAAAAAACTAATTTTATTGTTCACTATCAAATCGCTATTTTTATATTAACAATTATTAAGGAATGTATCATGAGCCAATTACACCCAAACCTAGATATCGACCAAGCAAACCAAGATTTGCAAGGTAAATCACCTGAGCAAATCGTTGAGTGGGCACTGACACAAGCAAAAAACCCAATCATCACGACCAACTTCCGTCCTTATGAGTCAGCGATCTTGCATTTGGTTGCCAAGCAGCGCCCTGACATCACTGTATTGTGGGTAGACTCAGGTTACAACACCGATGCGACCTATCAGTTTGCTAACAAATTGATTCGTGATCTTGATCTAAACGTTGTGACTTATATCCCAAAACAAACGGCTGCACACCGTGATGCGACTATGAATGGTATCCCAGGTATCGATAACCCTCAGCATGACGAGTTCACTGAACAAGTTAAGCTTGAACCATTTCGCCGTGCACTAGATGAGCTAAAGCCTGATGTATGGTTTAATGCCATTCGTAAAGACCAAACAGAATTCCGCCAAGGTCTTGATGTACTTAGTTTATCAAAAGACGGCGTATTGAAAGTAGCGCCATTGTTCGAAAAAACAGATGCGGATCTAGACGTGTACTTAGATGAGCACAACTTGCCAAACGAGCATGACTACTTTGATCCAACCAAAGTAGAAGAAAGCCGTGAGTGTGGTCTGCATACTCAGTTATAATCTTTGATAACCACTCACAGATTCTGCAATTATAAAAAAGCCCTCTCATTTTGAGAGGGCTTTTTTATGGTTAGGACGATACATAATAATCGTTCGGGATATAGTTGACGATCATGTTGACAACTACTAAAGCTATTTGCGACCTAATACCCAACCGCCATCCATTAAAACGTTAGCGCCTTGCATATAATTAGAATCATCAGATGCCAAAAACACGGCAAGTGCAGCAATCTCTTCAGGCTTACCAGCACGCTCGGCCGGAATACGCGCTAGACGCTCATCGTCAATACCCTCAGTCATGGGTGTTTTTATAAAACCTGGCGACAATGTATTCACTTTGATGCCTTGACTACCAAAATCAAAAGCCAGCTGTTTCGAAAACCCCAAAATGGCATGTTTGGAGGTAACATATGCTGAGCCGCCCGGTCCTGCCATTTGTGTCGCTTGCGAGCCGACATTAATAATAGTGCCGCCGTCTTGCTTAATAAAATGCGGAATCACCATTTTGGACGCCAGATAAGGCGCTTTGACATTAATCGCCATCAATTTATCGTAAAAATCTTCTTCTAGCTCAACAGCATTGTCATAAGCATCATGAATACCAGCACCGTTGTACAAGATATCAATTTTATCGTAAGTGGTTAATGCGCTATCAACCACGGCTTGAATATCACTCTTTTGCGTTACATCAGCTTTTACAAAGATGGCATCTTGATTGTTATCTGTAATATCTTTGACGATTCGATTGCCGTCTTCCTCATCGCGCCCTGTGACGACGACTTTAGCGCCTTCATTAGCGAATGCCTTAGCCGTCGCCTCTCCCAAACCTGAAGTGCCACCAAATATAATCGCCACTCTGTCTTGTAATTTCATAGTATGCTTACTCTTTTAAATATTGTGAATTATTGATATACGATTGATTATCTTAAGACATGCTAGCACAACCTAATTTTGGGATATGTTAGCGTGTGTTAGGTAATTTATTGATTTGAGAAAGTCATCTCATCTATTCCTATTGGTAAGAAAAATATCAATTAATATTTCAAAAAAGAATATGCTAATGCCAATTCACTAGGTGAGAGTGTGTCTGTGATACCTCATAATGGCGGCATTCCTCATACCTTTTCTATTCTTTATAATAAATAATTCAATATATGGTGACACTATGAACACCTTCCCGCTATTTTTTAAATTAGAAGGCCGCAAAGTGCTCATCGTGGGCGGCGGCGAAGTGGCACTGCGTAAAGCTGACTTGCTCAGCCGTGCTGGCGCGTGCATTACGATCCTTGCGCCTGACATCAGCCATGAGATACAAGCCTTGCTCACCGATGATAAACACGAATTTATCTACGAGAATTATAATAAGCGCTATATGTCAGGTGCACGTGTGATCATTGCCGCAACTGATGATGAAACGCTTAACCATGAGATTCACGCCGATGCGACTGAACTAAATATCCCGGTCAATGTGGTCGATACGCCGCCCTTGTGTGATTTTATCTTTCCAGCCATTATTGATCGCAACCCCATTGTCATTGGCATTTCATCAAATGGTAAAGCCCCAGTGTTGGCGCGTCTATTAAGAGCACGCCTTGAGACTTTGATTCCGCAAGGCTACGGTAAACTAGCCAAGCTGGCAGGGGATTTCCGTACTGAGGTAAAAGCCAAAATACCAACGCTGACTGGACGGCGGCAGTTTTGGGAGCGTGCGTTTGAAGGTCAAGTCAGCCAGCTGATGTTTGCCGGTAATGAAACAGAAGCAGCTGCCAAGCTACAAGCGGATTTAGATAGCACTGCCGCTGCTATTCATGATAAAGCCCACCCTGATGCTGCGGAAAATACAACGCCTACTCTGTCAGACGAGTCAGAAAAAAAACTACCCCCCGTAGGCGAAGTTTATATCGTTGGCGCAGGCCCTGGTGACCCAGAGCTTTTGACGTTCAAAGCACTGCGTTTGATGCAGCAAGCAGATATTGTCTACTATGACGCATTGGTATCGCCACAAGTGCTGGATCTTTGCCGCCGTGATGCGGACAAAGTGTTTGTCGGTAAAAAACGCAGTAACCATACGGTCGCGCAGCTTGGCATCAATGAGTTGTTGGTTAATAGCGCCAAAGAAGGTCGGCGTGTCGTTCGCTTAAAAGGTGGCGATCCGTTTATCTTTGGTCGCGGCGGTGAAGAGATTGAGAGCCTGCGCGCTCATGGCGTACCATATCAGGTCGTACCAGGGATCACTGCTGCTAATGCCGCTGCTAGCTATGCGGGGATTCCACTCACTCACCGTGACCACTCGCAATCCGTACGTTTTGTGACAGGGTTTTTGAAAGCAGGCGCACCCAACAGTAACTTCAAAAACTTCTTGAACACCGATGAGACGGTCGTATTTTATATGGGTCTGCACTCGCTGGCACGCTTAACTGAAGGCCTGATAGGCGCTGGTCGTAGCGCTGATACCCCGATTGCCATTGTCTCAAATGCCAGTATGCCCAATCAGCAAGTCCTAACAGGTACGCTTGCCAGCATCGTCAGTCAGCAAGAAGTCGCTCAGCTGCCGACACCTGCTCTACTTATCATGGGCGACGTGGTCGCGCTGCATGATAACTTGGCTTGGTATAATCTACAGAATCAGCAGCACAGTCAAAACAGTGATGATATAGCTAAAAATTGGTTACGTGAAGGCTCGAGAGGTGAAGCAGTAAAACAACCCATAGACCAGCAAGCGCACGCACTATCGATGATTGCAAATCTTGCGACAAATTCAGGGGACGATCTAGAGCAGCTCATCGTCGATTAATCTTCTGTGTTTTATTATTCCCTGTACCGCAAAGCGACCCTGCCAACAGATAATTGGCAGGGTTTTCTTTTGGCAACAGAGAAAATTCCAACAATTCTTGCTAGAATGAAAGCTACCTAATTACTGTTCTGACGTTTAATAATAAGCCAAACTATGCCCCTATCTATCGCTCCTAAATACACCTCTATTAAACCTTTAAAAGTATTGCACACATCCGATTGGCACTTGGGGCGTAGGCTTTATGGTCGTCTGCGTTATGAAGAGTTTGAGGCATTTTTGCAATGGCTAGAGAACACCATTAGTACACAGCAAGTAGATATATTGATTGTTGCAGGTGACATCTTTGATACCATGACGCCAAGCAATAAAGCCCAAGCGCTGTATTATGAGTTTTTGGGTAGGGTCTCACGCTCCTGCTGTCAGCATGTGGTCATTGTCGCAGGCAATCATGACTCACCAACATTTTTGGATGCGCCAAGTAATGTGCTCAAATTTTTGAATGTCCATGTTATTGGCACGGCTTGTGATGATTTAGAAGATGAAGTATTGGTCTTGGGCGATGATAATAACAATCCTCATTGCATCATCGCCGCTGTACCCTACCTGCGCGACCGTGATGTGCGTAGCAGTAGCGCTGGCGAGTCTGCGGATAGCAAAGATGCCAATGTTATCAAAGGTATTCGCACCCACTATGACGAAGTAGCAAGCATTGCAAAAGGACAGCAGGCAGAATTAATAAAAACTCATCAACGGCATATTCCTATCATTGCCACAGGTCATCTATTCGCTGCTGGTGGCAAAACAACCGACGATGATGGCGTGCGCGATCTCTATGTTGGCTCACTTGGCAAAATCTCCGCCGACATGTTTGATGAGGGCTTTGATTATGTTGCTCTTGGGCATTTGCACGTACCACAGCGCGTTGGCGGTCGTGAGAGTATTCGCTACTCAGGCTCACCCATCGCGATGGGCTTTGGCGAGGCAAGACAACAAAAACAAGTGCTACTTATACAATTTAGCAATTCTGAATCTTTTGATGATGATGGCTTAGGGCTAAACGTCATGCCTCAACTTGCCAGCACAGATGCTAATGTTAAAACTACCACGGTTGAAAGATCAGTAGAAAAAAATGCTAAAAAAGCACCCGTACAATCTGGTTTTATAGATGACTTGTTTGGCTTTGACGAGCCATTAGAAAATGAGGAAGTGAAAAAATATACTGCCCCAGAAAATACTTCTGTTCAGCAAGCGCAAAAAAATCAATCATTGACTACTGATGCCGCTGTCCCAAACAAAACTCTGCACTGCAATGAGGTTAATCAGATGCAAGTCACATCCCTACCCATTCCAAAATTCCAACAGCTGGCACAGATATCTGGTGACCTAACCACAATCTCGCAAACGATAAAATCACTCACACCAACTGAATCTGTTTGGTTAGAGGTGGTCTATACGGGTGACGAGATTGTTAGTGATTTGCGTGAGCAAGTGCAAGCAATGGTAGAAGGATTGCCGTGTGAAGTGCTTAAGATAAAAAACACTCGTACTTATAACAAAGTGCTTAATCAACAGCAGACCTCAGAGAACTTGCAAGACTTAAATGAGATGGAAGTGTTTGAGCGCTGCTTGACGATAAATGATGTGGCTAAGTCACAAAAAGACTCGTTGCGCAATGCCTATGGCCAGATACTTTATCACTTACATCATGAGGACAAACAGGCAAAATGATATAAGTGTGAATCATTATCGCACTTCTATTTTCTATCTCTCTAATTTTTCGCAGTTGCTGCTATCACTAATAATAAGATATATCCATGCGCCTAATCGAACTCAGACTCAAAAACCTCAATTCTCTCAAAGGTGAATGGCATATTGATTTTGCTGACACCGCCTTTACCAATGAAGGAATCTTTGCCATCACAGGGCAGACTGGCGCTGGCAAGACCACCATATTGGATGCGATTTGTTTGGCGCTATACAGCTATACGCCAAGACTAGGTAAAATAACAGGGGCTTATAACGAAATAATGACTCAAGGTGCTGGAGAATGCTCAGCAGAAGTAGTGATTGAAATTAATTCCAAAAAGTATAGATGTTCATGGTACCAACATCGTGCTCATAAAAAGGCCAAAGGCAATTTGTTACCTATCAAACATGAGGTTAGTGATGCTGAGACAGGTAAAATGCTAGAAGATGGGAAGAGTAAAACTGCTCCTTACATACAGAATTTATTAGGTATGGATTTTGATCAATTTACGCGCTCTATCATGCTCGCTCAGGGTAGTTTTGCTGCTTTTTTAAAATCTGATATTGGTGATAGAGCCGCAATTCTTGAAAAAATAACCGGTACGTCTATCTATGCTCAAATATCATTAAATGTTCATGATAAAAAACGTACTGAAGAAGAGATTCTTAATAAACTGCAATATGGTTTAGATGGCTTGGCGCTTTTAGATACCGAAGAAGAAGGTAAGTTAAGAACCGATTTGCAGTCATATCAAAATACCCAGAGTACACAGCAGCGAGAAATTCAAAATTTGGTCGAAAAGATAAAGTGGCTAGATAGCATCACAGAATCAAAAGAAAGACTGAATACTTATCAAAATGATCTAGCGCAAGCTCAGCAAGCTCAGCAAGACTTTATCCCTAATGCCAAGCGCTTAACCGCTGCCAATAAGGCGTTAGAGATTGACAGTCAGTTTGGTGAGTTATCATCTACCCGCAAGCATGTTGGCGAATTAAATCGAGAAAAAGCGCAGCTTGAGTATGACTTACCTAAGCAGCAAGCACTTACACAAAGCGCTCGCACACAGCTAGAGAAGCAAATAACACAGCGCCAAGATGCAGAAAACGCAATGCAAATCGCACGGCCCAAGATTCAGAAAGCACGTGACCTCGACAACGAGATTGCCCAGCAGCGTCGCGCTTTAAACGATACACTTGTCAGACATGACACACTTCAGGCAGACACTGAGCAACTGCTTGAAAATATTATCGCGCAAAAAAGCATTGCCATAGAAAAAGAAAATCAAAGCGCTCAATTGACCGAAAAACTTACCAGTACGGATAATTTAAGCTATTTAGACGGCGATATTGCCATTTTTGATGAAAAGTGCAGTCGCCTAAAAGCGGTAATACGTCAAAATCCAGTACTTTCGCAAGACAAGATACGCCAAACACGTGAATTAGAAGAACACAAAACCGCATTGGTAGTACAACAGCAACGCCAACAAGCACAAAGTGATAAAAATGAAGCCACCCAAGAGCAATTAACCGCACTAAAAAAAGTACAAAGCGAGCTGATTCAAGCACAATCGGTCATACAGATGCGTGAGACACAAGAGCAGATAGACAGCACTAACCAGCAGCTCGATCAACTGCGCTTTCATGACCAGCAGCGCCGTGACCTTAACGCACAAGTGACAAAAATCATGAGTCACATCGAGCAGCTAGAGAGTGAAATCAGTGGCTATGAAGAGTTGATTACAACAAAAAAAGCAAACCTCAAAAACACGCAAGAAAAGCGCCAAGACAAATCGGATCAGCTACAACTACAACAAAAGGTCATGGCGCTAGAGAACTATATTGCCGATTTACAAGACGGTAAACCTTGTCCTTTATGCGGTGCGCTTGAGCACCCTTACTCCCAAAATCACCCGCACCTTTTACCCAATGACGAAAACTTCCAATTAGCGCAGTATATTAGTGTTTTAGATGAACAAATTGCCGCGCTGAATAAGAGCATCACTGCCCAGCAGATTGAGCAGGCAAGTAAACGAAGTACGCTTGAGAGTAAAAGCAATCAGCAAGCCGAACTCAATGCGCAAATACAGCAGCATGACACCGCCATAACAGAACTGCTGTATGTCATTAGCCAGCAGATGAATGATGAAAACGTAGCTGACAGTACTATTGCCAACTTGATACAAACGTTACTGGCGTTGGGCAGTGATAACGACATTGCGCAAACACTTGCTGATAGTAAAGACAAGTTAAATCAGTATAGAAAAGAAATCGCAGATACTTTAGAACGCTACGAAAGCTACGGTGAAGACATAACCCGTATGCGTGAGACACTAGAGACAGCATCAAAAGACCAGCAAGCGTTGGTAAACGATATCTCTGAGCAGAAAACACATATTACCATCAGTGAAAACAACATAACAGGTATCGATAATAAGATTACAGAGAACTTTTCTGAACTACAAACGCTCATTACTACCATTTTGCAGCGCATTAACCCTTATGCTGCCAGTAGCTATCCGACAAAGGCGCTCAGTACCTTGCAACGTGCGCCCGATAATTTACAGATGTTATCAGCTAGCATTACACAACAAATAGTGCTGAGCGATGCGGATTATGACAGTTATCTTGAAGAACTACGTCAGCAGCGCCGCGCCCTCGTACAGCTAAAAGACGCTTTCGCTGAAGATAAGGACAAACAGCAGACAATACAGACCGACCTTGAACGCATAAAAGCATATATTGAGAATAAAGAAGCACAGCTCAAAAAAGATACCGATACGCTTAACAGTCTAATACAAGCGAAGAATAAACAGACAGCCGCACTAACCCAGTCCCAAAACGAACGCGCAGAGGTTTTTGAGGCGGCTGACCTAGAAGCAGCTGAACGTACGCTTAGAGACACGCTAGATCAAGCGCAAGAGACGCACAGTGTTGCCCAACGACAATTAGATACAGAAACGTATAATTTGCAACAGCTCATAAAGCAGCAAGAAAACTTAGCCAGTCGTATCGAAACAGCTACGCAAACCTTAGAAACGCAACATACCGCATTTGATAACGCACTTGCCGCCTCCAGCTTTGATACGGAAGCAGAGTTTTTGGCGGCGCGCTTGCCTATGGATGAGCGTAATGCACTCAAGCAGCAGCAAGAACGTATTGATTATGCGCTCCAGCAAGCGCAGTCTCTGTTGAAAGAAACCGAGAAAGCATTAGAAGATAAGCAAGTAAACCCGCTGACAACAGACGATAAAGAAACGCTTATCCAGCAGCAAGCGCAAGTCCAAGAGAAGTTTAATAGCTGCATTGAATCTATTGGTGCAATCAGTCAGCGTCTAAAAGACAATGAGGATAAAAAAAGCACGCAACAGCTGCAAATTGATGCCATCAATGCCCAAAAAGATAAGTTACAAGTGTGGCAACAGCTACATAAATTGATTGGCTCATCTGATGGCAAAAAGTATCGTACCTTTGCTCAAGGCCTCACTTTTGATCTCATGGTTAATCATGCCAATACTCAGCTGCAAAAAATGAGTGATCGCTACCTGCTGGCTCGTGATGACAATAGCCCGCTTGAGCTCAATGTCATTGACAATTATCAAGGCGGTGAGATTCGTAGTACCAAAAATCTCTCAGGCGGTGAAGGGTTTATTATCAGTCTTGCTTTGGCGTTAGGACTGTCGCAGATGGCCAGCCAAAATATTCGCGTGGACTCGCTATTTTTGGATGAAGGCTTTGGTACCTTGGATGAAGAATCTTTAGACATTGCGCTAGATACGCTGACCAATTTGCAGCAAGAAGGCAAGTTAATCGGGGTAATCTCCCATGTACAGGCGCTAAAAGATCGTATTTTAACCCAAATAAAAGTAGAAAAACTTTCAGGTGGATTCAGTCAAATCAGTGGTCAAGGATGTCACAAAGTTGTCAGTGAAAAAGCATCATAATTTAAGCTAGTCAGTTTGCTACTTTCTACTCTACTTTCGATTAAACGATTTTGTTTAGACAATAAAAAACCACCGAACATTAAGGGCGGTGGTTTTTTTGAAAAGACGGATATTTATTTCTTACTGAATAACTAATTATTTAGTGACTAAGCCACTCAGCTCACTCATCAATACTGACAACGTTGACAGACCAATTTGACCTTCTTCATCGTTGCTATGCAGCTCATCTAACTTATTCATTTCCGTCGTGACTGCTGCCAGCTGATCGACGTGTCTTGCTCTCCATTCACTAAATGCTTGCTTGGCATCTGGTTTAGACAGTACTGCATCCATTAGTAGGCGTAAGCTGCGTGACAGCTCGTTCACTAACGCATGGCGTGCACGGCGATCCCAGTAGTCTTGCTGTGGTAAGTTGGCAATATTATCCATCATCCAATCTAACTGCAACACTTGATAGGCTTCAAAGTATAGGGTTGCAATCTCATCAACAGGACGCTCATATTGCTCAGCCAGCAATGCAGCATCAAGCGCATCGACATGGTACGGTAGCATCGCAAATAAGGTAGCATCGTTGTCAGACAGATCTTTTTGCATCAAACGTTCGGTGTCTTCTTGCAAATATTGGGCAAACTGCTGCTCGATAAAACCACTTGGCTTAGTGAGTTTTTCAACACTTTCACTAAAGCGGCTAATCATATCAGCGACTTGCAAGTTTTGACCGAAGGCATTGATAAACCAGACCACACCGCGCTCAAGCGCATCACGTAAACGTAGCTCAAGATTCAGCAGTAGTGTTGCTTCAACCTGATTATCTAGTGCTTCCAGTGCTTGCCAAGCGCGCGATACGTTGAATACATCACGGCTAATCGCATAACCACGCACGATAGTTGCTAGTGATTGATCGGTTTCCTCAAAGAGACGGAATAGCGCTTCAATACCTAAGCGGTTGACCACACTGTTGGTCAAGTAAGTGCTGATGATTTCACGATGCAAACGGTGCTCAGTCATCTCATCAAAGAAGCGTGACGCAAGCTCATCTGGGAAGTATTTACGCAGCTCGTTAATGAAGTACGGATCATCTGGTAAATCAGATGATAACAGATTGTCATAGACCCACATTTTGCCATAAGCCAAGACGACTGCGAGCTCAGGGTTGGTTAGACCAGTATCTGCTTTTTGACGCTTTGTAATCTCTTCGTCTGATGGTAGATACTCAATCGCACGATCCAGACGCCCTTCACTCTCTAACATTTGGATGAAGCGCTGATGATCGCTAAGGTTCGCTGCGGCGCGAATATGGCTCAGCTCAATGGCTTGTGGTTGTAAGTAGTTCTGACGTAGTACCAATTCTGCTACGGTGTCAGTCATACTCTCAAGCAATTCATTACGTTGCTTGAGCGTCATATCGCCTTGTTCGACCACTTTACCAAGTAAGATTTTGATATTGACTTCATGATCCGAGCAATTTACACCGCCTGAGTTATCAATGGCATCTGTATATATGCGTCCGCCCGTTTGAGCATATTCGATACGGCCTTGCTGGGTTAGACCTAAGTTACCACCTTCGCCAACGACGGCTGCACGTAGCTCATTACCATCGATACGTAACGAATCATTTGCACGATCGCCAACATCGGCATGCGTCTCATTCGCACTTTTGACATAAGTACCGATACCACCATTCCAGATGAGATCGACAGGCGCACGTAGCAATGCGCTAATCAAATCATTGGGTGCAAGACTGTCTGCACTAATATCAAAGAGCGATTTCATCTCAGGACTGATAGCGATAGTCTTGTCTTGGCGTGAGAATATACCACCACCTTGACTGATCAATGACGCTTCATAATCTGCCCATGATGAGCGTGGCAGCTCAAACAAGCGTGCGCGCTCAGCGTATGAGGCCGCCGTATCTGGATTAGGATCAATAAAGATATGCAGGTGGTTAAAGGCAGCAACTAGCTTAGTATGCGTTGAGAGCAGCATACCATTACCAAATACATCACCACTCATGTCACCAATACCGACCACAGTAAAGTCGTCACGGTTTTGAATGTCCATACCGCGCATACGGAAGTGACGTTTGACCGACTCCCAACCACCGCGCGCTGTGATACCCATTGCTTTATGGTCATACCCTACTGAGCCACCTGATGCAAAGGCATCATCCAGCCAGAAGTTGTACTCTGCTGCCAACGCGTTGGCGATATCAGAGAAAGTCGCTGTACCTTTATCAGCTGCGACAACCAAGTACGGATCATCTTCATCATGGCGTACCGTGTTGGCTGGCGGGACGATGTTGCCATCTACAATATTGTCTGTGACATCAAGCATACCGCGTAAGAACGTTTGATAGCAGGCAATGCCTTCTGCTTGGAACGCCTCACGACCATCAGCCATGCTTTTGGTTTTGACAATAAAGCCACCTTTAGAGCCAACAGGAACGATTACTGCGTTTTTGACCATCTGTGCTTTGACAAGGCCAAGTACTTCAGTACGGAAATCTTCCATACGATCTGACCAGCGCAGACCACCACGAGCGACTTTGCCACCACGTAAATGCACCGCTTCAACGCGTGGTGAATACACAAATATCTCAAACATTGGCTTTGGTTTAGGCAAGTTTGGAATATCTGCTGCCAAGAACTTAAACGACAAACGATCTTTGCGCTGACCGTCGCTATCGACTTGATAGAAGTTAGTACGCATCATCGCATTAATCAAATCCAAGTACCAGCGCAAGATACGGTCTTCGTCTAGGCTATCGACATCTGCTAACGCAGCAGTAATTTGCTCTTGAATTTTCGTTGTTTTTTCTTGGCGCGTCTCATCACTATATTCAGGGTTCATGCGCGCATCAAACAAGCTGCCCAATGCCACACTGATATCACTGTTTTTGACGACAGTTTGCTGAATATAAGCACTGGAGAATGGCGCACGAGCTTGTAGCATATAGCGAGACAATGCACGCAATACGACGACATCGTAAGTGTCGAGCTTGGTCGTTAGTACCAACTCATTGAACGAATCGCTCTCAACACGGCCTGCCCAGATTTGCTTGAGACTGTCTTCGAACTGACCACGCACGACTTGCATATTGACCGTATCGACATGCTCTAGCGTCAACTCGTACTCTTGCATCCAAATAGGCTGCTCTGGCAAATCAAACTCATAAGTTTGTGCTGAGATGACCGATACACCAAAGTTTTCAAGTATTGGTAGCACTTTTGATAGGATAACAGGCTGCTCGCGACCGTATAGCTTTAGGTGAAGTTGGTTACGTGCATCGCCTGTTGACTGGTATAAATGCCAAAGCATTGGATTTTCTGCAGTCAATCCAGCCAGGCGCTTAGTATCTTCGACTGCAGTACGAGCATCAAAACGCTCTTGGTACGCAGCAGGAATATAGTCTAAAAAGCGGCGGTTTAAGGCGTTGGCTTGTTGCTCACCCACATTATCAAGCAGCATTTTTTGATAATTATCATCCCATGACTGCATAAGTGCCGACAATTTGGCTTCAAGTGTTGCGATATTAACGTCATTCACTTGACCTGGCACTGTGCGCACATGGACATGGACGCGGGCGTGCGCAGATTCGTTGAATTCAGTGGTAAAACCTGAAGACATACCGTTGTAAGCATCTTTTAGAACGTTTTGTACTTTGATGCGTAGCTCAGTGTTGAACTTATCACGTGGGATATAAACTAAGCATGACACAAAACGCTGGTAATGGTCGATACGGCTAAATAGGCGTAAGCTCTTTTTGTCTTGTAATTGGCTAATACCTGAGACAATTGGGTACAGCTCTTCGACGCTGGCTTGGAACAGATCATCACGTGGCAAGGTATTAATCACATGCATCAATTTATGATGAGCATGACCATCACGTGGCAATTCTGCCATGGCCATAATCTTGTTGGCCTTTTCGCGTAGTAGCGGTATTTGCTGTACGGTAAGCTGATACGCTTGTGATGTCAGCAAGCCGATAAAGCGATACTCACCAATCAATTTACCATTATCATCGAACTTATGGATGCCCAAAAAGTCCATATATACCGAGCGATGTATCGGAGACACACGGCTTGATTTAGACAGCATCAACACACGCGGCTCAGTCAATAGTTGTTTTAGCCCTTTAGGCAGTTGATTGAAGCTTTCTGACAGCTTGTCTTCTTCTGAACCGCGCAATAGACCAAGACCGCTATTACCAATGGCAAATAAATCTAAATTAGTAGGTTCGGTGACTTCGATTTCGTGACCACCTTCTAAGCGGTACTCGCGATAACCTAAGAAGATAAAATGATCGTCTAATATCCAATCTAAAAATGCTTGGATTTCTTGTTGTGAGTAGAAAACTTCTGGCAGTGGTTTGTTAGACAGCTCAGCCTTAATGTCATTTAACTGCGCACGCATCTGTTTCCAGTCACCAACGACGGTATCAAGCGTGTCAATTTTAGACATGAGCATTTGTTGTAATGCTTCCAAGTTTTCATTATCTTGATAAGCAATTTCACAATGAATCAACGACATATGAGAAGTGGCACTTTCATGTGCGCCTTCAACATAAGTAATCTGGCCATCTTCATCGCGTTTAACACTCACGATGATATTGTAAGTACGATGAACATCGATACCTTCAGCTTCAAGGCTCATCAAGATCGTATCGACTAAAAATGGTCTATCATATGCCACGATCTGAATGACCGTGTGTGAGCTATGAAAGTGCTGCTCTTCTGCTAAGGGATTCAATACTGCCAGTTGTGGTTTGCTGCAATCGTAGGCTTTGAGCAATGTAAAGTGATGTAGCGCCATGCCCGCCAAGTCAGCATTACTAATCGCCTCTGCAGTTTCTTGATGCAGCGGCTCATAGTAGCTATGGATAAAATGATCAAATAGCGATTTGTCTTTTTGTACATAACTGGTAGCAATATCGCTTATCTGGCTAATGCGCTCTTTTGCGATACTGAGGGAGTTTGGCATTGTCCTTCGTCCTTTTTATAGGTTTGGTTTATCTATTTATGTTTATCAATTTGTATTAATTACCGTCATTGCATATGGGGCTTATAACTTGTGATGCAATGGCAATATATCCAGTCACGCGACTTATTCTTTTATTATGACGTCTAAAGATTTTCTCCTTTTTTTACTCTTATTTTTATGAATATGTAGCCATCAGGATTTAATACCATCAATATAGTGAAGTTTAACGCACCTGCGGCGCGAGCTAAAGCGTACAACATCATTTCATGAATCAGCGACATGTCGATAACCTTTGCTAATGAGACAATGATATTTAATGCCATAATATTCAAGATTAGGTGCTGGCAAACGGATACTCATAGTAATTAATACTGTTTTTTTGTTAGAATATGCCGATATATCTACGAGCGTACGAATAGCTCATTATTAACTTTAATGCTAAGGGCAAGAGGTATGATGAATATTTTGGTGATTGGTTCAGGTGGTCGTGAACACGCGCTGGCATGGCAGTGTGCAAAAGATGACAATGTCAAAAATGTCTATATCGCTCCTGGTAATGCTGGCACAGCCCTTGAACCTAAATGCCAAAACGTTGTCTTAACGTCTACTGATGCCAGCGATCACAGCGCTGTTATCGAATTTTGCCAAAGTAATGACATTGACATGGTCATCGTCGGACCAGAAGCACCTTTGGTCACTGGTATCGTTGATGCGTGCCGTGATGCTGGTATCAAAGCATGGGGACCAACAGCATACTGCGCTCAATTAGAAGGTTCGAAAACCTTTGCTAAAGAATTCATGGAACAGAACCATATTCCAACAGCTGCTTATCAAGGATTTACAGACGCTGCTGCTGCCAAAGCTTACGTTGATGAGCAAGGCGCGCCTATTGTTATCAAAGCTGACGGGCTTGCTGCTGGTAAAGGCGTCATCGTTGCTGAGACTATCGAGCAAGCGCATGAAGCCATTGACGATATGCTAGCGGATAATAAATTCGGTGATGCTGGTAGTCGTGTAGTCATCGAGCAGTTCTTGCAAGGCGAAGAAGCCAGCTTCATTTGCATGATTGATGGTGACAATATCTTGCCAATGGCGACCAGCCAAGATCACAAACGTGCTTTTGAAGGGGATACGGGTCCCAACACTGGCGGTATGGGTGCTTATTCACCTGCGCCAGTCGTAACCAAAGACGTTCATGACAAAGTCATAGAGCAAGTCATTCAGCCAGTGGTTGATGCGATGAAAGAGGCAGGACATCCTTATACTGGATTTTTATATGCTGGTCTTATGATTGATAAAGCAGGCGACCCTTATGTTATCGAATTCAACTGCCGCTTTGGTGATCCAGAGACGCAGCCTATCTTAATGCGCCTGCAGTCATCAATGGTAGACTTGGTCGCACAAGGACTAGACGGTCAATTGCCTAGCGAAGCCAAATGGGACAACCGCCCTGCCCTAGGTATCGTAGTCGCATCGAAAGGCTATCCTGAAACATCATCGAAAGGCGATGTGATTGCTGGCTTGCCAGAGCTGGACACTACGAACGATAATGCAGTTAAAGTATTTCATGCTGGTACGGCATTCTCGAATGACAATGAGAACGAAGTTGTGACTAACGGTGGTCGTGTATTGTGCGTGACTGCTTTAGCAAATAATATTTCTGAAGCTCAGCAGGCAGCACTAGCAGTCACTGCTGCGATTAGCTTTGATGGCGCGCAGTATCGTCGTGATATCGGGCATCATGCTATTGCTCGTGAAAATGCTTGATGAGTTAATCCTTGTCAGATAACGTGAATTTTTCGCTCCATATATCTGACTAAGCAAATGCGGCTGATACGCTATACATTATTTGACCTAGCATCATGCATGCTAGGTCTTATTTTTTAATATTCATTTTTAGGTCTATTTTTGATGAAATGCTCATAAAGAATGAGATGGCGGCTTAACGACAGACCAGACATGAGCACAACTCTCAACATTAAATCGGCAAAATATCACGCAATTATTTTGACTTACAAAGTAACTATCAACAGCCTGTGTGCGCTCATAAAACCCATGCACTTTATATGATACAATTTTATACCCGTGCATCACATCTCCCTTGTATTGTAGGTCTCGAACCCGCAAATCAATACCAACTGGATGAATGATTATATTTATGGCAAATGATACGTCTAAACCTTCTAGCAATAAGCAATCAATCGATAGTCTAAAAACCTCAGGGTTTGATCGCCGCATGTCGATTGCTAAAACCTCCTTAAATATTGGTCGTCGTTGGGCGGGTAATAGTGTGTCTGGCATGTTTTTGAATAAAGAAGCACGTACGGCACGTAACCAAGCATTTATGGAAGCTCAAGCGAGTTATCTGGCATCAGAGCTTGGTAAATTGAAAGGTTCAGTTGTCAAAATTGGTCAAATGCTAGCCATCTATGGTGAACATATATTGCCGCCAGAAATTACGCGTGCCTTGCAAACGCTCAATGATGATACGGCGACGCTTACCTGGCCGACAATTGAGCAAACATCGCGCCAGCTATTGGGTGAAAAACTAAATGAGCTCGATATTGACCCTGTTCCTATCGGAACGGCTTCTCTTGCCCAAGTCCATCGGGCGACAGTATTAGCAACTGGTGAACAAGTCGTATTAAAGATTCAATATCCGGGTGTGGCAGATGCCATCAACTCTGATCTCGCCCTATTTAAGCGATTACTAAAGGTAAGTAACATCGTCCCTCAAACGCGCGCGCTCGATGCTTGGTTTGAGGAAATACGTGACCTCCTCCATCATGAAGTCGATTATGAAGCGGAAGCAGCAACAACAGAGCGTTTTTACGATCGTTTAAGCAATGATCCACGTTACATCGTACCTAAAATTAACCGTAATTACTCAAAAAAACGTCTGCTATGTATGTCATATGAGCCAGGTATCACTGTCGTGTCTGAAGCACTACAGCTGCTGCCTCAGGAGCGCCGTAGTGCGATTGGTCAAGCTGCCATCGAAATTATGATGCAAGAGATTTTTGTCTGGGGTGAAATGCAGACAGACCCTAATTTTGGTAACTATTTAGTTCGAGTTAGTGAAAGTACAGACGATATCGATAAACTTGTTTTGCTAGATTTTGGTGCTATTCGCCAATTTGACAGTAATTTGCTTACGATTGCCCGTGGACTATTGAGGGCAGGATATCACCATAACCATCAGGCGATGACTCTAGCCATGACGGGTTATGATTTCTTCGATAGTATGAGTGATAAAGTACGCTCTGATATTGCCTCATTGTTCCTATTGGCTACCGAGCCATTCAGTGATCCTGAGAAAAACGATGACATCCCTACAGATTGTTTGGATGAGCAAAATCGCTATATTTGGGCGAATAGTAAACTGCATTCACGCTTGTCCACTAAAGCTACTCGTGCGATGCAATCTTTTGAATTTAACCTTCCTCCAAAAGAATTCATGTTCATTAGCCGCAAATTTATTGGCGCATATACCTTTTTAACAGTGCTTGATGCACATACTAGCCCTAACACTTTGGTAAAACCTTATTTATAGTTTTTAACAGTGTGAAATTTTGGCCGTCCCCTAGTGACGGCTTTTCTTGGTTTATATTCTTTTGCTTAGGCTATTTTATATTTAATATTCATATTATATTGGGACGGTGCACTCCTAGTTATATTTTTAATTGCTTAGGCTATTTTTTCGCCTATTATTAAGCTTGCCAGTTATCAAACCTTGTTTTATACCATTTCGGCTTACAGATGCTTAGCTCCCAGCATACCTCTTGCCGCGCTAGGTACTTCACTTCAAAATGCGTACGCTGGCTGTCGACAGGCACTCGGTAACGATTATTTGGTAGGCACCAGAGCTTAGCTGCTTGATGCTCTGCATTGTCCATATAGGATTCAATATTGGTAACCAGTATTATCTCTCCCCCTACTTGCAAGCGAGATAACAGAAACTCAAAAAAGGGCATATTTAGCCATTGCTGATTGGGATTATGCTGTTCAGGGTTGGGATAAAGAATAAATATTTTAGCCACACTATTGGGTTTTAGCGCATGCACCGTCCAAGCAATCGCATCTGCATGGATCGCATCTAGGTTCGGTAAGTCTTGTAGTGTAGCCAGCTTTGAGAAAGCATCAAACTTATTGCGTGTGCGCTCAATGGCGATCAAATGCTTATCAGGATTTTGCACGGCAAAGCTAAGTGCGTGCTTGCCCTTCCCTGCTCCAATCTCCAAGATTAACGGCTTTTCGTCTTTATTATCACTGATGATTTTTGGAATAATAAAGTCGCGCGGTGCGGAGAGTCGTTGTGGTTGAAAGGCACGCGCTTGCTGATGCGTGAACTCGATATTGTCTATCATCTACTATCCTTAAAGCATTTGTCTTTTGTCATTATTCTACCCCATGCTATTATATAGCCAATCTAATTGAATAGTAATATAACGATAACTAGTACGCCTCAATTCATCACAATTTATATGATAATAAATAACTATCGTGCGCAAATGATACTAATAACATCAAGGATACTTCCACCTTTATTATGACTGACTCTAATACCAACACTGCACCCAAAACCTACCCTTGCCCACGTTGTGGCACTCAAACCGCTTGGCAAGACAACAAATATAAGCCGTTTTGTGGTAGTCGCTGTAAACTGATTGATTTAGGTGCTTGGGCAAATGAAGACTACACGTTACCTGCAGAAACCACACCTTTCTCTGACGAGCTATAATCTACCCCTTTACTCAATTTATTATACCAAGGATGTTTTACATGTCTGCTACTTACCTAATGCCCACTTATAATCGTCAACCTATCAGCTTTACCCGCGGTGCAGGCAGTTGGCTCTACACAAAAGACGATACGCCATACTTAGATGCCTTAACTGGTATCGCGGTATGTGGACTGGGACATTGCCATCCACAAGTGACCGACGCTATTCAACAGCAAGCAGCGACCTTGGTTCATACCAGCAATCTGTTCGGTATTGACTGGCAAGAGCGTGCAGGAGAGATACTATGTACGGCAGCCCAAATGGATAGTGTGTTTTTTGCCAATAGTGGCGCTGAAGCAAATGAAGCCGCATTAAAACTTGCACGCCTGTATGCGTCGCAACAAGGCTTTGCACGTCCAAAAGTCATCGTGATGGAGCAGTCATTCCACGGCCGTACATTGCTATCACTATCGGCCACTGCTAACCCAAAAGCCCGCGAAGGATTTTATACACTAGATGACGACTTTATCCGTGTGCCATTTGGCGACATTGCAGCGGTAAAGCAAGCGGCGTTAGACCATGAGGACATCTGCGCCATTTTTGTAGAGCCGATCCAAGGTGAAGGTGGTCTTAATACTGCGGCCAATGGCTTTACCTATTTAGAAGAGCTACAAGCAGAGTGTGATGCTCATAACTGGTTATTCATGCTTGATGAAGTACAGACAGGTAATGGTCGTACTGGTAAATATTTTGCTTATCAGCATAGCAATGCGCGCCCTGATGTATTGACGACTGCAAAAGGCTTAGGTAATGGCTTTCCAGTTGGTGCTTGTATGGTACGAGGCCGTGCTACTGGTTTGTTTGGTGCAGGGAGCCATGGCTCTACTTACGGTGGTACGCCATTAGCCAGTCGCGTTGTACATAGCGTGTACGATGTACTTGCAAATAGTGACATTATGGAGAATGCGGTGACGGAAGGACTATTTATCCGAGAAAGTCTCGTCAATGCACTAGGACAACACGGTGTAAGTAGTCGCGGCGCTGGAATGATGATTGGTATTGCGCTACCTGAAGACATGGATTGTAGCCAATTGGTAGATCGTGCCCGTGACGAGCAAAAACTTATCATCAATGTGACAGGTGGCCATGTGGTACGTTTGCTACCGCCGCTCAATATGAGCCGTGATGAAAGCACACAAGTCGCTGAACGTTTAATTGATCTATTGAAGTCAACATTCTAAAGCTTACTTGAATATGTAGCATATAATAAAAAAGCCTATGGATAACGATATCCATAGGCTTTTTACTGACCGATTATTGAAACAACCAATATTTAGTCTGAATAACACTTAGTTGGAATGAAAATATTTCTTCAGTACTTCTAGGCAACGAGTGATTTTAGCTGGTTGTTGGTCGCGGTTTAAGGTAACGGCATATAGTACAAAGCTTGGCAATTGGTAACCAGTCAATACCTCTACCAACTCTCCACTCTCAAGCTCTTTTTTGATGTCCATTTCCATCATTCGAGACCATCCCGAATTCTGTGTAACTGCCCTTTAGATTAAATGCCTGCTTATACGATCATCAAACATAATCATAAAGCGATTTAAAGCAGACGTCCAGTTACGGATTGGCATCGACCACTTTTTGGATGCCTGCTGGGTTGCCAGATATACTACCTTGAATGCTGCCTGATCAGAGGGAAACACCTTACGCTTATTCACCGCCGTTCGAATCACACTGTTTAGCGACTCTATCGCATTGGTGGTATAAATCGCTTTTCTGATGTCTTTAGGATAACCAAAGAACACCGTTAAGCCCTCCCAGTTATTGCGCCAAGACTTGATGACATGCGGGTACTCTTTGCCCCATACTTCATCAAAGTGCTCAAGGTTGGCCTCTGCCATCTCAAGCGTATCAGCACCGTAGATGGCCTTTAAATCAGCTGCTACGGCCTTCTTGTCCGTCCAAGGTACGAACTTCATCGAATAGCGCACCATATGCACGATACACAGCTGAACCTGAGCGTTAGGGTAGACCGTATTAATGGCATCAGGGAAGCCTTTTAGGCCGTCTACACAGGCAATAAGAATATCTTGAACCCCGCGGTTTTGTAGCTCAGTGAGAACACCAAGCCAGAATTTAGCGCCCTCATTCTCTGATAGCCACATGCCAAGCAGCTCTTTTTTACCATCAAGAGCAACGCCTAAGGCCAGATAGATAGCTTTGTTGATGATCTGCTTGTCCTGACGAACTTTGACGACAATGCAGTCTAAGTAGACGATAGGATAGACGCTGCTCAGTGGCCGGTTCTGCCAAGCGGTGATGTCATCCAAGATGTTGTCAGTGACTCTGGAAACCAAGCTGCTTGAGATGTCGACGTCGTAGATGTCCTTGATGGTTTCGACAATCTCAGTAGTGGTTTGACCTTTGGCGTAAAAGCTGATGATTTTGTCATCAAGACCTGAAATACGGGTTTGATGCTTACGCACTAACGCAGGTTCAAAGCTACTGTCGCGGTCTCTGGGGGTGGAGATCTCAAGCTCGCCTGTGTCGCTACGGACTCTCTTTTTAGTGTGCCCATTGCGCTTATTAGGCCTGTCTGCCTTTTCATGCTTGGGGTAGCCGAGATGCTCTTCCATTTCTGCTTCTAGGGCAGTGTCGATGAAGGACTGCATGAGCTGCTTTTGAAAGTCTTTGATGTCATCGAAGCTTTTCATGCTGTTGGCCATTTGCTCAGCCAGTTTCTTGATGTCAGATTGGTTAGTCATTGCTTATTCTCCTGTTAGTGGATTATAAGCAGTTACACAAAGTTTGGGAAACTCTCCATCATTCTAACCAGACCATGACCTTCTTTGGCTAAGGTTGTCGCCATAAAGACATTATTGGTGTAGATACGTGAGTTCATTTTTACACGCGTTTTTTTGTTGGTCTCAGTCTGTATCATATCAATCTGATTGGCATCTTTCATGATTTCAATACAGATTAATTGATGGTCAGCCAATTCTTTAGGCGTGTTCAGCTTAGGATGCTGACGCAAGTACTGAGGTGAGGCAACAAGTAACTGGCGCACATCTGTGAGCGGATAGCTGCTTAAGCTTGCGTCATTAATCGATGGACTCATGCGAATCGCGATGTCGATACGCTCGTCAATCATATCAATATAATGATTGTCAGCAAGATAAGTGACACTCAGATCATCATGTGCAGCCATCCATGTAGAGAGCGCTGGCAATATATGATTTACGCCAAGCTCAGGCGTCGTCGATACCCGTAGGCTACCTGCTAGCTCATCACGCAGTTGATTAACTTTGATTCGACCTTGCTCAGCCGCGCTGACCACATCTTTTGCCGCCTCATAAAAGCTCTCACCAGCTTCTGTCAAGCTTAGCTTACGAGTTGAACGATGCAATAGCACAACGCCAAGCTCATTCTCTAGTGAACGAATTTGCTGACTGACTGCACTCGTTGTAATACCAAGCTCACGAGCTGAGCCACTAAAAGAACCATGCCCGACCACACTGGCGAACACAGCCATACCGCGTAAATTATCCAACATATTCTCACCTAAACTTCATTTCAGTTTTTAATATAACTTAACCCATTATAACGAATTTTAATTTATATTATCGTTACTTAATATTTTTATCTTACTTGAGAAAGCCCATTTGACTCGCAATAAAAACAAAAATATCAAGGCGATAGTGTGATATCACCTTGATATTTTATATAAAACTACGTTTAAAACCTATCTATATTTTTAAATAATTTTAACAACAGCTTTTTTTAAAACTCTTAGATTAACACACCAAGTGCAACGCTAATTAATATTATAGAACGCCTGCATAGGCGTTTTAAACCCTAAGCGTTTTCTTGGTCTGTTATTTAGTT
>NZ_CAJHAR010000018.1 GCF_904846415.1 Psychrobacter piscatorii | reverse complement strand
GTATGGTCATGCCATCAGCGATGCTAGAAAGTACCTGTTTGCGATAGTCTATTGAATAAGTCATTGTTTATTTCATTAATTAAGATTGTTATAAATATTGTATCGGTTTTATTTGGATTAGACTATACTTTGGTTCGTATCACGATAATAACAACAGTTATCTTGATAAGAATATCAAAACAGAGAAAATAGATAGTATGATTGAGCAAGAGATAGAGTTTTTTGAAAGAAATAGTTACCTCGTCAAAATGGGATTCATAAGAATTGAAAGTATTCAGGTACCGAGATTTTTTACTCTAATCAATAGCTACAAAAGCTTAAATAAAATTTTAAGAAAACTTATAACTAATAATCGAGTTTTTGGTTTCTCATTTATTATTGAATCAGAATCCATCCTTTATAAAAGCTACCTAAATATTAATAAAAGTTCTAATTCAACTGTTTTTAATGAGAATATAGAAGTTATACAAGGTGTGCTTGACTCAAGCAATATTAGCCAAAACGTAAAGTTCAACCTCACTTTAAAAATAAACTTTATGACATTATCTCAATCTTTTAATGATCTGTTTATAGATGTCAATGATATATCAAGCCTTAAACATTCATTAGAAGATAACTTCAAATTAATTAGCACCGTTAAAAATGATATCGAGAAAAATGATATCAGCTCAATTAAAGCAGTTGAGTTTGTAAATTTTTTAGAGACTTCTTACTATAGATACTATGCAATACTTATGTTTAAGCAGAAAAATTATGAGATAGGAATTAAAAAAATATTTGATTGCATTAAACTAAATGCATATTTCCCTTATGATAACTATAATGATTTTAAAAGACACTTTGCTACTAGATATTATCTAGAAATACTACCTTTACTATTAAATGAAGAAAACCAAGACTCTGATTTTTACGTAGAAGTAATGTCGACTCACGATATATTATTGTCAAGACTTGAAGACAACGTAATACTATTCAATATTGATATTTTTAAAGACTTCATAGAAATTAAAGATTTAAGCGAAGCACATATCGAGCTAATTGAAATAAAATTAGAAGAATTAGATGACAATGTAGCCAACTTGCTTTTCAAATCCGAGGTTTTAAAGTTTCTACCGCAAGGTACGGAACGAATTATGAACATATATGTTGATAGAATCGAAGCATGCATAATAGCTTTGCAAAGAATTATTGAAATTGACCCATCGTTTCCGTTAATACATCAAAAAATTGGGTTTCTGAAATTGATGTACTCTCTATCAAAGGATGATGAAAGTTTAGTCCAAGAAGCGACTCATTCTTTGAAAATTGGATTTGACGAGATTAGGAACTTAGGTGTGAATCTAGTTAATGATAGTGACGACCTCAATTATGAAATAGACGAAGCAAGCGCTTCATGGTTGCAAAATAATACAGCTCACGATTAATTGTTGTGTAGAAATTAATATATAGACTGTATCTAAACTACGTAACCGATAATTTTACGCTCGTTCGCTGTTTAAAATAATCATTCTTGTAGGGTGCGCCCAAACAGAAGAGTCGTTGAGAAGAAAGATGCCTTAACACGGTCGTTTAGCCCCGACTATAGCGGTATCCTGCTGACGACGATGGCGATGCAGTCTGTGGCTGAACATAGTATCGAGACAACAGGAATGCGGTCAGACACGATAGACTGCACGCCAGCGGCAAGGCAGATACAAGCGGTAGGCGGGATTGGCTACCCACAATATTTAAATTTAACACAGTAACAAATAAGACCTGATTTTCGTGCTAAAATTAGCCCTATATTTAGAGCGTAATTTTAACGGAGAATGCGTCATGCAACCAATATTTGCGACACAAACAGCCAGTATTTCAGAGCTAAAAAACAACCCTTCTGCCTTGATCAAACAGTCAGATGGTGAGTCGATTGCCATTTTAAACCACAACAAACCCGTGGCGTACTTGGTCTCATCAGATGTGTTTGAGCGTATGATGGAAGCGATGGACGATATGGCACTCAGCCAAACCGTAAACGCACGGATGAATGATGGGCAAACACCTATCAAGGTCACGTTAGATGACTTATAGTCTTGAGTTTCACCCACTAGCGTTAAAAGAATGGAAAAAGATAGCGCCAAGTATTCAGCAGCAGTTTAAGAAAAAATTACAGCAGCGACTATCCAACCCTCATGTGCCTGCGTCAAAACTCTCTGGACATACAGATACTTATAAAATCAAATTACGCACCATAGGGTATCGTCTGGTATATACCGTCAAAGATGACGTGGTGGTGGTTTATGTATTGGCAGTCGGTAAAAGAGAAAACAACAAGGTCTATGACAGTCTGGCGACGCGTCAACCCTAACGAAAACATGTAAGCAGCAATAAGAATAACGGAGGTCATGTGCAATATACCGCAATCATCAAAGACGGTGGTTTGTTTATCCCAAACGTATTTTCAGACCTAAACGATGGTGGCTCGCATATCGTACAAGTCGAGGTTGATATTGCAGCGGTGCGTCAGCAGTTAGGTGTAGACGAAGCACCAAAGGCAACCGTCGCCAAAAAAAGCGTGGCAAAATCAGCCAAAAAACCAGCATCAAGAGCAGCTAAAAAAGACTTAAAAATAGCAGCAGAAGAGTCTGATGTGAGTACCCTACGCAAAAGCGCACTTGATGAATTAGAAGCACTCGATGATAGTGAGCTGAGCGAGATATTCAAAGCCTATATGAACGATGGGCAAGAGTCGTCACAGATATCACTAGAGAACCTCTAAGCTAAAACGCTATAATCCAAAAACGTGTCATAACCTCAAATCAAAACCAGTCAAACCCCTATAAATTAATAACCGTATCAATTATAAAGGCAGTCCCATGACTTACTCGATTTTTTCTCAAACGCCAAACAATGCGCTAAAAGAGCCGATGTTCTTTGGTCAGCCCGTCAACGTGGCGCGCTATGACCAACAAAAGCACCCGATCTTTGAGCAATTGATTGAAAAGCAGCTGTCGTTCTTTTGGCGTCCAGAAGAAGTCGATGTATCACGCGATCGTATCGACTTTAGCAATCTGTCCTCGCATGAGCAGCACATATTTTTGAGCAACCTCAAGTACCAGACCCTACTCGACTCTATCCAAGGTCGTAGTCCAAACGTGGTGCTACTGCCGCTGGTGTCTATCCCTGAGCTTGAGACGTGGATTGAGACATGGTCGTTCTCTGAGACCATTCACTCACGCAGCTATACCCATATCATTCGTAATATCGTCAATGACCCCAATATTATCTTTGATGACATTATGCAAAACGAGCACATCTTAGGCCGTGCCTCTGATATCGCTCAGTATTATGATGAGCTGTATCGCAACTCACAGCTCTATAGCTTGTACGGTCCAGGTACGCACAACATCAATGGCGAGCAAGTCACGGTTGACTTACGATCGCTGAAAAAGCAAATGTACCTGTGCATTATGGCGGTCAACGTCCTAGAAGCGATTCGTTTCTATGTGTCGTTTGCCTGCTCATTTGCCTTTGCTGAGCGCAAGTTGATGGAAGGTAATGCCAAAATCATCAAACTCATCGCTCGTGACGAAGCGCTGCATTTGACGGGTACGCAGCATATGCTAAACCTCATGCGCAACGGTCGTGACGATCCTGAGATGGTCGAGATTGCTGCAGAGTGCTTCGATGAAAGTATTGAAATCTTCCGCAAAGCTGCTGAGCAAGAAAAAGAATGGGCAGGCTACCTGTTCAAAGATGGCTCAATGATTGGTCTAAACAAAGACATCCTGTGCCAATATATCGAATACATCACCAACTTACGTATGGAAACCGTCGGCTTGCCAGCGGCGTTCCCGAACTCAAAATCAAACCCAATTCCGTGGATCAACACGTGGTTATCGTCTGACAATGTGCAGGTCGCCCCGCAAGAGACCGAGATTAGCTCGTACTTGGTCGGTCAGATTGATTCAGATTTGTCAGATAGTGATTTTGATGACTTTGAACTATAAGAGCTGAGTTGTAAGAGATTTAAGCTATAAAGGTTTGAGCGGTAGATATTTGAAGTTATAAAATTTCTACTGCTGTAATCGTCTTATGGGTTAATAGTAGGGATAGCAGTAGCACAAACATATCCCAATAGGATTAACGATGACTTGGGTAATGACCAGTAAAAAGCAGTTCTATCTACACGATGACGAGAGTCTGCTAGATGGACTGCTACGCACCGGACACGATGTCAACTATCAATGCCGCGAAGGCTATTGTGGTAGCTGCCGAGTCAAGCGTATTGCCAGCTCGCATACGGTCGACTATCCGTTTGACCCACTTGCGATGATTGAGGACGATGAGATCCTGCCCTGCTGTTGCCGTGTACGAGGGGTCATCTATATCAATCATGAATTTATTGAAAAGCCTTAGCAGAATAGTAAGAACTAAAGACTGGCCTGAACATTAGCTTTGATAAAATTTAACTCAATAAAAAAGCGCGCCCCTTTTAGAGAAGGAGCGCGCTTTTTTGTGCAATTTAGCAGTACACTTTATTGTGTTACAGAGTCTTGCTCAAACAGCTTCATTAGCTCTTCGCGCATGCGATCACGCTCTGCCTCTGACATCATAGGTGCTTGTTGATCACCTTGGATACTGCCGCCCATCCCGTCCATATTCTCACCCTGTAGAACGACAGGACGATCAATAGGCTCTTGCGCGGGACGCTCCTCCAGCATTATTTTTACTTGAGCATTTTTACCTTGGCGTAATATCTGGGCATTCAGCTCTGTCGTTGGTGGCTTACGAGCGACATACTGAATCAAAGTATTGGCATCAGTCATCTCGACACCATCGATGGTTAGGATGATATCGCCAACACGTAAACCACTCTTGGCAGCTGGGCTACCTTCAATCACATTTAGCACTTCCACGCCAGTTGACGTTTCTAGCTGCGTTGGGTCACGTAGCTGTGACTGAATCTCGATACCAAGCCAACCACGACTGACACGGCCGTCTTTGATAAGCGCATTCATTACTTGCTCGACCAATGATGTAGGAATCGCAAAGCCAATACCCATCGAGCCACCAGAGCGCGAGAATATTACCGTATTGATACCGACTAGCTCACCACGAGCATCGACCAGCGCGCCACCTGAGTTACCTGGATTAATCGCCGCATCCGTCTGGATAAAGTCTTCGAACTTATTAACGCCCAGTCCAGTACGTCCAGTCGCTGAGATAATTCCTTGAGTTACCGTCTGACCAACCCCAAATGGATTACCGATAGCCAATGCCAAATCGCCCACACGTATCGGATTTTCGCGGAAACCAAGTGGTGTCAATCCCGTCATATCGACCTTAATCACTGCTAGGTCACTGTCAGGGTCGGTGCCGATGATTTTGGCGCGGCTCTTACGACCATCGTTAAATGCGACTGTGATTTCATCCGCTTTTTCGATGACATGCGCATTGGTCACGATATAGCCATCTTCTGATACAATCACACCAGAGCCTAAATTGGTATTGCCCTGCTCCTGTGATGGACCACCATGATATTCAAAAAACCGGCGCAGTACAGGATCATCCATATAAGGATGCTCGGTCATCGTTTGTGTGGTATAGATATTGACAACCGACTGCGACGCACGCGCAACTGCATTATGATAAGAAGAGATGGGCGCTGGTGTATCCGCCACAGGTTCTGACGCTTGCTGCTCTGCAGGCGGGGTTCTCGGCGGCTCCCACGTGGCCTCCGACGTCGATTTCATACTCGTGAACAACCAGATAAACGCTACTAACACTAGCAGCAATAATACCCAAGGTAACCATTTTAATAAAGACGCCTTGTTATTGGTGTTCTGGGATGAAGACATATAGAACCTCTATAAATTTAATGCAGACGGACAGTGAGAAATAAGGTGAGAAGACTGCGACTACTCGGCCATCATGGCTTGATTAGGCAACTGACAGCCAGAGCTGGGCAGACTCACATGTATAAATTATAACCGCAATGCCGTGAAATAGTAACGTATCGTGTACCATTTCAGTTATCCATCTTGTCTACTCTTTTACAGTGCCATGTTAAAATCACTGCTGTCAGACATTTGCGATAGATAATGGTCAATTATTTATCTCTTATGGTTCTCCGTCTTTAAATAACTTTTTTTGAAGCACTATATTTGAATAATAATGCATTACTGCAAGGCAATAACAATAAGGAAATCTAATGACCCAAAATACTACTGAACCTTCGACCAACAGCATCAGCGCACAAGCATTGACGCAATTTTGTGATGAGTATCTATCTGCCAGTGCGTTTAAAGACTACGCGCCAAATGGCCTACAAGTAGATGGCGGTCGTCCAATACAGCGTATCGTCACAGGTGTGACTGCGTGCGAGGCGCTGATTGATGCAGCTATCGCTGACGATGCCGATGCGATTATGGTTCATCACGGGTATTTTTGGAAAGGCGAACCTGCGCCTATTACAGGCATGAAAGGTCGACGTATCCGCAAATTGATGCAACATGGCATCTCTATGATTGGCTATCATTTACCACTTGATGCACACCCCGTGATTGGTAACAATGCAAAACTGGCGGACGTACTAGATATGACCATTACTGGCGCGCTCTACCCCAACGAATCACACCCTGTTGGTAATATCGCTACTTGTACATCGCAGAGTGCTGATAGACTCATCGCAAAGATTATTCAAGCGCTTGGCCGCACCCCACTATATATTTCGGCTAATTATGAGTACAACTCTGATGATAATGCGGAAACGACTGCCAATAATGAGCGATTGATCAAACGTGTCGGCATCTGTACAGGCGGGGCGCAGGATATGATCGAACAGGCTGCCATGATGGGCTGTGACGCCTATATCTCTGGTGAAATCTCTGAGCGTACCACGCATATCGCTCGTGAGCTGGGTATTGATTACTTTGCTTGTGGTCATCACGCAACAGAGCGCGGCGGTATTAAAGCACTAGGAGAGATGCTTGCCCAAGAGTTTGGACTGCCAGTAACCTTTGTTGATATTGAAAACCCAGCTTAGTATTGCCAGTGTATCGCCAATAATATAGCCATGATTAGGAAAAAAGTAATGGGCTGAATAAATAGCAATTGTAGGCGCGATTTTAGCAGTTATTGCAAGAGTCATTGATAAGTTTGTGACCAGCACGCGTATAACATGGCTAAATTTAACCGTTTATATCGCAATTGTTAAGTTTTATCGCTTTTTTCTTAACTCCACTTGAATAATGCAAGCAGTAACCGCATATTACTACCTGTAAGAAAGAACGTTTTGTCATGAAACTTCCCATTATTACAGCTTCCGGTTATGGCGCTAAAATAATGCTGGCGGTTATCTGAAATTTTATTATGCTCTATGAGCAATGAAATTTTGGAAATCTGCTAGTCAAAACACGATGTATACACTCGATATTTGGTTTATTTATACCGTGTTTTTATTTTTAGTGTCGCGATGACAGTTTTGCACCACCTTTTTGATAGCATACTTTTATAAGCTATCAAATATGGCTGAGTTGCCCGCCCTCATTGCTGGACAATTAACTTTAACAGCTAGCCACCTTACTACTAATCACTCAAGGTGTCGTTAGTTATTAAAGTTAGCATCATCAAAGTAGATGAATATATTGGTCTCAATGGCCAATCATTACCTCACCGCTTTGCTTGATGTCGTTGTCTCAATAACTTACTCATGACCTTACCTATGTTTGATATATAGTTGTTTGGCCATTAGCCATATTGCGTTATCGATGAAGGAATCATCTGATTTACATCCTTCGTGTAGTCGTGCGTCCAGATTTTGAAACGACTGTCTTATGCTTTTATTTTAAGCATATAAGCGACATATCGATAGCGGGCTGACCCATAAATCCACATCGCTAACTCTTAGAGAGAGCATGCTAGTGGCGCTATAATCAAGCAAGATGACTGGTACTTATTTTATTCAAAAGTATGATGTCGTCTGAAATGCTGTATTGATACATGCCAAATGATGTGCATATATTTTTACGCGTTTTTGCGGTAAGAAGGATGGCTAAAATCAGGAGACATCCATGCAACGTATTACTTATCGTGTCAAAGGATCTGCGCAAGGTGCCAAACGTCGTATTTCTCATTTACTACGTCCATCTAAACGCCTACTTAACACCAAAAGTAACATCGTTTCATCTACCCCTACTGCGTCGGGTCGTTTTGCGAGAACCAAGAAGCTGGCACAAGTATCCAGTATAGCTCTGCTCTCTTTGCCTGCACAGAGCCTAACGACAATGAATACAAAGGTACCAGCCTATGCAAATGTCATGCTGGAAAACACCTTGACCATTGCCGCTGTCCCAGGTGATAGTACTTATTTTGCCACTGATGGCTTCCAACATGGCTTTGGCTTTGATCTCGTGCGCACCTATGCCGACGAGCTCGGTGTGGATATCAATCTAAAAGCCTATGCGAATGAAGAGGCTGCACTTAAGGCCTTGAGATCAGGTGACGCTGATATGGCGTTGACCACGGCTAGTACCAAACTAAAAAGCCAGCTCAATCTATCATCTATTAATGTCAGCTGTGGCTACGACTCAAGCTTGACTAAAAATGGTCTGCATCCAAAAGTCAGCTGGACGTTCAGCTCACCTAATGATCCACTGTCCAAAAAAGCCAGCTATTTCTTGTGCGATAGCATCAAGCTAAAGAACACACAGAAATTAGCGGCATTCTACAATCAGAATTTGCTAAAAGACGCTTATAGTCAGGATCATTTCCAAAAAACACTGACAGAAAAACTGCCTGATTATCAGTCTTCGTTTGAAGAGCAAGCGCGCAACTACAACCACGATTGGGAATTGTTGGTTGCTATGGGTTATCAAGAGTCACATCTTGACGCCAATGCGGTATCTCCGACTGGCGTACGCGGTCTTATGATGCTGACCAACAATACTGCAAAAGCGATGGGCGTGTCAGATCGCGTTGATCCTTATCAAAGTATCGGCGGCGGTGCTCGTTATCTGGAGCAAATGAAAGCAGATTTTGCGGATGTTCCCAAGACTGATCGCGTCTGGTTTGCACTTGCTGGTTATAATATGGGTCCAAACGCGGTGAAAAGCATTCAGCGCAAATTGCGCGCCCAAGGCATTGACGACAAGAGCTGGGCGAACGTTTATGCGTACTTGGCGGACAACAAAGCATCAAACAGCCGTTATGGCCAAGCGATGCATTATGTGAGCAATATCAGAAGTTATCTTGAATCTATCAAAACTCAAACGGTCTAGTTAATAGACTCCATTAGATATCAAATATCTTAAGACACCCAATTTTTACGTAAAAAAAGCTGCTCTTACATAGAGCAGCTTCTTTATGCGTTACGATTTATATTAGCGATATTTATGTATATATCATTCGATAATACGTTACTGCTTAACGATTGGGTACCGTTAGACGCTGACCACGTTGCAACATAGTATCAGCAGCGATATTATTCATCTCAGCCAATTCTTGGGTTGATACGCCATATTTACGAGCTAAACCAATCAAGCTATCGCCTGAGCCAACCGTATAGCTCACTGTCGCTTTTGGCACTTTTAGGGTCTGTCCACGCTGTAGTTGAGCGTTTGTTGCCAAGTCATTGGTCGCTGCCAAGTCCTCTACAGAGATACCAAACTGACGTGCTAAGGCAATCAAGCCATCGCCAGATTTGACCTTGTAGTTTTCAGTATTTCCTAGCTTTTTACCACTGCTTGCAGGACTACTGGTATTGGTGCTGCTAGCAGAGCTGCTACTACTCTGACTGCTGTTGCTTTGACTGCTGTTGCTTTGACTACTATTAGAAGCCGAAGAACTTGCCACGCTACCGCCAGCAGGAATAGTGATGGTACGACCTAATATCAAGTTAGAAGTCGTGCTCAGGTTATTTACTGAGGCTAAATCGCTCAAGCCGATATTATAGCGTTTGGCGACACCGGTTAGCGTATCACCTGATTTTACTTTATAACTGACGGCTTTATCATTCAGTTGGCGATCAACTAGCTCTTTTGAAACAGGTACTTTAATCGTCTGCCCACGTTGTAGGCGCGCTCTTGCATCAAAGTTACTGTTTACAGCAGCGATCTCTGCTGCACTAACACCCACGCTATTTGCAATACCAATCAAGGTATCACCTGATTTTACTTTATAGCTGGTGGTCGCTACTGAGCTTGTATTACTAGCGTTGCTAGCACTGCTAGAGCTTGTGGTGCTTGCTGCATCGAAATTAACGCTGGCAGGTACTTTTAGTGTTTGACCCACATACAGCGAGCTTGTGCTATTGATACCATTTAGGCTAGCTAACGTGTCTGTCGATACGTTAAACTGACGTGCTAAGGCAATCAGACCGTCACCTGGTTTTACTTTATAGCTCTTAGTCGCCGTGCTTGATTTGCTTGGTCTGGTAGATGGTGCTGCAGGTGTTGTGGCGGGCGCTTTTACCTTACCAGGTACTAGCCAGAGTTTTTGTCCTCTGAGCAGATCAGCACGGCTACTGAGATTATTGTAGCTGGCAAGCTGTGTGACCGATAAACCAAAGCGGTTAGCCGTACCGATAAGCGTATCACCACCTTGTACAACGTAGCTTTCAGGCTGATTGGCGGCTGGGTTACTGGCAGCGCTTAGTGGCTCGATAGTTTTGGCGTTGTATAGATACAATGTGCTGCCAGATAGTAGGTTGGCACTGGCATCTATTTGGTTCCATTCTGCGATATCACGCCAATTTACTCCTGCACGGCTCGCGATATTCGATAGAGTATCGCCACGTTTGACCGTATAAGTGGTACGCATGCCTTGCGGTTTTGGTTTACTAACTGACGTTTTAGCAAAGCTCAGCTTTTTCTCTTCACCGCTTGCTTCCAAGATAGACTGCTGCGTCTGTACCGCTGATAGGTTGATGTTACCATCTGCATTAATAACATTGGTCTCAGAGGTATTGCTACGAATTTGGTTGGCAATGAAGTCGCGCTCTTCTTTGCTAAGCGGTGGCTCTTGGACAATCGTATTATTCTGAGTAATCTGAGCTGAGGTAGTCGGTAGACTGTTGCTGCTCTTGAGCTCAGCATTGATTTTTTTGGTCTCTGCATTGGTTATTGGCGGCTCGGTACGTACTGAGGCATTACCACTATAGACAGAGCTGCTAGTCGTTTGGGCAGACGGTGAGATATAGCTCGTTGTTTGCTGAGGTACGCTTGCGCTGGCAGCATAATCAGCCAATGCGCTACTGCTGGATGGCAATGACGACGAAGTGTATGGCTTGCTGTTGTAGCTTGGCGTCGTTGTGGTTGGGGTGCTTGTATTGCTAGAGGCCAATACATTGCCTGTACCATTACCACGCAATAGACTCAGTTTGGCATCAGCATTCAAGTTAACATCGTTAGGAATGATAACGCGCTGTGGACCAGAAGAATCCACACGACCTGAAGTCAATGCCGTGTTGAGTCGCTCTAACTCATCATAACTCACGCCTGTAAGCTGTGATACTTCAGACAAGCTCACACCGTAGTTGACCGGTACACTACGGAAATGCTGACGGTTAGCGATAGCTGGTAGATATACGCCATACTGTTCAGGCTTGGCCACAATCTCGGCTACTGCCAAAAAGCGCGGCACATAATTCATGGTTTCAGTTGGTAGTTGTAGTGACCAGTAGTCTGTTGGTAGTCCACGTGCGGCATTGGCATCAATCGCTTTTTGGATACGACCAGGTCCTGCATTGTAGGCGGCTAGCGCCAGCTCCCAACTACCAAACTGATTGTGTAGCGCGGTCAAAAAGTCGTAAGCGGCGCGCGTTGATTCGATAACGTCACGGCGACCATCATAGGTGCTGCTTTGATTCAGACCATAGATACGACCCGTACTTGGGATAAACTGCCATAGACCTGCCGCTGCTGCACTACTGGTACCACTTGGATCGTACGAGCTTTCAATGACAGGTAACAACGCCAGCTCTGTTGGAATATTGCGGCGCTCAGCCTCTCGTACCGTATGGTAAATGTAGCGACTGGCACGCGCCGTCAAACGGTTTAGATAGTCTTGTCTGCTGGTAAACCAACTCTTTTGCCCTTCGATACGCTGATTATAAATCGGCTTACCACCGTTCATACGGTAGCCGGCACGTAAACGATTCCATAGGTCACCATACTGCTGAATAGCAAGCTGGTTGCCCTCCACCATCGTCATGTCAGTGGCTTCTAATAGATCTGCCAATTCATCCAAGCTCTCTGCATCCAAAAATGCAGTTGAATAATCTGCACTACCCGTAGTCGCCCCTTGATTAGCAGGACGCTTGGTAATAACAGCTGAGCTATTGGTTGCACCTTTATTTTTTACTGTTGAGGTGTTGCTACACGCACTGATAAGTAAAGTTGATACCGCAAGCGTCAATGGTAACGCAACAAACGAGCGAGATTTTGATAGCACAGTAGACATGATATTGGAAGTTTCCTAACGACAGAAAGTGATAAGACGAAGTTGAGAGATAGTATAGTATGTAACGTAAAGTAAAGACCAGCCTAATATAAAAGATACTAATAATCATTTTTATTAGTATCTAAGAGATTGTATTGACCAGTACTTAGTTAATAGCTACTTGTGATACTGCACGTAGTAATACAGCGTTACCAGTCGATACTGTCAGCGTTACGCGAGATGTCGTAACAAATGATATTTGCTGACCGTCTTTCGTCCAGCTCTCATTTGTCGTTACATTGGCTTTGGCCTGATCTCCTGTAATAACGATGTTATCTACAGAAATATCGTAGCGATAATTAGACGTATCATTCCAGCTGTTTTGCAATAGCTTCAAATACGCATCTTTATCTAAGCTAGTAGATTTACCTTTTCTAGATAACGAAATCAATGCATCGTCAGATACCAGACGCGCGACTTGATTGATACTCTGGCTATTTGCAGATGATTTCATTGCTGCGGCGTAGTTTTGCACCAAAGCTTCGGTCATGGTGGCAGCTTGCGCACTGATACTCACTGTGCTGGCCACTGCTACTATCGCAGTTATGCTAGCGCCCTTCAGTAATAGAGCCATTAAGCTCTTTCCCCATAGTCGTTTCATGATAGTCCTTAGCGATGCTATTTTCGTTATTGTCATATATTGGTTATTGTCATATATTGGCAAGGAGCGTCTTTATAGCATCTAGTTTAGCAGTATATTGGTATAAGCGTACTCATATAATAGGCCGAGCCTATCATTGAATTCTCACAGCCGTGTGACACCCTGTGTAATTATTGCGAATATAAAAGCACAGGATGCTCACAAAAGCCGTTCTTTGAATCGAAGGTTATTATATCCTCTGATTTCAACAACTTTGGTCGTGATAATAGCAATAGCATTCAATCGATAACGCTAGAATTTGTTTTCACTATTGCTGTCTTCATACTGCTCATCATCACTGAGTTTCATACCCAAACGCTCTACGCGTCTGTCCATCATTTGTCGAGCTAAGGCCTGCATGTCTTCCACGCGATCTATTTCATCGACAATCTCAAGACCTAATAATGTCTCAAAGACATCTTCTAACGTGACAAGCCCTTTGACTTCACCGTATTCGCCAACCGTAATTGCAATATGAATACGATTTTTTAGCATAAGCTCCAACAGATCAAACAGTTTCATTTTAGAGAATACAAACGTTATGTCTCTTTTGAACTGCGTCAAAGGCTTGTGCATGGCATGATTGACTTTTGCCAATAGCATGTCAGTTTTTAAAACAAAACCAGTAATGTTATCTAGATCGCCATCATAAATGGGCAATCGAGAAAACGTGAGCTTTGGACGATCAACCAATAATTCAGCCACTGTTTTGTTTTCTTCAAATGCGAGCATCACTGAGCGCGGCGTCATGATGTCTTCGACTTTAATCGCGCCAAATGCAAGCAAGTTACGAATGATACGAGATTCTAGTGGATCGATTTGACCCGACTCTTCACCGATACTAGCAAGCGCAGCAAACTCACGACGGCTAAATGCTTGTGGTTCTTTGCCACGTACCAGCAGTTTCGTTAGTCGCTCCGAAACCCAAATAAGCGGATAAAGCAGCAAGATGATACCGCGCACGAAATAAGCAACCATACCACTTAACTGACGCCAATATACCGTTCCAAGTGTCTTTGGGATAATCTCAGATAAGAATAAGATAGCCAACGTCATAATGGCAGAAAATAGCCCAAACCAAGCACTACCAAACACGATCGTAGCCTGAGCACCCGCTCCGATAGAGCCAAGTGTATGGGCAACGGTATTCAACGTTAAAATAGCGGCCAACGATTGATCAATATTATCGACCTTTAAGCGTCTTAGCATATTTGCTTTTTTTGGATTCGTTTCTTGAACATCCGCAATATAGGATGGTGTCATGCTCAGTAATGCGGCCTCTGATAAAGAGCACACAAATGAGATACCGATAGCAACAGCCACAAAAAATATCAATAATGCTACGCTAAGTGCGGTTGGTGCTGCTACAGCAGTTGGTGTTGCTACAGCACCAGCTGCCCACACTGCCTGCGGTAGCATAAGAATTGCCAATGCAGATAGTGCTGACAAAGAAGTATAACCAAATCGAGAACTAGTAGTCATTCTCGGGGGAGGCTCTGCAGATGCGTCTTTACGATGAGCACGCGGACGACATAAACGAGGTACAAACATAAAAGTGGTGAACAAGTTAGGTAACCTAAAAAGAGAAAAGGGAATATGTTGTAACGAGCAAACCATGTCGATTGACAATGTGATTTAGAGTATCGATTAATCAATATTCATAGTCGCTCAAAGCTGACTTAGTCACTATTTTAAAGCGATATTATGCTTCTATAGACAGCATACTAAATGCAGGCAATCATTGCCATTTGATAGTAGCATTGATGATACCAATGCACAATAAGTCGCTATTTTTAAGTTTTTATTTTTTGACACTTTTTATTGTTGCGTTTTGCCTCCATACTCATTATTAGTCAACGCCTCTCTTCGGCTTATCATTTTGTATTTTATCTTTGCTGATATGAACCTATTGAAGCGTGAATCCTTGGCTGGGTGGTATCTAACTGTATTCAACGTCAAGTTAGCATGATATAGCACTAAGAAAAACGTGCCCCGTCTATGATTAACAGTTACCAAGTCTAGGATTTTTTGTTACTATGCGTCTAATTTTATTTTTACCTATCCTTTATTGAGAGAGAAATATGGAACAGTTCGGTCAACTTATATTGCCTGTTGCCTTTTTTGCCATTTTTTACTTTTTGGTTATCCGTCCACAGTCTAAACGTACCAAAGAGCACCGTGCAATGGTCAATGCATTGACTGCTGGCAACGAAATCATCTTTGCTGGTGGCTTGATGGGTCGTATTAAAGCGATAGAAGGCGATTATGCCGTCGTAAGCTTAAACAACAACACTGATGTAAAAGTACAACGTGCTTCTGTTATTTCAGTATTGCCTGCTGGTACGATCGAAAGCGTTTAATTATTACTGAGCTTTATCGGTAGTAATTTAATGGTCGTATCACCACTGGGTGCAATGACCAAATAATGACCGTATATCATTTACGGTCATTTTTCGCTATTAAGGTAGTCGCTATTAAGGTAGTCGCTATTAAGGTAGTCGCTATTAAGGTAGTCGCTATTAAGGTAGTCGCTATTAAGGTAGTCGCTATTAAGGTAGTCGCTATTAAGGTAGTAAGGTACGGCTGCTATATAAGCTAGCCTAGCCTGTAGATATATTGACTTTGCCTGTTTCACCAATGATATTTTTGGTGACTCGATAAAGATACGTCTGTATTATTTGCTTTACTGTTTTATATTTTACTATCACCGCGGATGATCGCAATGGAGTCTGCTGAATGTGGCAGTCGATCATTGCTGTCGCTAACTTCCCATCTGCTAACTTGTGGCTCACGTCGCCAGTCGTTTATCAACTTAAAGAAGTGATTATGCAATATCCCGCTTGGAAATACTTACTTATTGCCGTCGTGCTCATCATTGCCGGTCTATATGCTGCTCCTAACTTATACCCTGACGAACCTGCCGTGCAGATTACGAGCGCAGCAGCAGGCACGCAATTGTCTGAAGGTATCTTGACCCAGTCTCAAAGCTTACTCGAAGAGGCAGGTCTAGAGAATCATAATGGTACGTTTGAGGGCAACAGTGCACTGGTACGTCTTAACAACCCAGTCGATCAGCTAAAAGCGCAAGAAGTACTACGTCAAAACTTGGGTGAGGACTATGTAGTCGCTCTCAACTTAGCACAAACGACCCCGCAGTGGCTGCGTGATATCGGTGCCAGACCGATGAAACTTGGCCTTGATTTACGCGGTGGTGTACGTTTTGTACTAGAAGTCGATATGGACAAGGCGCTTGAACAGCGCTTGAACAGTGCCAGTCGCGATATGCGACGTGATTTGCGTGCTGAGCGTGTGGCAATCAAAGGTATAAAAACCGAAGATCGCGGCGTTGTATTACATTTTGCTGATACAGATACGCGTAATCGTGCACAAAACATCTTGCAAGGCTCGATGAGTAACACTTTCAACTTGCAGTCTTCTATTGATAACCAAGGTCCTGCATTGGTACTGTCATATAACGATGCCACGCTTGACGAAATCAATAGCTATGCGGTCAATCAGAACTTAACAACGCTACGTAATCGTATTGCTGAGCTGGGTGTGACTGAAGCACTAGTACAATCTCAAGGCTCAAGCCGTATCGTGGTTGAGCTGCCTGGTGTACAAGATACTGCTGAAGCAAAACGTGTCCTTGGCCGTACTGCCAACCTTGAGTTCCGTATGGTAGCAGAAGACGCTGATACCTACACAGGCGGTATTCCTCCAGCAGGTACTGAAGCATTCCCATTTGAGACACTCGATGGTCCACCAGTATTGCTAGATCGCCAAGCGATCGTCACTGGTGATAAAGTGACCAATGCACAGACTGGCCTAGATGAAAGTGGTCTACCGGAAGTAAGCATTACCTTGGACAGTGCTGGCGGCAAGCTAATGCAAAACGCCACTCGCACCGCTGTTGGTAAACAGATGGCTGTCCTGTTCATTGAAAACAAGCAAAGAATCACTTACGAAGAAGATCCAGCAACTGGTGAGACAACTGAAGTACGCACACCTTACGCTGAAACCAAAGTCATCAACCGCGCCAATATTCAAGCGGTACTGGGTTCATCATTCCGTATTACTGGTCTTGATAGCACCGCTGAAGCCGCTGAGCTTGCGCTATTGCTACGCTCAGGTGCACTTGCCGCACCGATGTACTTTGTAGAAGAACGCACCATCGGCCCATCATTGGGTCAAGAAAATATTGATAAAGGCTTATTCTCTACGCAGGTCGGCTATCTATTAGTCTTTGCATTTATGATCATCTTCTATCGTCTGTTCGGTGTGATTGCCAACGTGGCATTGGCAGTGAACGTTATTATTATTATTGCGATTATGTCAATTTTGGGTTCGTCACTGACGCTACCTGGTATTGCTGGTATCGTCTTGACCATTGGTATGGCAGTTGATGCCAACGTACTGATCTTTGAGAGGATACGAGAAGAGATTGCCAATGGTGTACGGCCAAAATCCGCCATCGTGGCAGGTTTTGATCGGGCATTTAGTAGTATTTTTGATGCCAACATTACAACCTTATTGGTCGCGTTTATCCTATTTGCGATTGGTACGGGTCCGATTAAAGGCTTTGCGGTTACGCTAGCTATTGGTATTGTCAGCTCACTGTTCACCGCTATTTTGGTGACGCGTGCCCTGGTACAAATTGCTTATGGTAAGCGTAAATCCATCAAAAGTCTGAGCATCGGTTAGGAGAACATTATGGCGATCGAAAATAATAACCCTTTAGAACAGCAGAATAACCCTGATCGAAATGGCTCAAACGGTGATGCGACTACTACAAGTACCCGCCGCCGTAACAAACCACGCCGTGATGGTAAAGGTAGCAATACCAAAACCAACAACCCGACTACAGCGAAATCTGGTAAAAGTAGTAGCCGTCGTGGCGGTAAAGGCCAAGCTGGTAAAGACAATCAAGCACTCGCGACCACTGTTGATCCTAATCTAGTATCAAGCGATGCCGCTGATGATGCGGCTGCAGTCGCTGAAGGTGGCATCAAAGCGGTTGGCAATCAACGTATCATTCCATTTATGAAGATAGAAAAGCCAATGGCGCTGCTATCTTTGTTTATGGTGATCGGTAGTATCATTGCTATTGCCGTCAACGGTTTGAACTTAGGTCTTGATTTTACTGGTGGTGTCTCAGCAGACATTCGTTATGAGCAGCCTGTCGAACAGGTTGCCGTTGTACAAGCACTGGCAGACAATGGTTTTGATGATGCGGTTGTACAGTACTTAGGTACGCGTGAAGAGCTACTCGTACGTTTGCCGCCCCAGTCTGATAACGTGGATGGGCTGAATACTGACCTAACTCAAGCATTAGCACTACCTAACAATACCGCTACTATCAGTAACGTCAATATCATTGGTAGCCAAGTGGGTAATGAGATTTACCTCAACTCAGTCATGGCACTCGTGCTAGCATTGGTATCTATGCTTGGTTATGTTGCCTTACGATTCCAGTTCAAACTATCACTAGGTGCCGTATTATCGCTATTTCACGATGCAGTGGTGACCATTGGTGTATTTGCGCTATTTGGCTTCCCGTTTGACTTAACGGTATTGGCGGCTGTTTTGGCATTGATTGGTTATTCATTGAACGATACGATTGTTGTTTATGACCGTATCCGCGAAAACTTCCGCCGCGTCCGTGGTATTACCCCAGAGCAGACGATTGACTTGTCTTTGACTGAAACCCTACGCCGTACTATTATGACCATCTCAACGGTTTTATTGGTCGTCTTGGCCATGTTATTCTTGGGCGGTGAAGGGCTATACTGGTTCTCGGTCGCATTATTTATTGGTTTGCTAGCAGGTACGTATTCATCGACCTATATCGCAAGCTCGATTCCATTACGTATGGGTCTATCACGTGATGACTTTATTGTGAAAGTGAAACCAGAGTTCGAAGAAGAGATTGTCACTTTTAATGATCCAAAGATGTTTGAACAAGACAATGTCTAATAAAAGTTACTAAAAAATAATGTACTAACCTAGTGTGTTATGAAGCTTAAAATCATTACTTGTTAAATGCGAATGATGATTGAACAAAGGCACCTGACTCGTGAATAGTGAGTCTAGGTGCTTTTGTCTTTATAGCTATTTTGCCTCACATATAAACTGTATTGCACTGCTGTTTTGCCACAGATTAAATAATATATTGCCCTCTTTATCGCCTCAGTATAAACGAGCCAACAATGTCAGCAAATTCCTCAATACCTAATGCCATGCCGCCTATCGATACAAGCTATAAGCGTATCATTGCGATTGCCCTGCCTGTACTACTCGCCAATCTCGCCATGCCATTGCAAAGTGTTATCGATACGGCCATTGTGGGCAATATGAATGAGACTGCCAAACTCGCTGGTATGGGCTTGGCGATACAGCTGCTATCCTTGTTACTTGTCAGCTTTAACTTTCTGCAATATGCCTCGTCTGGACTGTCCGCGCAAGCATTAGGACAGCTGGCCAATCATGCTGATAACAACAACCTCACTGCGACAATAGCCTCACCGTTACTGTCTATTTTGCAGCGCGCGTTGTTATTAGCCTTCTTAATCGGCGCAGTTTTGCTACTGGCCAAACCGTGGCTGATCCATATTGGTTTACAGGCATTATCTGCCAATCCTGAGAGTGGTCTCGCGGCCAAAACTTACTTAGATGTCCGCTTCTGGGGCGTCATAGCCGAGCTGATGAATTTTGCGTTTATTGGTTGGTTTGCAGGACAAGGTAAAACACGATACATGCTCTACCAGCAGGGATTTATCGCTGTCCTCAACATTGTATTGACCTTATTTTTTGTGTTTATCATGCAAATGGGATTGGTCGGTGTGGCGCTGGGTACGACCATTGCATTTTGGTTAGGTGTATTATTGGCATTGTGGCTTAGTTGTCATCATTTAAAAATATCTTGGGCCGCATTATTCAAAGTTGATAAGAACCACTTTACAAAAGAGAAAATACTTAGGCTATTTTCTTTAAATAAAGACATTTTTGTGCGCACCCTTATTTTAACGCTCAGTTTTGCTTGGATTACTCGACTGTCTGCCCAAAGTGGCGATGTTATACTGGCAGCCAATGCTATTTTATTACAAGTACTAAGTATCTCTGCCTTTGCGCTTGATGGCGTCGCAGTCTCTGCTGAGACCTTGAGCGGACAAGCCGCTGGTCGACGTGATTGGCCGCGTTTTCGTACTATCATCAAGCGTACAGGCGTCGTCAGCTATGGGCTTGCCATTATGTTAAGTGCTATCTGGTGGCTTGCAATGCCAACTTATCTAGATTTTATGACCAACATTGAATCGGTGTTTGCCCTCGCCTATGAGTACCACCTATATGCAGTGTTGCTACCCCTCGTGGGTGTTGGAGCCTATTGGTTGGATGGTATATTTTTTGGTTTGACAGCAGGCAATGTGATTCGTAATGCTGCCCTGATATTAGCTGCTGCTTTCTTTCCGTTAAGCTGGCTGCTTTATCAGCAATGGGATATGACTGGGATTTGGCTAAGTGTATGGTGCCTGCTGCTATTGAGGCTAATTATCTTGGGCGGATTTTTGTACCGTGCTCATCAATCAAGTAGTTATGAGAGGCTACAGCCAGAGGCTTAAACATTTTTTATTGTACAGCCACTGATCACACAGTCGTTTATCATACAGCCATCACATACCATTTTGACGCAATACAGTGTTTATTTTTAAGTGTAAAACAATCCGTTTATAAAATAGTGTAAGAAAATTTAGGATGCCATGTGACCACTCATTCAAACGAACTCAGTCATCAACAAGAACGCACTCACGATTGGGCTGAGGGCTTCAAAAAAAGCTTGCCCGTTGCGATGGGATATCTGCCTGCTGGCATTGCCTTTGGTGTACTGGCACAAGTTGCTGGTATTCCTGTATGGGCAACGATTATGCTTAGCATTGTGCTCTATGCTGGAGCGGCTCAATATGCTTGTTTGCCAATGCTCAGCGCTGGCCTACCGATCGGTAACATCGCGACCAATATCGCCGCCATTAATTTACGCCACGTGTTTTATGGTATGCCGTTATTGCAATATCTACCAAAACATAAACTGGCAAAAACGTATTGCTTATTTGCCCTGACTGACGAGACTTTTTCAGTCATGACCAGTTTGCCAAACGAGTCACGACAAGCACTCATACTTCCGATTAGCTTATTTAACCAAAGCTGGTGGGTGCTCGCGAGTGCCATTGGCGTGATGATTGGAAGTACGCTTAGTGACTTAATTCCACATTTGGATTTTGCTTTGGTTTGTCTGTTTGCGATTTTGGCATATGAACAATTCCAAAGTATTAAACGTTATTTTCCTATTGGCATCGCTGTGATTGGCTTGATTGTCGCGTCTTTATTCACTAGTGATTGGTTGTTATTGGTGGCTATCACTATCTGTATGTTGATGATTTTGGTGCGTGGATTTTGGATGCAGCGTCAAAATATAGGAGAGCGTCATGACCAGTAGTTATCTTATTTTTGCGACGCTTGCCATGGCAGCGGTGACGTTCATCACTCGTGCATTGCCAGCATTAATCCCTAGAAAAGTTTTAGATACGCCTTGGCTACATCGACTGAATGAAAGTCTTCCCCTATCGGTAATGGTCTTACTTATCTTAACCAGTCTGTCATATCAGAACTTGCCAGTGGATATTGCCTTGAGTGATCCTGAACTACATCTGTTAATGGCCCAGGTTTGTGCGCTTATATTGGTACTTTTTATTTATCATATTAGCCGCCAGCTCTTGGTTAGCATGGTTGTCGGTATTGCCGCGATCAATGGTTTTGTCTGGATATTTACCAACTTTTTGACTTAGCAGCATCCTACCTTATACCAACACCCAGTATTAATTTTACTGGTATTTTTGGTAAAAAAAAGCTGGACTCTATTAAGAGTCCAGCTTTTTATTTTCAAGCAATATATTTATCGCTATCTGACTTAAAGCTCTTCAACACCCATCATATCCACAGGTGTATCCGCTACTATTTGCACGCCTTTCTTGCCAGTTTTAGCCGTATCATTACGCTGCTCTTGCAAGTGATCAAGATACGCTTCATTGATTTGGCCCGTGATGTAGCAGCCATTAAATACAGCACAATCAAACCCTTCGACTCTGCTGTGCTTGGTATCTTTGACAGCATCGATCAGATCGTCTAAATCTTGGAATATCAAACGGTCAGCGCCAATGATCTCACGTACTTCCTCAACACTATTACCTGAAGCAATCAGCTCGGTACGCACTGGCATATCAATACCGTATACGTTTGGAAACTTCACTGGTGGCGCGGCACTCGCAAAAAACACCTTATTAGCACCTGCATCACGCGCCATTTGAATGATCTCATGACACGTCGTACCACGAACGATTGAGTCATCAACCAACAGCACGTTTTTGCCTTTAAACTCTAACGGCACCGCGCTTAGCTTTTGACGAACGGATTTTTTGCGCTGCTGCTGACCTGGCATGATAAACGTACGACCGATATAGCGGTTTTTCATAAACCCTTCACGGTACTTGACATTCATTTTTAACGCCAGCTCCATCGCTGAGGTACGTGACGTATCTGGAATCGGGATGACCACGTCAATATCATGATCCTCGCCCCACTCTGCAAGGATTTTGTCAGCCAATTTTTCACCCATACGTAGGCGTGATTTATAAACTGAGATATTGTCCATAATAGAATCTGGACGGGCAAAATAAACATACTCAAAGATACAAGGCGTATATTCTTTTGGCGCTACGCATTGATGCGTATGCAGCTTATGGTTCAAATCAATAAAAATAGCTTCGCCTGGTTTTACATCACGAACGATAGTGAAGCCAGAACCTGTCAATGCGACTGATTCAGAGGCGACCATATACTCGGTGCCACCGTTTTCTGCCATGCGCTTACCAAAGATAAGCGGACGGATACCGTTTGGATCGCGGAACGCGAGTAATCCATGACCAGTAATCAAGGCCACAACGCCATAAGCACCTTCACAGCGTCTATAGACGGCTTTTACTGCTTCAAAGATGTCATCAGCTGTTGGATGCGTCTTACCTAGATTTTGCATCTCATGTGCGAGTACGTTCAGTAGCACTTCAGAATCTGAATCGGTATTGAGATGGCGACGATCTTCGATATATAAAGATTTGGCCAGACTCTCAGCATTGGTCAAGTTACCATTGTGCGCAAGCGTGATACCATAAGGTGAGTTAACATAAAATGGCTGAGCTTCAGCGCTACTAGAAGTACCAGCGGTTGGGTAACGAACGTGACCGATACCAAACTTACCGACCAACTTCATCATATGACGATTCATAAATACGTCACGTACCATACCGTTTTCTTTACGTAGGTAAAGTCGACCATCTTGCAAAGTGACAATACCTGCTGCATCTTGCCCGCGATGCTGTAGCATCGTTAAGCCGTCATAAAGTATCTGATTGACTGGCTCATGAGCTGCAACTCCAATGACTCCACACATATAGCTATATCCTATTTTAACTCATACATTAGTACGACAATAACGGCAAAACTGCTGACAGTATGTGGCTAAAATCACGCACTGTCGTCCACCGCTAACCTGATGATTTTGTAAGAAACTTCATGATAATTTTTAATCATCTGTTTTCGATGATCAGTGACACATGCAAACGTTTAGAAGTATAAAAAGAATTAGAACAATAGAAAATTACGACTGATTGACTTGATCCCAAGCCATGCCCAACACATCTGACACCAATGCTTTACCCATAGGCGCATAAGGCATCAGCTCAGGGGCCAACACTGAGGTTTGCCATTGCGGCATTTGTACTAGTAGTGGCGCACTCACACTTAACACAACCAATACCATGAGTACATTTTTGGCAGCACCAAGCACCCCGCCTGCCATTTTATCGACCACGCTCAACCGTAGGGTTTTGAGCACACCTGAGAATACAAAAGCCACCAAGTGCATGATCGCCAATATCACAATCACCACTAGCAAAAAGGCCATGGCCATTTGTAGCACTGGGCTTTGCACGATACCAGATAATTGAGGCGACACCGATCCTGCGAGCCGGGTCGCAGCGATAAGAGCGATAAACCAGCCTACTAAGCCAACAGCTGTTTTGATCAGGCCAACTTGAAAACCGCGCCACAAACCAATCAAGACAACAATAGCAATCACAATATCTAGACCGCTCATATTTTGCGCCTCACCATCTCATTCATTTGACTAGCTTTCCATGGCATCATAATAGCCACCGATTGCTTGAATACAAGACTGTACTAGCCCAGGTCCTCTATATATAAGACCTGTATAGAGCTGTACCATGTCCGCACCTGCTTCGATTTTTTTGACGGCTTTGGCACCACTATCGATGCCACCCACCCCTATCAAAGCAACTTTACCATCTAGCTGATCAGAGAACTGTTGTAAAATCTGGGTACTAATGTGGCTCACCGGACGACCTGACAAGCCGCCCATTTGATCGCCATCACGCAAGTCTTCGACACCCACGCGGCTCAGTGTCGTATTGGTTGCAATCAAGCCGTCAATTTCAAAGTCTAATAACTGCTGTGAGATATAGTCAACTTGCAGTGGCTCTAGGTCAGGTGCAACCTTGAGCACCAATGGCACATAAAAACCATATTCGGTGGCTAGTTGACTGTGACGGTTTTTAATTGTATCCATCAGCTGGGTCAAAGCCTCACCACTTTGCAAGTCACGTAAATTTTTGGTGTTTGGCGATGAGATATTTACCGTGATATATGAGGCGTGCGGATACACACGTTCCAAGCAATAGACATAATCATCAGCGGCTTGCTCTACTGGCGTGTCGGCATTTTTACCAATGTTGATACCGATATTGCCTTTGTATTTGCAGCGTTTGACATTATCAATCAGATAATCAACGCCTTCATTGTTAAAGCCCATACGGTTGATGATGGCGTCTGCTTGCTTGATTCTAAACAGTCTTGGCTTATCGTTGCCTGCTTGCGGCCTTGGCGTGACCGTACCTACTTCTATAAAACCAAAACCCAGCTCAGCCAACGCGTCAATGTAGTCACCGTTTTTATCCAGTCCTGCTGCCAGACCCACTGGATTAGAGAACTGCAATCCCATACAGTCAGTAGGCTGCATCGACTGACCATACGCCAAACCTAAAACACGCGCTTTATGTGCTTTATCCAATAAAGATAAAGTCATCTCATGGGCGTGTTCGGGATCCATATTAAACAAAAAAGGACGAAGTAAGGCATAAGACATAGTGATGGCGGACCCTGCTCGAAAGAAATAGTGGATAAAGAATATGAGTGAAATCAGGCGGAGCGATTATATCAGCTTAACAGAAACAAGAGCAAAGTTTCACACGGTAAATTTCCACATTTAACCCGCCGTCAGCGCATATCAATCAGCATTTATTAGATAGCAATAATAGTTCACTGTCTTTTAAGCTCAGCTGAATCAACAGCGAAAGACAACTACGGCATCGTATTAAGGTACTGGGCGGCCGTCAGTGAGTGCAATCCAACCACGTATAATTCGATATAAATGCCAGATAAAGGTGAATGTCACAATCAACAAACCAAAGCCAGCCAGTAACGTCGAACCAATAGCGATATTGCCACTATCAGCTAGCATACTCACGCCAAAACCACCTAAAGCAAAAGCAGTGATGACAATACCAATAATAAACCAAACGATACTGTACCAAAACGTTTTGATTTGCCAATCAAAATGCGTGGATAACCATGTGCCATCAGCATCGTGGCGCTTGGCATAATTCATCACAATCGGCACGATCCACAGCAGACCAGCGGTAAAATAGCTAATCACGTATAAGAAATAAGTGATGTGATTATAAATGGTTAAAGAACGGCGCTTATCGTTGCTCATACTGTCACTCATTGGTTTGCGTTGTCCTTGCTGGTCAGTAATCTTGTCTGCTGAAAACTATGCTCATCAGTATCGTTATTAAGAAAGTGCTGTATGCTAAATATCTATCGTTAGCAGTGGCTAATAAATGTTTAATGGTGACAGATAAAAAGCTTTTCAATGACATCTAACTCAAAATACCATTTGAAAAGCAAGTTACCGATAAATTGAATTGGAACATATCATGTTCTGTTACTTATATTCTACTATTAAGCCCATACCTGCTACTAAACAGTATCAAGTTATAAAGTGACAGTGGCTTGCACTTGGATAGATTTATTCGTTAGGTCTTGCTGCATAGACAACTGCGTGAACTGCCAACCTTGCTGCTCTAACTTGCCAAGAGCGGTACTCACGACAGCTTGACTGGGGTGGATAAAGCTTAACTGCACCGAATCACCAGCCGCAACGACCTGAGCATCTGTAATTCCTGTGGTATTTAGCAGCGCACTAATGCGATTGGCAGGCGGCATGTCAGCCTCTCCATTAGCGTTATTGCCAGTACTTAATGCATTACTATCGATATTACCTGCTTGCGCCCGCAACCAAAAATAATCAGCCACTTGTTCCTGATAATCATTTTTACTCTCTTTTGCCGCTTGATGAATGCTATAACCGCCATAACCGCCGATAAACAACAGCAAAAATACGGACAAGATGGCTAACGCTAATTGATCACGTTGAGGTAGCGCTTGCCAGCGCGTTGATAGCACATTTTGGTAACTGCTCATACGCTCTGAGAATGCGTGCGTTTCGGTATTGGTTGCAGAGACAGCTGCACTGCGTTTGGTACGGCGCTGTAATCGTTTCATGTTTTGACCTTTTCTTACCAATACTCTGATGAATTATGATGCTGCTGGAGTGTTCGCCGTATCGCTGTTTTCCACCACATCCACAGTGACCTGGGCACTAAATTGACCTTGATCATTACTACTCACTTGCGCAAGCTTGGCATTCAAACCTTGCGCTACTAGCGTGCTCGTGAACTGATCCAAACTGCCACGATCAGGAGCAATGAGCGTAAAACTAAGTGCGGATGGTTGCATCACAAGTGTCTGTGCACGCAATGAAGATTGTTTGATTAAGGGTGATATCTTTGACAGCGCTGCCATGTGTGATGCCGGTGCTTGGCTGTCACTAAGCAGTTTTGGTTGTAATTGCACTTGGAGCTTGGTTCGAGTACTGAGCGGCTCATCAGCGAACCAAGATTGATATTGCGCAGCTATTTCAGTCTTGGTGGCAGCTGTTGCCTCATTATACTTGTACCACTGCACCCCATCGGTTGCCATCTGTAGTACTAAAGCCGATAACGCAACCATCATTGCTACCCGTAAATACGGTGATAACTGTGAGTCGGTTGATTTGATAAAGAAGTTCAGCGCATGACGTTCTGGGTTGTCAATGGGCGCTGGTGCCGTGGGCAAGCTCGTTAATAACAGCTGGTGATCGGCGATCAGCGCTTTCGTTTGCGCCATAGAACTGGTTGTCGCTGATGTTGCTGGGATATTATTGATACCCATACTATCCATTTCATTAGCGGCTAAATCACTGATAGCAAGGCTATTGGTTTCAATAGAATTCAGCAACATCACTTCGCTTAAGTGCGGAAAGCGCTCAAAAATCAACGGTAAATAGCTGACAGCCATGCCTTGGCGCAATGATTGGCGCAATAACAGAGTATGCTCGTCTTGATACAATGTCACTTGCTGACCTGCGCCTTCTTCTGGCGGTGGCAGTAACAAGAAATCTGGCAGTAGTGCCACTATATTCATACCCACGAGCTGAGCACTTTGCTGCCATGCCTCAATATCATTTTGTGCCAATGCGTATAGCTGCGTCGTATCAGCATGGCTCAACTGGCGAATAACCAATTGTTCAACTGGTGTTAGGGAGGTTTCTTCAAACAAATACTGCTTACCACTATTACCCAGCTGCTTGAGCTGAGCAGTATTAAGCGCTGTGTCTACTTGCAATACATGACTTGAGGGGAAATATAAACAAATTGCCTTTTGGCCATTGGATTTATGATGACCATAGATAGTTTGTAGCTGTTGCCAACCGTCAACCGTCTGCCATTGCTGTACATCTTCGTGCCAAACAGCTAGCGGGCTATGCTGCGCTCGTAACCAAACATGTAACACTAAACGTGTCCTCGATTATTGCTGCGGTTATAAAAGTACTGTGATGAAGCAGTGCTACTATTCAAAAAGGATTGAGTCATTTTATCTGCTGAGCCAGTCGCTTAATTGGCATGATTGCCTCATTCTGAATTCATCCTATCTAAGAAATGGCTAGCCTAGTATGGTTGATCAGGTACAAAACGATCCACTTCAGTGGCCATCCCAGTCATGACAAAATCCATTTCAAACACTCTGGCTTCTGCCAAAGAAAATGACTCAGGATAATCACCGGTCAACAAGCCTGCGATATAAGCGACGATTGACATATGACAAACAACAACCAGACATTCTGCATCGATATTCGAAATATCCATTAAAGCCTGACGGGCATCATCAGAGGGCGTGATATTGTCCTGCACTGTTGAAGGTACTTTTGGCATTCGCGACTGGAATGCAGCCAGTGTCTGCTGCGCCCTATCATAAGGACTGACGATAAAACGATCTGGATGATAGTGTGTGGTCACATACTCTGCCGTCTGTGCCGCTTGCTGTTGACCAAAGTCAGTTAGCTGACGCGCACTATCTGGACGCGTCTCATCTTCGGCTTGACCATGACGTACTAATATAATTTTCATAACCTTCCTTGGTGCGCGGAGTTAGCACTGTCTCTCAACAGTACCTTTTAATAGAACATCTTACTTATCAGCATCGCTATTTTTACTTTTGGCATCGGCTTTGGTATTGTCTTTAGCGCTGTTACTTGAGTTTTTCATATGAGCGGTAAGCGCAGCATTGCTATGGTCATGCGCCATCACAAACTCAACATCACTACGGAACCCAGCTTCCATCAAATGTAGTGCCACGCCTAGCGCTGCTTTATCTTCATAAATGACTGCATAGAGCGCATGGGTGATAGGCATATAGATGCCCGCTTTGGTGGCTTTTTCGTGGACTTGCTGAATGGTGTTGACTCCTTCAGCAGTTTGACCCAGTTTTTTGACTGCGGCATCAATACTCATGCCGCGACCTAGCATATTACCAATACGATAGTTGCGGCTTAGCTCTGAGCTACAAGTGGCATATAGATCACCTACTCCTGACAAACCTAAAAAGGTCAGCGGATTGGCCCCTTCTTCGACACCGAAACGACTCATCTCTGCTAAGGCACGAGTAAGAATCATTGCTTTGGTATTTTCACCCACTTCATAAGCAGCTGCCATACCCATGGCGATGGCATAGATGTTTTTGAGCGCGCCGCCAAGCTCGACACCGCGTACATCATCACTCGCGAACACTCTAAAGAAGGCACTGTGTAAGGCCGCTTGGACCGCATGACGCAATGGCTCAGACTCACTTGCAATCACCGTGGCAGACGGCATGTTTTTCATGATTTCTATGGCAAGGTTTGGCCCTGACATGACACCGAAATTCACTTCAGGCAACACTTCTTTAATAATGTCGCTCATCATGGCAAAGGTATCTTTCTCCATCCCTTTGGTCAGCGATACGATAGACTGCCCACTGATCAAAGGCGCAATGTTTTTTACCGTTTCGCGAAAAGCCAATCCCGGCACGGCGATAAAAATAATATCTTTGTCTTTGACGGTAGCCGCCAGATCATGACTGTATTTCAAACGGTCATCAAGCTTGTAGCCAGGCAGATATTTTTTATTAGTTTGAGTTTTTGCCATCGCTTTTACAGTACGTTTATTACGTACCCACAGCGTAGCATCGCAGCCATTACGCGCAGCCAAATTTGCCATTGCCGTACCAAAGCTACCACCACCTAAAAACGCCAAACGCAGCTTGGTAGGATTGCTGTGAATCTCTGCCATATCTTTTGCGACTGCCGACTCAACCGGGTTAGGTGTTGATTTTTTACGACCGATGCCTGACTTACTTGCACGCTCTAAGATACCTGCCAACATGCCGTTTTGTTTTTCAGACGTATTGTTGCCCGCCTCATTGTTAGCGCTGTTGTTATCTTTATTGCTATCGTTAGGACTTGTCATGTTCTTTTATCCATGTTGACTGACTTATTCTCAATAGGAGCTACTGTTCCCAGATATTTCCGATACTCGGGCTCACGGTCTTTTTGAGGTAATAATTTTACCAAGAGACAACACCGAGTCAAATTATGACTCGAAGCGTACTAACGGTTCGATATCAATAGGTTTGCGTTTGGATTCATCTTTTGGACTAGTGCCAGTATAAACAAAAGCAGTCACATAATCATCTGGACCCACATCAAAATAAGCTTTTACCGCAGGCTCGTTACATAACAGCCCAGTACGCCAAACTGTACTAAATCCCTGAGCTTTGAGTGCCAGTATCAAATTTTGCACAGCAGCACCGGCACTTAGCATTTGCTCAAAGGGTGGGACTTTTTTATGCTCTTGCATTTGCGTCACGACCGTTATGATAACAGGCGCTCGAAGCGGCATAGTATGGGTTTTTTTGATGGTTTTCTCAGACAGCTCTTCGCCATCTTTGAGCGCTTTTTCTTTTACTGCGGCTACCAACGCGTTACCTAGCTCGTGACGTGCCTCCCCTTGGGTCACAATAAAGCGCCATGGACGCAGTTTTTTATGATCGGGCGCTGTCGCTGCACACTCAATAGCAGACTCAATTTGATCCCGCGTTGGGGCTGGTGTATCCAAATTACCCATGCTGCGTCTTGAATTAATCCAACCAATCAGCTCTTCACTGCTAGCTGAGACATCATTTGCGGCTACATTCTGAACAGGCAGTTTATTGTCCTGTGACGCTTGGTTATTTTCATCTATTGTAGTCATTGTCTGTCCTTATTTATTATTATTTCTTTCTTTTTACGAACTACTTTTAAATTTGATACTTGTCATTGAAAATACTAAGCACCGAATGCTAAAAAACATTTGAGCTCTAGCAATACCGTTTTAAAAAACATCAACTATGCAGCATCTTCGACACGGTGATCCATGCGTAGATAGTCTTCTGACTGCATCTCAAGCAAGCGCGAGCGGGTACGCTCAATCTCAAACGCTAGCTTTTCCCCTTGATACAAGTCCAAAATCGATTGCTCTGCGCGTACCAACAGTTTTACACGGCGATCATAAAACTCATCAACCAGATAAATAAAACGGCGCGTTGGATCACGCAAATCATCATCTAAAGCGGGTACTGAATCAACTAATACCGTGCTGAATTGTTTTGCAAGCTCAATAAAATCAGATGCCGAGCGCGGCGCCATGCATAAATGTCGAAAATCGCAAAACAAGATATCTTCGGTACGCGCGTTGACTTTGACTTCGCGGCCATTGATAGTAATTGGCTCGTTGCTAATTTTTTGATTATTAGACAAGCTGGCAAAGCGGTTAGCTAACCAGTGATGGTTGGCTTTAGTCATTGGTGATTCATATAACTCTGCTTGCTGAAGCACGCGCAGACGATAATCAATACCGGAGTCGATATTCATCACTGTCGTATGGCTCTCAACCTCTGCAATGGCTGGTAGAAAACGGTCACGGTGCAAACCATCTTTGTACAAACCAGATGGCTCAATGTTTGACGTAGCGACCAAGGTAATACCGCGATTAAACAGCATCGTAAACAAATCACCCAAAATCATGGCATCAGAGACGTTAGACACAAAAAATTCATCAAAGCAAATAATGACCGCTTCTTTATAAATAATATCGGCAACTTTTTCGAGTGGATCACTTTCGCCTTGGAGTTTATTCAATTCTTGATGAACACGCTGCATAAAATGATGAAAATGTAGGCGCATTTTGCGTTCAATGGTCAATGAATCGTAAAACATATCCATCATCCACGTCTTGCCGCGACCGACACCGCCCCACATATATAATCCAGTTGGCGCGACAGGCTTGGATTTCAAAAATCCAAAGAACCCTTTCTTTTGCGGTGCGCTATTGATGAGCTGATGGTAGATCTCATCAAGATAACTCATGGCCTGAAACTGCTGCTCATCCCGAGTAAACTCATCTGTACTGACGGCTTTCTCGTAACGTTGCAATGGAGATAAACTCATAATACGACTCATCGTTGGATTAAATAAATATCAAAATATTGGGGTGGCTAAGTGCGAGCCTAAAACATGCATTAGCGATTAGGGTCAAAACTATGCATTGCTATGCGTTTCTAATAACTTTTTAAGTTCTGATAAGCGACCATGAAAAAAGTGACCAGCACCATCGACGACGCTTACTACAATTCCTAAGCGATCTGCAAATGCCTGCATATTTTCAGGCGCGATTACTTCATCCGCATTACCATAAATCTCAAAAGTTCTATCCGCAGGCAAACTAATATCAGTACTGTCGTTTTTTTCGACTGATGGTGCGATAAGTGCGATTTTCGACACATCAAAATCATCCAACCCCCATATATGCGCGGCTTCAAGTACTTGCTCAGCCACGCGGGCCGTGACATAACCACCAAAAGAAAAACCGCCAAGCCATAGCTTTCGGGCATTGGTTTGTTCAGCAATCCATTGTAGCACGGTCATTGCATCGACCACTTCACCTTCCGCATAATCATGCTCGCCTGTCGATTGACCAACGCCGCGGAAGTTAAAACGTACCACATGCATGCCATTGTCACGGGCAAAGCGGTACATAGTCGTGACCACTTTATTGTTCATTGTCCCATCGAACAACGGATTGGGATGGCATAGCAGCGCGACGGTATCTGTATTTGGGTCATTAGGATTGTCATTTTGCCATAGTGCGTCGACCTCGAGCACACCAGCAGGAGCAGGAATCAATTGCATAGTATTACTTATTAATAAAAAATGAATGGCTCAATTATCCTAGATATGATTTTTATTTCAAGTGATTTGCTGTGTACGGGTGCGACTTGTTTTATTTTAGGCCAAAATTGACTCGTAGCAGTTGAGTATATTATTGATTTAAGCAAGCTTTGTTTGTCATAGATTGGGTAGGCAATACTGCTGTAATACCGCACACAATAAGCGTCTAGACAGGTAATATCTAGATACGTTACATTCATGAAGCTTTGCCTATCGCTAAGACGTTCTGTTTATATACATTAGGAATTATTTATGAATACCTTTAATAAAACTGCCAGTTTAAGTGCAATATTGGCCGGTGCGCTCGTTTTAAGCGCTTGTCAAAGCACGCCATCATCACCAGTGATCCAGCGCGCTAACTCTATTTATGAAACCACTGGCATTGCTGATACCAAAGTCAAAGCACAGCAAAATGCGATCGATAGTGCGCAAAAAACCTGTCGAAGCAAACAAGTCATTATCGTTGATGACAATGTCAAATATAATGGCATCTTAAATGAACGTACTGGCCGTATGGTTGGACAAGTGGGTTCCGTGGTCGGCTCAATCTTTGGTACAGGCACACCAGATTTGTCACGCAATGATGATTATGAGTACAAGATCAATTTTCGTTGCCAGTAACTCTCTATCAGCAACTCTCTAAATGAGCGACGCCATTTGCGTTTCTCTAGCATCACCTGACATACTGTGATTTATGAAATAGCCAACAAGCTGCGATATGGATAATATATCAATCAAAGCTTGTTGGCTTTGCTTTTTGTGTGCGCCCTTTTGGGTTAAACTATCCGCTATCGTATTCAGCACATCCTCATTAGTCTTTATGTTTTCATTATCCTTGGTCTTATATCATGCGCAAACCCAATCTTTCAAACATCAAACAGGCCAAAGTACTCGAACCTGCCAAAGATTTGGCCACTCTAGAGGCCGAACTCGCTGAGCAAGAAGACGAGCTAGAAGATACCGTTTTACGCCTTAGTGACTATTTATCCGCGGTTGAAATGGTCATCAAACAGACCTTTGACCACCGGGTCTGGGTAAAAGCAGAAATCCGTAACCTATCTAGCAAGGGTGGTCACTATTATTTTGAATTGGCAGAAAAAGACGATGATGGCAAAGTGGTCGCCAGTTGCCGCGGCAATCTATGGCGCTTTAAAGCGGCTCGTGTATTAGCCAAGTTTGAACGCGCGACTGGTATGCCGCTTGAGCGTGACTTGACCGTACTCCTCAAAGTATCGGCAGGATTCCATGCCCAGTATGGCTTTTCAATCACAGTTGAGGATATCGACCCCAGCTATACGCTAGGCGACTTGGCACGGCAATATGCAGAAATGGTCGATCGTTTAACAGGCGAAGGGCTATTACACCTTAATCAGCAGCTACCCGCTCCTTTTGATATCGAACATGTGCTGGTTATTGCTCCTGAAAAGGCCGCCGGATTGGGCGATTTTCAAGCAGATGCGGATCGCTTAGCCGGTACAGGTGCGTGTCACTTCCACTATCATAATGCGACTTTTCAAGGCAATCATGCGCCTGCGGAGATACGCCAAGCCATCGTTAATGCTCAGCAGCAGTTTTATGACACTTATCAGCGTTTGCCTGATTTATTGGTCATTATTCGCGGCGGCGGTGCGGTTGGTGATTTGGCTTATCTCAATGATTATGAGCTGGCAGCGTTGGTTGCTGAGCAGCCTGTGCCTGTCTGGGTTGGTATCGGTCATGAGCGTGACAAAGTCATCTTAGATGAAGTGGCGCATACCAGCTTTGATACGCCCTCAAAAGTGATTGCTGCTATCCATAGCCATTTAGCCCAGCTCGTCACTCAAACGCTGCACTATCAGGCGCAAATCAAGCAAGCTGCTCAGCGCCAATTGAATACTGCTGAGCAACAAACCGCACGCCAGTTAAGCCAAATACAGTCACAGACTATCGGACAACTCACCGCTCTACGAAAAGACAGTGACTATGCGTGGCGCAGCATTCAACAAAGCGCACAGCGCCAAGTAAAGCAAGCAGTCAGACTAACAGCTGAGCGATATACGCAAACGCAAACCTTGGCACGTCAACAACTGACGAAAGCCGCGACTAATAGCAGAAGTCATCAAGAGTCAATCATGCAAAACGCGCAGCAGCAAATTGTGCAAGCACAGCGCGATAGCGAACATCTACGTGATATTGTGCTATTACATCGCCCGTCTCGCGTGCTCAAACAAGGCTATGCCATGCTCACGGATGCCAAAAACAACCAAACGCTCACGAGCAGCACCCAACTGTCTCCTGAGCAAACTGTCAATATCATTTTAAAAGATGGCAACGCAAAAGCGCAGATTATCGATATCAATATGGATAAGAAAGCGACTGAAATCTCAGACATGCCCATTCAATCATATAATAATATCTAACAACTACTTATCTACTTACCTTTAAACATTAGGAAACTTTATGACCACCCCTACTCGCAGACGCAAAAAAGCCGCCCCAAAAACCTTTAAGGCGGCTTACGACATTTTAAAAACCAATGCGACTGAACTGCAGCAACAAGACGAGCCTGATATTGATAACCTAATGACTACGGTTGAAGAATCTATTGCGGCTTATCACGTTTGCGAAACCCGTATCAATGCGGTACAGCAAGCATTGGATGCAGCCTTCGCCGAAGAAAAATCTACTAGCAGCACGGACAATTAGATTATTCAGGCTCATCAACTTCAAAGACTTGGCGTAGATAGGCAAGATACGTGTCATTATTAATCATGGTCTTGCCTGGGCTATCAGACAGCTTGGCCACTGGCTGACCATTGCATTCGACTAATTTGAGCACGATATTAATCGGTGTGATGCCCATATCATTAGTCAAATTGGTGCCAATGCCAAAGCTGGTTCTAATACGATCTTTGAAGTATTGATGCAGCTCCCACGCTTTTTCTAAATCCAGCCCATCGCTGAAAGTCAAAATCTTTGTCTTTGGATCTATCTTTAGCTTTTCATAATGTGCCACTGCCTTATCTCCCCAGATGTAAGGGTCGCCACTATCGTGACGTAACCCATCAAAGAGCTTGGCAAAATACAAATCAAAGTCGCGCAAGAACGCATCCATGCCGACCACGTCTGTCAATGCAATGCCCAGATCGCCCCGGTACTCATGCACCCATGCTTCAAGCGCGGCCTTTTGTGAATCACGCAAACGCACATCTAATGCCTGAAATGCTTGCATAAACTCATGTGCCATCGTGCCTATCGGTGTCATTCCTAGCTGTTTTGCCAGATATACATTGGATGTACCGCCCACGATTTTTGGCTCAGCTTTGTGTAGTGTCTCAACCACATGCGCTTGCCAGCGTTTACTAAAGCGTCGACGCGTCCCAAAATCAGCGACGATAAACGGCGGTATATCACGCCCATACTTTGCCTGCTCTAGGGCATATTGATGCAACAGCGCTACTTTTTCATCAAGGCGACGTTGCCCTTCTTCAATCACACTATCATTCGATAACGCATTAAAATAAAGCTCATTGACGATAGCCAGTACAAATACTTCAAAGAACATTGCCTGAATCATCGGTCCTTCGATGTCGATAGACAGGCGACCTTTATCATCGGTACTGACTGTAATAAACCGGCGTTTTAACTTGAATAACTCAAGATAATCGACAAAGTCTGAGCGCATAAAGCGCAAACTACGAAGGTAGTCCAGCTCATCCGGCAAAAAACGCAGCTCACACAGGCTATCTAGTTGCTGCTCTAAATCTTTTTGAATATCGGCCAGTGGATAAGCCGACTCTTTATTATTGCGGCAGCGAAAACGATATACGCCATGTGTCTGTGGAAACTGATGCAGCATGGCTTGTAACATCGTAAATTTGTACAAATCATTATCGAGCAGTGAGGTAATAATGGGTGAATAGGTAGCAGTCATGCTATGGCCTTAAAAGTGCAGAAATGAGAAACAAGTGTCACCGAAACGACCAAGCGACCTTATGTCTGAATAATAAATGATATCTGGATAATAAATAATAGACACTCATAGAGTGTGCATCACCAATAAACCATCAAGTATAGCGAAGTTTGGGGTTTATTTCAGAATTCGCGTCAGATTGCAGCAAAATTCGTACAACTAGCGAAAATGATAATCAAATATCTAACAGTACATGGCACAAAAAAGACGCTAAGATTGAACTTGGCGTCTTTTTTATTTATTCAAAGGTAGCAATAAAACGACTATGATTTCACCAGTTTTACTAGTGGTGCATAGCCTGATTGCGGCATCACACTAACTGGGATGAATTGTAGCGCCCCGCCATTGATACAATAACGCAGACCACCACGGTCTTTTGGACCATCAGGAAAGACATGGCCCAAATGCGAGTCAGCCACGCGGGAACGAACTTCAGTACGTACCATATTAAAGGCATTATCCTGATGCTGGGTAATCACTTGCATATCAATAGGCTTAGTAAAGCTGGGCCAGCCGCATCCTGACTGGTATTTGTCCGTCGACAAAAACAACGGCTCACCACTGACCACGTCAACATAAATACCAGGCGCAAATAAATCATCATATTCATGACTAAAGGCGCGCTCCGTCCCAGCCTCTTGCGTGATATTGTACTGCGCTTTGGTCAATGTATTCTTTAGCGCATTTTTATCAAATTTAGCATAGCGCTTGGGGTCTAACGTCTCAGCCACGGTATTAACGGGTGCAAGGGTCACTGGCGCAAGCTTAGTACGAGTTGTCTCTTCAGGCTTATCATCAGCAAGACTTAAATCAATATGACAATAGCCGTTTGGATTTTTTGCTAGATAATCTTGATGGTACATCTCAGCCAAATAGAAATTATCTAAAGGCTCATTTTCGACCACGACTTTTTGCTCGTATTTGCTTTGTACACGCTTGAGCGCAGCATCAATCACGGCTTTATCTTCTTTGTCGGTGTAATACACACCTGAGCGATACTGGACGCCCCGATCATTGCCTTGTTTATTTAAGCTCGTTGGATCAACCACTCGGAAATAGTATTTTAAGATGGTATCGAGGTCTGTTTTGTCGGCATCATAGGTAACTTTTACGGTTTCTGCATGCCCTGAACCACGAATGACTTGCTCATAGCTTGGGTTGGCTGTATCGCCATTGGCGTAACCTGATACGGCATCAACAACGCCGTCGACACGCTCCATATAAGCTTCAACACCCCAAAAACAGCCCCCTGCAAGGTAGATTGAGCGGGTGTTGATTGGTTTGCCTGTCTCATTGTAATACACGCCATCTTTTTGCTTGATAGATTCGATTTTATTGTTGTCTGATGCTTGTGCATTGGCAGGTTTAGCGTTACCTGCTTTGAGCTCAGCGAAGCCATTATCTGCATTTTCGGCAAGTGCGTAAGCCTGCTCTGCTGATATATTACCTTTTACCAAGTGTACCAGATTGCCATTTTTATCGAGGATAGCCCAGCTCGGATAAACTTGCACGCCAAGCTTATTGATAAGTTCACCTGAAGGATCAGTCAAGACAGGCAAGTTTGGGTAGTCAGCTTGTACGCCCGCATACCAAGTACTAAATTCACCATCAGCTTTTTCATTGAGATGACCGGGGCTTGCGACTGTCACCACGTTTAAGCCTGAAAACTTAGGATCAGTGCGCCACGTCTCAGTCTCCTCTAATGTACCCAAACATAACGGGCACCAGCTTGCCCAGAATTTTACCAAGGTCGGCTTATTAGGATCAATCACTGCCGCACCTGTGTCGCCTAAGCCCTTTGTTAGCTGCGGCAATGCTTGCATTTGTTTGAGCATATCGGAGGGCAACATGTCACGCGAGCTGGTGACGCCAGTATTTTGACTACCTGATTTGGTACTACTGCTTGCGCTGCTTTCTGCATTACTCATCTGGCCACAAGCCACCAATATGCCTGCACTTAGCACTGTCGTCATGCTAAAGGCGCTAACGTTTTTTAGCCAGCTTGATGAGCGAGGTTTCTTAGTTTCTTCATGATTACTATTTTTTTGATTGTTTTTATATGACATGACGTGTCCTTGTTACGGATGGTGCGAGTTTTGGCAACTATGAGCGTGTAAATAGCTCAAAATCCTATTATGAGGCAACTCAAGTTAAAGAGATAAGACTTTGAAAAATGGTGGAGAGACAGTGATTCGGACTGTTGAGACGCATTAGTTTGTCTTAATAGTATACAACGCTATTGGAGCCTACTTCAATAGTAAGCTATCGATAGCTACACTTATTTAACAGGATAGTAAGAGTCCTGATATAGAGGGCGTTTCAATACAATAATCAGTGCATATCAAGCCTTTGCACTCATAAATTGCTCAACATAGTCATCGGCAGGATTGTGCCTTAAGTCGCTTGGCGTTCCTGTCTGTATTAAGCGTCCACCATTTAGAATACTGATGCGCTGACCGACTTTGACTGCCTCATCAATATCATGGGTGATAAAAACAATGGTTTTATTGAGTCGATCTTGCAATGCAAGCAGTTGATCCTGCAACTGGGCACGAATGAGGGGATCAAGCGCAGAGAACGCCTCATCCATTAGTAAGATAGGATTGTCCGTTGCTAAGGCTCGAGCCAGCCCAACACGCTGCTGCATCCCGCCTGATAACTCATCAGGGTAGCTGTGCTCTAAATTGTTAAGGCCCACTTCATTGAGCCAGTGACGCGCGACCTCATGACGCTCGCTCACACTCATTTTTCGGACACGCAGACCATAAGCGACATTTTGAATCACAGTCATGTGCGGAACTAAGCCGAAATGCTGGAAAACCATGCTGACTGTTTGCTGGCGGTAGTGCTGCAACTGTTTATCATTGAGTTCTAAAATATTGATAGCGTTAGATGAGCGTTTGTCTACTGGCGCAGTGTTTGCCTGCGGATTATCCTTGGCGTGCGTTTTGGTATTGACCGTTGTATTAACCCATATCTCACCGCTGGTTGGATCAATCAAGCGATTGAGATGACGTATCAAGGTCGACTTGCCAGAGCCTGATAGCCCCATGATGCAATGTAGCTCGCCTGCCTTGATATTCAAGTTGATATCGTAAAGTCCAACCGAGTAGCCGGTTTGTTCTTTGACTGCAATACTATCCATACCCTCAGCCAGTAACGTCAATGCAGACTGGGCTTGCGTGCTATTGGCATTATAGATTTTACTGATATTTTTTAGCTGGATATGATTCATCGTGACTCTCGCTATTTGCTTGATTTTTTACGCTGGCTTTATTCATTGACTACTAGACGCATTATTACCCAATCGGACGCCTGCCTGCTTTGATTGTTTTTTGACGAGCGCGCTTCCCTTGACCAAAGGCTTGAGTGATGCGGTCAATTATAATGGCAACGATAACGATAGCCGTACCTGCTTGTAAGCCTTGCCCGATATTGAGCGTTTGGATAGATTGCAATACATCTTCACCAAGGCCCGGGGCACCAATCATCGACGCCAGTACCACCATGGCAAGCGACATCATCACCGCTTGGTTAATACCTGCCATGATACTAGGCAGTGCTTGTGGTAATTTAATCCAAATAAGTAGCTGTAAATGCGTACTACCAAAAGAGCGTCCTGCTTCGACCATTTCGTGATTGACTTGCGTGATACCCAACGTCGTCAGGCGAATCAGTGGTGGCAGCGCATAGATAACCGTTGCAAAGAGTGCAGGCACTTTACCAATACCAAACAGCATCAGCACGGGGATGAGATACACAAAGCTTGGCATCGTCTGCATCACATCGAGGACTGGCGTCACAATTTTTCGCAGCAGCTTGCTACCCGACATAGCAATACCGATAGGAATACCGATCACCACCGTGACCAGTACGGATACGATGAGTAACGCCAAGGTATCAATCAGCGCGCCCCATAACCCAAAAGCACCAATCAAAAACAGCCCTGCACCGCATGCCAGCGCGAACCAAATCTTGCGTACACCAAACCAAGCAAGCACCGTCACAAGCGCGATAATGAGCCAAGGCGGAATAACCGTTAATAATCGCTCAATGGGTAACAGCAAGTAAGTAAGTGTCACCGTGCTAATAGTGCGAAATACGTCTCCATAGTTTTGGACGACGCTTGATAAGGCATTGTTGAGCGGAGTCTCAAGCGACCACGAAGGGAAGCTGGATGAGAGTGCTGACTGATCACTATTATAGGTAGCTGGATCAGCACTGATAACAGCACCGTTTAAGCTAATGCCTAGCTTAGTCGCAAGATTAGTGGCAGCGTCTTCAGACAACCATTCTTTCCAAACATTTGGGTTATCACGCAAAAACGCCAACGCCTGCTCATCGCCACTACGCTTACTCTCACTCATTTCCAAGATAGCGCCGTTCAGCTCATCAGGCGTAAACTGTACCTTTTTGAAGACCTCTGCTAGCTCAGGGTTGGATTCGATAAATGGGGTAGATACGGCAATACCGAGAGGCGATACTGGAAAACCAGATACACAATCAGATGTACCGTCAGCGAGTAATAGGTCTTGCCAGCAGGCATCTTTATGAGGGGGAAACTCCAAAGCAGCAAAGTCATACTTTGCCATTAGGCCCGTAGGCTGCCAGTAATAAAACAATAGCGGCTTGTGCTGCTCAAAAGCAGAGGCGATTTCGGCATCGAGCGCAGCGCCCGTACCGGGGTGAGCATTGTTAAAGATACTACCAAGCCCTGTATTTTTTAGCAGACGCGTATTAAAAATCTCACAGGTCCAGCCAGAGGGACAATTCATAAAGCGAGATTTGCTCGGATCTTCAGTGTCTTTGAATAGCTGAGCATATTTTGGCAGGTCTTGATAACGACGTAGCCCTGGGTTTTCTTCCAACACGTATTTTGGGACATACCAGCCTTGGGTCGCACCGCCTTTGAGCGTATCGCCAATGACGGCCACTTTGTTCTGCTCGATGGCATCTTCCATGATTGGTGAGCGTCCAATCCACTGCTCACCGATGATCTGAATATCGTTTTGAGACAATGCGGTCTCAAGCGCAGGCCCTGCTCCTGGTACTTCTTCTACCGTACAGCCATAACCTTCTTCAGCAATATACTTAAGCACCCCAGAGGTAAACTGTCCGCTCTCCCACGTCAGTGCGCCAAACTTGATCGGTGACTGACAAGCTGCGGATGCTGATACAGGCAGCAACAGCGCGCTCATACACAGTAAGCTTAATGCAATCCATTGGCGCATGTTCTGTCCTATTTATCGTTTTTTACTGGCATGAAAGAAGCATCAAAACCACAGAATTTCACGATACCATGTTGATTCACAACATCTATGAATCATCTACTGTTGTTTAGACTTACTACAAAGTGTAGCGACTTATAGGAGTAATGACAAATGCTTATTTATCGATTGCTGAGATGGTTAAACCTCAGGCCATGCAGATATAAACGCTATCATTAATAAATCTTTTTCCAATGCTAACCTTTGATTTTGGGACAAAAAAATAGCACCTATTTTGATAGATGCTATAGATATAGGTACTATAGATTACGGTATCAAATGAAGAGAGTTCAAAATCAATTTTTGAATAACTCCCATAGGGCAACTATTTCAAAAACAGTGCCATCGCCTTTTTAAACAGTCCACCATAAGGCGGCAATAAGAAATTGAGACCATTTAGCTTGGTCTGTACAAAGATAGGTTTCATATGGCTCAAGCGCTCAAAGCCCGCTTTGCCATGGTATGCGCCCGTACCAGAGTCACCGACCCCACCAAACGGTAAGTCATGCTGGGCGACATGCATGATCACTTCATTAATACATAGACCACCAGAGACCGTGTTGTTACGCACGTTTTCGACGCTATTATAGCTGTCACTAAAGACATATAGCGCTAGTGGCCGTGGACGCGAGTTCACAAAATAAATTGCATCGTCGAGTGTCTCATAATGCATCAGCGGCAAAATCGGAGCAAAAATCTCATTTTGCATCAGATCGCTATCAGGCGCAGGCTCGCTCACAATCACAGGTGGCATCAGACGCGTTTCTATATTGGGCTCAACCGCAGTAAGTGCGTGTATCTCATCACCTGTTAGCGCGTCTAAGTAGCCCTTAACCCGTTTAAACTGCTCACCATTGATAATGCGTGAATAGTCTGGATTGTTTTCGATATTGGGATAGTGCTTGGCCATCCACTCTTTTGCCAAATGGATAAACTGGTCATGATATTGACGCTGAATCAATACATAATCTGGGGCAATACAAGTCTGACCTGCATTTAGTGTTTTGCCCATCATGACACGGTTGACCACCGACTCTAGATTGGCATCATCCAATACAATCACTGGTGACTTACCGCCAAGCTCAAGCGTCACTGGTGTTAAGTTAGGCGCGGCGGCAGCCATCACCTTTTTGCCTACAGCAGTCGAACCCGTGTATAACAAGTGGTCAAATGGCAACTCACTAAAGGCGGCAGCAATATCAACCTCGCCCAGTACCACACAGATCATATCTGGCGAAAAATAACGAGAAATGGCATCAGCGAATGTCTGAGCAAACTGCGGCGCAGCTTCGCTCATTTTGACCATGATTCGGTTGCCCGCGGTGATTGCATCAATCATCGGACCAATCGCCAAAAACAGTGGATAGTTCCACGGCACCATAATGCCGACCACACCCAATGGCTGCGGCTGAATCTCATTGTGAGCTGGCATATACAACGCTGAAATAGGCGCGCGATGTGCTTTCATCCACTTTTTGCCGTGTTTTTTGGCGTGACTGATACCTGTGAAGCTCGGAAACAGCTCGGCAAACTGAGTCTCTGATTGGCTACGATACCCAAAGTCTGCGCTGATTGCTTTTGCAAAGCTTTCTTGATTGTCGCTTAGCATCACTTCTAAATTATCTAGCTGAGTCTCACGAGTGCCCCAGTCATTGATCGGCCGCGTACGGCTCAATGTTTGTAGGCGTGAGAATTGAGATTTCATCTCATCGATGGTTTTTGCAGTACTCAGTGCTTCAGGCATACGCTGCAGCGCAAAACCTGCATCGGTTGGGGCCTGCTCATGGGCGTGTTTGTTGCTATCTGTCATTTGTCTTCCTTGTCGTAGTCACATGTACTCATATGTCGTGTAGTCACTACATTATATTGGGTCATAGGCGCTGTCTTTCTAGTCAGACGCGCGCTTTAATAACCTGCCCTGACTGTCAATTTCATCAGATTCCATTCATTATACTTTAATGTAGCGCATCAACTGTGCAATGAACAGCACCTTTCATTGACTGCTGCGTTTGTAATCGCCTACTAAAGCCATGATATTAAAATGGTTTTACTTTTTTCTAGTGCGTTTCTATTGGTACTCACATGCCAGATCCGATGCTAGACTGCAGATAAACTTTGGGCGATAGATGCCAAAACTGCTACACTACCTATCGACATTATCTATCTTTAAACCAGACAATAATAAGACAGACACGCTCATGCAAAACGACACACAACTGCTCAATGACACGCTGATCAGTAAATCTCTGTCAGCAGCCGATTATGTTCCCACTCTCGATGCCATGCTGTCACGTACTCTCGAACGTATCGATCTAAAAAAACAGCAAGGACTACGCACGCCTGATGAGTTATGGATCGTTGACCATAACGATGTCTATACGCTTGGACAAGCAGGCAAAGAAGAGCATATACTGCAGCGCACCGACACGCCTATCATCAAGACCGACCGCGGTGGTCAGGTAACCTGGCATGGTCACGGACAGCTGGTCCTTTATTGGTTGTTTGACTTAAACAGTTTGGGCTGGAGTGTGCGCCATCTGGTCTCCCATGCTGAGCAAGCGATCGAAGACGTCGTCAATGACTGTCTGTATAGCTCGCCATCTAGTCGTGACAATATCAGTGCCCATGCCCGCCGTGATGCACCTGGCGTTTACATGTATTCTGACCCCACTGTAGCGGATGACAGTAGCAATGCTAATAGCAACTCGCTAGATGACAAATCTCTTGATAATAAGATTATGCTTGGAAAAATAGCGTCGTTAGGCTTCAAGATTAAGCATGGCTTTAGCTATCATGGTATCGCAATTAACTTAGACTGTGATTTGTCAGCATTCAATGCTATCAATCCCTGCGGTTATGCGGGTATGCAGATGTTGCGCTTGTCTGATTTTGTGGCCATGCAGACAGAATCAGAGCAAAAAGAGTCAGAAACACAAACGACTCAGCAAGTCAGCGATACACTCAGCTACAAGATAGTTACCCAAAAACTTATCGATAACATCGCCAAGCGTCATGCTGGACTGATTGAATTGAGAGCCATCGCGCCAAAGTGAGTTTTGAGTTCATTTTTGCATAATCTTTTTTTGCATAATATCTTGCACGCTTAGACTTAAGCATTAAGAGAAAATTTAGACCAAACTTGTTATAATCGCACCCAGTACAAATCGGATGCGGCAAAAATTTTGCAGTATCCCTAGCTACATCAATCATTCAAACCTCTAAAACAAAAGCAAATTGGAGTATTTCATGGCAGATTTTAATAAAATTTTGGACGCAGGCGACGTAGACGGCGGCATCATCAACGTAGTAGTAGAGATCCCAGCTGGTAGCAGCCATAAAATTGAGTGGAATCGCGAATTGGCCGTATTTGAGCTTGATCGTATTGATCCACAGATTTTTGCTAAGCCATGTAACTATGGTTTTATCCCGCAAACGCTTGACGAAGATGGCGATGAGCTTGATGTGTTGCTACTGACTGAACAGCCACTACCGACTGGTATCTTCCTAAAAGCAAAAGTCATCGGTGTGATGAAGTTTGTTGATGACGGCGAAGTGGATGACAAAATCGTTGTTGTACCTGCTGACGACCGTGACACCGGTAATGCTTACAACAGCCTAGAAGACCTACCAAAGCAGCTAATCAACCAACTAGAGTTCCATTTCAGCCACTATAAAGACCTGAAAAAAGCAGGTACTACTGTAGTTGAATCTTGGGGTGATGTTGCAGAAGCGAAAGAAGTCATCAAAGAATCTATCCAACGCTGGAAAGACCTATAATTTATCAAAATTGGCATAAATGCTAATCGTAGATAAATACCAAAATACCGCGATCGCAATGTGATCGCGGTATTTTTTTGCTTGAATATCGTTTGTGTAAAATGGTTATAATGAACCCTATTACTCATTCACACGCATACGCCGTAATAAGGACAGCCATGTTTAACCCCGACCCTAGCAAAAAGCCGGTCAATACAAAATTGCCAAAAGACGTCATCATGATGGTCGAAAAAAACAACTTGGTAATGGCCATCAAAACGTTGGCGGCAGACGAAAACATCAGTATGGATGAAGCCAAAACTAGGATTGATGCCTACGAGACAGCACTAAAGGTAAAACAACAGCAAAAGCTCAATACCATCGCTAGTAAACAAGGTATCCCCAATCAAGCCATTAGCTTCGATAGAGAGCAAGAGATCGATGACGGGCCTGGACCATTGGTAAAAAATCGTGTCAAAACCACCAAGCAAAGCCAAGGATTTAAGAGCCTGCAAGATGGTGTCGATGGTCAGCTAAACGACTTGGGCTATAAGAAACCTTTGCTCCCTTATTGGCTAAAACGATTACTCGTTATCGCTGTCTTGATGATAGGTATATTTTGGATATTGTGGCGAGTGTTTGTTTAAATAAAGTACTGAATCGCGATACTTTTTATAGAACTGTTTATCGCTGATACTGTAGCCTGCGAGTATTGTTACTCACAGGCTGGACAATAGAAAAGCCTAATAAGCTCTGCTGGTTTCGCTAGTCTGTTATAAGTGGTTCCATGATAGCGGTCTGTTTTAAGTAGTCTGTTAATAGGTTTTTGAAGCCTTTTTGATGGTTCCCCTAGGGTATACCTTTACATAACTATCTCTATTCATTATCTCTTCTACCGGCACGATCAATTATTCATCTTTCAGAGAATATTAACATGAGTAATATGCAACGATTGAAATCCACATTGTTAAATAAAAGTAACGATAAATGGTATGAGAACGGACAGCTATACACTGGCATCATCTTTTTTGATAAACCAGATTATCAAATTGAAGCTTATGAAGTTAAAAATGGTGAGATTATCAAACCTTATGTTTCACCTTGTCAGAGGGGGCTATCTTCACCTATCCAAATAGATTCTACAGAGTTCTGTAATGAGATTGATGACATATACGGTTCTCGTGGAATACCACAACTCTATAAGAATAAGCTATATCAAGGTATGTCTTCTACCTTTGTAGAAGGTAGGTGCGACTTAGAGTTATATACTCACGAAGACGGTATATCTGAAAATCGAATAGACTGGAATACTCTTTCGTATGAACCAAAAGAATTCTTATTAAATTATCTCAATGATGGAGTAATGTACTCTTATAACGAACATTCGAATGAAATAAACTTTACTTATCACTGCTCTCTTGTCGAAAAAAATAATGACGAAAAGGTTGGTATAAGATACACCAAACCGTTAGCCACAGTTGGCTATTTTGAAGTCAGTGGTAATGCTTTAATCACAAAGTCTTATATGAACAGCCCTATATCTGTGCCTGACGTGTATAGAGTATTAAATAGCTATAAGAGCTTTGTATTTAGTAAGTCTATACGGCTCGATATAGATAAAAATCTTATAGAGGATCTATTTGATATATGGATAAAAAATAACAGCTTTGAACACGTTGAAAGTATGTCTATTAATGGACTGAATGGTTTAAAGGATTTAGATTTTTTTAAAAACACACAAGCATTTGGAAAATTAAAAGAGATTCGTCTGAATAAGATAACTTCAACCATACAAATAAATCAACTCAAAGAGCATATGTCTCATATTGATATTATTATACTAAATTACTAATTGTTTATTCCTAAGCTCTAGTTCGATGTCTGTATAGCGCACCGATCACGAACATAATATATATGACAAGTACACCATGAAGTACACTGTGACTATTTCAGCGAGTTAAAACTTTGATACCATTAGCCCACAGCCGAAGATTCAAGTCCTCACTAGGGAACCGCCCATTCTGCGCACAAAGCTACATTATGGCAAATAAACTTTAACCGAAGTAAATTGCTAAGAACAAAAGGCTACTAACGCCTTACCTATCTATATTATAGGAACATTAATACAAATAGATAGAGCATTAAAAAAGGATACCATCGTATCCTTTTTTTGTTTTCATAATAATTGAGAGTAAGCCAATTTTAGTGATGCTCACCAGGGAGAATTCTGGCAAAGGCACGCTGAGCAAAGTTAGGCTTGCTATCCGTCGTTTGCGCCGCCGTCGAACTTGGAAAGATACGATAACCAATTGATTGAATACCGACGTTAAATGCTGGCACCAACGAGTACGTCGCTGAGGCAAATTTGCCCATATTACTGGCGATACTATTTGGCTTATGGACAATCGCTTTTGCGACCATTAATGCGGCTTCATCAGGCATCAAAGCTGGCATATAACGGTATAGCTTGGTTGGGGCGATCATAGGGGTACGTACCAAGGGCATAAAGATATTGGTGACCTTGATATTATCGCCTTTGACTTCCGCGGCTAAGCAACGACTAAACGCATCTAGCGCAGATTTTGACGCCACATACGCAGCAAAACGAGGGCTGTTGGCTAATACACCAATCGACGAGATATTGACAACTTGACCCGTTTGGCGGCTAATCATCGTCGGCAAGAAACCAAGAATAATTTTGACCGCGCCAAAATAATTGATCTCCATAGTGCGCTCAAAGTCATGAAAACGGTTGACCGACTCATGGACTGAACGGCGAATCGAACGACCAGCATTATTGACCAATACATCCACATGTTTAAAATCAGCAAGGATTTGTTCGCTAGTTTTTTCAATCTCATCCATATTGGTAAGGTCACATGGATAATAACTGGCCCTGCCACCCAATATTTCAATATTTTCTTTGACGGTTTTTAGTTTGTCTTCAGTACGCGCCAACAAAATAACATGCGCCCCGCACTCACTTAATAAAAAAGCCGTACGCTCGCCAATACCACTTGACGCGCCTGTAATGATAATATTTTTACCTTTTACTGCTTTGGTTATTGCTTTTTTCGAGGGATTAGCCATAAAAAGTCCTTTTTGTCTGTCCTATACCAATGAATATTCGTTTACAGCATAGCAAAAAAATATCGCATACAGTGAACAAAACACCAGTAGCTGATAGTTAATTTGACGATTTTAGGGGTTTATAGTGATATATCATCATATAATAGTGACGATGTTTAGCGCCATACTTTTTGCTGACTGATACAGAGGAGACGTTATTTTGATCGGAAACTTAACCCACTATATTGACTTGATTGCCAAGATAGTCGAAGTCATAGGTGTCTTGATTATGTTTTTTGGACTCCTCTTTGCTTTTTACAAAGCATTTCGGATATCGGGCGGCCTGAACCACAATACCTACGTAGAGATCAGGCAGACCGTTGGCAAATCCATTCTTTTGGGACTTGAGGTATTGATTGCTGCAGATATTATGGCAACAGTGGTGACAGAGCCGACATTACGCAGCGTCTTGGTGTTGGGTATTATCGTGCTTATTCGTACGTTTTTGAGCTTATCGCTACAAGTTGAGCTAGAAGGCCGATTCCCTTGGCAAAAAGAAAAGCCCACACCTGAGAAAAATCCTGATGCTATGCCTTTCAATGAAGCCGCCCCTATTGATAAAACATAGATTGAATCAATAGAGTTGAAAGAGGTATCAGTGATTTATGCTCATAATAAGCGTGATGAAACTGTGCAGGCCATTACTACTCATACGTCTGCAAAAAACTCTCAACCACGCGGAACTGTCCGGCGGTACTCTCCTCGCCATACATCGCTTGACGGAAGGCGTTGGAGTTGGGGATGCCTGTCGTATACCACGCAATATGCTTGCGGGCGATACGGCAGCCAGAGTACTCGCCATAAAAGTCATACAGCTCTTGCAAATGTGCCAGTACGATTTCCTTTATCTCACTGACACTAGGGGCATCTAGACGCTCGCCAGTACGCAAAAAATGCTCGATATCGCGAAATATCCACGGCTGCCCTTGCGCGGCTCGCCCAATCATCACTGCATCACAGCCTGTCATCTCATAAACATGCTGCGCTTTTTGCGCGCTGTCGATATCACCATTGGCAATGACAGGAATGCTAATGCTGTCTTTGACTTCGCGTATTAACTCGTAACGCGCCTCGCCCGTATACATATCTTCGCGCGTACGCCCATGGATGGCAATCGCGGCAATACCTGCTTGCTCTGCCCGCTTGGCGACTCGTAGGATGTTTTCACGACCATTTTCAAACCCCAATCGTGTTTTTAATGTCACAGGCGCATCAACAGCATTTACAGCGGCATCAAGCAGTCTTGCTACTAAATCCTCATCTTGTAGCAGCGCTGAGCCTGCCAGCTTACGACAAACCTTTTTGGCAGGACAGCCCATATTGATATCGATAATCTGCGCGCCATTATCGATTTGATAACGAGCCGCTTCAGCCAATTTTTCTGGTTCTGCGCCTGCTATCTGTGCAGAAATAGGCGCAATCTCGTTATCAAAGTTGGCACGATATAGGGATTTTTTGCGCGCATAAAGTGCCGTATCAGCGATGATCATCTCACTAACTGCATGACCTGCGCCAAATGATTTGCACAATCGGCGAAAAGGGTTATCCGTCACACCTGCCATCGGTGCGACCATCAAACGGTTTTCAATCGTCAGACCACCTATATTCAATGGCTGCAACAATGGATGGTCAGAAAAAGTCGAGGACGAGGGTAAAACAGGAGAATCAATAGACATAAAAAAACGGCTTGATTTGTAAGGAAAACAAGCCGTTATTCTAAGGATTCTTGCACTTATTGCAAGCGATTAACGTGAATAGCTTGCATAAGCATTAGTCATTTTTGATACATGCCGTGCATTATTTATCAAGCACACTGCCCTGCTCTAGCGTGATGTCATCATCATGCTCTTGCATGCGCCACGGTAGACTATCAGGCGATACATTGAGGAAATGTAAATACTTCTCGAACTGATCGATGATGTCATTAATCACTGATTCAGATTTGTAGCCGTATAAATCATACGTCTGACCACCACGGCGTAGATACACCTCAGCACGATGATGGTGCTCTTGTGGCAATGTATCTGCACTGTCTTCAGTATAATAATCGGGCGCATCATGCTCAGATAGGCGCACTTCATACCAAAACTCGACATCGTCACCACGTTGTAACTCAAGCACCGCACGGTTATTGACTGCGTCATAGTTGACCTCAGTCGTCCAACCAGTTTCTGCAAATTTAGACGACACTTCCATCATCGAAGGCATCACCACTTCTTTGATGTAATTCAAGACCTTTTCACGCGTTGGCTTGTCGGTCATATAGTCGATACGCTCGCGCCATGCAGACGGTTTAAGTAGATGCGGTGGCAGTCTGTTGTCATTACCAAGGCTCTGATTACGATGTCCTTCGATACGCAGCGCACGCCACATGCCAAACATTGAGATCAGAATGATAATCGCAAACGGTAACGCACTGACGATAGCTGCCGTTTGTAGCGCCGTTAGGCCACCTGCAATCAGTAGGACGGCTGCCACAGCGCCTTCGGTCACTACCCAAAAGCTACGCTGCCACCACGGCGTATCACTGCGACCACCAGCTGCTAGCGAATCGATCACCAACGAGCCAGAATCCGATGACGTCACAAAAAAGGTAATAATCAATAAAATGGTCAATGACGACACAAATTCAGTAAATGGCAAGTTCTCTAGTAGCTTAAACAGAGCAATCGCTTGGTTGTTTTGTACTTCACTGATCAATGAGGTATAACCATCGACCATAATCATGTGTAGCGCGGTATCACCAAACACCGAGAACCAAAAGAACGTAAAGAAAGTCGGTACGAGCATCACACCCAATACGAACTCACGGATGGTACGACCACGGCTAATCTTGGCGATAAACAGACCCACAAAAGGCGCCCATGCAATCGTCCATGCAAAAATAAACAAGGTCCAGCTGCCGATCCAATCGCTATTTTCGTACGCCTGTAAGCTAAAGGTACGCTCGACGATATTACCCAAATAGCTACCCGTATTTTCCATAAAGGCGTTCAAGATAAAAATCGTCGGACCGACAACAAATACAAATAGCATCAGCGCAGTTGCCAATAGCATATTTAAAATAGATAAGCGTTTTACGCCCTTATCCATCCCTGCCAATACCGATACCAATGCCGCGGCTGTCACCAAGGCAATGGCAATCACCTGTACGGTCGTATTCACTGGAATGATATCTGGCAACAGATAATTGAGTCCCGCATTAATTTGCGATACTGACAAGCCCAAACTGGTAGCAATACCGAACATCGTACCCAATATCGCAAACACATCGACCGTATGACCGATAGGGCCATGAATCCTGTCACCAATAATCGGATACAGTGTCGAGCGTATTGATAATGGTAGACCATGACGAAACGCAAAATACGCTAAGGATAAACCAACGACACCATAAATCGCCCAAATATGAAAACCCCAGTGGAAATACGCAATTTGCATCGCCTCTTTTGCCGCGGCAATAGTCTGCGGGTCCGACATTGGCGGACTGGAAAAATGCATCACTGGTTCCGCTACCCCATAAAACAGTAGCGCAATCCCGTAGCCTGCCGAAAATAGCATGGCAAACCATTCAAGGAATCCGTACTCCGCCTCAGCATGATCAGGGCCCAGCTTGATACTGCCATAAGACGAAAACGCCAGTACAATAATAAACATCAAAAACAGGGCCACTGCCAGCATATAAAACCAGCCGAATGTCTCAGTCGTAAAACTAAGCACATCACTGAACAGAGCACCCGCTGCCTCAGGATCAATCGCGGTACCGATGACTAGCAGCAGCATAATGACCGCTGCAGGTATAAAAACGGGCAATAAAATGGTAGAGCGTGAACCGTTACTCATAAGCAGTGGTATCCTCAAAGCCAAGAAAATAGGAGATAAAAACGATATCCCTAAACATAATCAACATAAAAACTATCAATATAGAGACTGCTAAATCATCATGGCGGTGGTAATACCGATTGATAATAGCCAAGTAATATGTTGGTAGTGTTAAACAAGGATACTGTGTAACATAATCTTTGCCTAAACCCTAGAACGGGCGCGTATTTATAACAATAACTTAACGATTCTTACACAATTATTACTGGGCAATAAAAAAGGCAACTTGTTAGTTGCCCTTCAATCTTATATACCTATCATCCTAGCAATTTATGCCTCGATATCAGACGGCACTAATAACCATAGCAAGTCGCTGAGCAATGTCTGCAAGCTCACCTTGATTAGCCTGCGTTACTGCATGACGTCCTAACTCATGAATGCTCGATGGAATCAGATGCACATGATAATGAAATACGGTTTGACCAGCTTCCGCACCATTCAACTGCATTTGGATAATGCCTTCACGTTCAAACACTTGACGCTGGGCCTGCATGACCTTTTTAGACGTCATTAATACCGCAGCGGCATACTCTGGCTCAAGATCTGCCAAATCTACCGCTTTCTGCTTCGGTATCACCAATACATGACCTTCGGCTTGCGGCATGATATCCATAAAGGCAAGCGTCTTATCGTCTTCATAGACTTTGTGACAAGGAATATCACCGTCCAGCATTTTGGCAAAAATATTATTGTCGTCATAAGCAGTCTTTTGATTTACTTCAGTCATTATTTTTTCCTTTGATTATTTGATTGTTGGATGCTTAACAGCTTTTAAAATGGTTTAGAGCGCTTGTCATATAGTGGACGAAATATAAGTTTAGTACAAGTTGCTATCATTTCCGTCGTTGATAAAATCAAGCTGTATACTCCCTAGCTTATCCCACTAATTTATTGGCGAGTCATGCCTTTTAAATGTTATATTAACCCTCTATTTTAACAACGCTATGTTTATGGATTCGTCTACTTTGTCAACTCAACCAGATATGGATAATACTGCTATAACCCTTGATAATAAGGAAGAACACTCTGATATTGAGAGTGAAAGCGGTACTCAAACCATTGACCCAAATGCTATTATCTTAGCAGAAGCCTTGACTGACAAAGCTATTAGCTGGCAGATACACAACTGCAAAATTGTCAAAAAGACCGTCACGCAAGATTTGCCACTGCCTTTTCTTTATCATTACGATAGCTTAGACGATGCCGTCAAGCAGTCGCATCCACTCACCCCTGAATTACTGCTTCAATTCAATACGCCTATGTCAGCTCACGAAGCGGCTAAATTGATTGGCATTGATGAGGAACTGTTGACCAGTCCTTGGCATGTGAAAGTCATTGGTTCATTGGTGGTGTTCAGTGAGGCATTGCAGTTAGCCGTTCGGTTGCATTGGACCAATACGGGCAAAGAGACGCAGCAAATCTATACTAAGGATGCCGCCGACGCTATGATTGCCGCTTTTGAAGACTGGCAGTTTTTTGGTCGTGTCGACGTTCTTTATAAAAATAATAAGCAGACGTTAATCAGTATTGATGCGCAAAATGCCAATACTCAAGCATTACCTGCCGAATCGCTATTGACGATTGACGCAAGTGGCGACTATCAACAGCTTTTGGCCACCCATGCGCTGGCAGCTATTTTGAAGCTAGAAGCCGATAAAGCTGAACTACCTTGGTTTGATAAAGCGATTTTAGCTCGCATTGAATAGTGCCTTAATTGTACTTTTATCATATTAAACCCATTACCATTACTAAGCTATTTTCAATTATTCATATCTAATGGTATGGTAAAGACTTAGTATTATTCACTAGTCTTCATATCAGATAAAAAGCAAACTATAAGCATCACACTTGCGAGTTCACACTCAAAAAAATCTCGCCTATTAGTAAGGAATATCACATGGATTATCGCTCAAAAACCTCTACCGGCGGTCGTAATATGGCAGGCGCGCGCGCATTATGGCGTGCCACTGGCATGACTGACGGCGACTTTGGCAAGCCAATCATTGCGATTGCCAACTCTTTTACCCAATTCGTACCCGGCCATGTGCATCTAAAAGACCTTGGACAACTGGTCGCACGTGAGATTGAGCAAGCTGGCGGCGTTGCAAAAGAGTTCAATACTATTGCAGTCGATGATGGTATTGCGATGGGTCATAGCGGTATGTTGTACTCGCTACCAAGTCGCGACCTGATTGCTGACTCGGTCGAGTATATGGTCAATGCGCACTGTGCTGATGCGCTAGTGTGTATTTCCAACTGCGATAAGATCACCCCCGGTATGCTAATGGCGGCAATGCGTCTTAACATACCCGTGGTATTTATTTCGGGTGGCCCGATGGAAGCAGGCAAAATCCTAGCCAGTACCGTTGGTAAGAGCCACAATACCGATAGTAGTGATAGCAGTGCCGTTCGTAAACTTGACCTTGTCGATGCCATGATGGATGCCGCTGACGACAGCATTAGTGATGAGGACGTAGCAGCTATTGAAGCCTCAGCCTGCCCGACTTGCGGTTCATGCTCTGGGATGTTCACAGCCAACTCTATGAACTGCTTGACCGAGGCGTTAGGCTTGGCCCTACCGGGTAATGGCTCGCTACTCGCTACTCATTCACTACGCCGTGAGCTATTTTTAGAAGCGGGACGCACTATTGTCTCGCTTGCGAAACGCCGCTATGAGCAAGATGATGATTCGGTATTGCCGCGCTCTATCGCGACAAAGGCAGCTTTTGAGAACGCCATGAGCTTAGATATTGCCATGGGCGGTTCAACCAATACGATCTTGCATCTACTTGCTGCGGCCAATGAAGCTGAGATTGATTTTAAAATGGCTGATATTGACCGTCTAAGCCGCGGTGTGCCCTGCCTAGCAAAAGTAGCCCCTGCCTCGCAAAAATTCCATATGGAAGACGTGCATCGTGCGGGCGGCGTCTTTGCCTTGTTGGCTGAACTTGATCGTGCGGGATTGTTGAAAACTGACGTACCGACTATCCATAGTACGACAATGAAAGAAGCGATTGATAAGTGGGATATCATGAATCATGATAACCATGAGGCACGCGCGCGCTTCCTTGCCGCACCGGGTGGCGTTCGCACCACCGAGGCATTTTCACAATCAAAAGAGTGGTCAAACCTTGACGTCAACCGTGAGTCAGGTTGTATCCGTAGTGCCGAACACGCCTACTCTGCAGATGGTGGCTTGGCCGTACTGTACGGCAATATTGCCGAGCGTGGCTGCGTGGTCAAAACCGCTGGTGTCGACGAGAGTATCTTAACCTTTACCGGTCGCGCACGTATTTTTGAATCACAAGATGATGCAGTTGCTGCGGTATTGGCTGACCAAATCGTTGCAGGCGATGTGGTCATCATCCGCTACGAGGGCCCTAAGGGTGGTCCTGGTATGCAAGAGATGCTCTACCCAACGACGTATCTGAAGTCAAAAGGACTGGGCAAAGAATGCGCCCTACTCACTGATGGTCGTTTTTCTGGTGGTACATCCGGTCTATCAATCGGTCATGCTAGCCCAGAAGCTGCTGAAGGCGGTGCCATTGGTCTGGTTGAAGAAGGCGATAGCATTCACATCGACATCCCAAATCGCACTATTAACATGCAAGTCAGTGATGCAGACTTAGCCGCTCGCCGAGAAGCTATGGAAGCGCGCGGTCGCGATGCATGGAAACCCGTCAGCCGTGATCGTCACGTTTCTCCCGCATTACGTGCTTATGCAGCTATGACTACCAGCGCTGATACTGGTGCTGTACGTGACGTAAGCCAAGTAGAGCGCTAAGAACTCTATCTAAACCCTTCGTTTTCATAACTTACTTATAAAAATCTATCAAGCCTGCGCCATGCAGGCTTTTTTTTCACCAAAAAACAACGCATCTGTCGTTCTGATAACTATTTTTTTCGGTAATAATTCTTTTTTATCGTCATGATAAGTCATATTGCAGACTAGATATTAAGCATCCATACCAGCCATTACCAATATCAAAAGTCAACCTCTCAAAACCAGCCCTTAAAACATAACAACATGCGAAAACCTTATGATTGAAAACTACAATTTATTTTTATTAATCTGCGGTATCGCCTTTTTATTAGGGGCATTGTTTCCTGTTATCTTTAAACGCACCTCGATCTCATTGCCTATGCTACAAGTGAGCTTCGGTCTAATGATGGGTTACTGGTGGACGTCTCTATCGTTTTTGGACCCTATCAATAATGGGATAATCATCGAAAAACTGACTGAAATTGTCATTTTGGTCTCATTGGTTGGTGCGGGTATCAAAATTGACACCGAATTTTCTTGGCGGCTGTGGCGACCCACGGTCAGGCTCTTACTCATCACGATGCCCATCGGTATTTTTGCGATGGCAGGGTTAGGCTATTATGCCTTTGGCTTGAGCCTCGGCGCTGCTATTTTGCTGGGTGCGGTATTGGCACCTACCGACCCTGTTCTGGCCTCTAGCATTCAGGTGGGGCCACCTAATACAGGGAGAGAAGACACACCTCGCTTCACGTTGACTTCAGAAGCAGGGTTAAACGACGGATTGGCTTTTCCTTTTGTCTACTTAGCCATTAAAATTGCGGAAGCTTTTAGTGAAGGAAACGCTTTTACCAGTGAGATGCTGTGGTCATGGTTCACCCATGATGTTTTATGGAAGATTGGCGCAGGGGTATTGGTGGGTGTGCTGGTTGGTAAAATATTGGCCAAAGTCGTTTTTTCTAGACACACTCGCGAAACTACCATCTCACAAGGCTATGTGGTTATTGCGCTGACACTACTAGCCTATGGACTTGCAGAGTATGTACATAGTTATGGCTTTATTGCTGTATTTGTGGCTGCATTTGCGTTTCGTCGCTCAGAGTGTGAGCACACTTATCATCAAAAACTACACGATTTTGCTGAGCAATCAGAAGGCTTGCTCATGTCATTAGTGCTGGTTATTTTTGGTATGTTCTTGGGTCAAGGTTTGCAATCTGGGGTTGAGCTTACATGGCGTGTCTATGTCGTCAGCTTTACTTTCCTACTACTTATACGCCCAATTGGCGGATTTATCGCCTTATCAGGACTCCATTTACCCCGTGCTGAAAAATACGCAATTTCAGCACTAGGTATTCGCGGTATTGGTACTTTGTACTATCTATCTTATGCGCTCAACACAGATTTCTTTGCTGAGGATGATGCACTCAAACTGTGGATTGTCTGCTCGATCGTGATTCTAACCTCCATCTTCATCCATGGTCTGAGCGCAACAAGGCTACTTAAAATGACACCGAAAGGGCATCATTAATCATTCATGATGCCAGTATCATTGATAAAGTGAGTTCACTTATAGAGCTGACTTTATCAGCGCACTTCATCAACCCAGCTCAAAACCGCTTCTGTCAATGCAAACTGGCGGATATCATTGAGCATAGTGGTATCAAAATTATGGATAAAGGCAAATGACAGTTGACGCGTAGGATCACACCAAGCGACTGAGCCGTTATATCCCATGTGCCCAAACCCTGATAGTGCTGGATCAATGCTATTATCGATAGTATCTTTACTGCTACATATACTGAATAATCTGTGGTAGCCCAATCGCCACTGCATTGGTGCTGGCATGACGGCATCTAGGCCTGTGACTTGAATTGTGGAGAGCTGCTTAAACGTAGCACTATCAATTAGCGTCTGCCCTTGCCAAACCCCACCATTGGCCAACATGGCATAGATAGTGGCTAGCGCATCCGCTGAAGCGACACCATTAGCAGCGGGAATGATTGCCTGTAGTGTGTTGCGATTATGATAATCAAGTGCTTGTTTTCCGGCAGGAATGAGCGCTGCCTTATAGTTTTTCAGATTGAGCTGGCTGGTATTGAAATATAGGCTATTAATACGCGCAGTATTTAATACAGGTTGTATGTTATCAATATTTTTGTTATCTAGATCGTCATTAAGGCTACTTTGCGTTTCAGCTGTACGCTCATCATTTAGCATTTTCTGTTGCCAGTAATGATAGCTAGGTAGACTTGCATAAGTACGTAAAGTGCTTGGTGAGTCGGATTTTAAGGTTGGTTTTTGGCGCTTGTTACGCAGTTGTACGCTATCCTCATTTGATGACTCAAAGTCTTTGGCAAGCTTTGCTACTTGATCTACTTTGCTATCTGGCACACCAAAATAGCAACTGTCTGCAATACCTAAAGGCTCAGTTAGATACTGGCGTAATGCTTCGGCTAATGACATATGCGTTACGGCTTCTATCACACCGCCGAGTACCCAACCATATATCAACGCACTGTACGCGCTGTCATATGCAGCGGCGTCCTCAGGTGCTGTGATAGGCATTTCCTCAATATGACTCAGCATAGCGCGCCAATCGAGCACCGTGTCACTATCGACATCGATACTGGTGATCGAAAACAAATCAGCCTGATGTGACATCACCTGTCGCAAGGTGATGTTGTCTTTACCTTTTGCGGCAAACTCTGGCCAATAGTGAGCAATGGGCACATCATAACCAAGCAGCTGCTGCGACACCAATACATGCGCTAGCGTCGCTAAAATGCCTTTACCGGTAGAAAAATTAATGGCAAGCGTATCAGACTGCCATAATGCATCCAAACGCGCCATACCTGTACTTGCCTGCGCAATACACTCGCCTGCCTGATACACAACCACAGCACCACCAGCTGGCGCGTCATCAAGTTGTAAATCTGTCAATAACTGTTGTAAGCGGCGTTGTAAATCTATGCTCATAGATGTATCGATATTTTTATTATTTTGATCATTGCTTTGCTTATTGTCGTCCATCATTGCTACCTTGCTCCAGTATTGTGAACTGTCCTAGTATTAAAATCAGTTGGGTACATGCGTTATAGAGATATTGTAGATCAGTATAAATGCATTGATAACCAATAAAAAAGGCCACCTATCGGTCGCCTTTTTATGCTTCAACTATTATGATAATTTAGCGCGGTACTAGCAAGCGATTATGGACTTCTTGTTCAAGCTTGGTCAAGCCGTGACTACGTCCACGCTCCATAGCAGTATCCATCTTGCGCCCACGCAACCAGCCTGCGCGTAGTGCAATGGCAGCCCCTACTCTGTTGCCTGAACCGCAGTGCATGGCCATCTTTTTACCATGATACTGACGCAATATATTATCAAACGCCAATATCTTAAGCTGCTTTAGCTCTTCAGCGCCATTAATAGGCAGGTGCTCGTAGCTCATTCCTGCGCGCTCAACAGCGGCTGATTCATTAAAACTTAACTCATCCTCTGGCTGCAAATTAATCACCAATTCAACGCCAGCTTTTGCTAAGGCGGCGACTTTTTCCTCATTTAACGCGCCGCACACAATGGTATTGGCATCCGGACGAAAATAAGGCTCAAAAACAGCGGACAAATCGACGCCATTATCTGAGTCGCTATGGTCATCACTTGAGATGTCAGTGGTAATGTTTTCATTAGCAGCTGCTGTATCAATAGTCATTGATCTATCAGCTTGATCCGTACTTGTCGCGCTATTTTGTGAATTCATGTTTTGTGCAGTCATAATGATAAACGTGTTGGTTAAATATGGCTATTAAGATATAGGTTTTAATACATCGTACAATGCTTGCTACTTGCTACTTGCTATTTAATGTCACGATACCTGCCAAATGTGGCTTACTGTTTTTAGAGCTGTACAAGCCAAAATCACAGGTATCTCCTGCGTTCTCAAGCTTCGCTACTGGTTGAGCGATAAGCTCTACTTCTGCTGGCAAAAAGATAGGCAGTTTAAATGAGACGTCGACTGTATAAGCATCAGGCAGCTCATCCATTAGAGCAAGACATTTAGCTTTTGACCACATGCCGTGTGCAATCGCTTTAGGAAAGCCAAAAGCGCGCGCTGATAGTGGATGCAAATGAATCAAGTTAAAGTCACCTGAAACAAAAGCATAACGACGACCGATATCTTCTGGTACTTCAAAAATACTGTGTACGTCTTTTTTACCTACTTCTGGCTTCACAGCAACTGGACGCGGCGTGCTTTTTTTATCTTTACTGCTGGTCGTTTTTTTGCTGCGTGATAGGTAAGTTGACGTCCCTTCCCAAATCACTTTGTCCTCTGCTTTAACCGTGGTGACAAAGTCAAATTGCTGACCTTGAGCATGGTCACGTAAGTTATCAAAAGTGACTGACATAGACACCGTTTCGCGCTCACCGATAGGACGATGCTGCGTGACGCTATTGTCTACATGTACCAGACCCAACATCGCAAATGGGAACGGCTCTTTGACCATCATATTCATCTGTAGAGTCTGTGATAGCACTGAAAAGTACGTCGCTGGAACTTTACCATTATCAGCAAAGCCACAAATTTTACGATAGTCATTTAGATTATCATGATCGATATGCAAGTCATCGACGTAATAGGTGGCCTGCGGCAATTGATCTTTACTGACTTTGCCACTGTTACCAATAGGTAGTAAGCTTTTGACGATATTGGCATAGGTAGTGTGCGCTTTTGGCAACGCGTCATAATGGGTGTCTGACATAAGTAAATCCTAAATGTGGCTTGAACAAGATTTTTAACGTATCTAGAGATATTAAGCAGTCATTGACTGGTACCTATTATCTAATAAGCACTATATTCAATCAATTTTACAAGTATCTTTAATAGCAAAAAATAGTTTGGCTGATGGCTCTTGTGTTTTTATCATAAAAAAGCCACCCGTGGGCAGCTTTATTACAATTTATCAGCAAATATTTCGTAAGCATATGTGAGGCAAATCAAAAACAAGGGATAATACCATCACGCTACCCTCTCATTGTTTTCCACATACTCTCACCAATAAATCAGTATTATGCGCCAAGTAAGCTTTGACCACAAACACGAACTGTGTTGCCATTTAGGCCACCCGAAGCAGGTGAAGCCAACCATGCGATGGTCTCAGCCACGTCAACTGGTAAGCCGCCTTGGCTCATTGAGTTCATACGACGACCAGCTTCGCGAATAGCAAACGGAATTGCTTCCGTCATTTGTGTTTCGATAAATCCTGGTGCTACTGCATTGATAGTCATGCCTTTGGCATTGTCTTCTAACTGCTTAGCAGTCGCATCAACCAAACCGATAACGCCCGCTTTAGAAGTGGCATAATTGGTCTGACCCATGTTGCCAGCGATACCTGAAATAGATGACACACATACGATACGGGCATTTTCTTTTAGTACATCATTATCGAGCAAGTAGCGATTCAGTTTAGCAATGCTACCCAAGTTGATATCGATGACCATGTCCCACTTTTTCTCATCCATTCTCGCCAATGTCTTATCACGAGTCACGCCAGCATTATGAATGACTGAATCTAGACCACCACGCTTTTGCGCCGCATCTGCGATTTCTGCGCCAGCGTCATCGCTAGTGATGTCTACTGTCAATGCAGAGCCACTGATTTCGCTAGCAACTTTTTGTAGGTCAGCTTGCTGCTGCGGTACATCAAGACAAATCACATGCGCGCCCTCGCGAGCCAAGACACGGGCGATTGCTTCGCCGATACCACGACTTGCGCCCGTCACTAGCATCGTTTTACCGCCTAAAGGCTGATTCCAATCGACGTCAACTGAGTCGCCCTTGCTCACACGTACCACTTGTCCTGAGACATAAGCTGAACGTGCTGAAGTGAAAAAGCGCAAGGTCGAGTCTAGGTTCTGCTCAGCGCCCGTTTCTACATAGATGAGCTGGGCTGTAATGCCGCGCTTGAACTCTTTACCTACTGATTTTACAAAGCCCTCAAGTGCACGTTGTGCCATGGCAGTTTCGATATCAGTGATGTCCTCTGGCGTACGACCAATAACGATCACTCGGCCTGATTTTTCTACGCGGCGCGCCTCGCTATGAAAAAACTCGTACACTTCTTTTAGCTGATCCGCATTGCTAATATTGCTTGCATCAAAAAGCAACACTTTGAACTGATCGTCACCACCTGTATTGGCTTTTGCTTCAACGCCTGCATCAGCAAGAGCGTCTTTAACATCATCACGGCTGTTTACATATACATCAGCATGCACATCTAACAAAATACGTGCAACAGATTCACTAATGCTTTTGTCCTCACCATTAGCACGGCCAACTAATACACTGCCACGAACCAAACGCTCACCGCTTTCAAAACGATCAAGCGTCGCTGGCATTGGCAAACCTAAGTTCTTTGCGACTTTTTTACCAATAGAAGATTGAACAAAATCACCATAACGGTCTGACATAATATATTCCCTATAAATAATGAATGGTTGAAATAATAGTAAACACTAAATGTAATACGCCTATTATATAGACTCATCAACATTGTAATTATTGATATTTGGTAAATCATCTTAAAACTAGCCTAACTATACACTGCCATTAGAAACATGTCCAAAAACAGACAATGTCTACAACAATCTGTAAACAAGTCAGTATACAAGCTGGCGACTTTTTACCAACTTACTGACCATCATAACATGTTAAAATCCGACCTATAAGTTATGGCAAACATAATTATTGATAACAATATATTATCAAACGTATTGTTATGCAATGCTACTATCTGATACTCGTTGGTACTCGCTAGTCTATTAGCGCCTTAACCAGTATGCTTAAAGCTGTCATTGAACTTATATAAGCGACACATCGTTTGCTAAAGATATACATTAAACGAGCACAAAACGACTTATCATACACAGCGATACTAGGTGATAAATGATAATATTTGATTTTTGCTTAACATGACTTTGCCACTTTTTTTATTTTTACCCTTCAACTTTTCTGCCCATACTTTTTAAGGATAATATTATGAGTAATAAAAACAACCACCCTGATAGTCCAGTTGTCGAAAGTACTGTTGTTAAAGCCAGCGATGCAAAACCACAAGAAACTGCTGAAAACAATGAGCCTACTAAAACTGCTGACGTTAAAGCCGATACTAAGGCTGATAGCACACAAGCTGACAACACAAAAAAAGAAGCGCCAGCTACTAAAAAATCTGATGCTAAAGAAACTGATACCAAAAGCTCAGAGACTAAAGACACCACTAGCAAAAAATCAGATGATGAAAAATCAGAAACCACAGTAGCTAAAAAACCAGCGACTGCTGCTAAAAAAGCGAGTAAGACTAAACCTGCCTCAAATCAAAATCGTGTGGCAATCTTAGGTGGTAACCGTATTCCATTCGCGCGCTCAAATGGCTCATACGCTGACGTTAGCAATACAGATATGCTGACAGCTGCCCTAGACGGCTTGGTTGAGCGCTATAACTTGCAAGACGAAGTCATCGGTGAAGTAGTTGCTGGTGCCGTTATGAAGCTAAGCCGCGATATCAACCTGACTCGCGAAGCAACATTGAACACCGCACTGAACCCACACACGCCAACTTATGATATCTCACAAGCTTGCGGTACTGGCTTGCAAGCGACTTTTGCTTCTGCCAACAAGATCGCACTTGGACTTATTGACTCAGCCATCACTGGCGGCGTAGATACCACCTCTGATGCGCCTATCGCTATTGGCGACGGCTTGCGTAAAGTATTGATCAAACTTGGTGCCGCCAAAGACAATAAGCAACGTCTAAAAGCATTAATGGGTCTAAATCCAAAAGATTTGATCGATTCACCGCAGAATGGCGAGCCGCGTACTGGTCTATCAATGGGTGAGCATCAAGCAATCACCGCGCTTGAGTGGAACATCACTCGCGAAGCTCAAGACGAGCTAGCTTTTAACAGTCACAAAAACCTAGCACGTGCTTATGATGAAGGTTTCTTTGATGACTTGATCACGCCATATAAAGGCCTGACTCGTGATAACAACTTACGCCCAGATACCACGCTAGAAAAACTGGGCAAATTGAAGCCTGTCTTTGGCAAAAAGAACGCCAACCCAACCATGACTGCCGCTAACTCTACGCCACTGACTGACGGTGCTTCTTGTGTACTATTAGGTACGGATGAATGGGCAAAAGAGCACGGCCTCAAGCCACTGGCTTATATCGTTCATCAAGAAACAGCAGCGGTAGACTTCATCGGTAAGTCTGGCACGACAGAAGGCCTACTCATGGCACCAGCTTACGCTGTACCGCGTATGCTTGAGCGTGCTGGCCTAACGCTACAAGACTTTGATTTCTATGAGATTCATGAAGCGTTTGCCTCACAAGTATTATCGACACTGGCTGCTTGGGAAGATGAGACATTCTGTGAAGAGCGCCTAGGTCTTGATGCGCCACTAGGATCGATTGATCATAGCAAGTTAAACGTAAATGGTTCATCACTAGCAGCAGGTCATCCGTTTGCCGCGACCGGTGGTCGAATCCTAGCCACCGCTGCGAAACTACTGGATCAAAAGGGCTCAGGCCGTGCGCTAATTTCTATTTGCGCCGCTGGTGGTCAAGGCGTGACTTGCATCTTAGAAAAATAAGCTTCATAAATTGTGAATCAAAAATACATGCTGACTAATTATTTTAATCAGCATATATCTATCCATAAAAAATGCCCTTTAACTATTTAAAGGGCATTTTTTATTGTCTGTACTTTGCTATGATAGAACCGACCTAGATAGTAGCCTCTTAAAAAAGCCGATACGCCAAACAAAGGTAATATTTATGGGTAAGACAGAACTTCTACTTAAAAAAAAGTTTCTATTAAGAAAAATGAGGCAAATCATTTTTGGCTCTGAAAAATTGGTAATGACAAAACCCGTTACAACCAGTGATTTTCAGTCTCTAACCACTAAGGAGGATTTGGATCGGTACAATCAGGAGCAAGCTATCCTGTCTGAACGTATCGAAAAAGACATTCTTGATGATGAACTGCGTCGAAAAATGCATCAAGATTTAATTGATACCTATGATGAAGAATTAGAAAATGAAATAGATGATTATGCGCGTGACTTTCGTTTTAACGGACGTGAGATGAGCGAGCAAGAAAAACTGGATCGGCGTACCTACTTCCATGAGTTGGTACGATTGCAGCGAGAACTTATCAAGCTGCAAGACTGGGTGGTCGCAAATGGTGAGCGTATCGTCGTTATCTTCGAAGGGCGAGACTCTGCTGGCAAAGGTGGGGCCATTAAACGTATCACTCAGCGGCTCAATCCGCGAGTTTGCCGTGTTGCCGCCTTACCTGCTCCAACGGAACGCGAGCAGACACAGTGGTATTTTCAGCGCTATGTCGCGCATTTACCAGCTGCAGGTGAGATTGTGTTGTTTGATCGCAGCTGGTACAACCGAGGCGGTGTTGAGCACGTTATGGGTTTTTGTACCGATGCGCAGTATGAGGAGTTTTTTCAATCGGTACCAGAGTTTGAACGCATGCTCGTACGATCAGGCATTCGCTTAGTCAAATACTGGTTTTCTATCACCGACGATGAGCAGCATGCACGCTTTATGAGTCGGATATATGATCCGCTAAAACAGTGGAAACTCTCACCAATGGACCTGCAGTCACGCAGGCGCTGGGAAGACTACACCAAAGCAAAAGAGACCATGTTTGAGCGTACCCATATCCCTGAAGCGCCATGGTGGGTCGTTGAAGGTAATAACAAAAAGCGCGCTAGGCTCAACTGTATTGCACATCTGCTCGAGCAAATCCCTTACAAAGAAATACCTCGTGACGAGATTGAATTGCCCAGTCGCAAACGCGATGATGAATACTACCGCGAGCCTATTCCTGATGATATGTACGTACCGCCGCGCTACTAGCACTAACTGATACAAACATATGTCCCAAAAAAAGCCTTATAACTTTATAAGGCTTTTTTATTGATCCTAGATTCAAATAAGAAGTGCAACGTTTTAAAAGAATGAGTTGAAGAGTAAGATGTGCCGTGTTGCATTTCAAACTTCAACTCCTACATATCAGAACGTTATGAAACACTATACACATCTTACC
>NZ_CAJHAR010000017.1 GCF_904846415.1 Psychrobacter piscatorii | reverse complement strand
CCCTCTAAAACCGCCATTGGCTTGGACATGGGTATCAGCAAACTACTCACCACCTCAAACGGTCAGTACATTAAACCTAAGAACAGCTTTAAAGCCAATCAAGTAAAACTGGCCAAATTACAGCGTCGATTAAGCAGAAAGGTTCTGTTTAGCCAAAACTGGAAAAAGCAAAACCGCAAGATTCAAAAGCTACACAGCCACATTGCCAATATCAGACATGACTACTTGCATAAAATCACCACCCGCATCAGCAAAAGCCACGCTATGATCGCTTGTGAAGATTTAAAAGTAGCCAATATGTCGAAGTCAGCAAGCGGTACGGTAGAGAACAAAGGTCGTCAGGTTAAAGCCAAGTCAGGATTGAATAGATCAATCTTAGATCAAGGCTGGGGCATGATGGTCAATATGCTTGAGTACAAGCAGCAATGGCGCGGTGGGTTACTGATTAAAGTAAATCCACGCTACACCAGCCAAACCTGCTCTGAATGCCAGCATATCGCTAAAGAAAACAGACAAACTCAGTCAAAGTTTGAGTGCGTCAAATGTGATCATAAAGCCAACGCTGATATTAATGCAGCTAAAAATATTTTATCGGCAGGACATGCCGTTTTGTCTGCGGAGGGAGGATGCAGTAAAGGTCGCCCGTTGAAACAGAAAACAAGTGACCTTCGTGAGAAAGTCGCCTAAGAGCATTTGCTTTTAGAATCCCCCACTTGAGCTTGGCGAAAGTGGTGGGAGTATGTCAAGCGCTATACCAAGCCAAAAAATGGCATGATAAATAAAATATAAGAGTATTTCCTATGAGTATTTTAGATAATAAAGTAACAGTGCCTGAGCCTGTGCAGGGTACACCAGAGGCTAGCGGTGAGTTTGATGATTTACTGGCTTTGATGGCTCGTCTACGAGCAGATTGTCCGTGGGATAGGAAACAGACCAATCATAGCCTTATTCCTTATGCTATTGAGGAGGCCTATGAGCTGGGCGAAGCGGTGCAAAGCGATGATGATGAAGATATCAAAGGCGAGTTGGGTGATGTGCTGTTACAAGTCATCTTTCATTGTCAGATGTACGCTGAACAAGGGCGCTTTGATATGAGTGATGTCATTACGACCTTACAAGAGAAGCTGGTTCGCCGTCATCCACATGTGTTTGAAGCCGAAACGCTCAAAGACGATGCGGCAGTAAAAATACGCTGGGATGAGATTAAATTAGAAGAGCAGCAGGCACGCGAGGCACGTGGTAAATCAAAACGCCGCTTAGATCAAGTGAAAGCGGGCAGTGCCTTAATGCAGGCACAAGATGTGCAAAAACAAGCGTCAACGCTGGGTTTTGATTGGGAAGGTATCGCTGGTGCAGTCGAAAAGCTGGATGAAGAGATTGCCGAGCTAAAGCATGAGCTAACAGATAAATCTATAGTCGAGATCAAAGATAATATCAGAGAGGTCGAAAAGGAGTTAGGCGATTGCATGTTTGCGCTTGTTAATGTCGCACGTAAACTAAACCTTGATGCAGAAGCCGCCACCTTAACCTGCGTACATAAATTTAAGTCACGTTTTGGTTATATCGAGGAGCAGCTAGAACTCGCTGGCAAGCGTATTGAAGACAGCGATATAACCGAAATGGATGCATTGTGGGAAGCGGCGAAACAATATGAACGCTCATCATAAAATTTCGTCTCGCAGCTATATTTCGCCTAGCATCTATATTTTGTCTAGCAGCTACATAGCAATGGCTATTTTCGGTCTTTTATGTGCTCTGCTGATGCTTAATAGTGCCCACGCTGCTCCTTGTTTTGACAACCCTCAGCGCGCTTACAATTATCTGCTGGCACAAGAGAATGCCAAAATACAGGCACGAGATGAAGCCACCGTAAATATCAATCGTGCCAGTGAAGGCGAGCTGGTATCGCTAAATGGTATTGGCAGCAGTAAAGCACAGGCGATTATTTTATATCGTGAAATGTTTGGTGAATTCAAAACAGTAGATGAGTTAGCAAAGGTGAAAGGTATTGGTGCAAAAACGCTTGAGAAAAATCGAAGACGCTTAAGTGTGCAAGACTAATAGCGGTATTTTGCATTAATCAATCCCAATATTGACAAAATAGCATGTAAGTAAATGTCATAACACACCCAGCACGTGCAAAATTTGTTAAACTAGCGGGTACATCCGCCTGATAAACGCTGTGTTATTCAGGGGTGGTTAAAGAATACCGGCGAGGAGTAGATGCATGGCCGAGCGTGCCGCCAAGCAGTTAGAACTGAACAAATCTGAATTACCCAATTCCATTACTGAAGTGATTGCCACATTGACCCGAGCTGGGTTTGATGCGTATATCGTTGGTGGTGGTGTGCGCGATACCTTATTGGGTCTGCGCCCAAAAGACTTTGACGCCGTGACTGATGCCAAGCCTCACGAGATTAAAGACGTTTTTGGCAAGCGTTGCCGCATTATCGGTCGCCGCTTCCAATTGGCACATGTGTATTCAGGTCGCGAGTTAATCGAAGTGGCTACTTTCCGTGGTCCACCAACGAGCAATGCCAATACCAACCAAGACGGGATGATCCTGCGCGACAATGTATGGGGCGATATCAAACAAGATTTTGCCCGTCGTGATTTTTCTATCAATGCGCTCTATTATCAACCGCTCAAAGGCGTGGTGCACGATTTCTGCGGTGCGCTTGAAGATATTGATAACAGAATCATTCGTCTATTGGGCCATGCGCCAGTGCGTATCGAAGAAGATCCAGTAAGGTTATTACGTGCCCTTCGATTTAAAGCCAAATTGGGCTTTGAGTTTGATGATGCGTTAGCCGATCAGTTTCACGATGGTAATTGGGCGCTGCTCGAGCAGATATCGCCACATCGTCTCTACGATGAAACACAGAAGATGTTTACTGGTGGTTATCTAGTGCCACTGTTGCCATTATTGTTTGAGTCTGGCGCGATCGATAGCCTCATCATTTATCCACCAGCCGAGCCAAGCGGCTTAGTCAATCAAGTGGCCATCAATACCGACAAGCGTATTGCGGCAGGCAAAAGCATCAACCCTGCGTTCTTTTATGCTGCCTTACTGTGGGAAAACTATCTGCATCAATTGGCAAAAGCCAAAAAGCGCAACATGCCGTTTGCTGAAGCGCAAATGCACGCTGCGGGCAAAGTGATCGATCGTCAACGTATTAAAACCGCTATTCCAAAATTTGCTGAGCAATTTATCCGTGATATCTGGATATTGCAGCCAAAACTTGCCGCTCCGCGTAGCAAGCAAATCGTTCAACTCTCTGAGCATCCGCGCTTTCGTGCGGGTTTTGACTTTTTATTATTGCGTGAGCAATGCGGCGATGCTGAGCATCCATTGTCAGAGTCGACGAATGAGATGGGCGAGTGGTGGCAGACGTATCAGACATTGTCTGAGCGAGAGCAGCAGCAAGCGATTGAAGCGTTCGACGAAAATATTCGCCGCGGTGCCTACAAAAAAGGGCAACGTAGCCGTGGACGCAATCGTCAAAAACCAGAAGCAAATATTACTGATCACTCACCATCTAATCAGAGCAGTGCGAAACAAAGCAATGCTAATGATAGTACTGAGAAAGGTAGAAAGGATCAGACAATGGTAAACGATTCATCGAATATCCCAGCACGCCGTCGCCGCGCTGTCAGTCAGTCTAAAATTGACAGCAGCAACAACAAAGCATACGACACGCAGCAGGTAAAGCAAGACAGTCATGAGCTTGCGCAGTTACAACAGCTATCGCTTGCCAGTAATAACCAAGTGACAAACAAACGCCATCACTCTAAACCTGCGCCACTATTTGTTATAGAGCACGAAAAAGTTGTGCCGCCGCTACAAAAGCAGCTGCCAGCTGAGGGTGCATCGCAGCCGAAGCGTACGAGCGCACCTGTGCAAAAGCAAGCGTCGACTAATAACGACACCCAAAAGCAAATGGATAAAGCTGATCGTCCAGATAACACTCAGTTGTCTCAAGCTAATTCGTCAGAGGTTAAGGCATCATATGATCAGGCAAGGCCAACTCGCTCAATCGCTAGATCGCCTGCATTAGTCAGTATGAATAACGAGCCGATTCCGCACAAGCGTCGCCGTCGTCAGCCCACTGTTGATAGTACAAATAGTGTCGAGTTACAAAGCAAGGGTGATAAAGAGCAGTCAACAGCGAAATATGCGAGAAAAGCACCTAAGTCAGTAGCGAAATCCGCTAGTTCAACTGATACTACAGAAGCTGTAGAGCATAAAGTGACGAAGAAAGCGGCTACACCAACAAAGACTAAAAAATCAGTCAAAGCAACCACAGCAAAAACTGAGCAAGCTACTAGTAATCAAGCTCCTACTGTTAAAGTGACCGACGATAAAGGCCCTGTGCCATCAAAACGCCGTCGCCGTCAGCCTAGTACTGAAAGTGCCTGATATGGATAATAGTATAAATGGTAGTCACTGGGTTACCTGTTATGTGGGTTTAGGTAGCAATCTATCTAATGAGTTGGGCTCGCCTACAGACCACTTGCAGCAAGCGCTTGAAAGCATGAAAAATAATGAGAAAATACGCGAAATTAGCGTGTCTTCTTTTTATGCGTCAGCGCCGATGGGGCCACAAGACCAGCCAGATTTTATCAATGCGGTTGCTGGGTTTGAGACAGTAATGACGCCTTTTGAGCTGCTTAGTTTTTGTCAGCAGTTAGAGAGCATGGCCAAGCGGGCACGTTTACGCCGCTGGGGTGAGCGTAGTCTAGATGTCGATATTTTACTATACGGTGATATGCAGATTGCCGAACCACAGCTAACGGTTCCGCACGTTGGACTATGCGAGCGTAATTTTGTATTGATACCACTGCGAGAGTTAGCGCCACATTTGACTATATTAGACAAACCAATAGCTGATTACCCACAAGGTTATGATTGGACAGGCTTAAAATTATTATCAAATGACTGATCTGCAGTGGCTTATCATAAATGATTAAGTATCAGATACTTTTTATGATAGCTCACTAACGCTAGCTAAGGTGATAGACATTGATAATTAAAGGCATTGCAAGTTAATTGAGGGTCATATGACAACATTATCTACGTTAAATAAATTTAAAAAAGACGGTACTAAGTTTACTTGCTTGACGTGCTATGACTCAATGTTTGCACGGATGATGGATAAGGCACAGATCGATACGATTTTGATTGGTGATAGTCTAGGTATGGTCGTGCAAGGCCACGACTCAACGCTACCTGTGACCGTCAATGATATGGCATATCACACAGCCAATATCGCCCGTAGTAATAAACACGCTTTGATATTGGCCGATCTGCCGTTCATGAGTTATGTGACGTTGCCAGAAGCCATTGCCAATAGCCGCCAATTGATGCAAGCAGGCGCGCATGTGATTAAGGTCGAAGGCGGTAGTGAGCTCTGTGAATTGGTGACGACTTTAGCGCAAGCAGGAACGCCCACTTGTGTACATCTTGGTTTGACCCCGCAATCGGTCAATGTCTTTGGCGGCTATAAGATTCAAGGCCGCGGTGACGAAGCGGCTGATAAATTGCTCGCTGATGCTAAGGCAGTGGTTGATGCTGGTGCAGCGCTGTTGGTGCTAGAGTGTGTGCCAGCAGCACTTGCCAAAACAGTGACAGATGCTGTCGCTGTACCAGTCATTGGAATAGGTGCTGGCGCAGATACTGATGGTCAGGTACTGGTGATGCATGACATGCTGGGTATGGTACATGGTCGTGTGCCACGTTTTGTACATGACTTTTTGACCGATGAGCGTAACAGTGCACGCAGTATTGAAGGGGCTTTTGCGTTATATCAGCAATCGGTACGTGACCGCAGTTTCCCAACCGAACAGCACCAGTTTAGCTAATCTATTTGAGCTTTCAAATATCAGAATATTGAAATATAAGAAAATTACCATGTCTCCTATCATTCATCATCATATCTCGTCACTACGTGCAGCGCTTCAGCCGTATCGTGGTCAGCAAAGCGGCAGGCAAGACCGTCAGCAGCGTATTGCGTTAGTACCAACAATGGGCAATCTGCATGAGGGTCATCTAGAGCTGGTAAAGATTGCTAAACAGCATGCGGATATCGTCGTCGTTAGTATTTTTGTCAATCCTACTCAGTTTGGTGTGGGTGAGGATTTTGATAGTTATCCGCGTACACTAGACGAAGATGTGGCTAAGCTTGCCACTGTTGGTGCAGATTATGTCTTTGCGCCAAGCGTTGATGCGATGTACCCAGTATTACCACCACCGACTACTGTATTGGCTGGCGCTATTAGTAACCAATTATGTGGTCAATCACGCCCTGGTCATTTTGATGGCGTTGGTATCGTTGTCTCTAAGCTTTTCAACATTGTGCAACCAGATGTGGCGATATTTGGACAAAAAGACTATCAGCAGCTGGCTATTATTAAGCAGTTGGTGCGTGATTTGAGCTACCCAATTGAGATTGTTGGCGCACCTATTATTCGTGCTGATGATGGACTAGCGCTCTCCTCGCGTAATCAATACTTAACCGAATCTGAGCGACAAGTTGCGCCTATACTGCATCGAGAGCTACAAGATTTGGCAGAGCAGTTGAAAGATGGTGGCATCAGCCAGCAAGCGTTTGAGTCATTACTAGCAGACAAGCGTACACGCATTAGTGAGGCAGGTTTCACGATTGATTATCTAGAAGTAAAAACTGAAGCGCTGGGTTCTGTCGCAAGTGACTCTACAACCTTCAATATAGAAAATGAAAACATTGTTATTTTGGTTGCAGCATGGCTGGGACGCGCACGTTTATTGGATAATCAGTTAGTGGTGGTGGGGTAAACCCTTCGATACATAATGTATCGGATGCAATGAACTAGAATGGGTAGATCATGGATATAAGTCAGGATCAAAGCGATAATCAAGCCGCATCGACAATGCCAAAAATATCAACGCCAAAAATATCAACGGACAAGCTCAGTATTCTAGTGGTATCAGGCCGTTCAGGATCAGGCAAAACATCAGTGTTAAATATCCTAGAAGATTTAGGATATTACTCTATTGATAATCTGCCGTTGTCTTTATTGCCGAGCGCCGCCCACAAGCTGGTAAAAGAAAGCGGTATCCACCGTATTGCGCTAGGTGTTGATATACGGACGCCACGAGCTGATCTATCTAACTTTGCCGCGACCTATGCTTCTTTGAAAGAAACCTATGGGGCGCAAGCAGTACAAGTCCTATATGTGACGGCGCAAGAGAATACTCTGATAGCGCGTTTCAATGCGACGCGCCGTGTTCACCCCCTGATGTCTCAAGATGTTGATAGTGACAACGCAAAGCATATCGCATTTAACCTGCCTGCTGCGATCAAGAAAGAAATTGAATTATTAGAGCCAATTTCTGGTCATGCCGATATCAAGATTGATACTACCAGTCTAAATATCCATCAGTTAAAAGATAGGTTGCGCGAACACATTGGCATGGACAATCAGATTGTCATTAACCTATTGTCATTTGGTTTTAAGCACGGTAGTCCCATTGATGCTGACTTTGTATTTGATGTTAGGATTTTGCCCAATCCACATTGGAATCCTGAGCTGCGTGCCTCGACAGGGCTCGATGCTGAAGTCAGCGCATTCTTCGCTGATTACCCTGAAGTGTCTGAAATGCTCAATGACATCGATAGGTTTTTGACACGTTGGCTACCAGAGTTTTTGCACAATAATCGTCATACAGTGACGGTGGCGATCGGCTGTACCGGCGGTAAGCATCGTTCAGTATTTATCACCGATCATTTGCAGCGTCGCCTCGCTGATACGATGCCAGAAGGTGTAAAGGTACTGGCAAAACATCGCGAAAAAAGTCGTTGGTAGTTATATTCAGCACTATTAATTTTATTACTTATTATTTTGGAAAGCTTTTATGATTGACTGGTCAGAACAAGATATGCGCGTCTCGCGCACAGAACTCAAAAAATCTCATGAGCGCTTGCAGCAACTGTCTATACCGCTCGCTGGCCTATCAAAAAAACAGCTAAAAACGTTGCCAGCCAGTGATTATTTCATGGCGGAACTCATGGCATTGGCTGATATTACTAGCGCCAATGCTCGTAACCGTCAGACCAAACGCGTCGGTAAACTCATCAGCGAAGAAAATCGCCACGAGTTGGTCAAGGCATTGTTTGATGCATTTTTTCCTAAAGAGCAAGTGTCTAAAATTGAAAGTTGGTATGATCGTCTGAATATCAATGATGAGGGCACGCTCAAGCAGTTTGTAAAACAATATAAAGCTTCTGAGCACAACAGTATGTATCAATTACTACTATGGATTGAGTACGCCAAACATATGCAAGATGATGAGCTAATGGCAGAATCCAAAGCAGACTTGGCAAGCTATATTCGCGAAGTGGCGATCTTGTCGCAATTGAAAAAATAGATATACGATAGTAATATCGATTAGATTTTAGAACGCAAAAAAGCCAATCAATGAATGATTGGCTTTTTAGTGTGTCATATAGATATTATCGCACGTAAATGATGCTATTCAAGCTAACGTGATATAAGTTATTTCTTTTCAGCGCGGGCTTTATCGACTAGATATTCAACAACTTTAGGCACTTTTGCATCTTCACCAGTTACCACGTATTTGCCTTGTACGACCACAGCCGGTACGCCAGAAAGCTGATAACGTTTAGCGCCTTCTTGTGAGCGACCAATTTTTGTGCCAACAGCAAATGAGTTATATAGACTGTTGAATTTCTTTTCGTTCACGCCTTTTGATGCGTACCATTTGCTCAACGATGATTGATCAAACAGCTTTTTGCCATCTTTGTGGATCGCGTCAAATAGTGCAGAATGGGTTTTGTCTTCGAACCCTAAAAGCTGAGCTGCATAGAAACCACGAGCGTTGGCTTCCCAAACAGGATTAAGTGCCGCTGGTGTTTTGAAGAATACGACATCTTTGTCTTTAGTCTTTGCCCATTTTTCCATGTGCGGATCAAGCACATTACAGTGCGGGCAGCCATACCAGAAAAACTCACGAACAATGATAGCATCACCGCTGATGGTCTCTGGGTTGTCTATTACGCGATAATCTTTTCCAGCGACATAGTCCGCAGCTTGTGCGCCCATTGAGGCAAGTCCAATGGCCATCGCCAGACCAGTCAGTGTAATGACACGTTTCATACTTTATCCTTGAGGTATAGGGATTTAGAGTTTGTTAAAAGGTTAGGGTATTTATGACATTTACAACATCGATATGTGAGATATACGATTTTCAGAGTGTCTGAACGATACAGCGTCAAGTATAATCGAACAATATTGAAGTATCGACTATGATAGCGTAAAACGTGCACGCTTGTGAATCGGATTCTTAACCGACAGTTATAAAGTTGTTAGCTATTATTTAAGGCATATTGCTTGTCATTTCTGATAGTTAGCTCTTTTAAGCTTACGGCTCATCGCTATGCTTACTTTATACTCATTATAAAGCACGCGAATAAGTATGTTTAAAGCCGCTATTCTCTATTATTTGCCATAAAACTGCAGGTAAAAAAGCAAGTAAGAAATAGACGTTTGCTAAGCCCATTCACAATCAGTGACGATGTACCTACGACAAATATACGGCTCTCATGCTAATATTGAGCACATAACCGTGCACTGTATACGATAACAACTATAATGACAATCAAGGAAAATACTATGAGCTCAGCTTTATCTTCTTCGCCATCTTCGAGTAATAAAACCAACGAAAATCTCGATAACACGGCGGCCGGCACTATAAACGTGGACCCCAGCGAAGTTGAAAAATTTAACAATCTGGCGAGCGAGTGGTGGAGCAACACAGGTGCATTTGCAACGTTACATGAGATCAATCCGCTGCGTTTGAATTGGATAGAAGAGAACATCAAGCGTGGTTATCAAAACGATACTCGTAGTGATGGTGTGACTCATAAAACCGCTGAGCAAGGGCTCGCTGACAAAAAAGTGCTGGACGTAGGATGCGGTGGCGGAATACTGTCAGAGTCTATGGCACGTCGTGGTGCAGATGTGACAGGTATCGATTTGGGTACTGAAAACCTCAAGGCCGCTACAGTGCACGCTGAGCAAAGCGGATTAGAGAGCACTTTACGCTACCAGCATATTCCAGTTGAAGCGCTAGCAAAAACGCATGCAGGTCAGTTCGATGTGGTGACCTGTATGGAGATGCTGGAGCACGTGCCTGATCCTAGCTCGATCGTACAGGCTTGTTATGAGCTCTTAGCGCCCGGCGGTGTTTGTGTCCTATCGACGATCAACCGAAATCCTAAGTCGTACTTGTTTGCTATTGTTGGCGCAGAGTATGTGCTGCGATTGCTCGACCGCGGCACCCATGATTATGCCAAGTTTATTACCCCAGCTGAGCTAGACAAAATGGCCATCAATACAGGTTTTGTACGCCAAGATATCATTGGTTTGCATTATAATCCGCTGACTAAGCGCTATTGGCTCGCCCAAAACGTTGATGTGAACTATATGATAGCTGTCCAAAAACCATCGGTTTAGCGCGGTAGAATGAGCACTGTAAACGGCTTTCTTTATCCATTGTAATTTTACTAAACACGTTATCACTTTCAAGAGCATTCACTATGACCCAATTTGTAAAAGCTGTTTTATTTGACCTTGATGGGACGTTAATCGATACTGCTGCAGATTTTGTGCGTATCATTGGTAAAATGAGTCTCGAAAACGATTGGCAAGCGCCGCCTGAGGCAGAAATCCGCGAGCAAGTCTCTGCCGGCGCTTCAGCCATGGTGCAATTGATGCTCAGGCATAACGATCAACTAGAAGTCAGTGAAGAGGCGTTGCTTGCGTTTCGCCAGCAGTTCTTAGATGACTACGAGGCAGATATCTGTGTTGACAGTTGCTTGTTTGAGGGGCTTGAGGCGGTGCTAGTTGATTTAGACAGCAAAGGCGTACCTTGGGGTATCGTGACCAACAAGCCTCGCTATCTGGCAGAAAAATTATTAAATAAGATGCAATTGGATGAGCGTTGTGCCGTTTTGGTATGCCCTGATGATGTGTCGCGCTCAAAACCAGATCCAGAGCCAATGTATATGGCGCTAGAGAAACTCGGTATTCCGCGAGGGGCTGCTGGCTGTGTGCTTTATGTAGGCGATCATATACGCGATATCGAAGCGGGCAAGGCGGCCGGCATGTCTACGATTTTGGCAGCTTATGGTTATATTCCACCTGAAGATCAAAAAACGCTAAAGAAATGGGGCGCAGATCATATTACTGACACCCCTGAGCAATTGAGCCAATTGCTGCTTTCTTCTGGCAAGTTTGAGTATTTATAGACTGATTTTTGGGTGGTAAATTATTAGTATGAGTCATCTTGAGCTCATACCGATAAGTATATATTTTCAATGATTCAATGATAAGTAGTGAGCAATAGCATGAGTGACAATATCAATCAGCCAGCTAATCAGACAGACAACCCAAAAAACGTTCAAAGTCTTACTCAACCTTTGACTCATGACGATATTCGTAACTTTGTGCCACCAGCTCATTGTCTAGATGGAAAAACTATCTTAGTGACAGGCGCAGGGGATGGCATTGGACGTGTTGCAGCATTAACCTATGCTCGTTATGGCGCTACCGTTTTGCTACTAGGTCGTACCAGCAGCAAGCTTGAGTATGTCTATGACGAGATTGAGAGCCTTGGCGGTAAACAGCCTGCTATGTTGCCGATGAATCTAGAAGGGGCGACCTATGCTGAAATGCAGCAGCTAGAAGGACTGATTGATAAAGAAGTTGGTCAGCTGGACGGTATCTTGCATAATGCTGGTGTGCTTGGGCAGTTGACGCCACTTGAGATGTACGACGTTGATACATTCGCTCAAGTCATGAAGGTCAACTTTACAGCGACCTTTATGCTCACCCAAGCATTGCTACCACTGCTAAAAGATGCCAATCATGGCTCTATTGTCTTTACTTCTAGTACAGTTGGCACGCATCCTCGCGCATTTTGGGGTGCTTATGCGCTATCAAAACAAGCGGTCGAAGGTATGAGTGATATCTTTACTCAAGAAACCCAAAATACCACGAATCTGCGTTTTAACTGTATTAATCCGGGTGGTACACGTACTAATATGCGCGCCCATGCGTATCCGGGTGAAAATCCGATGAGCTTAAAAACACCTGAAGATGTTATGGCAGGTTACGTCTGTCTGATGAGTGATGCAAGTATTGGCGTGCGCGGGCAAGTCGTTGAGTTGCAGCCAAAAGATTAGCAGTGACATTTTTGCTTTATGTTGCCATGCTTTATTTATGGTATTGCGACGATTGTTAGGTTGCAATCAGTCGTATCTAGCCCCATCTATTTGTTATTAAAGAAATTATATACAGAATAATGACTAATAAAAAACAAATAGGATAAAATTATGGCAGGTGGCTGGTCAAGAGATGGTGCTGAGCACGAGCAAATGGATGCAACGGTCAATGATGCCTTGGAGCGAGCGCGGCGTTCGCTACCAACAGGTATCAGTGCTGAGCTGTGTGACGAATGTGGTAACCCTATTCCAGAAGCGCGGCGACTAGCGGTGCCTGGTATTCAGCATTGCGTTAGCTGTCAGACAGAGCTTGAACAAGAAGCAAAAGCGGCTGAGCTATTCAACCGTCGCGGCAGTAAGGACAGTCAGTTGCGCTAAAAAGAAAGAAAAGAAAAAAGGCGGGCATTGCTAGATAATATAGCAATGTCCGCCCTTTTTTTTGTCTATTGCTATATAACCATTGCCATCAGTTCGCGATCGCAATCCTCCCAGTCTATCAAGGCTAATGACGCTTTGGCATCATGTTCAGTTTCTGTTTTTTCTGTAGCTGTATCGACAGCATTCGTATCGACAGCGACATCTAATTGCAAAATAATTTCCAATCGACTATCCGTCTGTGGGTTAATAGTTTTGGTGGTTAGACTACCAGGGTTAAAATTGATCTGCATCCAACCATCAGAAGTATGTACCACGCCTTTGATACGTTGCCAGTTTGGCAATGCTAACAACCAATTCTGTAAATCGTCAGCATTTAGCATGTAATGTGCAGGTAGTCGCCATCCAGCCAATTGAAAATCTTGCTGCTCTTCATGGTAACGATAGGGCAGATCGTTATCAGCACTGGTCTGAGCTTCGGTCTCATCGGTAGATGAACTCGATGATGGCGCAGCTGCTAAAGAATTGGCTTGAGACTGTAAACCAATCAGCGATTTTTGAGGATGCGCGATACTGACTTTTCGTTGATTGGAAATGATAGAGCTGGGCTTATTCAGTTGGTCGTTCAAAGTAGACGAGTATGCATCTGCTACAAGTTTATTTGCTACAAACTTATCTGATGAATGGACATCTGATGAGTCTATTGTCTCAGATGCTGTTAGTCCTGATGCTGTCCAAATGATTTTTACGTGTGAATTTAGCTTGGCTATCCATTCTACCAAGGCTTGTTTTTCGCTAGTATCTAATTGGGTATAACGATTGATTATCAGCACATCGGCATCACGGACATGCGCTTGAAAACCGTCATGGTCACGATACTTAATATGTTGCCACTGCTCACCACTCAGCACGGTCATCACCGTATTCATCTGTAGTGCGGTTTGCCAATGTGACGCACTGAGCTGTAGTATCAGCTCGCGTGGATGTGCCAATCCTGTGGGTTCAATAAGTAGTCTCTGCGGGTGATGGTCACTGAGCAGACGACTGATCGCAATTTGTAAGGGCAACTGACTAGTACAGCAAATACAACCGCCACTGACTTCTCGAATGGCGATATTCTTTTGCTCAAGATCGTTGTCTTGAGAGCTTGCTAGGAGTGCGCCATCAATACCAATACGGCCAAACTCATTGATTAAGAGAGCCCAGCGCTCGTCATTAGGTTTTGTGGCAAGCAGCTGATTGATTACTGTAGTTTTGCCAGCACCTAAAAACCCTGTCACTAATGTGCAGGGTATGTTTTGGAAAATAATAGAGTTTTTCACAGGTATGCTCATCATATTGGCGCGTGCTTGTGAATGACCAAACACGGCCTATATTAAAAGAAATGTCATCAGTCAAAAGTTACTCACTCTTGATGGTTTCTACCTCAGCTTCATCAGGAACGAACACGTAGCCCACACCCCAAACCGTTTGAATATAGCGGGCTTGTGAAGGGTTGTCTTCAATCAAGCGACGTAGGCGTGATACTTGCACATCGATAGAGCGCTCCATCGCACCCCACTCACGACCACGGGCAAGGTTCATCAACTTATCACGGGTCAACGGCTCACGTGGATGCTGTACCAGAGCCTTCAACACCGAAAACTCACCTGTCGTCAAAGTGACGACGTTACCATCACGTTTGAGCGTGCGAGTCGATAGATCTAGTGTCCATGGACCAAATTCTACCACTTCTAATTGGTGACTTGGTGCCCCTGGAAGCTCACGGTTCTGACGACGCAACACGGCTTTGATACGCGCCAATAGCTCTTTTGGGTTAAACGGCTTAGGTAGGTAATCATCTGCACCCGCTTCCAAACCTGCGATACGGTCAGCATCGCCACCTTTGGCGGTCAGCATAATGATTGGAATGTCCGCATTGTCTTCACGTAGGCGCTTACAGATGCTGATACCGTCTTCGCCTGGTAGCATCAAATCTAACACAACCAAAGAGAAGAGCTCACGTTGCATGAGTTTGTCCATCTGACTGCCGTCATGGGCAGTACGAACGACGAAACCGTCGTCTTCTAGGAAGCGCTGTAGCAAAGAGCGCAGGCGAGCGTCATCATCGACAACTAAAATACGCTGAGTCAAAGTATCGGGGCTGTTGTTATCAGTCATACAGGCATCCTCTTATAAAAATTATTGTTAGCAGAAATGACGAGTAAAAAGCGATGAGTAAAACACTGCCATTAATTATCGTTATTTAATGATGGGTCAAAACAAGCACGTCATAAAATCAAAAACTATTGTTCAATGTATCAGCACATCTCAATATTTGTGCTATTGATACTTTAGTGTATAAGATTGCACAGCGAATTGCATCACCCATGAGAATAAATGCTGTATGCGTTTGTTTAACAAGGCTACAGAACGTTTGATATAAAACGTTTTATGCCGCAAAACAGGCGATAATTAACGAAAAGATAAAAAGGATTTTTATTCATGCAGCTTTTGCTATAATGCAAAACTACATTTCTCAACGATTGATACGTATATGAGTAGCACTGATACCTTAACGTCATCTCAAACCTCGACAAATGCACAGGTTTTGGATGCAACCACACACGCGAATATTCACGACAAGCTTGCTCGCGCGCTTGGCATTAAGACTGCTCAAGTCAATGCGTTTGTGAAGCTTTATGATGAAGGCGCAACGGTTCCTTTCATTGCGCGTTACCGCAAAGAAAAAACGCAGAACCTTGATGACGCGCAGCTGCGTGCTTTAGAAAAATCTCTCAATTATGAGCGTGACATGGCTACACGTCGCCTCAAAATTACTGAGCTGTTAAGCACGCAAGGCAATCTGACCGATGAGCTACAGACGCGCATCGATAACGCGACGTCTAAGCTTGAGCTTGAAGACATCTATCTGCCATATCGCCCGCGTCGTCGTTCACCGGCTGCCAAAGCACGTGCTGCTGGTCTTGACGCTGCCGCCCAAGCGGTGTTAACGCAAGAAATCACTCCGACAGAGGCGCTGGCTGATTATCAAGTTCAATCAAGTATCACTGATGATAGTGGTAATGAGATCGACGTTGATTTTAGCGATATCGAAAAACAGCTCGCTGGCGTACAAGCCATTATCGTCGATGAGTGGACACAAGCACTGGGCTTGTTGGATAACTTGCGCAGCGGGTTTGCGAAGACTGCCAGTATCGTATCGAGCGTTGCGAGTGAGGAAAAGCGTGAAGTCGGCGAAAAGTTCAAAGACTATTTTGAGCATAGCGAAAGCCTTGCTCGACTGCCAAATCATCGCCTATTAGCGATGTTACGTGGTCGTCAAGAAAATGTCTTGGGTCTAAAAATTGAAGGCGAAGACGCTCCATTTATCGAAAAAATTATTAATCATTTCGATGTCGATGCCAAAGTGCCAGCAGAACGCCGTGAGTTTTTGGCAGAAGCAGCCAGTAGCTTATGGAAAGACAAATGGCGTCCGCATATCGAGCATCGTTTATTAACTGAAAAGCGTTTGGCCGCAGAAGCAGATGCGATCGATGTGTTTGCTAGCAATTTACAGCATCTGCTGATGTCTGCGCCAGCAGGTCCTAAAGTGATCTTGGGTGTTGATCCTGGTATCCGTCATGGCGTAAAAATGGCTATCGTCGATGCGCAAGGTCATGTGATGTCAGATAGTGAAGAGAAGCCTGTCATCGCGACGGTTTATCCATTTGCACCTGACAACAAAATGACTGAAGCCAAAAAAGTCATCGATGAGCTATTAAGCACTTATAATGTTGATTTGGTCGCTATCGGCAACGGTACGGCAAGTCGCGAAACCGATGCGATGATCAAAGAGATTCTGGCTGCCAATGATGCCCTAAAAGCCAAAGCTGTCATCGTGAACGAGTCGGGCGCGTCCGTCTACTCTGCCAGTGAACTTGCTAGTGACGAGCTTGCTAATCTAGATGTTTCTGTGCGCGGCGCGGTTTCTATCGCACGTCGCCTGCAAGATCCCTTGTCAGAGCTCGTTAAAGTGGATCCAAAAGCCATCGGAGTCGGTCAGTATCAACACGATGTCAATCAAAATCAGCTTGCAGATAGCCTTGATAAAGTCACTCAAGACAGCGTGAACGCCGTTGGTGTTGATGTGAATACAGCGAGCCCAGCTATCTTGGCTCATATCGCAGGTCTTAACCGCAATGTGGCGCAGCAAATTGTCACTTATCGCCGCGAGCACGGTGCATTTGATAGCCGTGAGGCGCTCAAGAATGTCCCACGCCTAGGCGCTAAGACCTTTGAGCAAGCAGCAGGTTTCTTGCGTATTCATAATGGCAGCAATCCATTAGATGCCACTGGTGTGCATCCAGAGAGTTATGCATTGGTTGATAGCTTACTCGCGCAAGCTGGTAAACCTTTATCAGAAATCATTGGTAACGATGGTGTGCTGAATGCTATCGATACGACTGCGCTGGCTGCTAACGATGATAATGTTAGCGTAAAAGCGATTATCGAAGAGCTTGCAAAACCTGCACGCGATCCACGTCCTGAGTTTAAAACGGCCAATTTCCGTGATGATGTTAATAGCATCAAAGATTTGAGCGAAGGTATGCAGCTTGAAGGGGTAGTCACTAACGTAACCGCGTTTGGCTGTTTCGTTGATGTGGGTGTCCATCAGGATGGTTTGGTCCATATCTCACAGATGGCCAATGACTTTGTCGCAGACCCCATGAACCGTGTCAAACCTGGCGATATCGTCTCAGTTCGCGTTATCTCCATCGATGAAAAACGTGGTCGTATCGGCTTTAGTATGAAGCCTGAGTCTGAAAAACCTGCTCGTATGGCTCCCAAGTCTACTGCCACCAGTACAGATGGTGAAAAAGTGAGCCGTCCACGCAGTAATCAGGCGAATAGTGACCGTCCAAATAATAGCCGTCCCGCTGCTGATAAGCGTTCGTCTAAGCCACGTGGTAAACGTCAGGACAATACGAATAGTAACCGTAGCAAACCGATCAAAAACGATAAAGCAGAAGCCCCTAGTAAAATGGGTACACTTGGCGCCTTGTTACAAGAAGCTGGCGTGACTAAAGCTAAGAAATAGCCAAGATTTATAGCCGTGTTCAACAAAAAGGCAGCCAATTGGCTGCCTTTTTATATGTCACTTATTGATGGTAGTAAACTATTAATCATACTATTCAATCAAGCACTGTCATTATTAACGAATGGTGAAACGACGGGTTTCGTTGAATTCAACTTGACCTGGCTGAGTGGCTAAAAGCTCACCACGACGGTCTTTTTTCTTTTCTTGTAAGGTAATCTCGACTGGCTTTTCGCGCATGTCAGCAGGTGTTACTTGGCTGCTTTGAACATCATTTGTCATCTGTGCGCGGCGCATCATAGCGGCACGTGTTTGAGCGTCAGCATCAGACATTTCATCATCTGCTGTAACTGTCATGTCTTCGTCCATGTCGCCTTCTTCAGACTCCATATCGTCATTCATCGTGTCCATGTTGTTATCATCAACAGCACCCGGCTGGGTAGCGAGAAGCTCGCCATCAGGGCCTTCTATTTCGGCTTGCAAGGTATTATCGACAGGAGTGGTACGCATATCTGCTGGCATAATGTCACTGGTATTGACAGGTGCAGCTATTGCTGCCGCTGGCAAAACAAGTGTCGCGCCTAATACTAACGGTAAAATATTCTTTTTCATTATAAAACTCCAAATTTGATAAATTAACAATAATTAAAAACGCCTGCCTCTGTTTTAATATAGCTAATTTTAAATATGATTGGTTTAAAATATAGACAATTAAAAACAGCCAGACTTTGGTTCGACCTTACTATAATTTGTAAAAACAAAGTACCAGTTATATAGCTGATATTTCAGTAGTAAACTCATTAAGGTTCTAACAGCTTGGTATATTCTTGTGACGTTGTGAAACTATTAAGCCCACATCTCATTCAAGAAATGAAGTAAGCATTTGGATCTATTTTACTCAACAATAATATATTTATCTGTATCTGTATCAATAGTAGGCTGCTGAGGGTCATTGTCTGGTACACGAACTACTATAAAATTTTGATTAATATCAATTCGATCAATAATATTTTTTAGAGAAATATTTTTATTGGATCATGTTTTTCGAAGTGAACTGTAATTAAAAATTTTAAATGAATATTCTCTATAACAACCAAACCATAATGTATTTTATCCTAGCGTATTGATGTGAATATGGCTGTGACATTAAGCTAGGAATGTGTAGCATAATGTATTGAAAAATCGAAAAGCCGCAACATTGCTTACCAAAAAAGTACGGTATTAGTATTCGCTAACATGACAGATGATTGATATAAAATTTGCGTATTAAAAAACCGCACCTTGTTATCAAGATACGGTCATAAAAAATATCAGCGTTGATACATTGTTGTTTGAGCATTTTACTCTTGAATTATTGTGAGCTCGGTTAACCATCGATAACTTCAAAGCTTAAGCCTGAATGTTCTTCTAAACGGGCTATGAGCTTATCGCCCATCGCAGAGGCTGGGGTCCAAAAACCGCCACCAACGTCTTCTTTGCTGATATCTTGTGCCAGACATAATGCGGCCTGCGCGAGCATACGAGAGGTACTGCCGTAACCAGGATCTTTATCACCGGTAACTTTGACCGTGATGGTATCGTTTTTAGCTGTTTGACCGAAATGGCGAATATCAAAGTAGCCATTTTCCTGCTCATCCTTAGAAGGGCCTGTGCCTGCTTTAGGCAGAACATGCTTGGATAATAACTCACGGCTTGGTTTGATCATCATGGCAGTAGCAAATCCTAGTAGACCCGCGCTCATCGCGTAGCTTGATAACTTACCTTTGACACCATCTTTCATCCACATGGCTTCGTCATATTTAAAGTCGCGACCGTATTCATAACTGAGTAGCTGGTTACTGCGATGGACAATACGTGTGTTGATGCTCGCCATCACAAAGGGTGCCAACCAACGTTTGTGGGTGCTGTCGTATTCTGGTTTGCTGACATTGTCTTGTCGTACTTTAGGCACATCTGTGTCATCGTTTAGTAGATAAGGGTTGGCCACTTGCTTACGGCGCGATTTATCTTCACCAACTTCTTCGAATATTGTAGCCATCGAGGCAATAGTACCACCAGATATACCACCTTTTGCCGCTTTTACTCGCATGTGAATCACGTTGCAAGCTTCTCCGAACTTCTCTTCTGCTTTGGTTTGCGTAAAGTACACGCCCAAATCTGATGGGATAGAATCAAAGCCGCAAGAGTTGACAATCCGTGCGCCGCTTTGCTTGGCAGTATCTTGATATTTGTCCATCATGTCTTTGATAAAAATCGCTTCGCCCGTGAGGTCGACGTAATCGGTACCATTTTCAGCGCAAGATTTGATAAGAGGTTCGCCATATTTGAGATAAGGGCCGACGGTTGAGATGATGACTTGTGTCTGTTTGGTCATCTTATCAAGGCTGACAGGGTCTTTACTATTGGCAATGATAATATCTACTTTGCTCTCAAGTGTGGACTGTAGCTCATTGAGTTTTTCTTCATCACGTCCTGCAATTGCCCAAGTGACGTTAGAGCCATCTTTATTTTTAGCATTGGATAAAAAATTGGTCAAATAGTGAGCGGTGATTTGTCCGACAAAGCTCGTTGCGCCATATAAGATGACGGCATAAGGGCGATTGTCGCTACTATCTTGTTGCGTGGGTTTTGCGGTATCCGTCTCGGTACTCATAAGTATTGTCCTTAATAAATTGGATGATAATGTGACTTTAAACTATAAACCAAGTGGTCTAAATAAGTTAGAAGTTTATGGGATCGCTATAGTTTTCATTGCCAAATCGCTTTTTTAGAAATTTTTGATGTTATTTATATGCAACTATAAGGCAATCAATAATTTAGCAAATAAGGCGCTTATTATCCTAAATAATAGATTTGTAGAGACAAGAAAAAATAAAAGGTATTAACACTTGCTACAAACTTTACATAATCTACTGACATCATTACTAAAATGCACGTTCTTTAAAGAGAAATATTGCTAATCTATGTTTGTAAGCAGATATGACTGATATTAGAAAAACAAAAAGTTAAATCAATACTATATAAAGTTTACTATCTGATTTTTAACAATTATTTGGGGAGAATATTATGTTTCGTTGGGCTATTATCTTTGCAGTGATCGCACTGTTAGCAAGTTTGTTAGGATTTGGCGGCGTCGCAGGATTGTCTGCTAATCTGGCATACATCTTCTTAGCAGTCGCTGTGATTTTGTTTATTGTGGCATTTGTCAGCCGCAAAATGTAAACACAGCTTATTACTATAAAAAATCTAGTATAAAAAAAGACCCTCAATTGAGGGTCTTTTTTATGTTCAACTAAAGCACTTCAGTTACTCGTTTAACATAAGCATAAGGCTATAGACGTTTGGGCTGAACGATATGCTCCATGCGTTTTGCAAGGCGAATGTCCAAACTAGAGATACCACCCGTATCCTGATTAGTCAGGCGTACCTCGACTATATTGTATATATTACGCCATTCGGGGTGATGTTCTAGTGCTTCAGCATGAAATGCCGCTTGGTTCATAAAACTCATGGCTTCGATAAAGTCACTGAAGTGATAGGTCTTGACGATACTATTACCATCGCGCTGCCAACCAGCAAGCTCTTCTAACTGTAGATTGATTTGTTTATCAGATAAACTACTCATATTAATAACCTTTATTGTTATATGGATTGGTTTATTAAAAGTTATATTGGGATCGGTCTCCTAATCTAAAATAGGTTGCTAAAATCATTATTGCACACAGTCTTTTATCGTTAAGGAGTAGCAGTAAGCTAGATAAGGTCTTGGTACTCAGGGTGTTTGCTGATATATGAGGCAACAAATGAGCATTGCGGTACGACTTTTTTGTCATGTTCACGGGCGTAATCTAGCGCATGCTTGACTAGGGCAGACCCGACACCTTGACCGCCTAATTGTTGCGGGACGATCGTGTGGTCATAGACGAGCTTGTCATCACGGTCTTGATAGCTAATGTAGCCAGTTTGACCATCAATAGCCGTCTCAAAACGATTTTCTGCTTGGTTATGAGTAATATCTAAGTTTGGTTTGGTCGTTTGGTTATTCATTGAACAACTCCATTTATTATTATCAAATTTTTATGGTGAATTAAGGTTATTTAACAGACGCTAAAATCATTATGCGTGCTAATAATTCTAGCCATATATTTATCAAACACTTGTTGTTATTTTAGTATGACGCATTACCGCTGAACAATCTAGATGCTTACCACAATAGTAGATATGACAGCGGCTGTGTACATAGTTTTAGCGTTAACCAGTCTGTGTAAGAATGAGGTATTTCTAAAATACCATTTTGGCACACTACCATGCATAGGATAAGGCTTGGCGGACAACTGGTGGTAAAAACCGACCAAGGCCACCTTTGACCGCTGGTTTGGTCTCACGCTCGATACGATTATCGGTATCTGACATTGACGCCTTATACGCATGCCATTCTTGTTCGCTAGGTTTGCTAAAGTGGTGGATACGCCCTATTACTTGTCGCAGCTGTGTGCTAAAACGTCCAGTGTTGTAGGCCAGATTGTATTTGTGGCAGATGGCTTTTACCTGCGGGGCGATACTGGCATAGTGGCTGGCTGGCATATCAGGAAAGATATGGTGCTCAATCTGATGCGATAAATTGCCTGTCAAAATGTGAAACCATTTATTCCCTTTGATATTGCTAGAACCCAAAATCTGACGCACGTACCAGTCGCCTTTGCTTTCATTGGCATCGAGATGGGTATAGATATGTGCTTGCTCAGTGAAATGACCACAGAAAATCACCGCCCACGTCCACAGGTTACGAACCGTATTGGCCGTCATGTTTCCGCTCAGTGTGCTTAGGGCACTACGACGGCCTAGCGTCATTGCTGTTATGGCTGGCAGTGCAATATAGTCTTTGCCCACTTGCCGGCCGATTTTGGCAAATAGTGCGCGAGATTTTTGTTGCATAATACTGTGCCGCTCAGGCGAATCAGCATATTCATCCACACTGATCTGAATATCATGAAAGGCAACCGCCCACTCAAAACCAAAGGCCAACACGGCAGTGCTAAACATATTATAGCGATCTTCTGGCGTCCAAGGCTGCTCATCTGTCACCCGAATCAAGTGATAGCCGACATCATGGTCACGCCCAACAATATTGGTAAACGTATGGTGTAAGTAGTTGTGCGAGTGTTGCCACAATGGCGCAGGGCAAACAATATCCCAATCAAACTTTTGACTGTTCAGATGTGGGTGCTGCATCCAGTCGTATTGACCATGCATGACATTATGCCCAAGCTCCATATTGTTGAGTATTTTGCTAAAACTAAGCATTGACGTGCCCAATAGCCAAGTACCTATCTGCGAGCGGCGTGATGACATGCGTCCTGCGGCGGCCAGTAAACCACGGGCGACAAGCTCGCTATAGACTACAGTGGCATAAATCCGCTGAATGTATTTGGCGTCATCGCTACCTAATGAGTCCATCACACCTTTATATAGCGCATTTAATTCTACTGCTAAGGCATCACTTTGTGCTTTTGTTAAGGGTGCATGGGTAACTGTTGGATAGCGAGTTTGCTGTGATGATAGGGTTGGCTGCTCGCTATCATTTTTTGTCAACGGTGCATCGGACAATGGTGTCAAGATAGGTACGGCAGAATGTGCTGTGTCAATAGGTGGTAATAAGCGCATATATAAATCCTTAACCGAAATGGCACGAATAAACAGCACTGGGTTCGGTTTTATGAGTCATCTGAGTTTTAGCATACAATATGAGTTAACATCAGTCTATTTTTTAGTTTTAAGAGGTCGATAGTCAGGGGTTAGTGGTCGTGTTTTTTATTTCAGCAGGGCTAAATGTCTAACACCACGTCTGTCATAGCGATATTGATGCACGTTTGGATAGACTCGTAACCATCACTACTTATCTTGCCAGTTTGGATGTTTTTGACTACGCCGCTCACTTTATTGCAGCGGCACAATTGGCAAATTCCTTGCCTGCAACCATAGGCTAGACGTACATCTGCATTTTCGGCAGCGACCAATAATGTAGTGTCGCTATCGAACTGCCGTTGCCGTGATCGCAAATACACCGTATGCGAATCTGTCTGTAGTGCATTATCTAGTACTTGATTGCCACCGATATCAAAATCAGGCAATGCGCTACCGAAATTTTCTACGATAATGTTGTCACGTAGCTGGATGTTTTGTAGCACGCTAATCTCGTTTACTGCTTTATATAAGCCGGCTAATAACGCTTGTGAACCGCAGGCAAATATCTGCGTATCTGCTAGAGGTAGATTAAGTGATAACAGACCCTCTGCACTTAAGTAACGTTCGCCAGCCAAATAGGTAGTAGGGTTATCAGTATGGATAAAGTGATAGCTGAAGGCTGGATAGATATCGCTCAGCTGTTGCCACTGATGCTGAAAATGGGCAATTTCTGTTCGATTATAATGTAGCAACGCCACCTGATGTCCGTTTGCTAATGCTTGCGTAATAAGCCCTAACATAGGCGTGATACCGCTACCACCAGCGACAAATAATAAAGGATTCAGTTTTTGGTTATCTGGTTCTCTATGATCTAAACTTTTCTTTGCCTGTGCCAAAGTAAAATGACCCAATGGCATGCTCGTATCAATGATGCTAGCTAGCGGCAGTTGCTTGGTAAGATAATGAGACACCACCCCTTGCGGTTTAACAGCAATAGTCACCGTGTGGCGACGGTTTTTTGCTGACTTAGTAGCGGCGGCATCATCTTGCCACCACAATGATTGATTCGCCAATCCCACGATTGAATAGCTGCGCTGATGATAAACCCCATCGATAAAAACGCGTAGTTCAAGATATTGACCGCCTTGCCAACCCTCTCTTGCATTCAAGGTCTGCTGCCTAAACGCTCGATTGGTCTCAAATTGCAGTGCGATTAAATCATCACTCAGCTCATATCGAGCGATCAGGCGTAGCTTGGGCGTCGTCAATGACCAAAACGGATGTAAGCGCGACCCGATAAAATCGACAAACGCACGTTGAACTATTTCAGGGCGATAGCCGTTGGCCATATCATCAGTACCTGTATAAATATTATTAAAAACATATGAAAAATAATGACTCAGCTTATAGCCAGTCTCATTGATAAGATATGAAACCATCCTTTTTTGCGTTGTTAAGCCACTCTAACATGCTAACGGCTATTGATTAAATTTGCGAAAGTTTTGATGCTATTTTTTGTGGTTTTTATCAAACAGCAATGAGTCAGAATGTTAAACGCGTAATATCAGCTAAATATTTTTGGCAGCTTTTATCCAGAAACAGCGATGCTCTATGACAAAAGCTGCAAAACAAGGGGTAAAACAACCTGTTAGCTTGCAGGGTATGCGTCACAATGCGATAATGAACGATAATTTGTAACCCTGATTTTGAGGTACGGCACGCTTGGCATCATCGCTGAGTGGCATTTGCTGTTCTCTTCTATGCAGTCTATCGGAGTGTTAATGGCTCAATATATTTACACGATGAACAACGTGTCAAAACTTGTTCCCCCTAAGCGTGAAATCTTAAAAAACATCAACCTATCGTTTTTCCCGGGTGCCAAAATCGGTGTCCTCGGTATCAATGGTTCGGGTAAATCAACCTTGCTACGCATTATGGCTGGCGTCGACACTGAGTTCAGTGGTGAAGCACGCGCGCAAGCCGGTACCAAAGTTGGCTATCTGCCGCAGGAACCACAACTTGATGACAGCAAAGACGTGCGCGGTAATGTCGAAGACGGCATGCGCGAAGCATTAGATGCGCTCGCTCGTCTAGATGCCATCTATGCTGAATACGCAGAGCCGGATGCTGATTTTGACAAACTTGCTGAAGAGCAGGGCAAAATGGAAGACATCATCCAGTCATGGGATGCGCATAACCTAAACAACCAGTTAGAAAAAGCTGCCGATGCGCTACGCCTGCCACCATGGGATGCGGACGTTAGCAAATTGTCAGGTGGTGAGAAACGCCGTGTGGCACTATGCCGTCTGCTATTGTCGCGCCCTGATATGCTATTACTTGACGAACCAACCAACCATTTGGACGCCGAGTCTGTTGCATGGCTAGAGCAGTTCTTGCAGAACTACAGCGGTACTATCGTTGCCATTACCCATGATCGCTATTTCTTGGATAATGTTGCTCAGTGGATTTTGGAGCTTGACCGTGGCCATGGCTACCCGTATGAAGGCAACTATACTGAGTGGCTCGAGCAAAAGAACAATCGTCTAGAACAGCAGAATAAGCAGGAAGAATCCTTTGCTAAAGCCTTGAAAAAAGAGCTTGAGTGGATTCGTAAAAATCAAAAAGGCCAACAGGCTAAGTCTAAATCTCGAGTACAGCGTTTTGAAGAGCTGAACTCAACTGAGTTCCAAAAACGTAACGAGACCTCTGAGATTTATATTCCACCTGGTCCACGTTTGGGTAACAAGGTAATCGAAGTCAATGACATCTCCAAATCATTTGGCGATCGTTTACTGTATGAAAACCTAAGCTTCAACGTCCCAGCGGGCGCGATCGTTGGTATCATCGGTCCAAATGGTGCGGGTAAAACCACACTATTTAACATGATTACTGAGCGTGATACGCCAGATACTGGTTCGGTTGATTTGGGTGAAAGTGTCAAGGTTGCTTATGTCGGTCAGGTGCGTGATCACTTAGATGACAACAAAACCGTGTGGGAAGAAGTCTCTGACGGCCTTGATATTATTACCGTTGGTGATTACACCACGCCAAGCCGTGCCTATATCGGACGTTTCAACTTCAAAGGTTCAGACCAGCAAAAACACGTTGGTCAATTATCAGGTGGTGAGCGTAACCGTTTGCAATTGGCGAAGACGCTGAAGCAAGGCGCAAACGTATTGCTCCTCGATGAACCATCAAACGATTTGGATATCGAAACCTTACGTGCCCTAGAGGATGCGATTCAAGTATTCCCAGGTACAGTAATGGTCGTCTCGCATGATCGCTGGTTCCTTGACCGTATCGCGACTCATATCTTGGCATTCGAAGAAGAAGGCCCAGTGTGGTTCGACGGTAACTATACTGAGTTTGAAGCCTATCGCAAGAAGACCATGGGTGATGACGCCAGTCCTAAGCGTGCCAAGTATAAGAAAATTACCAACTAATACCGCCGTTTGGTATATTGGAAGTTCATAAAAAAAGACCGCTAATGATTAGCGGTCTTTTTTTAGGTAAGCATTTTTTAATTGTACCGGTGATGGTATTTATTCATCAATAATTGGAGATTTCGATTAAATTGCCATCAGGGTCACGAAAGTAAAATGACATAATTGCCCCTTGCGCACCTGTTCGCGGTACAGGACCTTCTAGCACGTCAACACCTTGCCCACGCACATGGGTCATGGCATCGGCTAAGGGCGTGGTGGTGATAAAGCACAAATCGGCGCTACCTGCTTTGATATTCTGTGCTTTGGGCTCAAACTCATTGCCCAGCTCATGCAGGTTGATTTTTTGTTGACCATACATCAAGGCGACACGTCCTGCACCAAAATGCACTTCGGTCATGCCTAGCACCTTGGTATAAAAATCAATGGTATGCTGTAGATTTTTAACGGTTAAAACAAAATGGTCAAGCCTTAGTATGTCCATGGCATCTTCCTTAGGTATTATTGAAATTAAAGCACTTTATACGAGCGTGATTTATGACAACAAAAGCACCCCAGCAAGCAACGATAGAACAGTTGTATCACACCCACCCGCTACTAAAGACGATCACAGCGACCAAGCCGCTATGCTGGTTTAACCCCAAGTGGCAGCCTTTTGCAGAAGTGGCGCACACTTTACCGCTTGGCCCAGAGCAGATAACGGACGCCGCTGATCGTTTGCAGCGGTTTGCTCCCTATATTTCCACCGTATTTCCTGAGACGGCGGCGAGCGATGGCATCATCGAATCGCCACTGATCGCTATCCCGCGAATGCAGCAAGCGCTACAACCCTTTTATGGTCATCCGATGTCTGGGCGCTTACTGCTAAAATGCGACAGCCACCTGCCGATCTCAGGCTCGATTAAAGCGCGCGGCGGGGTCTATGAAGTACTCAAATATGCAGAGTCAGTCGCGATTGATTCAGGTCTGTTAACCCTAGAAGACAACTATCAAAAACTCGATAGCGCTATCTGCAAAGCGGTCTTTGCCACACACAGTATCGTGGTCGGCTCAACGGGCAATCTTGGTTTGAGCATCGGTATCATGGGCGCGCAGCTTGGTTTTCAAGTGACCGTGCATATGTCTGCGGACGCCCGTCAATGGAAAAAAGACTTGCTGCGAGAAAAAGGTGTCCACGTTGTCGAGCATCAAGATGACTATAGCAAAGCTGTTGAACAAGGGCGAGCAGAGGCTGAGCAAAAACTGCGCTGCCATTTTATCGATGATGAAAACTCCCAAGATCTATTCCTTGGTTATAGCGTTGCCGCTGAACGACTAAAACAACAGCTGGATGATCAAGGCATTTATGTGAGTGCCGAGAAGCCGTTATTCGTTTATCTACCGTGCGGCGTTGGCGGTGGTCCTGGCGGCGTGGCCTTTGGTTTAAAGCACATTTTTGGCGATCATGTGCATTGTTTCTTCGCTGAGCCTACCCATTCTCCTGCCATGCTGGTCGGTATGTACACGGGTTTGCATGATAGCGTGAGTGTGCAGGACTTTGGTATCGATAATAAAACCTGTGCCGATGGTCTGGCGGTCGGTCGTCCATCTGCCTTTGTCGGTCAGGTGATGGAGTCACTACTCAGCGGTATATACACGGTGGCGGATGACGATCTATACCGCTTGCTGGCCTTGATGCATGACAGTGAAAATATCGACCTTGAACCTTCCGCATTAGCAGGCGTACCTGGTATTTCCAAAGTAATCACTGAAGGTACAGCATATCTGGAGCGCCACAAGTTAACGGATAAGCTTGACCAAGCGGTGCATATCGTTTGGGCAACGGGCGGCAATATGGTGCCCAGTGCAGAGCACTTTAATTACTATCAAAAAGGAAAAAACCTGCTATAAGACTGTTTAAATAGCCAGACAAGCTGAGACGTCATGCGTTTATTCTTCACAGACAAATAGTAGATTTTCTTTGAAAATCATTGAACAATAGCCGCCTAGAAGCTGGTCACTACCGTCACCCCAGGTACAGTATTGTGCTCCATAGACATCAGCGCCTCGATGGACTCTGCTAAGCTGATTTCGCGGCCCAATAGCTTTTCGGGCGCAAGCTTGCCTGTGGCAATCATCGATAGCATGGCATCATAACGAAACGCCTGCATCCCGTGGCTGCCAATGATTTCTAACTCATTAGCAATGACCCGGTCCATCGGGATGGGCGGTGTCGCTTGCTCAGCCAGCAAGAGGCCGACTTGGACATGCTTACCGCGTTTTTTTAGACTTTTAATCGAGTTGATATAAGTGGTCGGATGACCCAGCGCGTCTAAAGATACGTGCGCCCCGCCCTTGGTCAGCTCCAAAATCGCTTCGGGTACACTCGCCACGGTATTGGCATTGATGGTGGCATAAGCGCCTAACGCTTTGGCCAGTGCCAGCTTGTCATCGGCGATATCTACCGCAATCACATTGGCACCTAAGCTGTTGGCAATCATAATGGCAGACAAGCCAACGCCGCCACAGCCATGTACCGCGAGCCATTGACCCGCGCTGACTTTCCCTTGATCCACCACCGCTCGAAATGAGGTCACAAAACGGCAACCAAGGCTGGCGGCGGTGGTAAAGTCAATGGTCTCAGGCAGATGGACTAAGTTGACATCGGCATGATGGATAACTACGTATTCTGCGAACGAGCCCCAATCGGTAAAGCCCGGTTGGGTTTGGTTACCGCACACTTGATGGTTGCCAGAGTAGCACTCATGACAGCTGCCGCAGCCACTCACAAACGGCACGGTGACGCGATCCCCTACCTTAAATCGCGTGACATTACGGCCAACTTCGGCAATGACACCAGCAAACTCATGACCGGGTACATGTGGCAGCTCGATATCAGGATCATGTCCCATCCATCCATGCCAGTCACTACGGCACACGCCTGTTGCTTCAACCTTAATCACCACATCATCAGCCTCTGGCGTGGGATCTGCCACCTGCATCAGTTTGGGTGTGACACCAAAATTTTCATAAACAACCGCTTTCATAAACCCTCTCTTTTTCTATAACAAGGCATGGCATTTATTCTACTTAGATAAGCCAAACAGTATCAGCAACTACGCGATTTTTCTGCCTGTCCATTATCAATATACGGTAGTCAGTATCATGACCTTGGGATGATGTGACGCACTGCTTCATAAAAGTAGTTGATCAAAGATACTTTACCAATAATTGTAACTACTTTTGTTGAGACTGACTACGCTTGTATATGATTTTGCTTGTCAGTGCATTGCATTTTGCATGTTGGCTCTATTTATGGAAGAAGGTAGCGAAAAAAAGACCGCTAATCATTAGCGGTCTTTTTTTTGGCTTAATTGCTTAAAAGTCATGACTAACGATTAACGCTTACGGCCAAATTTACGCTGCTTTTTATTACTAATCTCAGTAATGGCGTGAGTGATTTCTTCTTCGTTTAAACTGGCGACTTGCTGCAAGATTTGCATCATATCAGGCGTCAGCACGTATTTGGCATGACTGGCGATATCATTGATACGGTGGTCAAAGGTCAATATACCCGTTTCATCATCTTTTTGTAGATAGTCAAGACGAGTCAAAGCGCTGATAAAGCTAGTAAACAATGCGCGATCAAAGAAGTCAGGAATATCATCCGCATACAGTACAGACAAGCGCTGGCCAAGCAGATGGCACAGGTCAACGACCTCGCTCTCGGTCAAATTACCAGAACCCTGCTGAGCGAGTAGGGCAAGCGTCATAAAATAACGCTCAAGGCTTTGTCCAACGGGTGTCGCCAGTACTTGTAGCTGTTGATAGCACTTGCTATTAGATTCAGGAACACTAAGCGTGTCATCACCCAACTCAACGATCAACCCATGAGACAGTAAGCTATCGACTTTTTTGTTGAGCGTCTCAGCCAAGCCATGCGCTGGATAGTATAAGAATAGCTCACCTTGCAAGAACGGGTATAACTGCTCAGCGATACTATCTAGGCGACTGCGTTTGATACGTCCGTTACGTGCCACTAGCGCTGATAAGAAAGACAGCAAGATAAAGACGTGTAGAATGTTATTGCGGAAATAGCTGAGCAATGCTGCTTGCTTGCCAGCGACCTGAATGATATCGCCCAAGATGTGCGGCGTACGCTCTATCAATTTCAGCTTAATACCATAATCAATGATTTCTTGCGGCGTCATATCCGTGATGACAGTGTCATCTGCATAAGGAAGCTGCTGCGCTAGCCCTTGGTACAAAGCGATTTGCTCACGGCAGCTGTTTTCATCCAGTGCCGCTTTAGGTGCGGATAGTAGCACCAATGATAGCAGCGACACAGGCGTTATCACAGCAGCTTTGTTAATGTGCTGCATGACTTTTACACCGATGTTATCGACCATGGCACTGGCTTTTTCATCGAGTGGGGAGTCGGTGCGATCAGAGGGCAAGCTGTTGGCTGGGACATCGAATTTTGTCATAAAATCGCTGAGATGCAGCGGTGTACCAAAACTCAGATGTACATTACCAAAAATACGCTCAATTTTACGACCCACTTTGAGCAGCCCAATCAACGATTCTGACTCTTTTGGTTTGCCCTTTAACTCACCAATATAAGTGCCGCCTTCCATAATACGCTCATAACCGATATAGGTTGGGATAAACACCACAGGCTTATTGGTTTGGCGTAACTGGCTATGTACAGTCATCGCCAGCATACCCATCTTGGGTGGTAGCAGGCGACCTGAGCGTGAGCGACCACCCTCAATGAAGTACTCGATCGGCGTGTTGCGCGTGATAAGGGTGTGCATATATTCGCGCAATACGGCAGTATAAAGGGCATTGCCACGGAAGCTACGACGAATATAAAAAGCGACAGCACCTCGCAATAACGGACCCAATACAGGTACATCTAAATTGTCACCTGCCGCAATGTAAGGAATGCTCAAGCCGCGCTTGTAGATGACATAAGACAACAATAGATAATCGACATGACTGCGATGGCACGGCACATAAATCAGTTCGTAATCGGTTGCCAGATCGCGTACACGCTCAAAATGATGGACTTCGACGCCATCATATAATTGCGTCCATAACCACGTTAGAAACTTATAAAACCCACGAATAATCGAATGAGAATAGTCATTGACCATCTCGTTGGCGTATCCTCGCGCTTGACTACGAGCGTCGCGTACGCTGGTGCCTTTTTCCGCAGCTTCCAGCTCTATTGCGTGCTTAATCGCTGGCGAGTAGACCAGTTTATCAACCAAATTGCGTCTATCTGACAAATCAGGGCCCAGCATACTGGCGCGCTGCTTGTCTAAGTAGATCGTCAGTTGTTGCTGCAACATCCGCACGAGTTCACGATTGCCATCAGCCGCCGCCACGAGCGTATAGCTGGGTGATATTTCAGCATCAGTTTTGACATCATTATCCGTCATTGCTGACTCAGTATCTTGCGTATCTATAGTAGCTGAGCTTTTAGAAACTAAATCTTCAGAAATTGAGTCAAAAACATTAGGGCCCGCGCTTTCACCTTTGAGGCTATCATTGATGATAGTACGCAAATCTTGGGGTGGGTGAAACTGTACAAAGGTATCACGGCCCATCACGCCGATATTAAATAACTGCTTGCTGATACTTGGGTCCTGCCAATTGTCAGCGGTTAATAGTTTAAATAGCGAGTCTTCTTTTTCAGGGGCGCGTCCCCACAGGATGGATACGGGTACTAAGCGGACCTTTAGCTCTGGATATTGCAAGACAGCAGAGACTAGACGAGAAAGGCGCGGAGACAACTGATTGTCTTTGGCATGTGGGTGATTCAAAAATATGATGGCTGCGTTTTCTTTGATATTGTGAGCCGCGTCATTGACCCCAACCAATGCAGGCGGCAAGTTATGCTCTTGCGTTTGCAAATCGATCAAAATACTGTTGGAGCGAGAATAATCCTGTAACACATAAAACCTGAGTACCTGATCGTCGCTATCAAAATCAGGCAATTCACCCAGTAGTTTTGGTTTGACAGCAACGTCGAGTAGCTGCCCCGATAACTTACGATACAGCTGATTGATCGGAGCATTGGAATATGGCTTGGTGACGATTGGACCCGCGTCAGTTTCAGAAGTGCGGTCAGTGCTGACTGGCGCTTTAAAAATCCGTTTTTTTAGGAACTTCGGTATCATAATCAGTATCAAAAATAGTCAAATATGTTGCGCTTATGATGCCATAAAAGCCACCAAAGCGATATATAGTGTCTGTATATACTGCTAATATTAATACTATCGGGTTACTCACTAGTAAGCGAGCAATGATATAAAACGGTCAAGTATTTGAAAGTTACGATATTTGGCGTAATAATATATTGACGCCATGTCTATCTAATCCGTATGACGCCCATTCTTTAGTTCTATTTTATTAAGCCAAAATATTATGACACCAGCTATCGATCTTGCCAAAAAACGCGATCTTGATTACCGCATACACGAATACACGCATGACAGTCATGCTGCCTCTTTTGGTTTAGAAGCCGCAGAAAAGCTTGGCGTGGCAGTAACGCAAGTGTTCAAAACTTTGGTGGTGTCGACCGATACTGGCGACCTTGCGGTTGCGATATTGCCAGTAGATAAAACCCTCAATTTTAAAAAAATGGCCAAAGCCTTATCTGCCAATAAATTGCTGTCCTGTAAAAAAGTACAAATGGCAGATCCCAAGCAAGTCGAGCGGAGTACCGGTTATGTGTTGGGCGGCGTCAGTCCACTGGGGCAAAAAAAGCGCCTAAAAACAGTCATAGATAGTAGTGCCCAAGATCAGACAACGGTCTATGTCAGTGGCGGTCGTCGCGGCTTAGAGATTGAGTTGCCACCAGCGCAATTAGCCAACACACTTGATGCGCATTTTAGTGCGATTACTGACGAATAATATGCATAAAGGTTTTACGGTGGCTAAAGATACCGCGTAAACTTATCAGCCAGATTATCTATTACTTTTTATACAAGGATATACCCATGCCGCATTTAACCATTCAAGCCACGCCCAACGTCAGTATCCCTCACGAAGAATCATTGCTAAAGTCGCTCAACAAAGCACTGTGGGATAGTGGCCAATTTGGTCAACCAACGGATATTAAATCACGTATCTTACCTATCGAGACATTTTTGGTGGGTGTCGAAGATGATGAGCAAGCAAATGGTTTTATCTATGCCAATCTAAAACTGATGAGCGGTCGCGATATAGAGATTCAAAACCAGTTGGCTGAGCTACTGGTTGCTACCATCGAAGAAAAGATCGCAGATGAACAATCAGGTCGCGCGGCACTGCAAATATGCGTAGAAGTCGAAGAGATTAGTGCGGTCTATCATAAGAAGATGCTGGGTAGTTAATGTTCAACGCTCTAAACTCTTCCAAAGCGACTTATTCTAGTTTGAAGGTTTTATTTTGAATGTTATAGTTTAAAGGCTGTCGTTTGAAGGCTGTCGTTTGAAGGCGTGAGAAATCTATGGTTAAGCGGGCTTGCATAAGGATTCGCTGGCATACTTTGGTAGTATCATGACCTCAACTTTATAGCCAGCAGTTTTGCCATGAGTGGCCATGAGATTACGTGCGATACGCAAACGGTATTTTCCTGTTGCGGGCAAGCAGCCTTGATAAATGATACCGCCTTTGGTGCCATCTTGGGTACCATTTGGCATATGCAATACACCGACATTGGCAGTCTCGGGCGTGCCTGCAAGTGGCGAAATGTTAATCACCGCATATTGTGAACTGCCCGCCTGAAAGTGATACCACCGCTCATTTTCATGAGCGTTTAACTTGCCAGTGACGACGCTAGTAATGGCGCCTTTGGCAAAGTGTAAAGGGATGTCGCTACTTTGGGCAGCTGCACTGCTCATGCCAATACTGACAAGTGTGGTACTAATCACCAATGCTCGCATATATCGAGCAGCTAAAGACGCGTTTTTATGGTTAGGTAAAATCATTATGTGCTCCTAAATTGCAGATTGCTTTTGATAGTTTTTAATCATAATACGGTCAGTTAAACACAAAAAAGCGCCTAAATAATAGGCGCTTTTTTATAGATTATTGATGCAATCTTAGTCTAAGAAGGCAAAGTGTTCGATGTCCATATCTGTCATGCTATTGCTTGGTGCGACCATGGCTTCAGCATGTCCAGAGGTGCGTGGTAGCAGCTTGTCAAAGTAGAATTCAGCTGTTTGAATTTTCGCTTTGTAGAATTCTGGTGCTTCTGTACCACCATTTTCAAGCTTGTCATAAGCCACTGCTGCCATACGAGCCCAATGGTAACCCATCATCACGTAACCTGAGTACATCAAGAAGTCATCTGACGCTGCTGAGATGATTTCACGATCTTTACGTGCCATCAGCATCAAGCGTACCGTCAAGGTGTTCCACTCAGCACATAGTTTGGTCAGTGCCCAAACAAATTTACGCATTTCTTTATCGAGTGCGTACTCGCCACACCATTTCATGATGCTTGAAGTGTAGTCACGAATAATCTTACCTTTAGACTGTAAGATAACCTTACGACCTAGTAGATCAAGTGCCTGTACGCCAGTAGTACCTTCGTACATCGTCGCAATACGAGCATCACGAGCGATCATCTCCATGCCCCATTCTTTGATATAGCCGTGACCACCATAGACTTGCTGACCATGCTTGGCAGCTTCGATACCTAGCTCAGTTAAGAAGCCTTTTAGGATTGGCGTGTAAAAGCCTAGCTTGTCATCCCATTTTTCGAATTCTTCATCATCGCCATTGACGATACCCTGTACCATTTTATCAGCGTAGCGTGCCGAATGATAAATCATTGAGCGGCCGCCTTCGGCAAAGGCTTTTTGTGTCAGTAGCATACGGCGTACATCAGCATGATGGATGATCGCATCAGCTACTTTTTCAGGGTCTTTAGTACCTGATAACGTACGCATTGAGCGGCGCTCTTTAGCATATGGCAGTGCATTTTGGAAAGACAATTCAGTATGCGCCAGACCTTGGATACCCGTACCGATACGAGCCGTGTTCATGAATGTGAACATGGCTTTTAAGCCTTTGTGCGGTTCGCCGATTAGGTAGCCGACTGCGCCATCAAAGTTCAATACACACGTCGATGATGCGCTGATGCCCATTTTGTGCTCGATTGAACCACAAACTACGGCATTGCGCTCGCCAGCTTCACCTTCAGCGTTTGGCGTGAACTTAGGTACGATAAATAGTGATATACCGCGCGTGCCTTCTGGTGCATTTGGTAGGCGTGCTAGAACGATATGGACGATGTTATCTGTTAAGTCATGCTCACCGCTTGAGATAAAGATTTTGGTACCGCTGATTTTATAGGTGCCGTCATCTTGTGGAATGGCTTTTGATTTAACTTGACCCAAATCCGTACCACACTGTGGCTCAGTCAAACACATGGTACCTGCCCACGAGCCTTCGACCAACTTAGGTAAATACAGTGCTTTTTGCTCATCTGTACCGTACTGAAGCAATGTGTTGATACAACCTGTTGATAGACCAGGATACATCGACCATGACCAGTTAGCAGTACCGATCATCTCAGATTTGATAAGGTTGATTGACGTTGGCAGATTCATACCACCGAATTCTTCAGGGTATGAAATACCTTGCCAGCCGCCTTCTACAAACTGGTCATAAGCCTCTTTGAAGCCTTTTGGCGTGGTCACGACGCCATCTTCGAAATGACAGCCTTCTTCACCACCTGATTGATAGAGCGGGGCAATGACGTTTTCAGCAAAATCAGCCATACCTTGTAGAATCATGTCTACAGTTTCAGGATCAGCGTTTTCGCCGTTGTCTAAGCTTTTATAATGCGTCTGATAGTCAAATACATCATTAATCAAAAATTTGATATCACGTAAGGGGGCTTTGTAAGTTAACATAATCGCTCTCTTTGGTTAGTTCGCTATCATAGACTTATGGCGCAATATTTGAGTCACAACTTATGTAAGCGATATTTACTTATTTTGGATGAGCTAGACGTTATATTAGTCATCAAGTGAATTATTAGTGGACAGCTTTCCAGTGTATTAGTTATTAGAACGCCTTTAGTGGCGGATAGCTGTTATGGCGTTGATATGATTATAAATCTTAAACAGCGACAAATATACAACTAATAACTATTATTCATGATTAATTATGTTATTAATTCATTTTAGTTTGTATAGGTAAATTGTATCTTCGCTTGAAATTATTCTATAAAAGGCTATGTAGACTTATCTAAATTCAAAGAGAAATGGACTTATCAAATAGGAAAAGCCATTTATGAGCACCTCAAAAAAGCAACAGCGAACCCCTTGGTTGAGCACATTGTTAACTCGTATTAAGAGGTTAATCGATGGTGAGCTGAATCATTTACTCACAGTCAATCGTAGTCATCGACCATGGCATATGCCTATCATCGCGGCGATTGCGATTAGCTTCCCAGTGTTTGTAGGGGCTTATTTTGGTGACTTGTCTTCAGGTATCAAAGCCTCGCTAGGCTCAATGATTATCTTAAACCTACCATTTGCAGGCGGGCTACCACACCGTCTAGTGACGGTCATGGCTTGGGGGTTTGCCATGATACTCAGCTTTGCGCTGGGTTTGATGGCGCAGCAATTGCCTATACTCAGGCTGCCTGTCTTTATGCTTGTTGCGCTTAGCGTGGTGATGTTGGGTCGTTATTATAAGCAACCACCACCAGCAGGGTTGTTTGTGTTGATGGCTGGTGCAATCGCGCTGTTTATTCCTGTCCCGTTAGATCGAGTGCTCTCAGCGATAGGGCTTGTGTTATTAGGTAGCGGGTCTTCGATGTTGCTGGCGCTACTGTATACACTGTTTTTGCTCGCCACACGTCCTATTGCCCCTGCGCCTAGTTATCATTATGAGCCAGATATGATCAGTGATAGCCTCATTGTCGTAGGTTTCATTAGTCTGGCGTTGGTAATAGCAGTTTTGTTAGACATGCCTTATCCATATTGGGTCGCCATGAGCTGCTTTATCATTATTCAAGGCATACAGCTACGAACCATGTGGATCAAGCAATTGCATCGTATATTGGGTACGTTAGTTGGTATGGTGGTCGCAAGTTGGATGCTGTCTTGGGGGCTGTCGATGTGGGGTGTCGCCGTGGCTATATTATCAATGATGTTATTGATAGAGTCGTTTGTCGACCGACATTATGGGCTGGCGGTGATTTTTATTACGCCGTTGACGATATTTATCGCGGAGTATGGCAGCACGATGCCGGTGCCGCCAGTGGCAGGAGATGTCATCCATACGCGCATGATTGATACGGCGCTCGGTTGTGTGATTGGTCTGAGTGGTGGTTTGGCCATCCACTCTACAAGATTGCGTGTACCACTGCGGCGTTTGGAGAATTGGCTGCTGCTGCGCTTTAGTGAATAAAAAGCAGCAGTTTAATGCTGCTGATTAAGAGTTCCATTAAGTATTTTGACTCAAGGCGGCTGTCGCTTTTGCGACGTCGATCGTATGATTAGTCCAGCGCTCAAAACTCAATGCCGCTTGTCCGATGAGCATGCCGTAACCTTCAGACGTTTTGGCATCACGCGCCGCGAAATGCTGCAAAAAGGGTAGGTCGCGCCCATACATCATGTCATAAGCGTATTGGCAGTATAGATTATCATCCAGCGGCAGTGTATCGCCTGATAAGCCGATGGAGGTGGCATTGATAATAATATCAAAGTCGCCGCTCAAGTCACCAGTGGCACAGGTCTGAATCTGCTGCGCTGCAATGACTGAGCTTGCTGCGCTCAGCTCGTCTACCAAATCTGCCGCTTTACTCACTGTGCGATTGGCGATAGTCAGTGAGCCAATACCTGCTTGCATCAGCGGTAGTATGACACCGCGCGCCGCACCGCCTGCGCCAATAAGGGCAACGCGAGCACCGTCTAGTGGCCAACCTAAGCTTATTATGTGATTGACGAGCCCTTGTCCGTCCGTATTATCGCCGTATATGGCCTCTTTTATCGACGCGCCTTTTTGTAGTAGCGTCTTATTTATCATAAGGGTATTGACCGCGCCTGCTGTTTTGGCATGTTCTGATAAGCCGCCGCGCGCCGCACAGCAGTCATAAGCGACTTGCTTAAAAGGTACGGTCACGTTAGCACCCACACCACCACCATGAAAAAACGCCTCAACGACCGCTGTAAAACTGGCAGCATCGTCAGGACAGTACTGGCGCTGGTAGAGAATATCAATACCCGCCTGTAACGCAAATTGCTCATGAATTTCAGGGGATTTGCTGTGGGCAATCGGATTGCCAATAACGATGAAGTGTTGGGTCATAAAGGGTCCATTGGCTAAAAGAGGCAAGACATCATCAAAAATGCATCGCTTACGGCCATTTATCATAAGCGATAAAATGATGATTGACAAACCAATGGCTCACTTCATAAGCCTTGTATCGGGTAGGGTTTGATGAGTGATATCTTTAACAAATATGTACCCTCTGGGAGCGTTATGCGTAACCTAAAAGGTAGTCAAGCGCCGAGCAGTTGGGTAAACTATCGATTATATGTTAATTAGTATAATATGCTCTAATGACTGTTAGGTTATAACTTTTATTAAATACATTCTTTATTAAAAAACCCTTTGTTATCGGTGGCTTCTGGGCCAGCTCGTTAATATTCTTTTAAGATCAATCTAAAAGTGTGAGTAAATTATCCATGTGGAATCGTAACCTTCAGACTCTTCTAGTCGGTACAATAATGGCAGTTAGTGTGACGCTTGGCGGCTGTGATAGCACCAAAGAGGATGCTCAAAATCCAGAGACAAACGCTGAGAGTAGCGAGCAGACCGTGACGGATACCCCTGTACAGGATAGTGCTGGAGATAATCCTGATCTAGATGGCGCGACCGCCCAACAAGGTACACCAGTAAAATACGATGTCTCGGCATGGGGCGCTGACAAGGTAGAGCCGCTTAGCACCGATGAGTTAGATAGTATCAAGTCAGCATTTGGTAAAGCAGTAAGTACGGATGAAAATAGCCTAGACTATGCCAGTAATCCTGCCACCAAATATCGTTTTATGAAGACGGACGCGCCTTATCTGGATATCATCGACTCCGAAAAATACCTTGAGCTTGGCTGGTATTATGCCAATCCGACCGATTCTGATAAAGAAAAAGCGTTGAGCCAAGACCATGCCAAAAAAGCCTACCAGCTGTCGCGCCGACTGATGGGTGATGAGGGTGGCAAAATGGTCGCTGATATGCTCAGTAACCAAATCATCAAAAACAGAGTCATTGGTGGGCAAAAAGTAGAACTGGCAAAATGTGAGTTTTATAGCTGTATGCTAGTCATCAATAAATCCGCTGCCCAAACAGACAATAGCTAAGCGATGATAGATATGAGTTCGCTGCCTAACCGTTGGGTCTGCCTATATCCACAAGATGATACGGCAACCAGCGAAGCGGTGACACTGTCACCAGACAACCGCGGATTAGCCTATGCGGATGGGTTTTTTACGACCATGGGTGTGCTGGACGGACTCATACTATGGGCAGACTATCATCATCAGCGGCTCATCTCCCACGCTGATGCCTTGCAGTTAGATATAGACTGCGAGGAACTACTGGCAGTATTAAAAATGTATGCCCAGCAGTTAGAGCAGGGCATGCTCAAGCTCGTGGTGACTCGCGCCGCACAAGACATTCGCGGTTATGGCTATGTACCAAGTGAGTCAGGAAGCGCTTGTGAGATATGGTTAAAACCGACTATTATGAGAGTCTCTACTGCTGTGCAACTGTCATTACCTGACGGCAATCTAGTACCGATGCAGCCGAACGCCTCGGCGATATGCTTATCTTCACAGATTGCCTGTCTGCCGCCACCGCTGGCAGGACTCAAAAGCCTGAGCCGCCTAGATAATGTCCTTGCCAGTGGCGAGCTACAGCGCATAAAAGCTGAACCATTGGCCTCTAACGTTGCAAAGAGCCTCAGTGAAGGGCTGCTACGTGATATGAGTGGTCACTGGGTTGAAGGTACAATGAGCAATGTGTTCTATCAGTTAGCAGATGAGCCTTTATCCGAGTCTGAAACGCACTCTAGTGGCCATGAAGGTGTTGATAACAATCCTGAGAGTTATCTAACAACAGGTCAATGGAACACCCCCTCTATGGATCAATCGGGCGTTGCTGGTGTGATGCGGCAGGTGATTATTGATGCTCTGTCCACGACAGAGTATCCAGTGGTGATACGGTCGTTATCAGATGAGGACTTGCCTAGGTTGACGCAGTTATTCTTTTGCAATGCACTGCGCGGCATCATGCCTATGAGCAGTTTGACGTTATTGTCAGGTAATATTGTAGATTTTCAATCTGTTTAGTTATCATTGAAAAACAACAAATTTAGTATCAATAAAATCATCTGGATATAAAACCACTTGCTCATTTCTATACATCTTTTGCGCTTTCAATAACGCCTCTTGCTCATCCTCTGCGACAACTTCCACGATATTGCTTAGTGGTTCAACAATTTCAATTTGAAAGGTCTGTGACGCTTTTTCATTTGTTCTTATCATAGTGAATCTCAATATTGAAAAACTACTTTCGTTATCTATGCTGGCTAGATTAGCAAAAGTATCCAAAAGAAGTGATCGTCTTTTGTTACGCAGACTTGTGTCATAAAGCAAATCGATCAATGGTTTTCATATCGTGCAAGTTAAAAAGAGAAGCGACTAGTATCGTTTTCGATAACAACCACGACTAACAAATTCAATCATGCCTTTATCTCGTAATACTTGTAATTGCTGGCGAATTTTATCTTTTACATAGTTGTTTTCAGGATGTTTGAGCTGCAACTCATTAGCAAAAGTATAAACTTGATTGAGAGTAAAACTGACATCGAGCCGGTCGATACATTGCCAGACATCGAGTGTCCAACCGCGCGACTCTATAGATTGCTTGCGTAAAAATAAGGTTTTTTGGAATTGCTGGGTAACCGACTCCTTATCTATGATTTTTTGGTCTTTGACCAAAAACACTTTGCCCGACTCTGGCACTTGGCGTAAGTCAATATTGCAACCCACCCAACCTGCTCGTTTGACAGTCACTGATAATGGTTTGCGCTTAATGACAATATCAGGGGTAAAAAACTGCTTGGGAATAATCAGAAAGTTATTAACGGCGTATGCTTTTGAGTAGGTCAAAAAGAAAAAACTGGGATTGTCATCACTATTGATACGCTCAATCATCGTCGTTTAAGCGCCATCATTAACGATGTTGCTGAGTTTGGCTTTTTTACTTTTTAGCTCATATTGCTCATTACAATGCGCGCAGTAAAAATCAGCGACCGGTTTACCATTAGCAAATTCGGTCAAAGGCTGCTCGCTACAATTAGGACAGTAACCATTTTCCGTCACCCATGCTTCACTGAGAACACGAATAATCTGTGATTTAGAGCGATAGTTTGTAGCGAGTCTTCGGTCAAAATGTAGATTCATAATAAAGTGTCAACGTTGATGGACAGTGATAAAAATACCAGTAAAAGGTGGGAATATTGAGCCAAATAAATCAGTGTATAGACCAAGTTAATGCATAAGCTAAGCAAATACCATTGAAAATCGTACGGTTCAGTGCTAAATTCTAGCAAACATCTGCCTCGCGAGTTGCCATGAGCAAGCCCACACCCAATACACCACCTGAACGTCCCAATGAGTCGCCATCCAATAATCAAGATGGCACAGTCGAGGAGCGTGTAGACACCACGCTACCGGACGCGCAACCAGTGGTAAATAGGGTGGAAGACACGCCAGCAACCAATGTCTCGCTGATCAGTGGCAACAGCAAACCGCGTCAATATAAAGTCAACAATCCCTCGTTTTTTATGCAGCGCGGTTATCAGGTATTGCTGGTGCTAGGGCTCATTGCCGCGTTTTTCTTAGTCATGGTTTATCAGACCTTATTTGGTCGTATCGAGCAGCCACAGCAAATGGTCACGATTGAGCAAGGTCAGACGTATTATGGCCTATTGCCGCAGTGGCAAAATCAGATTCCGCTGTTTTCGGCCAGCGTAGCCAAGCTATATATCAAGTCGCAAGTCGATGCGCCTTTGCATGCAGGTATCTATCAATTACCTGAAAATCCAACCATTGCTGAGGCACTGCAAATATTAGAGCAGGGCGCAAAAGCAGCCATGGTAAAGGTGCAAATCATCGAAGGCAAAACCTCAAAAGATTTGTATCAAGCGCTGCGTGATAATGACAATATCGAAAAAGAAGTGCTGACCGCAGACAGTGATAATGCCAGCATTGCACAAGCGTTAGATTTGGCTGGTATATTGCCAGATAGTGTGACTAATAGCAGTGATCCTATCGTCAATCATAATCTTGAAGGTTGGTTTGCACCTGATACCTATTATTATGGTGAAGGGACGAGCGATAAAAAAGTGCTCACGGACCTATATAAACGCCAGCAAAAAGCGCTGACTGATGCGTGGGTAAATCGTGCGCCTGACCTACCTTATAATAGCCCTTACGAAGCATTAGTAATGGCATCTATCATCGAAAAAGAAACCAGCGTACCAGAAGAGCGTCCGCTAGTCTCTGCCGTGTTTAGAAATCGCTTGGTTAAAAACATGCGTATGCAGACCGATCCGACCATCATTTATGGTATGGGTAGCCGTTATGATGGTAATATCCGCCGCAAAGACATCGATGAAAAAACGTCTTATAATACCTATCAGATTGATGGCTTACCGCCAACGCCAATCGCGCTGCCATCTGCTGCTTCTATCGAAGCAACCTTGCATCCTGCCGATAGCGACGCCCTTTACTTTGTGGCAACCGGTAACGGCGGACACAAATTTACCAATAGCTTGGCTGAGCACAACCAAGCGGTAAAAGACTATCTGAGCGTCATGCGTGAGAAAAAATCTCAAACACCGCCGCAATAAATAACTTCGTTATCTCTTATAAAACTTATCGTTTATTGAGCGCTATAATCTAACGATAGCGCTCATTAATGACATAAGGTCATATCATGTCAGTACCTATACAGAACAACGCGTCATCCGCACAGACGAGTACAGTATCGTCCACGCTACCTCAATCAAATGCTTCACAAACGACGAACGCACCTACTGTAGGACGGTTTATTAGTTTTGAAGGAACTGAAGGCGTCGGAAAAACCACTGCGATTGAACAGCTCTGCTTGCAACTAGAGAAAAATGGTATTCAATACCTTCGTACTCGCGAGCCGGGTGGTAGTCCGTTTGCTGAGCGACTGCGCGATATATTGCTAGACCCTACAACTGAAATTGAAGATGATACAGAGCTTTTATTATTGTTTGCGGCGCGCTGTGATCATATGCAGCAAGTTATCCTGCCTGCGCTACAACGCGGCACATGGGTAATCTGTGATAGGTTTACGGACTCTACTATTGCGTATCAGGGCTTTGGACGCAGACATGGTGATAAAGCTATGCTGACCAATATTGAGACGCTGATCGAGCAGTTTGTGACACAATTACCTGAGCTGACTTTATGGCTTGATTTGCCAGTATCAGAGGGCATGGCTCGCGCCAATAAGCGCAGCGCAGCAGATCGCTTTGAGCAGCAAGCGATGGAATTCTTCACTTGGGTACATACCGGTTTTAGTCGGCTTGCAAGCTCTCATCCTGAGCGCATACAGCGTATCGATGCGTCAGGCAGTACTGATGAAGTGAGCGCGCGGATATGGCAGGCAGTCGTAGACAAATTTGATGTTAAATAATCATATTTGAGTGAGCATTTTTATCTTGTAAGTAAATTTAATAATCAAGCAGATGTAATAAAAATAAAAAGCCCCTGATATGAACTGACCCCCATAAGTTGGACACAACTTATGGGGGTCAGTTCATATCAGGGGCTTTTTATTGATGGTAGTTTATTATTTAACCGATTATGACGTTAGCGAGTAAATAACGACAGAGTTTATTTATCACTATTTTTGTCATTCAGCTCACTCTGCTCGGCTTCTTTCTCAACCGCGCTAGAAGCGTCAGTGTCAGTTTTGGCAGTCGAATGAGTAGCATTGTCTTGACCAGAGTCAGGGAGGCGATTGGGATCAAGCGCTCCCTTTTTGTTTTTAGGCGCGTTGCCATTACCATTGGTATTACTATTACTAGACGTTTTGGTTTTCGAGGTCGCTGTCGAGTTTGCTGACATCACACCTTTGTTCGCCGTATCATTTGAGACGGCTTTTGGCGCCACAGCTTTATCATCCGTCGCTACTGACGCGATATTAGACGACTTATCTACGCCACTACTCACGCTCGCGGTACTTTTCTCAGCGTTTTTAGCAATGTCAGTGGTTGTCTCTGGTTCTGCTTTTTGAGTGCTGTCACTGCTCAGCTCTTTTTCTTTACGCTTTTCAGGTGCTTTTGAGCTCGATTCAAAATTAGCATCGGCGACCATCCGAGCTTGCTCTTGCTTTGGTGTTACGTCTACTGGTTTTGGCTGTACTTCATCATCCACGACCAGTGAGATAAGCTTGCGATCACGCGGCACTGTACCGTCGAACTTATCAGTAATGACATGCAGCTTGCCTTCTTTATCTATGGTGTACAGCGGCACAAACTGCTTGTTATCCGCTTTATACTGCTCAAAGCTATAGCTGTCAGTGATGTTGGTGATTTTGATGCGGGCTTTTTTGGACAGCATACTAGCAAGCTTGGTGTACGTCACATCTTTGCCAAATAGCCACTGTGAGTGAAAATTGGACTGCTTGTCGTCGCGCTCACTTCTGACTTTTTCATCACTGAACTTGAGACGGTATAGCTTACGTTCGCCAAATTCATGACGATAATGAATCTCAGACAAGGTATTCATCTCTTTGTCCATACTCATCGCAAACAAACGACCGATACCGATCAGATCAAGATGGTGATCAGCGTGATCAGAGATAGGATTGCCAAAGTAAGTACGTAGTCCGCTCATGCGCGCGCGCGCAATATTGGTATAGTTATTATGCGCGACGATGACGTCGAAGCCTTGCTCTTTAAGAGAAGTAGCGATGAGTAGTGCAATCGGGTTTGAGCCGACGATAAGAATACCGTTGGTCTCAGGCTCACGTACGCCCAGCAAGTTGCCGACCACCTTTGCACCCAGACCTTGAATCATCACCGTGCCAATGATGACCATAAATACCAGTGGTACAAGCAGCTCAACACCCTGAATATCATACTCTTGCAAACGAATCGCAAACAGTGAGGAGATAGCAGCAGCGACGATACCGCGAGGGCCAATCCAGCTGATCATCAGCTTTTCGTTGGTTTTTAGGTTGGAGCCGATAGAGGACGCCCAGACCGACAGTGGGCGCGCCACAAACATGACAATAGCAAGGAGCACCAGACCTGCAAAACCTACGCTCAATAAACTTGCCAGCTCCACACGAGCCGCCAAAATAATAAATAGCACAGAGATGAGCAGAACGGTTAAAGACTCATTGAACTCCAAAATCGTCTCGCGTGGGAATTTTGGCCAGTTTGCCAAAGCCACACCCAGTACGGTCACGGTCAATAATCCTGATTCATGCTCCAAATGATTTGATACCGAAAACAAGACCAAGACGAATGCAAGGGTAAAAACGTTTCGCAAAAACTCAGGAACCATATGACGACGCATGAGGAAGGCAAGCAACCAAGCGCCTGCCATACCAAGTGCGGTTGCCAATATGACAATTTTGGCAAATAGTAAGATACTACTGGCTTCACCGCCTGAGATGATATATTCATAGACCAATACCACGGCGATTGCGCCGATTGGATCAATGATAATACCTTCCCATTTTAGGATGTTAGATATCGTTTTATTGGGGCGCACGCTACGCAACAGCGGCATAATGACCGTTGGACCAGTCACGCAGACCAGCGCACCGAATAGGAGTGCAATCAATGGATCGACATCAAATAATAAATAAGTCGATAGTGCTACGATAGCGATAGTGATAAGCACACCAACCGATACCAGCATTTGCACCACGGTACCGTGTTGTTTGATTTCATCGAATTCTAGAGTTAGCGAGCCCTCAAATAGGATAATCGCAACACCTAATGAGATGAAGGGAAACATCAACTCGCCCAGTACCAAATCAGGGTCAAATACGCCCAGTACTGGTCCGACGATAATACCAATCAATAATAAAAATAAAATGGACGGTTGCTTCAAATACCAAGCCAGCCATTGGGCGGCAATGCCAATCCCAACCACGCCGGATAGCAATAGGGCGGTATCCATAAATTAATCCTTTTGTAATCTTGTCATATTTTATATCTATCAAATAGCTGCCATAAGATAGTCGCTACCGTTCACTTCATAATAAGTTGCTATCATTACTTATCTTATCTGGGTCATAGCACTGATAGCCATCATGAATCACAACATGAGCTAGATATGATATATATACTATAAAGTAGCAAAGACAAAAGCAGTCCTAGACGAATAATGTGGGTCTAGAAATGCAAAAGATGGAAAACAAGGGTGATGATAGCCAGCTTGATAAACAAGTAGTCGATAGTATTTTTACTAATTGACTTTTGTTTGTTTTATGATTTGTTTTGCTTGCTATCATAACATGGTTTGATTCATATACATGTATATAGCGCCTGCCACGATATCAGCGCGCCGCCACAAAATTGTACAAAGTCAGTATGAAATAACCATGCCTTGGGTTATCCTGCATTATGGAAACAATGGCAAGATAACGTTTTGTTCATCATACAGTAGCTACGTTGGTCATGCACACCGCCAAGACGATAATAATATGAGGCCAATCAGAGACCATATATTGGCGCTGAGGGTTCATGTTTACCAAAGCCAACAACCCTGATTTTTATTAAATAAGTATAAAAACGGGGCTGATATGATCGTTACTATATCAGCCTAGCGGTAAAACATATATGAAATCGGTGCATAGTACGAATACCATCGTGTAATATGAGTATAACGATATAAGCAAATATAAGAACGCTGACCAATAACTATTGGGGTTATGTGCGTCAGATAAGACGTTATCGAGTATCACCATCAGCTAATTACCAACAATAATAATGACCATCTATATGGGGGACAATATGCCTATCAATATGTTTAAAGCACAAACCACTGTCGATATGCGACTTTGGTTACAGCGCAGTGCGTTGGCACTCGCTGTGAGTACGGCGATGGTGGCTAGTATCAATGTCACCACAATGAGCAATGCCCATGCGGCTGTGACCACGGCTGATTTTTCTGGCCTAGTTCAACAAGTGACGCCAGCAGTGGCACGCGTCAACGTCACCAAGACAGTCAGTGAGGCTGAGCTTGCTAAGGCGCAAACGGCTGAAGTGTTGCGGCAGTTTTTTGGCGATCGGGTGCGCATTCCTGATCGAGCAGTCACGCCAGCGATAGAGCATGCTTATGGTACGGGCTTTTTTGTCACATCTGACGGCTACATGCTGACCAACCATCACGTCATTGAGGGCGCTGACAAAATCACCGTCACACTTAATGATAGAACCGAGCTTGATGCAACCTTGATTGGTAGTGACGAGCGCTCAGATGTGGCTGTACTAAAAGTTGAAGGCAATCAGTTCCCCGCGCTACCGATTGGCGACTCAAACAGCTTAAAAGTAGGTGAGCCTGTACTAGCCATTGGTTCACCATTTGGTTTTGATTATTCAGCCTCCGCTGGCATCGTCAGTGCCAAGTCACGCAGCTTCTCACGCGAAACCAGTGTGCCGTTCATTCAAACCGACGTGGCGCTGAACCCTGGTAACTCAGGTGGCCCTCTATTTAATCAGCGCGGCGAAGTGATTGGTATCAACTCGCGTATATTTAGTGGGACGGGCGGCTACATGGGACTATCGTTCTCTATCCCGATTGATGCTGCTATGGATATCTATGAGCAATTAAAGACCAGTGGTGAAGTCGCTCGCGCATATTTAGGTATCTATCCCCAAGATATCGACCGTAACCTGGCCGAAGCTTATAAATTGGATAAACCCCAAGGCGCTTTGCTGACCCGTGTTTCTCCAGACTCGCCAGCACAAAAAGCAGGTCTAAAACCTGGTGATATTATCTTGCAGTACAATAATGTACAAATCATGCGAGCCTCTGACTTATTGAATTTGCTCAATCGAGCAAAGCCAAGCGATCCATTTCGCGCACAGATTCAGCGCAATGGTAAGCAGATGATCATTAGCGGTAAGCTCGCTTATGCACCTAACGATGTGAGAGCCCAAAGTGGGGATCAGCAGAGCAATGATGTACAACTGGGCTTACGCTTGCGTGATTTAACCGAGGATGAACAAGCAGAAATCGCTGCAGATAATAAAACGGGTATTTTGGTTACCACCGTTGATCCGACAGGACTTGCTGCCCGCTCAGGTATTTTGGCAGGTGATGTTATTACTAACTTTCATCAAAAGCCTATTAAAAAGGTAACGGACTTCTCTGGTGCGATCTCTTCTTTACCAAAGAAAGGCGTTGTGACTATAGAGGTCATCCGCCAAGGTATCCCTGCTATTATTGGTCTGCGTATTGAGTAGATATCTTTATCAGAGCATTACTGATATCGTTATAGCAGGGCACGTCAATAATTGTGCTTGTCCGACATAGAGGTCGGCCTCTATAATGTTGAATTTTTTACCAAACCATTGAGGGTGCTTTCTCATTCTAAAGTTACTCATAGAGTGGTTTGGTGATCGCTTAATACGTTCTAATATGGTATGAGTCGCCTGATAGACTCATAATCTCACACAGCTGCTAGGTAAATATGACTGACCCCGCTCTTTATACGCTAATTATCTCTGTGGCAGCAGCACTGCTCGCGTATATCGCACTGTGGTCAGGGTTACAAACGTTCAATACCAATCCGACCAATCGGTTTATGCGCATTTGGTTCAAGCTAGCATTATATTATGCAGCTTATACCATGCCTATTTGGGCTGTATTGCTGGTCGTGGTTTGGTCTAGTGAGCTAACACCGATGCTAGCTCAGCTGTCATGGGCTATAGTATTGACGTCTGTATTGTTAATGGGGCTGTATTTTTATACCGTGATTGTACAACCCAATCGTTTACGGTTGGAGCATCATGCAGTTGACTTGGATTTATCTACCCCTCTTAAAGTAGCCGTACTGGCGGATTTACGTATTGGGATATATGGTGGCAAGCCACGTCATATCCGCAAACTTGTTGCCACTATTAATGCCTTGTCAGCGGATGCAGTCCTGATTACTGGTGATTGGCTATATTATCCAAGTGCGGATTTGGTTGGGCAGCTTATGTTGTTCAAAGGTGTCAACAAACCTGTTTATACGGTGATGAGTACCTCAGATTTGCGTTATCAATCAATGAATACGACTAAGCAAGGTCAGCCCTTGCTAGAAGACACTTTGGCCAGTACCTTTGATGTGCTTGATATCAGTTATATCGGCCAACAATGTACTTCATTACCGATTAAATGTAGCGGAGCTAATAAAGAACGGTCAGTAGAGCAGCGGCTAAATACTAAAAATAGTGATAAACACATTGTTAGAAAACGTTTTGTAGGAGATGATCCGATCGTAGCGATACTTTGCGGCTGGCAAGATATTCCTAAACCATCTACCGAAACTGAGGGGAAAAACACAGCTGAAAAGGCAGTATTTGGCAGTGAAATTGCTAATGCTACTAATCCCGTTATTATTTTAGCTTCACGATTCGATAGTATTAGCGATCTGCCAAAATCACTGCAGCCAAGACCATTATTAATTGCGGGTGCTGCAAAAAATATTCAAAAAAATATTTGGCTGGCACAAAAGCAAAAAAATATTGAGCGCAGTAGTCAGCAGTCAACATTGCTGAGTAACAGCCGAATGGGTAAGCAACGCGGTTTATATCAGCATGCTAGTGCACAGATATTCGTCAGTAGTGGTATTGGCACGCGAGGCCTCCCTTTTCGATTATATCGTCCCACCATCGATGTGTTGACGATTCGTTAACATTAATCAAAAGACTTATCAGTGCTGATTCATTACGCTAAACTAGCTATTAAGTTTGGCGTTTGTTTATTGATAGAGCTCTGAGCTTATATTTATGATTTTTGGTAATACAAAAGTCTCTTTTTGACCTTTGATTTATGATTGCAGCATCAATTGATTGATAGCGGTCAAATCAAAATATGCTACACTAGCAGGCGTTTTTATTATTATATTTTATGGCGCAATAGGTATCCGCGGTCACTGGCATCGATAATGCTAATACTTACTTGAATACGCAGTAACTTATAATGTAAACGTTATGATAATAAAGAAAATTTCAGCATTAACATCAAGCAAGGATTGGCCATTAGCGTTTATCGACGCATATCAATATTTGGCACTTGCAAACGACCTATCATGTGACAGCTTTGATAAAAGCTAGGATAATACAGTAAGGCACGGTTATGAGCACAGCATACGACGAGATCAAAACCCGATTACAAGGCTCAATGGTAGCCTTGGTAACGCCCATGCACCCTGACGGTACAGTTGATTATAAACGTCTGGCTGACCTCATAGACTGGCAGATAGAGCAGGGCACACATTGCCTCGTTGCTGTTGGTACCACTGGTGAGTCGGCAACCCTATCAATGCAAGAGCATAGCGATGTCATTCGCTATTTTATCCAGCATGTCAAAGGTCGCGTGCCAGTTATTGCGGGTACTGGCGCTAATAACACCATGGAAGCGATTAAGCTGACTCAAGATGCAGCAGATGCTGGTGCAGATTGTGCGTTGTTGGTTGCTCCTTATTACAATAAGCCGCCACAAGAAGGCTTGTTTCAGCATTATCAAGCCATCGCCAAAGCCGTCAATATTCCCCAGATGCTCTACAACGTGCCTGGACGTACAGTCGTTGATATTGCACAAGACACGGTTGAGCGTTTGTGCGATATCGACAATATCGTTGCTATCAAAGATGCAACAGGCTCTGTTGGTCGCGGTGAGCAATTGATTAAAGCCGTTGGCGACAGAATGGTCGTATTGTCTGGTGATGATGGCACAGCGCTTGATCTACTAAAAGTAGGCGGTAAAGGCAATATCTCAGTGACTGCCAACGTAGCGCCAAAAGCCATGAGCGAGACTTTCGCTGCTGGCTTGCGCGGTGATTTTGAGGCCGCTGACAAAATCCACGATGTGGTCAAGCACTTACATCGTGACTTATTTATCGAATCAAGCCCTATTCCAGCGAAATACGCCCTACATAAAATGGGTATTATCGATAAAGGTATTCGCTTACCACTCGTTTGGTTGGCAGAGCAGCATCATGCGACTATTGATGAAGCGTTGGTTCGAGCAAACATACTATAACTTGATCTTCAGCGATTTAAGATTTGTTGCTCGACAATCAATATTCAAGCGAGCAACAAGTCAACTTATCATGATGAGTCAATCGCCTAAATGAGCAATAACTGCTAACTCAGAGAGACAACATGATGACAACATCATCAAAAACAGTATCATCAAAGACGACAAAACTACTTCCTGCAATGCTGACCTTAGTTTTGGGTAGCACCCTTGTATTGAGCGGCTGCCAAGCGACTAAAAGCTTGCTTGGAAAGCGCGACAATGGCAGCTTAGACTATCAACAAAGCAAAAAGCTTGCACCGATAGAGCTGCCGGCTGCTCAAGAAACAGCGCCTTTCGTGCCTTTGTACCCAACACCGAATGTGGGCGCGAACACGCTTAAACTACAGAATGAGTCAGGTAATCAGTATCAACTGCCAAAGCCTCAGCGTGCTGTTAGTAGCCCTTCAAACTAATTTATTTCTTCATTTGTACCGCCGATTTTTATGATTATTGATTAAAATAATATCGATATTGTAATAAGAGTCAGCGGTCGCTGCGCGTTTTTACCACATAAGCTTGAACGAACAGGAACCCCTATAATGCAAAAGCAACAACTGCTGTATAAAGGCAAAGCCAAATCTGTCTATGAAACAGAAGACAATGATCTTCTGATTTTACACTTCCGTGATGATACCTCAGCGCTTGATGGTAAGCGTATTGAACAATTGGCGCGTAAAGGTGTGGTTAATAACCGCTTTAATGCTTTTATCATGCAAAAATTGTCTGATGCTGGCATCGAGACGCATTTTGAAAAGCAATTGTCTGACGACGAAGTATTGGTCAAGCGCTTGGATATGATTCCTGTAGAGTGCGTGGTGCGTAACTTTGCCGCTGGTAGTTTGGTACGTCGTTTGGGCTTAGAAGAAGGGCAGGCATTGACACCGCCAACGTATGAGCTGTTTTATAAAGATGATGCGCTAGGTGATCCGATGGTCAACGAGTCGCTCTCTGTTTCTCTTGGCTGGGCGACCAAAGAACAATTGGCTAAAATGGAAGAGCTAACTTATCAAGTCAACGATGTATTAAAGGCGTTGTTTGATGCGGGTGATTTAATCCTAGTGGATTTTAAACTAGAGTTTGGCGTATTCCATGACCGTATCGTATTGGGTGATGAGTTCTCACCAGATGGCTGCCGTATCTGGGATAAGAACACCAAGAAGAAACTAGATAAAGACCGTTTCCGTCAGTCATTAGGTGATGTGATTGAAGCTTATGAAGAAGTCGCTGACCGTATTGGTGTACCATTAAAATAAGCATTTAATACTTAGCATAAAATAAAAAACTGAGCCATGCGCTCAGTTTTTTTATGTCATTATATTAATGTTGGTACCCTAATGAGGACTTGAATCTTCGGCTGTGGGCTGATGGTATCAACGTTTTAACTCAATAAGATAGGCGCGGTGTACTTCATAGTGTACTTACTATGCACAATAGAGAAGCAGTTATGTCTAATACTAAAGCAGTATGGTTATGCAACTATAACAACTTTGATGTGACAGAGACCTATGGTATCAAAGCGACGTTGCCAGAGGTTTTTGATGCTGTGCAATTTTACAAATTAGAGAAGAAGAAAAAATCTAATGTAATAGAGAAAGGTGAAGAGCAGAAATACTATGACATCAACGAGATGGATTTGGTCTTTTGTAAAAGTTGGTCTAAAGGTGAATATATTAATACTCATCATATGCCTAGCAAGGTATTTATTAAGCCAAATGAGAAACTACCGAAAACTGATGACTTAATGTTTAATATTATTGGGGGGTATTTATTATTCAATCAACAGTGCTATGACATCATCAGTCAGTTCACGCTAGGCGCTACGCATTTTAGTCAAGTATATATTTATGATATTGAGACAGAGGAACTAAAATCGCAAACGCCTTATTATTTTATCAATATAGCAGAGACGCGTGACTATCTTAATGTTGAAGAAAGTAAAGGGATCAAAGAAAATTCTTATGCTCCAAAACTACCTACTCATTCTATATGGGAACCAATCGATAATGATATCCAGTTGAATACTACTGCACAAGAGTGTGACGTAGACCTATGGCATGACCCTGCATTACGTAAATCTTTATTTTTCTCAGACGAGTTAGTCAGCGCCTTATTAGCCTCAGGGATCAAGCAGCAAGCGCTCGCTTTGAGTCGTTGCGTTGTTCAATAATTAGTTTATAGATTGATATCCAATAATACTAACCATCAAAAGACACTGTTATTGGTGAACTACTTATAGCGGACTCATTTCAAAACAAGCTTTCTATCATCAAATAGTACCTTTGAGGTATACCCCAGCGGAACCAGCTATTTCACTCGACAAACCTATTAATAGACTACTTAAAACAGACTGCCATAATGGAACCGCTTATAACAGACTATAATTCCTATCCATTTATCAACCAGTATCACCCTTTCAGCCATAGGCTTATCATTTAACTCGTATAAAAAATCAAACATAGCGCCAACACTGTCTTTGATACCTTGTCTTGCTTTTATGCTAATTTGTTAGTACTTACTCATATCAATTAGACTATAAAAATAAGAAAAGGTTTCGCTCATGTCTACTGCTTCATCAACTGTTTTAGAGCCTGACTGGTTCACTCGTCCAACCTGTGTGGTCGCTGCCGATTTGGTGGGTAAGGTGGTTTGTAGAAAGCTGATCGACAGCGACGAATCAGAAAAAGTTTTGCGAATGCGTATTTCTGAGACAGAAGCCTATATTGGTCAAAATGATCCTGCTTGCCATTCACATGCAGGGTCACGAACGGCGCGCACAGAGATTATGTATGAGCAAGGCGGTGTGTTCTATGTCTATTTGACTTACGGTGTGCATCACATGCTAAATTTGATTAGCGGCTCTGTAGAGTCACCTGAATCGGTGCTAATACGCGCTGGGTTTTTGACGGATGATAGTGATCGTTTGATTGATGAACAATATCTCAGTCCAAATAAGCAGCTGACTCACCCCAAGCAGTTTGCAGGGCCGGGTAAACTGACCAAGCGCTTGCAGATAACTCGCGACTTATATGGCAAGCCTATCACGCCAGACTCAGGCGTTTGGGTCGAAGATGATGGTTGCCAGCCGCCCGTGTCAGTGCGTCCACGTATCGGTATCGATTATGCCGGTGATGCCAAAGACTGGTTGCTACGCTATATATGGACCGATCATCCTTCTTTATCTAAGAACTAGCAAGTTGAGATTTAAACCTATTTTGTGAGGTAAGTTCATGTATAAGTTGACGGTTTTCATTCCTGATGAGGCATTAGAGCAAGTAAAGTCCGCTTTATTCGCAGCTGGTGCTGGGAGTATTGGCGATTACGAGCAGTGCTGTTGGCAAGTGCAAGGAACAGGGCAGTTTATGCCGTTAGCAGGTAGCGCGCCGCACATCGGTAAGCAAGATAGTTTAGAAACGGTCGATGAATGGCGAGTAGAGATGGTCATCGATGACGCGTTTATTACTGCTGCTGTCATCGCGTTAAAAGAGGCGCACCCGTATGAAACACCAGCGTATGATGTGATAAAAGTCTTGGATTTTTAGTTTTATATAGAAAAATATTAGCTTATTGAGTGTAAGAATTCTCATAAAAAAACCAAATAAGCCACCTGATGACTTATTTGGTTATAAATTTTTTGATGTTTCAACTGAGTATTAACAGTGAATATCAGACTCTAATAATCGATTAATCCTTTTTAATCTTGATGACATTGTAGCTTGGATAGCCCAGTTCGATTTTATAATCGTCGCGACCACGCTCAGCTTTGACCTTAATTTTACGGTCGCCCTTTTTATATTTAACATCTTTGACACGGTATCCCATGCTGCTAACTTTATTGGCAGCTCGACGCTCGATAGCAGCTGAGTAGACGTTTTTATCCGCTTTTTTATGCTTGTTTTTGTGCTTTTCATGCTCTTTGTTATCTTTGTAGACGTCTCCATAGATATCGTCATATACGTTATAGCCGCCAGGTGTAGTGACACAGCCAGTAGTTACCGCTAATAAAGTGGCGACAATACTGCCAGATATTACATTCTTTAGTGTTGAAGATGATAAAGCTTTCATAAAAATGTCCTCATAATCTACTATCGTTGGATAAAGATAGTTTTCTAATATTTCAGTAAAGGGGCGTGTAGAGCTGCTCTACTGACAGTAGTGTCAGCGTCATCAGTCTTTTTTAACGTTAATAACGTCTAGATTTGGATAGCTAAGCAATATCTCATATTCCTGCGAGCCGCGTCTGGCCTCAATGTCAAAGACACCACGCTTGTTTTTTTCTTCAAGATCGATATCTTCGACACGGTAACCCATAGACCTTACTTTATTGATGGCACGGCGCTTGATCGCTGGGTAACGTGACTCTCTTTTAATGCTGTCCTCTATATCACCTTTTTTATAGCGCTTGTCATTCTTATATTTGCCATTATTTTTATGCTTATCTTTTTTATAATGGTCATTGTCTTTTTGATACTTGTTATCTTCCCAATTGTTCGACCATGATCTTTTATTTGAGCTGATGAGTCTTAGAGAAGGGTAAGTATATGTTAGCTCATAGAGCTGATTATTCTTTTTGGCAAAAGCTGTCATTGCGCGATCGCCGCGATAACTGTCAGAACGAATGTCTATGACTTGATAGCCTTTGCGGCGTAAGTCTTGGCGTAGCTGCTGGCTGACACGGCTGAAGCTATCGCTTTGCCGATTATTATCACCACGATATATGGGCTGGTTATCATAGCCTGGACCAACGACAGCACAACCGACAGTGGTACCCAATAGAGCAACGATAAGACCAGTAGACATGGCTGTCTTAAAGGAGAACGGCTTTAGAGTTTTCATGAGGCAATGTCCTATAAGGTTTCAGAGAGCTTGCGATAAGAATGCTTATATGAGTTAAAGGTAGGAGATTCTAAAATATGTTGATACAGCCATACTCAGATAGGTATTAAGAGTTACCGTCAATAAGAAAACTATTTTTAGAAATGTTTTCTTACATTATCTATCATAGGATACAAAGCTTTATATTAAGTGTCATTTGCGTTAATAAGTTGTAATTATTGAGAATAATTGAATCGTTGTAAGCATATGCTTACACGCAATGACGTTTACGCGACTTAACATGAGGGTGAGAGTTAGGCATTATGGTTACACGGCATTAGGGAATGTGACTCAAGGATTGAGTTGACCGCATTAAGGATAATGATTCAATTATTAGCATCAGGATGATAATAGTAGTTGAAGTAAGGACACATACCCATTGCTGATAGCAGCAGTTAAGATTAGATGCTGTACGCAGTAATAAGGGCAGGATGCCCAGTATCACAATCACTGAATATTTGTGCAAGGATGCATAGAAAGCAGTCGTGATAGGTAACATGGATAGTTAACAATAAAACCGCATAACAATTTATTGCTATGCGGTTTTATCGTGTCTGGACGATGCTAATTACTCTGATTAGCCGATATTAGCTTTTAGCTGATACCAGATATAAAATGAGAGTTATAAAATATTGCTTCTTTAGTTTATGATTTATATAATACAGAAAAACCGCATAAATTTCTATGCGGTTTTTATTTTATCTACTTTGAAAAAGACACTATTTATATTTCTCAAAGAAAATTTATTAGTAATTGTTTTCGCGGCGCCAGTCATCTACTTCGCGCTCGGCATGATCTTGAGCATGGCCATAACGCTCTTGTACACGGCCAACTAGCTTATCACGGCTGCCTTCAACTTGATCTAAATCATCATCAGTCAGCTCGCCCCATTTTTGCTTTACTGAGCCTTTTAGCTGTTTCCATTCGCCTTTTAGAGTATTCTCATTCATAGTTATATTCCTTTTTCTTTAATTAATATGTGTAATATAATTTTTAATTACTTTTCATGGTAGTTCTGTTTGCTAATTACTAAACCTACTGATTTATTTGTTTTCTTATTTTAGTAGTTCACAAGTATGATTGGATGCTACCAATTATCTTGTGGTATTAAATATAGGACGTTTTAATTCAGCTGTCTGTATGCGCTATGTTTATAGTGTTACTTAATTATAGTGAGCGTGCATTATGTGTTATCTGCCGACTCGCTGTAGTAGCAAAGCGTAAATTACGTCTGCCATGCGTAATAAAAATACTCAAATCAATAATTGTCATTAAGTACGAATAAGATAAAAAAACCACTATTACATAAAATATATGGCCTACGAATAAAAAGCAGAAACCTAAAAATAGGTCATCTGCTTTTTTATTTTGCAATATAAGATAAGAGCCAGCTTGTTAAGATACTCTGCTAGAGGTTAGCTAAGTAACGCTGATAACGTTTGGTCAGTTTGCTGAGACGGATACGGTCACTAAGTAATGACAATATTGGCGACGCATTTGGTTTAGGCGGCTTTGCTTTACCCATACGCTGTAGTTGGCGCTTGATAACTGCCATGGTAGCAACGGTACTTAAGGTCTTATCCTTCCACTGTACCATAGGGTTGTGAGCACTGAGGCTGCCATCTTTTTTCCAGTCATTGGGTAGCGCTGGGTTCATGGCTAATGCTGTTCCCATACCGACAATATCAATACCTTGAGCCAGTACTTCTTCTGCAACGGCTAATCGTCTGACGCCACCTGTGGTCATCACAGGCATTTTGGCCACTTGTGCAATCTCTTTTGCGAAGTCCAAAAAATAGGCTTCTCGTTGCAACGTGCGACCATCTGCTGTGTTGCCTTGCATGGCTGGGCTTTCGTAACTGCCACCCGACAGCTCAACCAAATCTACTGCTAGCTCGCTCATCGCCAAAACAACCACTTTGGCATCATCAGCGTCAAACCCGCCCCGCTGAAAATCTGCTGAATTTATCTTTACAGTGACCGCAAAGGCGGGCGTAACTTGAGCGCGAATGGCCTTAATGACTGCAATCAGCAATCGCATACGGTTTTCAATCGACCCGCCGTATTCGTCTTCTCGTTTATTGGTGAGCGGTGATAAAAACTGAGAAATCAGGTAACCATGGGCCGCATGAATTTGCACGCCATCAAAACCAGCTTGCTCTGCTTTGATAGCACTATCGGCAAATCGTTGTATCAGCTGATATATATCCTGCTGCGTCATGGCGCGAGGTTTGCTAAATAAATGCGAGTGCTTACCCAAGTCGATAGACACATCAGAGGGTGACAATACATCACCGCCCATCGAGGCATAAACTTGACGACCAGGATGATTTAGCTGCATAAAAACGCGTGTGTTGTTTTGTTTGGCGGCACGTGCCCATGCTTCAAAAGGCGCTATGTCACTATGCCTGTCTAATACGACACCGCCCGGACCAGTCATGGCGCGGCCGTCGACCATCACGTTTCCTGTGATTAATAAACCAGTACCGCCATTCGCCCAGCTTGTATATAGGCGCAGTAAGTTAGGGCCAGGGATTTGACCAACATCAGCCATGTTTTCTTCCATGGCAGCTTTGGCTAAGCGATTGGGCAAGGTGATACCACAAGGCAATATAAACGGTGAAAAAACAGGTGATGTCATGGTAGCAGCCTAAAATTATTGTTTTGTGAAGCGTGCGTTCTACTATGAATTTGGCTATAGACTTATCGTTTAAATGACTATAACCTTATAGTCGAAACATAATTAGTAAAAATTGTTGTGGGTTTAAAAATGATGAGTCTAAAGATAGTGAGCGATATGTGCCTATCATCACACTTTTTTAGCACAATAGCACTTCAGGTAAATTACTGGCGTGTTGACATAATCATTTATCGAGTAGGGATACCTCTGTATTGAATGCATTAGCGCAAAATGAAGCCGTACCTATAGAGTCAAAACGTGAGCTGGCAAAAGCCAAGACGCGGCGTGCCTTATTAAAAAGTGCTTTACGGCTGTATAGCCTAGAAGGCGCTCAAGGCATGAGCATGAATAAAGTGGCTAAAGGGGCAGGCATTGCGCAGCCCAGTTTTTATAATCATTTTGAGAGCTTAGATGCGCTACAGAACGAGCTCAGCGCTCAGTTAAAAGACAACTATCTGTCGCCAATGCGGCTGGCATGGGTCAATATGCTCAAGGACTATGATGTACTGACTAAGGATGAGTTTAATCGGCAGTGTCAGCAATGTCTGATAATGATTTTTGATTCAGCGTTTCAGAATATTGCGCTATTTCAGCATTTGCTCGAAGATCGTCCGCGATTCACTGCCGATATAGAAAACCAATCCTCACTCAATAATGGACTGGGTAATCTAGTCAGCGAAATACAAGAAGAGTGGACAGAGATATTTATTCAAGGATTGCAGCTATCCAATCGTTCTTGTGAACGTAGCGCTGTTAATCTTTGTGTGGATATGGCAGCCGCGCAAGTACATGAGCTGATACTAGGCTGTCATCAGCAGCGCTACTCGAGGGAGCAAGCGATTGCGACATTGAATATCAGCTTTGATACACTGTTCGCCAATTTTTTGCAAGGAAGCAACCATAGCGACTCATGATAAACATCATGAAAGCTAGGATTTATAAAACACAAAAGGGAGTATGACTATGGCCACTACAGCGGCTAGCGCGACAGACAACGAACAAATCCACTTTAGAACCTGTACTTTATGCGAGGCCATGTGCGGCGTCGAGATCAAGCACGATGGCGAAAAAGTCTTATCGATTAAAGGAGATAAAAACGATCCTTTTTCTCAAGGCTACATTTGCCCAAAAGCCACTGCTTTGCAGGATTTGTACGAAGATCCTGATCGTTTGCGAGGCCCTGTCGAGAGAACGGCGGATGGTTGGAAGTCTATCAGTTGGCCAGAGGCGTTAGATAAAGTCGCTGCAGGTATCCAGTCCGTTCAGCAAAAATATGGTCAAAATGCGTTTGGGGTGTATTTGGGTAACCCGAATGTCCATAACATGGGTGGCATGTTGACCATCAAACAACTACTGACCAGCCTAAAGACGCGTAGTCGCTTTTCTGCGACCTCAATTGACCAACTGCCACACCATATTGTCAGCATGCATTTGTTCGGTCATATGCTGCGTATACCAGTCCCCGATGTGAATCGCACGCAGTATATGCTCATCATCGGTGGTAACCCGCTGGCGTCTAATGGCAGTATCATGACCGCACCCAACATGCGCCAAAAGTTAAAAGACATCAAAGCCCGCGATGGCAAAGTGGTGGTGATCGACCCAAGGCGTACCGAAACAGCAGACATTGCCAGCGAACATCATTTTATTCGCCCAGCGACAGATGTATTGCTGTTACTTGCCATGCTCAATGAAATCTACGCACAAGGCTACGCCAAGGTAGATAGCCGAGTGGCAGATTTGGCACCAGAGATTGATCGTATTGCATCATTTGCAGCAGGATTCACGCCTGAGTCGGTGGCAAATATTACAGGCATTACCGCCACTGAAATCAAACGCATCGTCAAAGAATTTTGTGAAGCTGAAAGCTCGGTCTGCTATGGCCGTATGGGTATCTCGGTGCAAGAGTTTGGCTTGCTGAGCCAATATCTGTCTATGGTTATCAATATCGTCACTGGCCGCTTAGATGAAGTGGGCGGGCTTATGTTCCCGAACCCTGCTGTCGACGTGGTGAATAGCTCGGGTCCTGGCTATTTGGGCAAACGCCACAGTCGTGTGAGTAACTTGCCTGATTTTAATGGCGAATATCCAGTGGTTGCGATGGCGGATGAGATGCTAGTAGAAGGAGAAGGTCAATTAAAAGGCTTTATGACTGTCGCCGGCAACCCTGTTCTTAGCACGCCAAATGGCGAAAAGTTGGATGAAGCATTATCAGGGCTTGAGTTTATGGTGTCGCTCGATTACTTTGTGACCGAGACCAGTCGCCATGCCAATATTATCCTGCCGCCCGTCTCGCCATTAGAGCGTGACCATTACGACGTTACGTTCAATGGCTTTGCCGTACACAATGTTGCCAAATACTCGCCTGCCTTATTTAGCAAAACAGAGAATGAAAAGCACGACTGGGAGATTTATCTAGGGCTAGCTGATCGTTTGGATAAAGACGCACCAGAAGCGGTACAAAAAGAACGTGCCGCGACCAAAGCCTTTGGACCAAAGTTCTTACTTGAGCAAGGTCTAAAATATGGACCTTATCAAGACGTCACATTGGATGCGCTCATAGAGAATCCACACGGTATCGATTTAGGGCCACTTCACAGCATGTTACCAGAGGCTATCAAGCATGCAGATAAGCAAATCAATCTCAATGTTGATTTTTATCAGGCAGATTTGGTACGGGTCAAGGAGATGATGCAGCAGTACGATGATCAAGAGATTTTGCTTATCGGACGTCGCCATGTGCGTAGCAATAACTCATGGCTGCACAATAGCTATCGATTGGTCAAAGGCAAATCCCGTTGTACGTTGATGCTACATCCACAAACGGCAGTGCAGCACGGTATTGCAGACGGTCAAGATGTAAGAGTGACCTCTCGAGTAGGCAGCATAATCATCGCAGCAGAAGTAACCGATGAGCTGATGCCAGGCGTGGTCAGTATTCCGCATGGCTTTGGTCATGGGCGTAAAGGGGTGAAGCAAAAGATTGCTCAAGAGCATGCTGGTGTGAGCGTTAATGACTTAACAGATGATACTCTAATCGATCAGTTGAGTGGCAATGCCGCCGTTAATGGTGTACCTGTGCAACTAGAGGCGTTGGGCGCTAACACAGATGATGTGGCTAATGCGGTATTAGAAAATTCAGCAGACAGCGCAATGGCTTAAACTCAGTTTTTATGTCAAAGCAAAAAACGGTGCTTACCTAATATAAGCGCCGTTTTTTATGGGCATAACTTTGATATATTATTTCAATGCTAGGTCAATCGCTTGCGCCTACAAAGTCAAAATCAACGTCGGGCGTTTCGCCTTGTATTAATAAGCTGATGGCTTTTGCAGAGCCGCAAGCATGCGTCCAGCCTAACGTGCCATGTCCAGTATTAAGCCATAGATTGTCAAAAGTGGCTGAAGCATTGTGACTGCCATGTTTGACTTGACCACAGTGTGCACGACCAATTAAAGGTACGTTCGAGGGGGTCATCGGACGCAGTCCTGTCCAATATTGAACAGAATTTGCGATGATACCTTTTGGAAATAACTGCTGCACACGGCGAGTAATGGCTTCACAGCGTGTGGTATTCAAATCTAAATTATAACCATTGAATTCTGCTGTCCCTGCCACTCGCAACTTATCACCCAAACGTGAAGTCACCAACTTAAACTCATCATCAATCAGGCTGACAAAAGGCGCTAAATGCGGCGCTCGTGGATTGACCGTATAGGTGGCTGAATAGCCCTTTGCAGGAAAGATAGGCACATGAATGTCCAGTGGTTTTAACAGAGGGACGCTATAGCTGCCTAGCGCGATAACATGACTATCAGCCGTGAAAGTCTGCGCATTTTCGCCTTTTGGGCGAATGGTAATACTGTGTATATGAGGTTTTGCAGAGTCTGTATCAGTATTGAGTGCTAAGATCTCAGTAACATATAAGAACTGTACACCCGCATCTATGCAGCGCTGTGCGAGTCTTTGCGTAAATAGGTGCGCATTACCAGATTCGTCACGGCTGGTGTAGGTCGCTCCAGTAAGTTTGTGCGCAATCGGGTAGAGGGCAGGTTCCAAGTTAACGGCATTATTGATATCAATCACATGACGCTCACAACCAAGCGCTTGCATACGCTCAGTGGGTTCGATAGCGGCATCAAACTCCGCTTGGCTGGTATAAAAGTGCATGATACCGCGTGTTTGCTGCTCATACTCGATACCGATGTCTGCGCGTAGCTGTTGTAAGGCATCGCGAGAATACAACCCTAAGCGCACCATCTGCACCAGATTGGCATCGGCTCTATCGGCGCGGCACTCTTGCAAAAACTGCATGGCCCATTTGAGCTGATCCTTGTCCGCACGCAGGCGAAACAGTAGCGGGGCGTCTTCTTTAAATAGCCACTTAAGCGCTTTCATCGGGGTGGCAGGGTTGGCCCACGGCGTTGCATGAGAGACCGATATTTGACCACCATTGGCAAAGGACGTCTGCATTCCTGCTGCGGACTCACGTTCAATCACGGTCACATCATAGCCTGCTTGACGTAGATACCACGCGGTGGTCACGCCCACCACGCCTGCTCCGAGTACCGCAATATGTGTCATGGGATTCTCTATGCTGATGTTAATCATGACGGCAGCCGTATATTAGCTTGCCATCACCGTTGCTGTGCAGCTTTCTTGATTCGATTTACTTTGGGCGCGCAACATCCACCTGTAGCGCTGCTGGCAAGTCCAGTATGCTAAGCGTACTTTCTGCCAAGTGTTCAGGACGAGCAACGACCAGTGCAGTAAAGCCGTTGTCATTTGCCATTGCATTGACCACTTGGATTTTATCTAGTTTGTCACCCGCGGCTGGCACATCACCAGTACCTTTTACATAGTGCAAAAATGCTTTTGGCGCAGATTTAAAATAAATACGGGCAATGACTTCTTGACCCAAGTAGCAGCCTTTATCATAGTCCATACCGCCACGCTGATGCAGACGCAGCTCTTGCGGCTGGAACTCGCCTTGAGTCGCCGCGACAATCCAGTAATTACCAGTCGCTAGGCTGCACGCCATCCAATCCTCAGTGTCTTCAGCGGTATTGTGATCGTCCTTATGACTAAAGGTTGGTTCGTCTGCTAACACGCAAGGATAAATCGCGATCGACTCGCTGGTATCAAATTTAGAAAACGCGCCAAACTTTTTTAAATGAGATTGTAAGGCATCTGCGCAATCGCTGCTGATGACCACATCATAGTGCTTTTCGGCTTGTTTCTTAATCCAAATGCCAAATTCGATCCGACCTTTTAGATTACAAATAGCCGCGGCTTGATAGCTAAGCCCAAGCTTGGTGACATCACAAGTCAATTGCCCTTGTAAGAATTTTTCGGCGTCCTCGCCTTGAATGGTCAATTGTGAAAACTGCGGCAATGCGGAAATATCTGGAGATTGAGTCATTGTTATTATCCTTCTGCTGAATGCTTAATTATTAAAATATAGAGATGAAATCGAAGCGATAAGAATTATAGGTGCGCTTTAATATAGACGCTGTTATTACTGACAGAACATGTCAGAAAAAATGTAAATAAGGTTAAGAAGAGTACCACAAAAATGGTGTCACAAAAACGTCATCCATAAGTGGGGCGCTTAAGTGTGGGTTAAGCACTAAATTGGGCGTAGTGCGGCATTTTCAACGGTACCAATTGGTTAAAAATGGCGAGTTACGGTACAATGTCCGCTCTACAATAAACCCAACGTCTGATGACTGCCGAGGATATGATGAGCTTACCAAATTGCCCGAAATGTGATGCTGAATATACGTATGAAGATGGTGCGTTACTGGTATGTCCGATGTGCGCTCACGAGTGGACAGCAGCTGAGACAGATGCGGCGCAAGCGGAAGAGCAAGATGCCGTCATTCGCGATGCTGTCGGTAACGAGCTACAGGATGGCGATGCCGTTACGGTCATTAAAGACCTGAAAGTGAAAGGCTCTTCACTTGTTATCAAGGTTGGGACTAAAGCGAAAAGTATTCGCCTATTGCCAGACGCGACCGATGGTCACGATATTGATTGTAAACTCGACGGTTATGGCCCAATGAAGCTGAAATCTTCTGTCGTCAAAAAAGCGTAATCCACCTCTCTTGGAGGTCACCGCTTCTAGTGCTATTTTAGCGATCAATTATGACTGTTTGAGAAAATGATATACAGCCTAGGTATGTGCAAAGTGAGGTACTGATTTGTTCTCTCAATATCAACATATAAAAAAGCCATCTAACGCTTAGGTGGCTTTTTTATAGTGCTGCATTTGATTAAATGCAGGTTCTTAGTCAATCTTAATGTAAAAAATGATTGAGCGGTTTAAGCTAGTAACTTAGCGATGAGGGGTAAAGAGTATGTTTTGCAACCTACATAATCATCTTATATAGTTGTGCTTATTAATACGTATTAGTACCTTTATCCAATAATATCATTGGTAAACAAGCCTTCGTTAAGCACTAACGATTCACAGTGCCCCATATTCCACTCATGGTGACTGACGATAATCAGTATATTCTCTTTTTGATGCGTACATACATTTTGCCAAACCTGTGTACGAGTTCGGCCATCAAGGCCTGCAAATGGCTCATCGAGCAACAATACTCTTCTAGGTTTCAGCAATAATCTTGCCAGTGCGATGCGCCGCGCCTGCCCACCAGAGATAGCCGCTCCATATTCGCCAAGCGGGGTGGCAAGCCCTTGTGGCTGCGTTTGTAACCATGGTAACAATCCAACCTTGTCTAAAGACGCCATTAATTCAGCATCGCTGGCATCGATTTTTCCCAAACGCAAATTGGCTGCCAAACTTTGGTCAAATATATCAAGCTGTTGACCTAAATAACCAAGCTGGTCTTGCCAGTCGTAAGCATGCCAGGCTATCCCATTTAGCACTACTTCACCTGATAGAGCAGGTAGCTCATTTGCGAGCAATTGTAGCAGCGTTGATTTGCCGCAACCTGATGGGCCGCGAACGATCAAAGGTGTACCAGATTGAATAGAGATATTAACATCTTGAGCACCGACCAGCGCCTTCGGTATTTTTGCATAGACATGTTTAAGCTCTACTGTCAGTGCATCAGTCGGTAGCGGTAATAAAGGGTGGGATATTTCTGATCTAACGTTCTCTTTTTTGGTGACCGTTTTCTTTGAATGGGTCTTGGTGATTTCATTATCCTCAAACTGCTGAACTAGCAAAGCATTTAGGCGATTTTTTGCCGCTATGCTGCTACCAAGCGATAGATAATTCTGACCTAATGGGACCAAAATCTCTTGAATACCGAGCAATCCAAGTGTCACTGCCAGTATCAATGGCACATTGATGTCAGTACCAATGTCTAAGGTAGCAACAGTAAATAACACCACCAAAACACTCAAGTAGAGCAACCACTGGATAGCTAAAGTATAACTAGAGCGTTGTTTCTGCGCTTGCCATTCTAGCTTTTGCAAAGTCTCATCTTGATTGGTATAGCTTTTGGTTTGCGCATGCCACTGCTGCCAAAGTAGTAGCTGAGTAATAATCGCTAATGGCGCAAGCAATTTGTGACGCCGTGCTTCAGAGGTCTCAGCCAGCCGCTTTGATTGTTCAATACCTAAGCAAGTTGCTATCAATGGCAACAGTAGTGCTAACGTGAGCAAAATAAAAATCATCAGTTTAAAGGTAGTGCCAACAGGCAAAACAAAACCGATAAATATAGCCAGTAGTATCATCGTTATGGTGCTAATGAGCCAAGGAGAAACAACTCGCAGTATAAACTCATCAAGCTTGTCGATATCGCTGACCAGTCGGTGCATATATTGAGAAGCATGTAGAGCATTGCGCTGCTGTATCAAGGGTTTGGCAGCCAGATGATGAAAGAACTTTAATCTAAGGTTTTTCAACAAATTAAACACCGCATGATGTGAAACCATCAGCTCACCATAGCGACTGGCTGTACGAGCCATCGCCAACATCCGTATGATTCCCGCTGGTACCATGTAATTAAAGGCATGTGAACCTACCGCTAGCATGCCAGCTAATGCTGCGCCAGTGATAAACCAGCCTGATATCATCAGCAGCGCAATAATAGAGAGGGTAAATATCAGCCCAAGTAGCCAAGAAATGAGCCATAAGTCAAATGAGGGTTTGAACATATCGCGTAAGCGAAAAACTGGCACATAATCATCCTTAAGCTGATGATCACAGGAATTAAGTAAGTTAGATGATCTCTGCTTGCTCATTGCGCACCTCCTACCTGTTTAGATAACTCACTGGTATTGAGCACCTGATGGTCAGCAGATAACGGTAGTGACAGTCGAATCACGCTATCCAACCATTCTAGCTGCTCATGTGCATGGGTCACCCAAACCACGGTTTTATGGCGACTGACGATTTCAAGTAAGGTGTGAATATGCTGGGCGGTATCAGGGTCTAAATGCTCGGTTGGCTCGTCCAGTAACCATAGACTGGCATTGCGTAGTAGTAGCTGGGCGATACCCAAGCGTTGCTGCTGGCCACCTGATAATCCTTGCCCACGATCACCAAGCTGCGTATGTATACCATCAGGTAAATGTTTGACGAGCTCCCACAGCGCCACCACTTGAAGTACTTCAATCAGCTCTTGTTCGGTTGCTTGAGGACTGGCAAGGCGCAAGTTCTCTGCAATTGTGAGTGGCATCAATGCCACTTGCTGCGCTAAATAGCCAGTATTTTGTCGCAGTAACTCAGGATCAATATCGTGAAAAGGTACTTGCATTGTTTCATCGGTACTGACGAGGGCGATGTCTCCCTCATAATTCACAAACCCCATCAGTGCTTGTAGCAGGCTAGACTTACCGCTGCCACTATCGCCAATCAGTGCAATCCGTTTGCCCGCTTTTATACTAAAAGTCGTTGGTGCCAGACGATGGCGATAAATGGGTGGGAGGCCTACTTGAAGATCTGATGTGGAGGCTGAGTGAGTGATTGCTTCTGTCGAGATGGCTATTGGGCTACGAATGCTGACGTTCGATAGTTCAATACCAAAAGCCTGGGAGGTATCCAATGAGAGTGATTTTATAAAGCTTGTATTAGGGTCAGTTCTATAATCAGTACGGTTGTCATTAGTAGAGTCCACTGTTTTTGCTGCCTCAATAATTGGCAGTAGACTCTGTACTGCGCCTTCGGCTTGGGCTTTGGCGTGATAGTCAGCACCTAACTGGCGTAACGGCAAATAAAAATCAGGGGCTAACAATAAAACAAACAAGGCGCCAAAGTACGGTACTGGTACCTCTCCCTTATCCCAAGGCAATATACCGATCAATCCAAAACCAAGGTAAACGGCCACCAGCGCAATACTCAATGCAGCCAGCAACTCTAAGACAGCACCATTTAAAAAAGCAATTTTTAGTACATCCATAGTACGGCGGCGATAATCTTCGCTGCTGATGGCTAAATCATGGCCTGCGATATCAGTAGCTTGTAAGCGCTTTAACGTTGGCATGCCACGTACCCAATCTAAAAAACGACCACTGAGCTGAGCCAATGCAGTGAATTGATCGGCGCTTTTACGTGCCGTTAAGTGACCAATCAATATCATAAATATAGGCACTAAAGGTGCGGTCAACAGTAGCAACACTGCGGCGACCCAACTCTGGTATGCGACCGCAATCAGTAGAATCATAGGCGTACTGACAGCAACCTTACGCTGCACGCTAAAACTACTGATAAAACCATCTAGCGCATCAGTTTGATCAATGATTTGGCTAGACAAACTACCATCGCTACCAAAATAACGTAAGTTTGGTCCCAGTTTTTCCATAATTGATAACAAAGACTCACGCAGCTTACGGCGTACCGTGAAACTGGCACGACTGCTAATGAGTTCACGACCACTATTGAGTAGTGGTCGAGTCGTAAAGCAGGCTGCCAGTCCTACCAGCCAATAAATAGAAACATTTGTAGACAAAGGAAGGTCATAAAAATGATTGTAGAGCCACGTGCTAAAAAGGCTAGCCAGTAGCCATGCCTGCCAAACAAGTAGCAACGTGCTGATGATAGTCAGTAACCACGCTAAGTTAAGAGAGCGCTTGACTGATATTAGTATTTCTTTGAGAAGTCGTTTTTCGGCATTTGTGAGTGTTGCCATAGTACTGTCTACCGTCACCATAGAAGTCGAAAATAATGAAAAGAGAAAATGATAACTATTAGGGCATATTGAGTATTTACTAATAGGCACTGCTACCAATTTGGACTTGTATTAATGGCTAACTATCAGTGCTATAAAACATCAAAGATGATATATCATGTACCATGGTTTATATAATTAAGTATTTGATATTTAATGGTTATTATATGAAATAACATCAGTGAAACAAACATGGTTGGCAAGTAAAAATTTAGATATCACCCAAGTAAACCTTGATTGATGACTATCTTACCAGCACCTGTGATGCGTTCATTTGAACTTCCATGATTACAACTGGGATGTAATTTTATATAAATTATGTCATAATCTAAGCTTAAAACCACATTTTTTTTGTGGATTAATTCTTGTATCGATTTGCTCTAAAGATTATACTATTTAATATATTATTT
>NZ_CAJHAR010000016.1 GCF_904846415.1 Psychrobacter piscatorii | reverse complement strand
AATATCTTCTGAAGTAATACTCTTCTGATTAACCCACAACCGTCTGATTGCTTTTACCACCGCTTTTGAACAGTGCTGCGAGTGATTAGAGCTTGCCACGCCATCAGACACTGCTAGGCAAAATGGTAATGCAACTGGTGTCACTGCCATCACACCTAGATCTTCTTGATACCAATTATCTAAAAAGAAAAAAGCGTCTTGCTGCAGGTTATTACTGGCATTTCCTAGAAAGGTAATTGCACAGGCCTGTGCAATAGAAGGAGTTTCTTTTAAAGGACAATGGTCAAGAGGAGCAGGAGCAGGAGCAGGAGCAGGAGCAGGAGCAGGAGCAGTCATGATGGTAAGCCTATATGTTTGTCATAGAGGCTAGTATATCTGACTACCTATAAAATAATTTTCTAAGTTACATTTGCTGAGGTTTTCGTTCAAATAAACTTCATTTTTATATTGAACTAATGTTTGTATATATAATATATTGTTGCTAATATGTAACCATTTTATTTCATCGGACATATGTTATGTATCAGAACAAATTTTTTCTTTTGAGTGCTAGCTTAGTAGCCATGGCAAATTTATCAGGCTGTGCAGAAGTGAGCACATTAACAAAGGATTTTAGTACATCTGTTGGTCAAGGCGTCTCTACCATACTTAGAGATATTAACACCAGTATAAACACATCTACTTCAGTACAGTCTCAAAATCAGAATGCTGCTTCGATTCCTCCGACAGATATCGTTTTTTTAATGGGTTGGATGGAAGATAGTTGTCAAGGTAGCATCGCACCATATAACAAAATTTCAGATCGTTATTATGCCTTTAAAGACACCGTGATTGATATGGATAACTCACGTGCCCAGCCTTATTCACAATGGTCACCAGAATATCGTGATCAGATTCAAAATGTTATAAAAAGTACAGATGGATCCTATGTAACTTTCTCACTGCCATTGAAGAATGCCTATTATAGAAAACAACCCTTAAAAGCTATAGAGATTGGCTACCGTGAGGGAACTGAAGGCGCTCATGCAAGATTAGTCTTTGCTCAATCTGCGAACGTTACCGCAGTCATCTCAAACTTTAAAACTCGCAAAGTCGAAGGTATGGGAGGTATGTACAATAGTGGCGCCACCTATAACGCTGAAGAAAGAAGTTTAAATTGTGAACTTTAGGTCAGTATTCATTAAAACATACAGCAAGTAATTCTAATTTCTGACGTATCTTCATTAAAAATTTGTTTATTAAAACATATAATCCTACGGCGTTATTGTGTTTTGAATCAACAATATTAGAAAGTAAAAAGGACCACTAGGATGTTACGAAAAAAAGTGATTGCCTTAACAGTTATAACAAGTCTCTTATTTATTGGTTGTAGTAAAAGCGAGTCTGTTCCAAGTACTAGAAATGCTAACGACGATATCAGTATCAAATCAACCAACGTAGAAGCTGCGTCAAATATAGAGCCAAATATAGAAGTAGCACCAGAAACGGAAGAGACATCAACCATAGATTCTGTTTCTAAACTGGTTCAATACGTAGTCCCCAATGGTGAGTACTCAGAACAATGCGGGTTCAAAAACAACGAAGGTAAAATCGTTGCAAAAGCAGAATATGATTTCTGCGGCACGTTCCATGAGGGTATGGCCTATCTACTCAAAAAGAATCTAAAGTCTGACTCTGACGGAGGCTATTACCTTGGATACACTAATGGCTCAGGTGAGCTTGTGATTCCGGTGAGTATCGAAGCAGATTATGGCTGGATGTTAGATGCTAGAAACTTTAGCGAAGGCTTGGTCGCTATTTTAAATAAAGACCAATGGGGATATATGGACAAAGAAGGCAGAGCTGTAATCCCCTTTGAATTTGACAGCGCTAGCGACTTTATTAATGGCATTGCCACAGTATCGAAAGATTATAAATATGGTGCGATTGATCGTTCTGGTAAAGTGGTACTTGAGTTTAAATACAGCCACCTTGGTGATTTTAAAGAAGGCCTAGCATCCTTTAGTCCAATGAATTCAGATAAGCAAGGCTTCATTAATACAAAAGGTAAAGAAGTCATTGCCCCAATCTGGGATCAAACAATGCATTTCGCTGAAGGACGAGCTGCTGTTGCTAAAGGCGACTATGAAAACGCCAAGTGGGGATTTGTTGATGCCTTAGGCAAAGTCATCATTGAACCCAAATATGATGGCGTCTTTGTTGATCCAGGTGGGGATTCTCCCGATGTCATCGGTGGCTACTTTGAGAATGGCACTATAGATGTTTATCAAGAGGGCGAAAATGGACAAGTAACGGCTATTACTATTGATAAGAATGGCAAAGAGCTGAAACGTGAAGACTATGCCAGCACCTTAGATGTACTAGATTCAATGTATAACTAGACTACAAGAAAACCTCTAAAGTATTTAGTTGTTTAGAGCGATGTTCTCATTTAATAGGAATAGTCATCTAAACCTTTTCTGATTTCAGCCCTTATTTGCTAAGGCTTTACTAGAAACTACCGTTCGTCGGATCGATATTTAGATGCCAAATTAGTCGATATAATTTCAAATACAAATCGAGATCAACAAAAGCTTTAATTATAAGGAATGCAACTCATGACTTTGCCCCCTACCCGTTTGCTACCCCTAGCCACTGTACTAACTTTTGCTACGTGTATTCTTCCCGCTCAGGCTTACGTAGATAACTGTAAACCGCCTAAGACAAATTATGCTGAAATTGCTTGTACCGCAGATAGCAAATACTTTGTCGGGTACAGCTCTGATTATAGTGTTAGAACCTTATTAGATGAGCAAGGCAAAGCGCTAGTAAGCTCAAAAGGCTATGACGATGTAGACTACTACGGTATTAGCAATGGCGTCTTTGCAGTGATGAAAAACAACAAAGTCGGCTATATGAATACCCGAGGTAAGCTTGTGGTACCAGCCATCTACGACAATATGCGAGACCCTAACGATAAATACGATGAGTCATGGTCTGAGCCCGTATCTGACGGGCGTATATTAGTCTCTAAAAACGGCAAACTGGGTATTATCGATACGTCAAACAAAATTGTCATGCCCTTTGCTAATAAATACTCTTCTATAGAGTCATTTAGTGAAGGTATGGCACCCGTAATGTCAAAGTCTTATAAATGGGGCTTTATTAATAAAGACGGTAAAGAAGTTATTACACCTCAATATGACGGTATAGATGGTAATTTTGGCGGCGTTTATGGCTTCTCTCAAGGCTTAGTTGGTATGAAAAAAGGTAAGAAATGGGGCTATATTACCAAAACTGGTAAAGTCGCTGTACCTTTCGTATACGATGAAATACGTCCGTTTAGTGAAGGTCTCGCTGGTGTATTAAAAGATGGTAAATGGGGGTTTATTAATGGTGCAAACAAAACTGTGATTCCTTTTAAATACTCTGATAGTCATGTCGAACGATATAGTTCTAATTTTATGGGGGCCACTTATTTTATTTTTAATGAGGGTACAGCACAAGTTGCGACCATCAATCAGAAACAGATATGCATTAATAAATCAGATAAAAAGATAGCCTGTCAATAGATTGATACTGCTTTAGCAGCTCAAACTACTTCTCTCAATCTGCGTCTTTAGTATCACGATTTAACATCTTTTTAATTTTAAGGAACTTTTTATGCAGGCCAATCATATTTTATCTATATTCGCAATAAGTAGCTTAATGGCTATATCGGGATGTTCTGAAACCCCTTCAATGGAGGAAACGACAGAGGTCACTACTCCTGAAGAAACAGTCCCTGCAGAAATAGTCGCTACTGATTCAACGACTATTGCTGAACCTGTAGTAGAGACTGAAGAAGTAGAAACCGTCGAAGCTATTGACGAAAACCTTCCTAGATTTGCTAACGTTACTGACTATTTAGCATTGAAATCTAATACAGATTGGAGTTGGAAGTCACTAGCAAGTACTCCTGATATTAAGGAGTGGTATAGCAAAACGCCTGCCAAGAACGAATACTCACCCGAAGATCCTAGTTACTCTATTGGAGGAGGTCTAGACGACTATGGTGGCATGGCAATTTATGGTACCAAAGAGCAGCCAGAGATAATAACTATTGGTTCAGGTCAAGCGGTTATGGAAGATGAGACTGGGAGCGCTGTATATAAACTCGAAGACATATTTAGAGCCAGCGAGCTTACCCGAGTGAAATCGAACTGTGATACGGGCGAAAACGAGCTATTTTCACAACAATTTTATAAATGGCAAAAACCAGGGTATCAACCGCTTTATATCTACTCAATCATAGATCATGCAAATGCAGGTACCTCAAGTAATGTTGGTATTGCCAAAAGCTTGAATAAGTTCTTTGAGTCTGATTATAGTAGCGCCCTTATGGACTTAAGAGCTTTAGATGCTGACTATAACGATATTACTTGCACCTTTGATCTTTAATATCTTTTTAATTTTAAACTTAACGGAATTAACTATGAAATCGAAAAATACGTTATCTGTGTTGGTTATTAGCAGCTTTATAGCATTATCTGGCTGTGCTGAAAGCAAAACGATAGGTAGTACCGTAGGGAAAGGAGCCTTGAGTCTTGTTGATAGTTTTGCGACAGGTGTACAAAAAGGTATTGATGAATCTTTCTTAGGTAACAACAGTAAAGCAGCAAACTCTACTAACAACGTCAAAACCACTACTACCATTGCCACAAAAACATCAAATACTATTACAAGTAAGGATATGGTTTACTTATTTGGCGGGATGGAAGACGCTTGCTCGGGTGAAAACCCAGCTTACAACGGTGTGAGGAAAAATTTGTCTGAGTTTACCGCAAGCTTTCATGGTAAAAAAGGGTATGATAATTTCGTCAAACCTAGATCTGAATGGTTACCAGAATATCGTGACATGATTAAAGAGATTAAATATAGAGATTTTTACGATAATGAATTGGCTGGCGATTTCGGTGAGTACAAAGTGATATTTGAGGACGGTGTGAAATATCGTGGTCAACCTTTAGAGCAGTATATTTACAAATATAGAAGAGAGTCACACGGCGGCGTTGAAAGCCTTAAATTTTCTTCTAGCGCCAATGTGATGACCATCTGGCCAAATTTCAAAACCCGTACTGTAGATAACTGGGGGGACATGATAGATATGGGTGCAATCTATACACCACAAACGATGACTGTCGCCTGCTACTTTGAATGAATTGTTCGCAAGCATGCATGTAGATTAGTGATTACTCATGCTTTACATCCTAAAATAGATTAGGCTTTAAGTTTTTATTTTATCTTTGAGTTTTTTCAATTTGTTTGACTATGCTTTTATTTAGGGTGTCTCTTCATCTTTATCACTGCATTCAAATATGCAGACACACCCTAGTATTTTAGAAGTAAGAATAAACTCATCTATCTTTGATATGAATGAGGCTCGCATTGACGAATTTCTTGCAAGCCTAGATGAATTTCTTGTAATAAAGCATTTTTTATTCTCTCACCCTAAGTTTAGCGATTATGCCAAAAAATATTTTCTTAAACCAATAGCAAACCTTATCGAGGTGTCGATATATTAGCATTGCAACAATAGTCAATACCACTCCTCCTACAGTTGTATTAGCTATGATTGCATCCTTCGCTTCAATATTCTGAAAATACGTAAAATTAGTACCCCAGAGGCTCAAGAGCGATAACATACCGGTGGCAAAAATACCCAAAGTACCTATATTTTTATTATGTCTTTTCTCTATATCTACTTCTATTGCCTCCATAGCAGAGCTCAAATAACTATTAACTTGAGTCAGGTCTTCAACCAACTCATCCATTAGCTTTTCGCTTTCAAATGTCAGTCGCCAATTATTGTAATAGGTATTATGCAGCTGTAAATGACTGGCTTGGGCAAACCGATACTGCAACCGAAATTGTAGAATCTGCTGCCTATAAGTTTTCAAAATTTCGATGGTATCTTTATTGCCTTCATCAAATCTTATACTAGGATTGATATCACCATTTAACTTAAACAGATAGATAAACTCAATATAGGCTATCAACGTCATTGGCCAGTAGGCTGTTTTTAGTTTGCTACTTATAAAACTGGATACAAAGGTGACATCTTCTTCTGCAGAATCTGATGTAAGTACTACAGCGCCACCTTCAATGCAGGTGTAATAAGTGATATTTTGAAAAGGTGTAAAAGCATTCTCACTATTATCAACTAGCCTAGTAGCTCTATGATCTTTGGTTTGCCGGTGTGCCAGACATTTTACCAAGCCAATAGCGTCAGCCTCAGATATTCTTTGGTTGTCCGATAGTTCGATCGAGTTATGCAGTCTTAGGGCTGTATAACTAAAATACCTGTTCAAACTTAAAGGTTCAAAAGCACCCATATAAGATTCGAAATCTGAGCTTACGCTACCCTCACTACTTAAGCCAATACAGGCCCCAATTAAGTTAAAAAGCTCAAAACTATTATCTGGCTCTCCTTCTACTTGAGAGCGGTATATCATAGCCCCCAATCTACTATCTGAACTCTTATATTTGACTCGAGTAATACCATTTATGAACTCTTGCAAGCCGTTAAAGCCATGGCGTTTTATGAAATTACGACAAGGTACGGCATCGACTTCAAACACACCTATACCCAAGTTATATAGATTTAGACGAATCGATTGATTGCCAAGGCGCCATGGGATAACAGATATAGGCTCAGCTGAATCATCGAAACGCTTTAGCGCATCAGCAGACAGTCTCAGTGCTAGTCCAAGACTTGTCTCATCACTGTTATGATATTGGTTCAATATATCAGCAGCACCCATGGACAGCTGATAACTTTTCGATAGTTCAACATCCATATCTTTTGTAGTTAATATGCGAGCCACATGGGGATACAAGTCACTGGATAAGCTTGAGTCGTCAAACTGAGCTTTTTCCCATAAACCACTGTTACCGACAAAACTACTACTATCAATTGTCAATAATGGTAGTCGGCTCTGCGCTAATTTAGCTAAGGTAAGCTGCTCTATTCGACTGCTAATGTCAGTTAATGTGTCAGAGAACTTAAAAGGTAGCAGTAACTTTATCGAAACCTCTTCGATATCGTAATTCTTAACTTTATCAAAAGCATCCACACATCACTCCCTCTAGCTGAAACTATTCATTTATATTAGCTCAAACTGTTATTACAGAAGAGCGCTACCTGTTTTCTTTTTTAACAGTACGGGCAACTGCGAACATGACTTGAGTTTTTCCATATCAGTACAGCCTTTAATGTTTTGCTTCCAGTGTGCATAGCAAAAATAAAATTGAACTGCCACTCAAAAGATTAACTAATCTGTAAGCTTTGGCTTTGAATCATTCCTATCAACTCTCTAGTTTCATCTACAAAATCTCTTAAATCATCATGTAACTTACTTTTTGCCTCTAGAAGTTTATCTAATTCTTTCACTTCTTTATTTATTGATATTATCTTAGATTCTAATTCATCTTCTACATAGGTCTGAGTAGCTTCGTCAAAATGCGTTTCAACTATCTGTGCTGCTTCATTGAAGTATTTTTTTATCTCAATCCGACCATTCTTAATATTAGCTTCCATATTTTTTGCATCAATGTCTTCTTTGTACTGAAGAGCAAATGTAGCAACCGTTCCTACCACTACTAATGCTCTACCAGCGTGCGCAATATTCTTTGTCCATTTAACTGCTTCCCAAGGCTTAAAAGACTTGCCAAAATGTTTTCCTACTGCTTTAACTGCGTTGTGCGTTGCCGTGCCAGAATAATTCTTTAGCTTAAATATTGCACCCACTCCAGCCGTAGTCGAGGTAAAAGAGTTTTTTACTAGAAAAGTACCAAACTTAGCCCCTATATCAGACGCTTGTTTTGCATTATTGAAGTCTCCAGTCATTTTCAAGTCAATGAATCTCTTCTCCAGCCTACTTGCTAAATTCTTAGCTAACTCACCATCCCTGATACCATTAGAACGTTCATTCAAGCTCTCAAGACATTTACTAATAGCGTCTTGTATACTATCTTCAAGTTTATTCGACAGAACATCTACTTCTCTTTGTGCTTGTTTTATATCCTGTTCAATTAAATCAGAGTCCGTCGAAGCATTAACTTTATCGGCAATTACTATACCTTTTGATCTTACTTGTGATGAAGTTTTCTGTATTTCGCTTTTTATTGAAGTTGAGATTTGCTGTTTTGTGTCCATCAACGCTCTACGGTTTTGTAATAACAGCTCACGCATTGCACTTATATCGGTATCTCCAACCATTTCACAAGTAATTGCCTCCTGAAGAATATGCTCTAAGCTGTACAAAGACGTTGTATATCTAGAAGCCAGCCCTTTATCACGTATAAATGTATTTAAAGTGTCAATAAAAACATTGAAGCCACTTTTCTTTCTATATATATCTGCAATAGCAATGCTATCTTCATTCTTACTATCTATAACCAACTGTGCATCAATGAATGTTGTTTTCAAATCTTCAGTTTTGTATGGCTCAATTATCTTCTCAATATCACCTTTAATAATATTTTGGGATTCTATACTATTACCTTTTGCACACCTACCCATCTTGTTGACAACGAGTATCATTTCGTTAGCTTTGCCTCTGTCAATAGCAAGTTCACGAAAGTGTTCTGCTAAATGAGAGTCAAACAACTCATTTGTAATTACAAATACTAAAAGATCAGAATTTGAAATAGCTTTGTATGTAATCTCATCATGATCTGGTCTTACTTCAGTGTGGATACCAGGCGTGTCTATTATTTCACACCCTCCCCATTGATAAGAGGTTGTATCTTCAGTAGTTATACCTCTACCTATAGCAATGCCTTCTTGATTGGTTAGTGCCTTAATAATAGTGGATTTCCCAGCACTATACTGACCACAAAACAGAATAGAAATTTTATTACTATCTGTGCGTATCTGATCAGGCAGCCCCTGAGAAAGTTTCTGAACTTTCTCATTCGGAGCATTAATAAAACATTTTTTCACTCGCCCGAGTAATTTATTGCTATCTGCTACCCATTTATTTATTTCCAAACTATTAAAACTCATTATTATTCCTTATTTATTATTTCTAACGACTATTTGAAGACTAGTAAGCTGTTGAGCTAATTTTATCCTCAATTGTGTGACACTGTCGTCAATATCTAATGACACGTGAGCAACATCTATACCCTCTTCAATACTGCATGATTTACAGCTTCGTCCAACTGACTGTCTTATAATAGAGTTAGCATTCTTTGTATTAATGACAAACCAAATCTGTTCTCCTAAAAGGATAGATAAACCATTCTTAATATAATGAGGTATTTTTACATTAGGTTCGATCATCAACATTGTAGCTTCCCCAGGCACTCTAGCAATGTCTGTTATCTCTTTCATTAGGTATGCTTTACCAAGCTGCTCAAACGATTCATTTAACAAATTTTTTGAAAGCGATTTTTGCTTCGAGTTTAAATCCCATGCTAATTTACGCTGAGTATCTGCTAGTGCAAACAACTCATTCGTAATAGTGTTTAGATCGTTCGACAGACCCCTACCATGTATTTTCAATAGCTCTACTTGAAACCAGTAATTTAAATCTGTTTTGAGGCGCTTTTCAATTTTAAAAATATTCATATAGAGGATATGATCTAGATTTTTTCTTGCATCGTTTACACGTTTATCTCTACTGTCGATGAAGAAGCCGGCTATTAAACTGCCTACTATACCTATAGCTAGAGCTGCTGTTCCTAAAGCTGCTACACCCGTTATTACAGCAGCTACACCTAATGTGCCTGTTATGATACCGACACCCCAATTCCAAGCACTTTTTTTATCAAAAATGCTATCCATATTTATATTATTATCGACATTGACATCTGCAATGAACTCTAATTCGAACTCCAATTCACGCATTATTTCTCTATTATTTTTTGAAAATTCTTCCAAGAGCTCCTTTTGAAGGTTTTCTACCTGCTGACTAATTTTCATTGAATCTACTATTTTAGTCCATTCTTCTCCAGCATTTTTAGATGCATAATAGTCTTCAATGAAGCTAGGAGCTTCTTGGGTTTTCAATGTATTAACAATTTTAAATATTAAATTATTTATTCTTTTTTGTCCTGTATCCTTAAATACAGTCAACCATTGATTTAATTGCCTACTTTTACCAACTAATACACGACCACTTTGGGAGTTAATCTCACTAAACTCTAACAGACGACTTGTTAGCTCCATCATAGGAACATAGGAGCCGTCTATAAAACTCTTTACTCTAAAAAACTTGCCTGAGCCTAGAACCTCATTAACAATGCTTTTTTCGACATTATCAAATCGACTTATCTTTATTAGCTCATCTTTATAAGCAGAAAAATTAGATTGATTTGCTAAAAAACGCGCTCTTAAGTGTGTGCATATAAAGTTTATCCGCACCGATTGTTCAGAAAGATACTTATCAGTAAGAGTGTTAAATTGATTAATTTGTTCATTTAGATCGTCTAGATCATATAAATTATTTTGCTTATGTAGAAAAATAATGAAGTCGTCTGGATCATCTAAAGCTACCTTAATATTGCAAATTCCAATGACAGGCTTTCCTAACTTACGTACCCTAGCAAGACATTTTGCTTCAGAAGCTTGAGGTGAGTCATCTGTTATCAAAAAAACAACTAAATCAGCTTGCTTAGCTGCTTCAAAAGCTAAATCTTCATCTGCCTCGCCTTCGAAAGCGGCAATACCAGGTACGTCGGTAATCTCTAAACCTTTCCAAGTATAGTGACGTATATCACGAGTGGTTCTTTGTGAACCTAAACCTATTGAGCTGCCCTCACCTTCTTTTAGAATTTCCATCAATGTCGATTTTCCCGCCATTGTTCGACCAAATAGAGTGATTGAGAATTTCTCTAAACGTTCATGACGGCTTCTTAAATCTTGAGTAGCTTGCCGATGGAGTCTCTTTAAATCCTTTACTACCTCAGTTAGTTGCTTATCTAGACTTTCAACCGTCTCAGGGTTGTTAATTCTACTTTGCTTAACCGCATCTAACCTCTTTGAGATAGAAGCTGAAGTCTCATTTATTGAGTGACTTATATCATTTAGATTATTCTTAGCAATTGAGTAGCCAATGTCTGCAGCTTGCTTACTTTCTCTTAACGCCTGCTCAAGCCTAATTGCAGTCTGTCTAGGTGTTTCATTACTTTTGATGCCTTTATAGTTGCTAGCGAATGATGATTGTCTATTATGTTTTTGAGAATTCATAGGAAACTCTATGTATGTAGTTAATAATGTATTGTCTTTTGAGCTAAAAAAGATAGTTACTCATATAAAAAAAGGCCACTCAGGCCTTTTTAAAAGTAGATATTGTATAAAGCTAAGCTTTTTTGGGCTTCTATTTGCCTACGCTTTACTCAAAATTTCAGTAACCACATTTTATAATAGTAATAAATGACTAAAATATTTTAACTACTTCTTGTATTTGACAGTTAGTTTGTTATCAACTCTATGTTTGGCTATTTCATAATCTGGATTATAAGTAGCAATATTATGAGCCGCCATACCTATTGCGGATGCGACACCGACCACTCCTGTTATACCACCAAATAAAGAAGCGCCAGCAGCTGCGATACGACCATAAGTATATACACGACAAGAAAGACCGGATGTTTCAATCATATTCTCAACTTTTGCAGTAGCGCTATCCATACGTCCACTCAAACCTAATACTTCAAATGTTTGTTTTTGCTTAATTAAGTCTTTTATTTTTTGACCATCTAAATCTTCATATTTTACTGTAATCATAATTACTCCTTTGTTTAAAACAACTAACTGGCGATTAGAACTTTATGTTAAAGCTGAGCAAAAGGATCATCTTCAACAAACTACACATTTTTGACTTTCTTACCACTACCCTGCTTCTCAGCCTTAATCTTAGCCAATAACGCCTCAGCACTGTTCTCACCACTAATCAAATCAGGATTTTGCTCGCGCCACTCAGCGGTCAAATTACCGGTAAAGGCTTGATGCAAAATGGACTGAGTTAAATAGTCTACTCGAGCTTTGGCAGTGACAACACTTTTTTCGATTTGATCAATATAGGTAAAATATTTTTCAATAAGCTTAACAATTCTTCTTTGATCTTCAATACCTGGAATTCGGACTGGCTGCGAATATGCATCATTTCTATTTAATCCAGGAATAGCAGTAGACCTATTAAGCGTATTTAATTCAAGGGTTTGTAATAAGTAATAAATAAATTTGAGATCATCTTGCTTTCTAAGCTCAACAAAATACGCAGTATCAATAGCCCATCCTGATTCTGAAGACCATGTTATTTCTCCAAAGCTTCCTTTTCTACCAACAATAATAAAAGGTCCTTCAGTATAGTATTTTTGATGTCTACCCACCTCTCCATTTGAACCATAAACTGGATAACCTTCACCTGATCTATTTTTAGCTGGCAACCCTTTACCATACTGTAAGTAAATTAAATCTCCCAATGTCATTGAATTAAAATTCACACTATCCTCAGTCAATCTACCACTAACCGCATCATTTAAAACAGACTGCCGAAACTTCTCAATCAATTTGGGTATAGCATCGAGTCGGGCTTGGATTTGGGAGACGGTTGTTAGATGTTCATCCAACAAGCGGGATATTATATTTTGCTCAGTAATGGATGCTATTGGTAATAAATAATTGGCTACCTCTCTAGGCTTAGCTCGTGTCAATGAACCACCAACACCTGAGACATCAGCGCACAATTTATCTCTAAACCCTAAACTCTGATAGTAATATTTCATAAACTTAGGGTTTAGAAGTGGTTGTCGAAATACTATCCACTCTGATGATGCAATGTTCTCATGCTCTGTGCAATCCTCAACAATCCATACTCTATTAATCCTAGGGTTTATTTTACAAATTAGCACATCATCTTTTTCCACCATACTTTTCGAAGAACCAATTTCTTTACCTTCAAGAATCTCTGGATATCCAGAAAAAAATATGGGAACACTATATAACTCAAAAATCGTATTTGGAAAATCAAAAGGTGTAATGTTTTTAGATTTATATGTATTTACGTTACCAATAGAACTCGAGACCCACCCTTCAGGCAATGCTAACTCACTCATTGCTGCACCTCACTATCCAAGCCTAATACATCAAGCAGTAGCTTCTTTTGAGTGCTGGCTTCATCGCCTTGACCCAAGGCTTGCATCAGCTCATCTAATTGACGCAGCGCTTCAGTCAGCTCCGTCATTGCCTCACCAGCCAATACATGTGGCTCGGGCAGGTCTTCTGCTGAGATATTGTCACTGTCTCTTATCCAGCTAATATCCAAGCTATCGCCCTTCTCTGTCGCTATCCAGTCACGGCTGAATACGCGCCAACGGCTGTTCTCCATATCTTGCTCAGATTTATCGTCCTTACCCCCATCGTCTTCGGGAGCGAATGACCAGTCGCCTTCTGTACGAGGACTTGTACCATTTGCATCCTCACCGTATAGCGCTTCAAATGGTTGTAGATGCTGCTGGCTAAACGGCGTACGCTTGCCGAAGCTTGGCATGTTAGTACGCAAGTCATAGACCCAGACATTCTCGGTACAGTTTTGATCTTGGTCAGGGTTAGACGCCGTACCTTTGGTAAAGAACAATACGTTGGTTTTTACCCCAGCAGCATAGAAGATACCTGTAGGCAAACGTAAGATAGTGTGCAAATTACACTTATCCATTAGATCGCGGCGAATTTCGGTACCGATACCCGCTTCAAACAGTACGTTATCAGGCAAGACCACTGCTGCTCGCCCGCCTGGCTTTAGATTGCGGTAGATATGTTGTAAGAAAGCCAGCTGCTTATTACTGGTCTTATAGGTTAGATCATCACGAGTGATACTAGCATCACCGCCTTTCGAAGTACCAAATGGTGGGTTAGCTAGGATGACATCGGCACGAGGCAGGCTAGCACCCGCTTCACCAAGAGCATTACCTTGATGAATAACGCCTTCATTATCGCCTTCCATGCCATGTAGCATACAGTTCATTAGAGCAAGACGACGCGTATTCGGTACCAGTTCCACCCCGACAAAGGCTTTAGTCTTTTGAAATTTTACCTGCTCTGTACTCAGATCAAACAGATCATCAGTTTTAGATTTGATGTAAGTATCCGCTGCGATTAAGAAACCTGCAGTACCTGCTGCAGGGTCCTGAATGATCTCACCTGGCTGTGGCCTGGTACATCTAACGATACTATCAATCAACACGCGCGGGGTGAAGTACTGACCTGCGCCTGACTTGGTCTCAGTTGCGTTCTTTTCTAGCAGACCTTCGTATAAGTCACCCAAACCATCGTTCTGAATACTAAACCAATCTAGAGAGTCTAAGCTTTTTACGAGCTGCTCTAAGTGACGCGGTTCTCTTACACGGGTATAGGCATCGTTATAGATAGTAGCAATGAGCTGGTCGTCGCTTTTTGATAGATCGAGCAGCACTTGTTTATATTTATTTAGCAGATTGAGCCCAGATAACTCGTTGATATCTGTCCAACGGCAGCCTTCAGGTAGCTTATGACTGACCAATACACCTTGCTCAATATTTTCATATTCCATTTTAATGAATAGCAGTAATACTAGCTCGGTCACATAATCACTGTAATTGATGCCATCATCTCGCAGGACATCACATAGGTTCCAAAGTTTTTGGACGATATTACTGGTACTCATATAACTTCCTAATTCAATTAATTTCGTTGTTATCTTATATATTTTTTCAATAAACAAATAAAAGACGCCAAGTATAGTGACTTTGAATCAGTCTTTCATCACTAAAGTACATATACTGATTATTAAACGTCAAATAATGTCGCTGATGATCAGTCTAAGAACACTATGCTTGCCACAGCTCTTCATTTACTTGTTCTAGCACGTCATCGAGGCGGTTTTGTAATACCTTATCAAACTGTTTGACTCCGCCGGTACTAGAAAAGCGCTCATTGACGAACTGTTTATCCACGATAGTTTCATACTGAAGCTGTTTGGCCAACCTCTCAAGCCATTTACGCTGTAACGGTGTCCATTGATGACTGGCATAGATACGTTGCATTGCCTGATTCACTCGAGTGTCAAAGGGTATCAAAGGCTCTCCTAGAGCAGCACGTCTAATATGACCCACTAAACTAGAAGCAATGTCTTGATTTGTTTTATTACGCCATGCGGACCGAAGTTTTGCTTCACTATAGCCAACGCTATCTAACGTAATTTTGACTTCTTTTAGTGTCTCACGGGTGAGTGTTTTGGGATTAGTGGCAATAACATTGAGTGCCACCGATGTATTTAGATTATTTTTGATATAAGCATCAAAGCTTTCTAGATAATCCTCAGGACGCTGATGCTCGCCAAAACCTTGCTCCCGACTTAGCAGCTCATCTTCACCCTCGAATATCATTGGCATTCGTTCTGAGCCAGCTAAGTATTTTACTTCTGTTAGCTGACTTATTAAGTTGCTGTGTTTAGTTAAGAACACTTTTGCGTTTTCGACACCCCCTTCATGTAGCGATTGATGCAGCTTTTCAGGCGCCACTCCCCATAGCTCATTTAACTCATTAAGTTTGGCCTTTAGCTCTGGTTTACGCTCGGCCTTTTTATCGGCTTTACGTAATACGCGCATAATTTTTTGTGACAGCTCATCTAGTACTTCTTGCTGGTGTTGATCGACCTGCTCCTTAGAGACAATAAACCCATCACGGCTAGAGTCGTCATCAGCAGACTTTAACTTATCCTGCGAGTCTGTATCTGAGTGTTGGTTATCCAATTCATAGCTTGAAACTTTCTCTGCTACTTCTGTCTCTGCTGAGCTTGGTGTACTACTCACTAACTCGTCAATGAGTTGATTGATGGTAATGTTTGGTTTTTTTACCAACGGTTTCATGGTGTTTACTTCTTGGATGGAGGCGAACAAATCGACTGGATCGTAGACTTTAAACACCGTTTTACCAATATCATCACAGCGTCTAGTAGCACGACCAATCATCTGCTCAAATAAAATACGTGACTTCACCCGTCGCAAAAATACCAAATGACAAATACTTGGTACATCGATGCCTGTGGTTAGAAGATCTACTGTAATAGCAATACTAGGAAACTTCTCGTTTTTATAACGACGAATTAACTGACCGACTTTATCGCTTGCACCCGTTATTTTTTTGACCGCATCTTCGTTATATCCATCTCCGTACATCTCTGAAAAAGCTTCATCTAACAAGCGCTTTACCATATCTGCATGCAGGTCTGTGGCACAGAATATTAGTGTTTTTTCATCGCCATTGGGATCTATCTCTTGAGCCAGTTGCTCACAAATCACTCTATTAAAACTTTCTGTAATAACAGTTCGGTTAAAATTAGTGACCTCAAAACTCACCTCATCTTCTAATTCCGTAGTGTCTATTACGCCCGTCAAGGTATCGATGCGGCTAACTTGTTCTCCCTTGTCTATTTTGATCCCATTTTTAGTTAATAACGTCTCATAGCGGATAGGCGGCTCATAATCAATTAGCCAATCTGCGGCCACCGCTTCCCGATAAGAAAAGTTAAAAACAGGCTTACCAAAGATCTCACTCGTATGCTTAGCCGGTGTGGCAGTTAATCCAATCTTGACCGCATCAAAATAATCGAGCGCGCGTCTATAAGTTGATAAATACTGCGTATTATTACGTATAGCCAACTCACCTTCTGTCATCTCTTGATCTAAGGTGTAACCCCTATGTGCTTCATCAACAATGATGCAGTCATATTGATCGACGTTAGGTGGGGTCTCACTGTCAAATATACGTTTTACCATAGCTTGAACGGTAGCCACTTGTACTCGAGTTTCCGCCTCTACAGCCATGTCACCTAGTTCAGCCACATTATAAATCTTTGATAAGGTCTGGTTTTGCTCTAGAGTCATCTCCTGCATGCTATCAAAAGCCTGCTCACCTAGAGCCGTTCTATCGACCAAAAATAAAATACGCTTAAAGCGTTCAGCTTTTAGAAAACGGTAAATAAGCCCGATAATAGTACGAGTCTTACCTGTACCCGTCGCCATAGCTAAAAGGCAACGGTCCACGCCTGCCTCTAGATTTTCTTCAACAGCTTTAATAGCATCTACCTGATAGCTCCTTAACCCTAAATAGGCGAAAGGTTCTTGTTTTAGCTTATCTTGGGCCAATAATACATCACGTTTTAGAAGGTCTAACAGTCCTTCTGGACTATAGAAGTTCTCTAACGCCTTAGCAGCGTTATTGTTTTTCCTAGCATCTCTAAACCAAATACCAGAGTACTCTGGCAGTTGCTTTATAAAAGGTCGGCCATTACACGAGAATACGAAAGGAATGTCGTAATCAGTGTCATTACGCCAACTAAGGCTACTGTCTATAATCTCCCAAGCAGGTTTCATCGTCTCTGTAAAATTAATGCCTTTTGCATACCTTTCTGCCTGCTGTATCTTGCTAGCTACATTAGTATTTTGACTCTTGGCTTCGATAATAGCGACTGGGACTAAACCAATAAATAATACATAATCAGCTCTACCGTTTAACATAGTCCACTCAGCAATAGCCTTGTTTTTACCTACCTCAGGTATTTCGCCATTAGCTTGGGTCACTATTTCACTATCTACTAACCAACCAGCTTGACGCAACTGCTCATCAATCAATAGACGAGCGTCGTCCTCAGAAGGAATAAAATCTGCTAGCTTTACTCGAGTGGGTAGTTTATTGCCTTGTTCTATATTTTTGGCCAGTTCGGTTTGTAGCTTCTCAGTTTGCTCGGCAAACTCTTTTCTTATTCTTGCCAGCTCTTCTTCTTGCTGTTTATTTTGCTCTGCTAGCGACCGCGCTTCTTGATCCATCATTTCAGCCAATTGCTGATATTCTATTTTTTCTTGTTCAATTAAGGCGGCTTCTTGTTCTTTTAATTTCGTTATTTTTTCGATATCACCACTTTGACTCGCCACATTCTTAAGTTCAGACGACAGCTGCTGAACTTTTAAGCTAAGCTTTTGTAATTGTTGACTAGGGTCAGGAATCTCTTCAAATTTGGCAGCTTTAAATACTGAACCTTTTTTACCATATGTTTTGTGATACCAGATACATAGCGACCTTCCCAACTTTAGAGCTCGCGACGCCTCAGCGTGGCTGGTTTTAAAGTTATGAACTGCCTTATTACCCTCTTCTCTAAGGCTATGAAACTCAGTGACAATATTATTATCGATTCTCATTTCATACTTTAGACGACCGATTAATTGGACTTGATTCATTTCTCTATCGAAAGGAATGTTGTTTTTAGTAGCTAAGTCCTGAGCTAACGCCTCTCCCAACTGCCTCATCTTAATAAGCGTAGTATTAGGATCACTTTTAAAAACACGTTCAGCATTGATTGCTAACTCTAAAAATATTGGATTATGCTCTTGCATAAAATTAAAATTAGAAGGGAACTTAATTTCAGTCATATCATAGCCTGTACATGTTATGTCATTATACTCTGCCTTAGATAGTAAACCTCAAACGTCAATCAGTCAAAGTTACAAGAGCAAAAATAGCTTGCTAGATAAAAAATAAACAATATTTATATTGTGGTTTTATTACTCTACGAAGGTCGGTTAGAATGGAGGTTTATTGTCAGTTAGATAAAGATTTATCACAGCGTTATATTAAAGGATTAATAAGTATGATTTCTAACCAAAATACAGTAATTGATAGTCATAATTATCAAGAAACTAGACAGACCATTGACAGTATTTTGGTACTGGAAACAGACGCAAGACCCTTGTATAGATATAGAATAAGTTATTCTGAATTCCTCTCTCTGAAAGCTTACTTAAGCGAAAATTACTTATCTATTTATAATGTAGATAAAGCAACCAAGTTTAGTAATGGCTTAGACAAACTATTTGTGCTTTATGCTGCTGAATGGTGGCGCCGAGAATACAATGGCAACTGGGGCTGGGCAGATTTACTGGGCTCTATAGGCATTAAGCATGGCGATATAAACAATCAAGATTTAATGAGGATTACTGAAAGTGGGTTAGCGAAATGGGATCGTGATATTAGCCGGACAGCTTTAAATCATAGAAGTGCTATGGGTTCGTTTTTACGTGAAGGTGGCTTGCCAATTAATTACTTTAACGCCTCAGGGGGCTGGCTGGATCTACTATATGGTGCTATGAAAGCCAAAGCCTTGAACGGCGAGGCTCGTCTGTATTTTGATCACTATATTAACCGCTTACCCAAAACCTCTGGTCGTGAAGACATTATTGACACATTAGTGGCTCTTATAGATGATATTCACAACTTAGTTATTACCTATCAGCTTGATAATCAGTCAAATCCTATAGAGCATTTAGACAAGACAACCGATGGCAATTGGATTGACTCATTCCCTTTCTCTTTAGAAGATGAGTCTGCTCGAGAGCTGCTAAAAAGCTTAGTTATTAATTCAGCCAATACCGTCAAAAACAAAGACCGTAAAACACTCCTAGAAGATGACTGGCTCAGCTCAATACAATTGAAGCGTACGCTAGATATCCACCTTAACACAGCATCAGTTACACTAAGTGCTAGAATAGCTGCTCCTAAGTTTTTGAGCCTAAATAATAATTCAGATAAAATTACTGACGAAGATATTGGTTTGCTATTTTACGACCAACAAAATGATAATGTTATTGGTAAATGGGAAGCAAGCTTTATTCCCACCCAAGATCGTATGATTCTTAGATCTCCTCGTTATATCAGTATGGATAGAAAGCGATGGAATGCCTCTATTACGCTACAGATAAATGATTCATTAGGTAAGTTGATTAAAGGATTGACAGACAATCAAGGCAATCCTATCAACCCTTACCAAAATTCAAGCATGAACGAGGTCGATGCTGAAGCCCCTTTCTTAGCTAGTATTCAGAATGAAGTTGAAAATCATATTATAGCTGAATATGAGGGTAGCTATAATCAGTCAGTTAAAGCCGATCATGCTATCGTCTTTATTCCAGATAGTTGGCAGTATAATTTAGATTCAAACAGTGAGCTAAATATTATTGCTAAGATTTCTGAAAATGGAATGACAGGCTTAGTTTATAAACTTGCAGGCAAAGTCGCTGTTACTGATGGCAGCCAAAAATATGTTTTTAAAACAAGTAGCCAAGATGCAAATTATCAGTATGAAATAGTTGGTCGACAGCTGGTTGATTTTACTTATCCAAGTAAAGTTATAAAAGGTGATATTGCAGTGACAGCCATCAGCAAAGAAGACTGTCAAATAAGGGGTGTAGTTCCTAAACATCGAATCTGGATTGCCCCCATCAAGGATGACAGAGGAAGTATCGGCCCATATAAAACCCTAGAGCAGTATCGCGCTACACCGCCAGGATGTTACCGACTACAAGTCAGAGATGAGAGTCAGAATATATTATTTAGCGCTAATATCGGTCTTGTTCCACACGATTTCCGCTATAGACTGCAACCTTTAAAGAATGATTCCAGTGATGCTGTTGGTAACATCATGATAACAAGCAGTGAGACAGCCAAGCTAGAAGCATACCTCCCACATGACTTACATTGTCAAACACTAACCTTAGCTAAAAACAAATTCAGCTTAGGTATCAATAAAGTCCCTAGTGAAAAGATCACATTAAGTTTGACGTTTATTGCCAGCTCTAAAGAACATGCTATCCCTCAAGCTACGACTCGTCCGCTCCGTTTTCAGTGTTACTTTCCTAGCAGCCAGACCGTTATCTATGATCAACATAAAGGCAAGTTAAGCAATACACTACACCTGAATATTGACGATGATTTGAATGGATATCGAATTAAAGTATTTAACTCTACAAGAGCTCGTGAAGCAAAAGTAGATTTCTACCTTAACTCACGCTCTCATGAAATTTTACGTACAACATACAGCGTTGATGCGAATAAATTTCTAGAACTCAAGCCTGTCGACTGGTTACCTACTATAAAGCGCTTACTTTCATTAAGCGACAAGGGTCTAGACGATGAGGTAACTGTAATTTTGAGACATGATAGTTCTGAGCATTTTAAAATCACTTTTGGATACTACCATTACCAACTCTATGCTAAGCACAATATTGAAGACAATAAAAACTGTCTTCAACTTTGTGGTAAAGACCTTTACTCAGCATCAATCCCTAAAGAATCAAATGAATTAGAGAGGCTATATACTCAATCAGATATACAGGCGTTTAACTTTTTAGAACCTGAAAAAGTCATTACACTACCTAAGACTAATTTAATTTCGTTTGATGAAGTTAAATATTTATGGTCAACTGAGTCTCTAGAAGCGTCCTCTGAAGGTACTTATTTAATCTATTCAGTAACCAAATCACTGCAAGAAAGCGATGAACAATCCTTAGATCAAAATATTGACAAGTTCATTCGCTCCACTGTCTATCACATTTCACATGCAGATAAAGACAATCAGCAAGTTTACCCAGCAGAGCTGTCTCTGAGCTTGAATACTATTTCTGATGAACACTCCGTTTTAGAAAACGATACCTTTAAGACCTTTGATCAGCCATGCAACTATGATTTATTCGAAGTACAAGGAGAGGATGTTGATGCTGTTGAGCCTTTAATTCCTCAGGATGTTTTTTCTCAGTTAGCGCCAGCTACTATAAAAGCTAATTCGACCCTAGCAGAAGCCAGTAAAATAAGTAAGGGTTATATTAGACTGAAAGCCATGCGAAACATCTATCGGAAGATGGCTTTTGATCCTCACCATCCAGAATGGAGCTATCTAAAAACTATAACAACCAACTGTATTCATCTTCCTTTAGTGACTTTAGATAACTGGGTAGCAGCTCGCCAAGTTCCAGAGTTTATGTGCGCCGTTATTGTTTATGGCAGAACAACATCAGTACTCGGTGAGCCTATTGTCGAAAAAGTAAAGGGTGAGATTGGACTTATCTGGAGTCTGCTTAGTTATGCAGACTTTAGAAAAATATATGAGATAGCCAAGGAAGAATTTAAGTCACAGCTCATTCTTAGTCCAATAAACTTTAGTGAGAGCGAATTAGAAAGAGATATATCTAAAAAATGGCAGGAGTTAGGAGAAGAGCTTAAAGCACTTTCACATACATTCGAGACTTGGCTTAACTACGCTGATTCAGAATCAGAGCACACTAAAACTCAAGTCTCTGGTGCAATGCAATACTTTTTTGGTGAGTTAATCAAGCAGAAACAATATCTTAACGCAGTATGGCCAAATAATCCTGAGTTAATTAATACCATTAATAATGTCGTACAGGATATAGCTAAAGAGTGCTTATTAGATCTCAATATACCTCAAGGCTATATGCAGCCTGCCGCTTTATTACCACTTGCTATTGCATGGCTATCCTCACAACCTAGCCATATGAACTTATACTCGGATGATCAAGATAAAGATGGTAATGATTCAGATGTAATGAACAACTATTATGAAATTGATATGCGTCTTGGGAGATTGAAAAATCTCCGTAAACAGATGAACCGTCAAAAAATTGCTATCTATGAAATTACGAAGTTTGCACCTAGTTGGTATCAAAGTGCTTTTGAAATATCTTTTTCATGGTTCAGTCACTGCCATGAAAATCATAAAAAATAAAACGCAACTCTTATTTATCGTATTAATTATATAGGGAACATATAGTGAGTAAGTTATCTTTAATTCCAGAAAAACAACAGTATTTTTATGCGCAATATCACAACATAAAACAAAACGCTGTCGAGTCGACATCAAGTATTTTGCGCTTTAGTAATCATAATTTACGTGAACATATTACCAACGAGTTATCACATGATAATGCTTCTGGTAATGGTAACCATGGTTTGATGGGTAATCCGGTATTCGAAGTACTATTCCCATGGGAAGCACAAGAAAAAACGATGTCAGAGTTTGGGGATAGTTTATTACATCCTAAAGTAGCCAATATGCTTGTAGACAGCATTCCAACACCTTACAAACATCAGGCTGAATCTTGGGAGATACTAAACCAGAAAGACAATATTAACTCTTTGATTGTCACCAGTGGCACAGGCTCAGGTAAAACTGAATGTTTTATGGTACCAATTTTAGATGATCTAGTTAAACAACAAGAGATTGAGAAAGACGGACTGACCGGTGTTCGCGCTTTGTTCTTATACCCCTTAAACGCTCTTATCAACTCACAACGTGAACGCTTAAGCGAATGGGCAGATGCTTTGGGAGCTGACACCCCTAATAATAAGATACGGTTTAGTCTATACAATGGTGACACACCAGAAAACCCTAAAAAGGGAGAAAGAAGAGATACCGCTGAAGTACTTTCAAGAAAACACTTGAGAGAAAACCCACCTCCTATTTTAGTTACTAACGCAACCATGCTGGAGTATATGCTTATTCGTCAAAAAGATGCGCCTATTATTGACCAGTCTAAAGGAAAATTACGCTGGATAGTGCTGGACGAAGCCCACAGCTATACAGGCTCTACTGCTGCAGAAATGTCTCTCTTACTACGCAGAGTCATGATTGCTTTCGATGTTAATCCTAACAAAGTTCATTTTATTGCAACTTCAGCTACCATTGGAGAGCATAAAGAAGCAAAAGATAACTTAAAAAAATTCTTAGCTTCTCTAGCCGGTGTTGATACTCAGCAGATTCATATTGTGTCTGCCAAACGCAATGTTCCTGATATTCCCTCAGTTAACAATCAACCACTCAATCAGGTTAAATCCCTAGAAAACCTTGCTCAAATTGGTGCTGAAGAGTTAGTTAGTCCTGAGCGCTTTCAAGCACTGGTCAATCATCCTTTTGCACAAAAAATAAGACAACAGTTTGTACGATCTAGTGACAATGGGGTTGTGACTAGAATTCAGAGCCTCAAAGAATTAAACGAATTTTTAAAATATGATATAAATACTCTGCTTATTAATAGTGATAAAAAAATATCCAATATAGACTATTTGCTCAACTGGCTAGATGTCTGCTCCAATACCAAGCATAAAGACAATGCTCCTGCCTTTCTTCCTCTACGCTCTCACTTCTTCCAACGCACCTTATCTGGTCTCTATGCTTGTGTAAACCCCAACTGTAGTGGCAAGCACAACACACCAATATCGGGAATAAAAGATAATGGTCAGCCCACATGGGAGTTTGGTTATGTATACACTAATCAACAAACAAGCTGCTCGCACTGTCAGTATCCAGTATTTGAGCTTAGTTATTGTGACGATTGCCAGACCCCGCACCTTCTTGTTCAAAAAGGCATGGTAACGGTAGGAGATTCTCATAAAACAAAATGGATACAGTTTAATAGGCTCAAGGATGATGACTTTACCTTGAATAGATCCTCCACTCTTGACGAGGATGAGCAAATAGATGAAAGGGCTGAAAACGAAGATAATGCCAATGACTTTCAACCCATGCTTCTACTTCCTATTTGGTCTAGTAAGCACAATCTGGTTAAGGAAGTATCCGATAATGAGCTTTCCTACCTATATCCTAGTACTCTTGATCTAGATGGAGTTGAATATACGACAAAATCTGATAATAGAGTTGAAATTATTGTAAAAAATGAAACAGCACAACTACCTCCTCTTAATTACTGCTATTTCTGCGACAATAGCAGCCCTAAAAAGCCGGTTATTAGAACCGCCCGTTTAGGTGCACCTTTTTACATGAGTGCTGCTGCCCCTATTTTGTTAGAGCACTGTCCTATTTTTGAGAAGAATACAGACAGTAAGCCTGCTCAAGGCAGAAGAATGATTACTTTCACCGATAGTAGACAAGGTACTGCTCGCATCACAATGAAACTGCGCCAGGATTCTGAACGTCGCAGTTTACGCCATATTGTATATTACAACCTCGCTCAAAGATTTGATTCTTCGCAGGGTTTAAATATTAAAGAGCTTGCTGAATTAAATAGTCTCAAATTTCAATATGAGGCACTACAAAATGACTCTAGCGCCTCACCTATGTTCAAAGATCTTTTAGAAGACAAAATTACAGATTACGAGAATAAAAGTAAGATTCAACCTCCTGCTTTAAAGTGGGAGGAAGTTATACAATCCATCGCTGATCACCCAGAGTTTAAGTTCTTATCAAAGAGCATCAGTAAAGTTGCTGATATTAATCATATCTATGATGACTTCCAAAAAGCAGAGCTTCTGCTTCTTAATGAAATTGCCTACAGACCAAAGAATGCCAATTCATTAGAGACAATGGGCCTAATCTCTTTCAACTATCCGCAGTTAGATAAAGTGAATATAGATAAATTTACAGAATGGACTAACTTAGGCTTCTCAAGCGATGACTGGAAGGACTTCCTAAATTTGATATTAACTTATTATATTAGGGAGCAACGCATCCTTGATCTTAGTGAAAATAAAATCAATTCATTAAGTACGCGATTTTTCAAAATAAAACAACTCGTTAAGCCTAATTCAGAGCTTAATCTAAACAAGAGAGACAGTAATACTACCCGTGAATGGGCGCAAATAAATACTGATGCACCTAATAACAGCATACGTGTAATACGCTTACTGGCACTTTCTGCTAATTTAGACTTAACAGAAGCTTATAATCAGGACTTAATTAATACAATTTTAATGAGAGCCTGGAAAGACCTTATTAGAGTAGGTTTACTGACTGCTAAACCTATAGATGGCGGTATACAAGTCTATCAGCTTAACTTCAATAACACCTCTTTGAGTATTCCATTAAAGGTCTGGGTCTGCCCAGTTACAAACCGTTTATTACCCAAGACATTTAAAGGGATTACACCTTATATTCCACGTCATTCAAAAATTAAAGAATTAGTAGATAAAAAAGAGAAGTACTTATGCCGACATGAAGAAATAGAAATTTTCATACCTTCTCCTGGAGAGCCTCGCTTTAAAAGAGAAGCTGAGAAGTGGCTCCAGAGCAATGAAACGATTCAAAGGCTACGTAAAGAGAATTTATGGAGTGATATCTCAAGTGATGTTATTCGAGGTGTAAATACGATAGTAACAGAAGAGCACTCTGCACAGCTTAGCTCTACTTATTTAAAAGAATACGAAAAAAGATTTAAAGAAGGTGAGATTAATATCTTAAACTGCTCTACTACAATGGAGATGGGTGTCGATATTGGCGGTATATCTAGCGTTGCAATGAGTAACGTACCCCCTCATCCTGCAAACTACCTTCAGCGAACTGGTCGAGCCGGCCGGAGTAGAGAAAGCACCGCCACAGCTTTTACACTATGTAAAGATAATCCGCACGAACAAATGGTATTTAATAACACGCTATGGGCATTTAATACTCAAATATCGCCGCCTTATATCACGCTTGAAAGTGATCGTATTGTACAGAGGCACATTAACGCTTACTTATTGGCGTCTTACTTGCCTGAACTATTAGCCGAGAATGAGTCTGCTCTCACACTTAATTCAGGTTTTTTCTTCTTCAACTGGAAAGATACAAGATTCAAAGATATTGAAGCCCTTGTAAAGTTTTCGATTAAGGCTGCTCTTGATCCAGATGCTGACAGTCATAAAATAAAAAATAATCTATTAGTTAATGAAATCAATGAATTACTTCAATTTAACTTTGAAAGTGAATCTGACTTATACAAGAACCTATACTGCAATTTATTTGAAAGCTCTCCTGCTTATATCTTTATTGAGAAGCTTCAACATCTCATCCAAATTGATAGAAAATCTGAATATAGGCAAAGCATACAGCATAAAATAGATACCATTCGTAAAGCTAGTTCATTAGAAGGTATTTCTCTAACTCAAATAATTCAGAAAAGTATTTTAGATTTGGTTAAGGCTCAGAGCTACTTAGTAAATAGAGTAGCTAGACGTATAGAGGAGTACCACACATTTAGTGATTCAAAATCAAGCTACTTATCTAAGTTAATATTTGATATACGCAGTATTGTCTGTGGTTACCTACTCTCAGATTTAGCACGCCACAATTTTTTACCCCGTTATGGTTTTCCATCAGGTTTAGTCGAATTTGATATATACAGTTTATACGCTGAAAATTCAGACAAATCTGACTCTAAGAAGAAGAACTCAGCTAACACTGTCGATGTCAGCTTATCTTCAAGGATAGACAACTTAAGTACTCATGCTAGTAAGCCTGTACGCGATATTGCTATTGCAATCAGAGAGTATGCACCAGGTAACGAAATTGCGGTAGATGGACTGGTATATCAATCCGCTGGTTTAGAGCTTAGCCGTTACTATAGTACAGGTGGTAACGACGCTCAAATCATAAATTTATTTGCTAGATGTAAAAACTGTGGTGCCATGGATGTATATCCAAGCTCTAAACATATAGCTTGTAGTAATTGTGGAACAACTATTAGAAATGGCTCACCGGAAAACCAGAACAGCCTATCTCATGAAGAAGATACCTTAAAAAAACTAAATCATGACGTCGTTACCTATGTTGAACCTATGGGATTCAGAGTGGACTATTATACCGCTCCTCACAATAGCATTGAGCACCAGTCCTTTGTGCCTGTGGAAGACCCAAAAATTCAGGCGAAAGGCAGTCTCCATCCTCTTATATCCCCCAATATTGGTTCATTCCGTACAGATGAGGATGGCCTTGTATTCCACCAAAGCAGCGGAATTTACGGTCATGGCTATTTTATATGCTTAGGGTGTGGTAGAGCAGAGTCTAGTCGTTTTGATAGATTAAAAAATTATGATAACTGGAATGACCAACGCACTAACTTCCTCAAACATTTACCAATGAAGCCTATCAGTAAAGGTCATATTTCTAAAGAAGAGTTAAAGGCTGGTGCTTGTGATCCAGAAGAAAAAGGATTTTTAGTACAAAACTTATTCATTGGTGCTCAAGATAGAACCAATGTTTTCGAAATGTATTTAAAAGATCCGAAAACCGATCAATTTCTAAATAAAGAAGAGGATAAAGTTATAATTCAGACTTTGTCAGTTGCTTTTAGAAATGCATTAGCCTCATGTCATGGTATTAATGCAGAGGAGCTTGGCTTTGGCATTAAGCAAGTTGAAGTTGATACAGAGGTTGCTTACGCCATCAGTATTTATGATAAAGCAAGTGGTGGTGCAGGATTCTCTAGCACGGCTCATCAATATTTACATAAGCTATTCGAGCATGCAGAATCAGTCTTGATCTGTGTTGATGAGTGTGACACAGCTTGTCATAGTTGCTTATTGTCTTATGACACAAGGTTTATCAGTCATAAGTTAAATCGAATCAAAGCACTAGACTATTTAAAAAGTCTAAAAAACTTACTAGAGCTTCCAGAGTATGCCAAGGCTTTACTACCTGCTGCAACTTATTGTGGACAGGATATTGATGATAGAATTGCACATTACTTTTTACGCGGATATAAACAACTGAGACTATATTTACAGGGAAATCCCAGCGACTGGAATCTATCTGAAAGTCTATTCGATAAAGTTGCTCATTGGGATTATAACGGTAATGAAGTTCTTATCGCTATTAACAGTAAGTCAATAAACAGTCTTGACGATATCTCCAAGTTACAGCTAATAGCACTAAACGCTTTCAGCAAAGTAAAACTAATGACTTATAAAAACGATGACCTATTTCTCTCTAATAACTATCTTCTACAGATGATTAATGCTGAAACATATACCGATCTAATAACATTGGCAACTACTGATAAAAACACCTATGTCCCAAATACTGATTTCTGGCAGATGGAATCTGATGTCATATTAGTAGAGTCAAAATTACCTGAATTACTTTCAACGAAGCTTCTAGATTTAGATAGACTAAAGCCAAATGAAGACAATGATACTCGGAAAATCGAGATATATAATGAGCTAAACGGTCCAATAAAAGAATTTGGGTCAAAGTTTTGGCAAGCTATGCGAGAATACAAAAATCTTGATAATCAACTTTCAAATAGAGTTGGTATTGAAAAAATTGAGTACTCTGATCGTTATCTAGTAACACCATTAACAACTTTATTAATAGGTGAGATAATATATGGGATTAAGTCTATGTATGACAAAGATAACGATTGGACTAATCCAAAAGTAATCATTAAGACTACTGAAGCTAGTAATAATAGAAATTCATTTATGATAGATCATAATTGGAAGAGCTCTAGTGATCAGGAGAAAGTTCAAAACAACTTCTTAGAAAAGCTAGGGTTGGATGCCAATGTTGGCCTATATGATAAGAAAAAACTTAATCATCGTAGACATCTGAAAGTATTCTGGGTAGACAGCTCTGTTACAGTCATTGTATTAGATCAAGGTGTTGGCTTCCTAGAAATCCCTACGTCATATAAGTTTGATTTCAATTCTAGCCCCCAAGCTCAAGCATCTAGCCTTCTTCATATTAGCCAGTTAAGTGTGCCTTTAGAGGCTGAAGAAGGTAAAATTCACTATGCTTATATTGAACATGTTCAGACTAACTAATTACTATTAATGTATCGGTACTTTATTAGAAACGCATCTTATGGGGCGTTTCTAATATATAGTTAATTTACATAAGAAATAGTACGGTGGTAATCCTCCAATAAACAACATGAGCTATGCTTGAAAAACCATAGTGTACCGCCCCACTTTATCGGAGATTGGTTTACTGCTTAAATAGGACAGTGTTGACTCTTACTTAGCTGAGACTTGTCAGCAGGATTTGAAACCTTCTTAAATATACTTATACAGTCAAACTAGACCTTTATAATGAAATCGAAAACGATCATCTTACTTTGCGTGTTGCATTGATTCATACAATTGACACTGACGCTCTTGGGACGCTTGATTCAGATGGCATAATCAGCGCTTCATTTATATCTATCGTATCGACATACGTTGCCTTGCCTGTGAGAATTGAGCGTAATACTTTATTGGCATCACTCTCAGGCAAACGTTCAATCATAGCTGCGCACTTATCAATGTCTGCCAACTGTAGTTTAATCATTATTTGGGCATCGTAATAAGATTTAGAATAACCATTACTCACCGCCAGACAACATAAAGCCACTAATGCTTCAGGGCTGGCAAAAGGTGTATTAGCCACACCAAAACTTTACAGAACTTCTAATAGGATTATTTTCTCGTTTGATCATCACATTAAACCATGCATTTTTATAGTCGACTCTTTTATCGGCCGACAACCAGATATCGCATTCAATTGCTTGCAATATCTTAGAAACAATGGTTGCCCAACGTGCTTCATTCATATCACAAAAGAAGCGCTCCTCATCTACTCTCTCCCCTTCTTCATGTTTAAATGCCAAGTACATTACTCCATCATCAGTCAAGGTTTCTAACAATGACTCTATAATGCAAGGTAGTTCGAGAAAAGGTGCGTGTAGCAATGAGGCACAAGCCCAAATGCCAGTAAACTTATTTTCCCAAGCCTGCTTTTCAATACCGCTAAAGTCTAAGTGAACCCAACTAATTCTGCTCGACATATGATGTTGCTGAGCCCACTCAATCAACTCGGCGCTGGCATCTATCGCTGTTACGTCATAACCCTGTGTAGCAAAGTAATTCGCATCCCTACTTGAGCCACAGCCGACATCTAACATACATTACGTGTCGGTTTGAGGGAGCTGATTAAGAAATAGCTCGTATAAATCCTGCATATCTATGTTTGCCGTTTGCATGGCACATTCAATGGCATTTTCATCATAATAATTAAGAGTGCTTTTGGAGGCTTGTTTGGTCATAAAGTGGCATATCTATTTATCGGCTCGAAGCTGTGGCAGTGCATCAGGATTAATTGGCCGCAACTTTATACTTGGTTCTGGTGACCAGACTAGATCCTCATGTTCCACTGCTATTTGATAAGCCCACTGGCTGATTGTTTCAGAGCGAAGTTGATTGGCCATAAAACCAATAGTTTTCGCTTCCTGCTCAATCATATGGCCGTGTTGTTGATTGCGTTCTAGCCACTTTTCATAAAATAGCTCTTCAGCCAGATAATCACGCTTACTATTATTGCAGCTATGATCCGTAAGTACGAAGTTATGAGTCGTATCAATTGGATATTTCGACCAAGGAATAAAGTGATCAACTTCGATATTGTTTCTCAAGGGTTTATGACAATAGAAGCACTGCCCCTGCTGAGTATCAATCAGTATAGGTATTAATACTTTTAGATTTTGGCGCGATTGATTGAACAAGAACTGCTGCAAATCAATATCATCACTAAAATGTATTTGGTTACGACTGTTCTTACGTACGAACTCTGTCCAGTATTGCTGGCATAGCTTGTTAATTATTTTACTAAAGCGTGTAAAACAGTATGCAATACCAGGCTTTAAAGTTATTACCTTTGATTTTGAGTCATAAACATATAAGAACTCACGACTAACTTTGTCCTCCGCACTTTGCAGATATCTGGCAGGGTACTTTTTGATAGTTGAAGCGATATCTTTTATAGTCGATTGCCATAGTTTGATATTTTGTGTGCGAGCCATAGTTAGGCTGGTTGTATTAGTTTTATGCTGCAAATCCAGGATGCTATTAATAACACTAGCCTGCCCTGTTGTACTGCTTTGTCTGAGTACAGAATCACTACTTTGATCCGAGTATGGTAATGCTTGTGTCCAGTAAAGCTGTATAAACTGATCTGCTAACTGCTCATAAGAAATACTGTGCTCACTGTCATCATTAATTCCAGACTCTATAGACAGATTAACCATTGCCATTAATAAGGCAAATTTATAGGTCGAGGTATAGGAGCTAGATTCAAGCAGCCACTGAATACGTCTTAAAAAGTTGAGCTGGAATTCTGCCGTAGGCACTATAACAATCCTCTAAGAGCACAGTAACTCACTCCAATAGAATTGGTAACTGTGCTGTAAAATATCTCTATATCAAATTGATGGAACCTTATCAAACAATAGTTTTTGGAGATGTCTGTCCTAAACTATTCTTCTTATACATAACAGCGCTTATAGTAATATTTAATTAGCTCAGTTGGTAGAGCTTATACCTTGCACACAGCATGTTGGTGGTTCGAAGTCAGTCATCATTTATTATTCTTTTAGCAGCGTGGGAAAAGATGCTAAAAACGACTTAAGCAGATTTATGAAGGAAATCAGTATGAACTACAATTTCAAACTTGAGATAAAGACGGGAACCTTTCTATCCATTTACCCGTGATTACTTTATCAGTTTCAATACAAAATGGTATGGCCCATAGTCTCAACTCTTCTGCTAAATAAAAGCATTCCAAAGGTGTTTCGAACTGATGATGCTTAGGATAAATAAGCATCATGTCCCCATACCCGTTCAAATATTTATGACCATAAGCAAATAACTGATAAATATCCGACTGACTGATATTGAAATTGTTATCACTGTCATTGAAGCTTATTAACTTCCATTTGGTATCGAGTACATGGTAATTTTCCGTTTCTTTACTGATTACTAGATCAGGCCTTAATTGAAAGCGCGATTTTAAATTTTCTTGGTCATTCACCATATGCTTATCAGAAGCTTGTGTTGTTAGTTGCCAGGATGCTTTGATATCTCGTCGTAGGCAGCTTGCTACATACTTCTCGAACAAAATTTCCATTGGGAATAACAATGCAATACCGCGGTGCTCTCCCTTTTGAAAGTTTGGATTAAGCTTTTCAAGTATTAGTTGGCACCATGGCTTTATCGCTCGGTAGGATTGCAATATTTTGATGTCTGACCACTTATGCATTGAGTTTAGAGGCTCTCTAAGACTCGTTATAGGGTCTAAGATGTGTGAGAGCTCATTAGCCAGTCGCCAGTTCTCAGAACTCCTACAATGCTGCTGTACGTAATCCAATGCTGTTTTGATTAGTTGGTTCTCAAGTCGATTTGGATGATAGACATCATGACGAATATGAAAAAGATGAGCTCGGCCAACCGTTTGCCTTTGTTGAACTGTAATATCAAGCTGGCCACGAATAAAGCTACTTTCTTCTTCAATTCTTTGATAGTCAAATCTGAGCCCAGACGCTACCAGCTCCTTTAGCAAATATAAAAACTGGTAGTATATCCACTCATGAATAGGTAAGTTCATTCGATTGAGACTGGCAGATTGAGCCTCTTTATAGGATAGGTTTAATACGGAGCTTAGCATTTTGCATAAGACCTCTCTGCTCTTATCTGGCTCCTGTAAACCTAATCCTGTCTTTGGTAGTATCTCAATACCTTCGCCGCACGGACTTTCTAAATAACCTACATAAGACTGCAGCTGCAAGTATTGTGGACGCTTATAAGTAATAAACCGTCCATAGCTCTCTTTTTCACTTAATTTCACTAACCAATCAAAAGTTTCTTGCTTGATAATAGCTAAATCTAAGCTAGATGATGCTGTCTGATCGGTAGTCAGCTGAGCATACTCTCTGACTTGAATCATGCTTGGCCATCCGAAGATTTAGACTTAGGCTGGATTAATATCTTCTTATAGGATTCGGGGTTGTTAAAAGCAGTCTCATTGATATGATAGCGACGATCATTTAAACCGTTGATACTACTATCAAACAATTCGCTAATTGCTGGAGATATATTCCCAGTTTGAATAAACTGTTCTGAGGTCTGTTTGCTAGGATCATTCAATACCCAGCCAATACGCTCCCAATCTGAAAAGAAGTATTCTTGCAGTAACGGGATAATCCGTCTCTTAAAAACATTACCTAATTCAATTTCCTGTTCTTCGTCTGAATCCAAGTCTTTTAACGACCAGAAGTAGGAGTGACCTATAGTGTGTTCGCGATCTAACAGCACTTCAATACGCTGGTTTATTACTGTTAATATTTCAGATACAGCAATGCCATGAACTTCTATCTCGTCTAAAAGTGCAGGCTTAGGTAATAGCTCAATAAAATCAAAACGGCGGCGTAATGCTAAATCTAGCTGTGCAAGAGATTTATCAGCGGTATTCATAGTGCCTAGTATGTAGAGATTTGAGGGTACTGAGAACGGTAGTTTTGAATAAGGCAGTATAACTTCACGCGCATCTGTACCGCCTTTACGCTTATCAGGCTCAAGTAAGGTAATTAACTCACCAAAGATACGAGATATGTTTCCGCGGTTAATTTCATCAATAATCAGTAAATGCGGTAACTCTCTAGAATTGCTAGTAGGTTCTGGAGTGAGCAATTGTTTTAATTTTTCTCGATTAATAGTTGTATTACGTAACTGGTAAATAGTCATTTGAGACAATGATTTATCAAATAAACGTTCTTTTGGTAGACTCGGGCTATAAATACGCAGCCATTTAACTTTTCTTAATTGCTGAAATCCATAACGTCCTTTTGTATCTAAAAATTCATAGTCGCCTGTAATCTCGGCAATAGCACGGAACTTATGGTTGCCATCAGATATGATTACTAGATCGCCAATACTAACTACATTTTTGAAAGTATTAACAGCTGTAGCTTTATAATTATTAGGATCTTCAGCTAAGGAGATGTTATGTGACTGCTCTATCTTTAGAACTACTTCTCTACGATTATTGCAGTTCGAAAAGTCAATGTCATCACCCCAGCCCAAAAGGACATAGTTGTTATCAATACATTCATTAAATATCTCATTTTCATCGGAGATATTAGTATTTCCTAAAGAGAGCTTCCATATACTTTTACCCTCAATATTGACTGTTTGCGTAGAGCCTGTCTGCTCTGTTGTTCTAGCATTAGTACATAATTGCTTGAAAATACCATCAACCACTTCGTAGCTAATATTTGAACTTCCATCGATTCCTTCTACAAATATAGGTCTAATACCTTCAACGAAGTCTTCATAAGCAAAGCTTTGATGAAAGGTTGTAAAAGCAATACGACCTTTATCTATTAATTCATCGTACTTGGCTTTTATAAGCTCTCTTCTCTCTAGCTCATCTAGATATTCATTATTCAACTCATAATACCAATAGGGAACAACGCACTTTACAGCAAGTTCTGTAGTATGGTAGGTCTTCCCTGTCCCTGGAGGACCGTATAGTACACGGTTCAAGCTTGGACTCACTATCGCGCTTTCATCAAAGTCATCACTATCTATCATGCTATCGATCCCATTATCAAAGTTTCCTTTAGATGCTTCATCATAAATTTGCCAAAAAGATTTATCAGAAATTTCTTTCACTTCATCTAGCGTACGTTTATAGTCTGCCCAATTAAATTTAGGCTCTTTGATATTATGCTCTATCAACCATCTTCTCATGTAACTATCTATAGGAAGATAATTACCAGGACAAACAAGGTATAAGCAAAGTGTGATTAAAACAAATCCTGTATCAGGTATAGATAAAGCTTGTCTAAAGGTTTCATGTTGTATATTTGACACTCTAGCTTGATGAAATAGCTTCCATAAAATATTTCCTATCTCAGCTGTACGAAGTTGAGGATTTTCTGGGAAAACGTACTTTTTACTATCTCTAAAATCTGGAATACCATCAAAATCTGCAGGAGTAATAGCGTCTGAACGCATTATATGAAAAAGATCAACTAACAGATTATATTTCGATTGACTTCTTGTGATTAACAAAAAAAACGTAAAGGGATCCATCATATTTACTGCTTGGGCTCCGCTCTCGTTCGTAAACTTTCTTGAAATACCAATTTGGTTTCTTCTAAGTATATCTAATAACCTTTTCTGGTTATTCTCGTAGTCAACTATCCAATCAGCAATGGCTTCAAATGCAGGAATCCACGTGTATTGTTCACTGCTGTCTCTTGTATTCATAAAGTACTTATCCGTATTAAAGATTTGTCTACGATTTAAAAATAAAAATTTTTACGGCACTAACCCAGTGGAGATTGAAGCTACTATTTGTCAATATTGTTAAGCCACTAAGGGCATACACACAATAGGAGCGTCACCATGAGTAATTCTAATAAAGCAAAGCCAACTTCGAACCAAGGCAACGGCGGAAACTGGCCAACTAAAAATGGTTCAAGCAATTCGTCAGGATCAAATCGCGGAAATGCTAAACCCAAATAAAATTAATCATATCAATACGAGGAAGGTAGGTGTAGGTTTTCCTACATCTACTTGGAATAATATGAGATATTCAAGTAATAAGGATTTTAACAAACGAGTTCGAAATTTAATTAAGCAAGGATGGGAGTTTCAGCGCCGTCGTAAACATTGCCAATTGGTAGCGCCTAATAAAAAAAGCATGACTTTTTCGAACTCTCCAAGTGATTATCGAGCTTATCAAAATTTCTTAAATGACATTAAAAATATACAAAGAGGATATTTCGAATGACTAATGAATATTACCCTTCGACTCCTTACTTTCTACCTGCGGAGATAGTAAGAGCGATTGCTAGAGCGATTGACAGTAAAAATGATAACGCCTCATTGGACATTAAATGTAAAGATTTATATTTAAGTAGAAGTGAGCTTGATGCACTTATCGAGGAACATATTTATAAACCAATTGCGAAACTCAAACTTAAAAAGTCAATTGAAAATGAAATAAAAGCTTTAGTAGCTCAAGTGTTCGATAACTACTTGCAAGTTGTTGCAAACTATAGCTTAGGAGAATGGACTAGAGATGATACAGGAGCTTGGATTATTGAGGTATTCTTCTGCCCGTCTATGATGAAAGCCATTCATTTGTTGGGTAAGAGAACAAAGCCGTTTCAAAAATCAGATTATCTGGAGCTAATAGTAGCTGAGTCGTCAGGTATAGACATTGCTTTAAATATTATAGAGAAAAAAGTCGAAGGCTGGCAGGAATTCTATAGAAAACTGGCTAAAACTGAAAAAGATAAAATAACCTCGTGGCGTCGTGGTGAAAGCCTACCTAGTTTCTATAGTCTTTATAACCTTTGTAATTCTTATAATAAAGATACTTCCAAAAACATACATTTATTCCTAATAGCGGCCAGAGCGATTGACTACTTTAAGATAACGTATGGATCTAACGCATTAATGCAATATGTCAATAAACCTGAGTTATTAGAAGATTTCATTGACTACTTTAAGTATAAAATTTGCGACCTACTGGATAGAAATTCGCAATATGCCGCTTATTCAAATCAAACTGAAAAACCAGTACCTCAAATGTCTAGTATAATCTCAATGTATTTAGTCACGATTTTGAGAGAGTTTGCAGATGGTAATTTAAAGCAATCTAAAGAAACCTTCGTTAAAGCATTTGATTTAAGCTTATACCGGTCTGGTCATATGTGTAAAAAGGTTATTGAGGTTGGTTTAGTTATCGCCAGCTGGCAAGAGACACCTGATATGAACTTAATATCAAAGCTAAAAAGTGTCCAAAATCTATATGGCTACACTCTACCTACAATAGTGACTGAGGATGCCAAACGGAAGAAGGAAAACCTAGTTGAAGACTGGGAGATCAATATGTGGCGAAGTAATGCTCAAAGAGTATTCAATGACTTTAAAGTTGAACTACCCGAAAAATATACTGTGTATTCATCGGTTCTACCTGTATATTTAGGTGCAAAAGAGCTAGAGCTTGATCTTAAAAAACCCAATAAGAAAGTAAAGCTAAATGACAATAGCAAGCTCCATAGAGATAAGAATAAGAAGAAGCAAGTAACGACACAGCTCATCTGGAATACGTTGCTTGAAGACCTAGATGCTGTTCATAAACTCTTGCAAGCTGGTGCTGACATCAATATTCTCTCTGATAACAATGAATCAGCTTTATTAATTGCTTTGCAATATATGAATTTAACTGAGCTTCATGAACCAGACGATAGCTTTTATCAAGCACTTAAAGATTTGAGCTATACACCAAAAACGATTAATGCAATGACCTCCAAAAAGCATCTTTTACCATTATTAAGTGCAGTGCAAACAGGACGACTTGAGATCGTTGAACATATTGTAAACTTAGGGGCAGATGTCAATCAAAAAGGTGGTGGCAGCCATCTAGACGCCCTAACCATGTGTATATCTCTAATTGGAACAATTAAGAACTCAAAACTACCACTTAATCAGTTTAACATGATAGCTAAGATGGCTAAAGACCCAAAAGTAGTAATAGAAAGAATGAGCGACTTTGAATTTTCTACCTTCATCAGAGATACACAAGGTAATTTTGGTGTTAATAGACAGCAAGTGAAACGCTATCTTGCCCAAAGCAGGGAAAGTTCGGATGCAATGGCTATTCTTAAAGATGTATCTAAATTTTTCCAAGAGAAAATTCAAGCAAACTACGAGTTATTCAATTTGAGCGAAATGCTAAAAATAGCAAAGCTACTAATTGATCGAGGTGCAAATCCTAGCGCTAGATATGACTGGCATGGCATCGACGGGTATACTCCATTCTTACTAGCTTGTGAGATTAATGAAGCTGAACTGGTTTCTTATATGCTGGACAACGCTACTGTGTACTCAAAATATGACATTATTAATACGGCATATAGAGATCGTAGAGATGGTCAAGCAGTTGGATATGAGAGAGTTTGTAAGTATTTTAAAGCTGACGATGTATTGGAGGTTATAGATAGACATTTTACTTTAGAGAGTAGTGATAAAGTAAATTAACTTCATTAGTGTAACCTTTTAATATAACCTGATAGCTATAGGAAAGTATTATTGCTTTCAGGTTATATTAGATCAAATATACGCATACCAATTTATGGCGCACATTCAATAACCGTAGTATTCCCGTCGTTATATATTCTGAGCTTAGGCTCCATCATCTTAGTTGCATAATCGTAGACTATAAACTCAGGTTGAAATCTATCTACAGCTTGGCCAATATATACACACGCTGCATTGGAAGCACAGACTAATAAGTGCACTTTTTCTATGCAGTGAACTTCCTTTAAATCCGTGAATATTTTTTTAAGTTCATTAGCTAATTTTTCACTCTCAAGTGGATGTGCTATGGCACCATTACCGTATCCATAACTTTCAGAAGGATATATATTGATTACTGCAAGCTTGTCTTGGGCTTGTTGATTAATATGCTCAATTGTTGCATCAATCATTGCAGCAGGAGCAGTTAGTTTGACGCTAATGATAATCTCTGATTGCTCTGGGTCAATCTTCGGCTCATCTATAATAAGTGCTTTGATTTTTACCTAGATGCTGTTATTAATATTGGGGTTGATTAAGAATATGATAATACTTGCAAGTGCTCGCCCACTATGACTCTGGCTAAGACAAAGAAAACTGTATACTATAGTTCGTTTATTTACCTACTATTTAGAAGCTGAAAGTATGTCAGACCTACCCGATTTTATCCAGCCTACTACTTTTTCACCTTCCAAAACATCTGGGCAGATAAGTCCTCAAAACAGTCATAGCAATATCTCTGATCCTATAAATAGTGCACTTCCATCTACAGCCGATACCCAAAAATCAAAGCTAAACAGCTTACCGAAATTTCTACGTCTCAATGCAACGAAGTATATAGAGAAATTAACAGCCGTTCAGAGTGCCTCTGAACTACTCTCAAAGTTGAACCCACAACAAACGCTCTGGCTTGATTTGGAAATTAACCCCGAAAACGATACATTAATAGATGGCGCTTTCTTAATCAACGACTACTATTGGCACTTTAATGCTCAGCAATTTCGACAGCAGTCAGATGTCATTTATGAAATATTAAATAAGGCTGATTTTTTAGGTGGCCACCATTTACTTGAGTTTGATTTACCTCACCTATATTCGCTATTAAACGATGCATTATCGACCACTAGCTATAAACATACATTATTAACAAGCCAGCCTAACGATTCTGACAAACTGCGTGGCTGGCAAGCAAAAGCTTGGGATACCTTGATACTGAGCTGCTTATTTATTCCACACCAGCCTAGTCATGCCTTAGCTAAGCTCTACAAAGCCAATGTCGATTATAACAACCCAGTCCTTGACTGCTTAGAGAGTCGCTGTGTTTTTGAGCTTTGCACACAAGCGTGGCAAATTCTACCTGCCAATATACAAATACTCTTACACAAACTATTACCACAACTTTCATATTTACATACGCTCAGTCATCAAAGCTATGGTAAAAATCATAATAAAAGCTACTTTGCCATAGATAAAGACAATATCTTTGATATAGAAACCATCTTTGATGACTTGCCAGCAGGAAATCGAACTGATCTTATCACCCTATTAAAGAGTTGTATGGGCAATGCTCATGTAAGTAATGATGTTAAAGCGCACTCAACACTATGGCGACATCTTGGTTTAGCCACCTTTATTAACTGGCTAAGATATTTTGATAAGCCTCAAGCGCGCCGTCCAGTATGGCTTATCAAACATCCTTTCCACAGACGTAGTTTTAGCCAAGCTGAAAATACTTTTTGGCATTTGCATGAGCCGAGTGAAGATTGGATTAATCAACAGTGTCATCACTTTTTTGGATTTGAGCATTTGCGCGAAGGACAGATGTCTATTGTCAAAGCAGTGCTGATGAATAAAGACATTCCTCTTGGTATATTACCAACAGGTGGCGGTAAAAGCTTGACCTTCCAGCTACCTGCACTGATATTAAGTAGGTACCAACGTCAGCTGACCGTAGTGATATCGCCTTTAAAGGCATTAATCGAAGACCAAGTTGTCAACTTGCATACTGATTTGCCAGACTACGCCAATCGTATTGCTTATCTGACTTCAGGGCAGTCCATAGAAACCCAAAAAGACATCTTAGACGGTATTTGGCAAGGCGATATCGATATTATTTATATGAGTCCAGAGCGGCTACGTACACATAGTATTCGTCAACTACTAAAAAATCGCCCACCAGCATTTTGGGTATTAGATGAGGCGCATACGCTTAGCCAATGGGGCACTGATTTTCGCCCAGACTTTTTGCGTATCGCCGATCACATGATGGCATGTTATAGCGACGAGCTTCGAGAACACTTTACAAAGCAGCTTGAGCGCCAAAGCGACATTAAAGAGGGTAAACTTCAGCTTGATATGTTAGAAGTGATATCTGATCAGGACAATACTAACGCATCTAGAACAAATATTAGCAGTAACGCGCCGGAATTCTTACCACCCACCATAAGCTTAGTGACCGCCACAGCCTCCACACGTGTCAAAGATGATTTAGAAAGTGAGCTGGTAAATAAGCTTACTGCCTTAACTGACAATAAACCTTTGGTACAGTATGGCACCCCTATCGAAAGCCTTAAGATTTGGCGTGACGATATTACTGCGCATTTTATAGAAGCAGCTAAGGACGAGCGTGAAGCGCATATCTATAAAATTATAAATGAGCGCAAAGCTTGGTACGAAAATCAATATCCAGAACATCCTGAAAAAGGCGTGGCTATAGTTTATCTGCGTAACCGTAAAGGCTGTGATCAATATGCTGACGATTTCGCCCAAAAAGGCTTAGTGTCCGCCGCCTATCATTCTAAATTAAATGAGGGGCAAAAAAAGAGTGTACTTGAAAAATTCAAAAATGATGAACTAGACGTGGTGGTCTGTACCAATGCTTTTGGCATGGGCATCGATAAAGAAGGCATCCATACCGTTATTCATAGTGGGCCGCCGAATAATCTTGAGTCGTATATTCAAGAGATTGGCCGTGCAGCACGTAAGTCCTACGAGATCGGCGCAGCCTATATGCTATGGGGTCAAAGAGATATTGAAGCTTTGTTTTTCCAAGAGCGTGAGTCACGTATACCAAATACAAATACCTTAAGAGACTGTTGGACAGCCATACGTCCAGCTCTCAGTAAACCCATGCAAGATCAATGGTTCCCTAGCAGTGTACTAGCGCCCATACTTGCACCAGATGACGAGACTGAACAACTTAATACCCAAGTAAGAGTGGCTTTATTGGCGCTCGAGCGTTACGGATTGCTGACTGAAAAAGACCAGCAACCGGCTTGGATCAGTATCAAACTCTCAAGCCAACCGCCTGCCAGCCAACATACTAATATGTCTAAGCTCTATGCTCAATTACAGCAGCTTGCGGATGATATCTTAAACACGGCAACAACAAACATAGTTAGTGCTAAGAATAGCAGTGACGAAGGCTCTAACAACGATAACAATACTGGCCTGACTCGCTATCATTTACCTGAATTGGCACTGGCGCTTGGCTATTCTGTTAAGTCACTATTAAAAGGGCTACGTGAGTTGGTCAATCAAGGTCATGCTCAGTGGCAAGTTGTGGTGCGTGTACGATTAAAATATACACACCGCTATTTAAAAGGTGAATTTAATCGCTTAAGCCGTATTATTACTGCTTTAGAGGAATGTCTAAATAGCAGCTATGGAGCGCTAAGTGGCACTGAAGCGATAGAAATGCAAGGCGCTACCCAGCTCAATACCAAAGCACTTGATAACTGGCTGATTCAGCAGCGTCATAATCTATCTAGTAAACGTCATATTTTACCTATGTTTCGGGCATTAGGTATCTTAAAAACACGCAATCAAGGTACGACCCAAGTATTTGTTTCCTCCACAAATCAGACTAAGTTATGGCAAATTGATGAGGATCTACCAGACAATTGGGAGAGCTGGGTTCGCTATGCAAAAGTGCTCGTAGCAAATTTGACACCTTTATATGAAGATCATCTGCTACCTGCCCTACCTGATAAAAAAGATGGTGATGGTAAAGAATTTAATCTAGATAATTTAGCCCAGAAGCTACAGCGTGATCCTGATACTATCTTGACCCAACTTGAGCAGTTACAGCGCTTAGAGCTGATTGAGCTTAGCCGCTTAGACGATACGCAAGATGCTATTTTCTTTATTGGTAAACACCGAAAATCTACTTCAAAGTATCATGAAAACGCCTATCAGTATTTGCAAAGCCATTATCAGGACCGCTGCGCTCGTATTCATATGCTGAGCTTTTGGCTACAGGCAGAGGCTGATGTCCAAAAAGCGTTAATTGAGGACTACTTTACTAAGCCGCTATCTGAGGTCATTGAAACCTATATTAACAACGACATCGATGTGCATAAACCTTATATCAAAGATTATGAAAAAGAGATTTTGCCTAAATATTTTAGTGACACTCAAGTACAAATCATCAAAGAAACAAGCCGTGCGGCCATGGTACTGGCTGGTCCAGGATCTGGAAAAACCACTGTGGTGGTACATAGAGTCGCTTATCTATTAGTGATAGAAGAAATCAAACCTGAGAAGATTTTGATACTGGCTTATAACCGTTTGGCAGTAGCCGAACTAAGATCGCGCTTATTGGCTTTGATTGGTTATCATGCGATCAATGTTACCATTCAGACCTTCCATGGGCTGGCACGGCAAATCACAGGACTGAGTGAAAAAGACGCACCCGATGCCGCGCTTGATGAAATTGCCACGCGCATTGAGCATTTAAACCAAGAGAAAAATTTACAAAAGCGCCGTGATAATGCTCGCTATCAGTGGATGATTGAGCAGGCCATCAGTCAACTACAAGAGCGGCCACAACACTTTCAGTACATCATGGTCGATGAGTTTCAAGATATCGATGAATATCAATATCAAATGATTGGGCTATTAGCAGATCTACAAACACAAGATGACAATAATAGCGACACCAATGATAGCTATATTGCTATAGATGCTGATAGTGATGCTACTGATGATAACTTTGAGCAGCGCGGCTATTTGATGGTGGTTGGTGACGACGACCAAAACCTATACGCCTTTCGTGGCGCTAGCATTCAATATATCCAGCAGTTTGCAGACAACTACCATGTTAATACTGAGCAAAAATACTATCTGCTCAATAACTATCGTAGTGCTAATAATATAGTCGAGCTTGCCAATGAATTTATAGCTACTACATTGCCAAGTAGTGAGCGTCTAAAGCAGGCTGAGCATAGCATCAAGGCAACTAAACCCTATCCTAGTAGTCCTATTCGCTATGGCTACTACCAGCAGACCAAAGGCGTTGACATGGCAGCATGGATCGCGTCTGATATTGAGCAGCGCTTAGCAAGTAATGAACAAAAAAATGCAGCGCCAGAAACCATAGCCGTACTAGCCCCTAAATGGTCATATTTTGATGCCATACAGCATTACTTGGAAGCTCTAAATATTAGTAGTCAGCGCTATAATGAAAATGAGCAAGTTACTCCCATAAATAGCTTTATAGGACAAGCGCTATTTAAAGATTTGAGCGCGAAACGTTTAGACTTTATTGAGGGTAATGTTGCTGAATTTTTGGAATGCTGGCGGGTCAAGCGAGGCTTAAACCATTTAGATAAAGCTTGGGAGGCAATTATCAGTTGCACTCAAGATATGGAAAATGTGACTTATGAGCAGGTATTACAAGCGATAGAGTCTATTTTATACAATGATAAAACACAGGTTATATTAATCACTTATCATAGTGCGAAAGGGATGGAGTTTGATCATGTTTATGTCATTGATGACCAACTCTCAAACTCATCTTCAAACACTCAGGCAGATCATAGTCATGATAGACCGTTATATGTAGCACTGACGCGAGCGAAGCAAACGTTGAGCTTACTACTCCATCATAAAACGTATCACCCTACCTTAGCTAACATATTGCTTACTCATGCTGAGCAAATTGATTTACCTGCAGTTAGTCCACCTTCAATGCTAACTTTTCATCGATTTATGCGTTTGGATGAGCTGGTATTGACGCCGCGCGCACTGGTCAACGACTCAGGTCGCAAGTTTGTAGAACAGACGTTTTGCCATGATAGCTGGACGAAAACACGAGATGATATTCTAGAATTATTTGATGTCGCTTGCTATAAACAAGATAGGAAAAGCAATGGCTTTTACTCGGCTAAAGGTCAACAAATTGCTCAGTTTTCAACAGCTTTTTCTAAAGAATATTCCTCTCAAGGGCAAGGTAATCAACATCTATTGATGGCTGGCTTTACAACTACCCTGTTTTATCAGCAGGATATCTCTTGGTATGAAAGAGCTGGTTATTATGGCAATGAGAGTAGTCATTATCTGATTGTGCCTTATGTTCAATTCAATGTGCAGTGTAGGTAATGACTTCTACTGGCAACCCTATAGGAATTAACCTAGGAGGTAGCATTGATACAGCCCAACGATAATAGTCCAATCATATCTTTTCTAACGTTTTTGACCCTCTCGTCAAATCCGTAGACATAAAATTAGAGTATATTTAGTCTTTTAGGTTGATGTTAGGGTAAACGTAAGACTATTTAAATATTTCATCTGCCCACTTATCTATCTTAAAAACTATAGTTTTAACAGTATTATCACTAGATTAGTCAACTAAATTAGTGTATTAATTGCAAGTTTGAAGTCTAAGCATGTATCATAACCTTAGTTCCTCTTAAAGATAATGCAAAGCCTAATACTCCTGTTCATACAGATTTACTTATAAATTATAAAACGCTTAACGTCATTGGACTTAGCCTTCATCGTATAAGCTGCTCTAGAATCTTGATTAGCAATAAAAATCATATCAAATAAATAGAGATCTATTAGAACAAAACTAAGCATTTTTCATATAAATCAATGAATTTTCTAAAGAACGCTTTTAACTTGAAGGAATAACGTTTAATGCCTAATAATAAGGATTGGATAGTATCAACCAATATTGATACTAATAATAATCTCTCTACTGATAACAATATTTATGTGGGTATTGATTTTGGAACTTCTACTACCGTGATTAGTCAAGCACACCTTGAAGAAGGCAGAGTGAATATTTCTGAAGTACCCATTACGCAACCCAAAGAGTTAGGTGGATTTATAAAACATTACTTAATTAATAGCGTTCTTGCTTGGAAAAACAAAAAACTAATCTGGGGGCAAGATGCTTACCGCTTAAAACCCACACTTCATGAAGGAGTTAATGTTTTTTCTTCTTTTAAAATGAAGTTGGGTCTCGCCATTGGACCGACCTACCCTAGAACATCTCTGGCTTCCTCTCGTGAAAATACACCCACCATTGAAACTGCTGAAGATGCCACTAGAGAGTTTTTCAAAGGGGTCTTAGCTGGCTTAACAGATGAACTTAAAGCAAAAGACTTAAGTAATTATAGATTTACATTTACAGTTCCCGCCTCATTTGAAGCTAATCAACGCCGTGATTTAGTTCAAAGCCTCGAAGCAAATAATATTTCTGAAAATCAGCTATGCCTTATCGATGAGCCTAACGCTGCTTTTTTAAGCTTTTTATATGAATGCACACATAAGAAACAAGAACCTGATTTTTTAAGAAAACTAAAGTCTGATGATGCTAATATTCTGGTTTATGATTTTGGCGCTGGCACCTGTGACATCTCCATACTTAAAGTTGGCTTAACTGAAGATAGCTTTCAATCTAGAAATTTGGCGATTTCCAAATTTACAGCACTGGGTGGAGATAATATAGATAGAGCTATTGCCGAACATGTCTTAATGCCTCAACTGCTGGGCTCTTGCCCAGAATACGATCCTAGTCTAAGAGATAAAGAAGAAACGTTAATACCAAGTTTGCAAGCTACAGCTGAAAGACTAAAAATTTATGTCATTAAATGGATGGTAGAAAATCAGATCAACTCATTGAATGAACTTAGCAATTATTCAGATATTGAGTTTACAGATTTACCATTAAACTCGATCACGATAAAAAAGAAATACAACTTATACCTAGATGAGCCGAGTCTCAAAATCAAAGCATTTAGAAATATTATGGAAGATTTTGTTGGGGACTATGATGGATTACATACCCCCCTTCATATAGTATCGCCTGTTGCCGATGCACTAGATAAATCAAAGCTACACAGAGAAGATGTTGATGCGGTGTTATTTATTGGTGGAAGCTCGCAAAACCCCCTAGTTCAAGAATGTGTGATGGATTATGTAAACGAATATAGTGTTAACGCTCAGGCAATTATCCCTAGTGACCTACGTTCTCATGTATCCTTAGGTGCTGCAATACATAGTTTTAGTTATCACGGTTTAGATGTGGACTTTATCCAACCTATTACATCAGAGACTATTTATATTATTACTAAAAATGAAATTCTAGAAACTATCATACCATCGTCTTCACCAGTACCAAATCCATCAGCTTTTGAAACGACTTTAATTGTTGCTAACAGAGAGCAATCTAGTATTGAGTTACCTATTTGCGTTGGAAATAAAAACAAACTTCTTGGAATTATAACGATTGACTCTGATAGTAAGTATTTCAATAGAGGTGATGAAGTTAAAGTTACAGCTTCTATAAACCAAGAAAAACTTCTAAGTATTACTGCTCAAGTTTCTGGAAAGACTGTTTCATCAAGTATTCTAAACCCCCTTTCAAACGAAGAGCTTACCGAAACTGAGTCTAAGCTATTAAAGGCTAAGCAAGTATTCAATCAAGATTTACTAGATTACAAAGGTAGACCACGAATACATGTAGTAAAAAAATATGCTGATATGGCTTTAGAGGCAGGAGCTTATGAACTAGCTGCAGAGTTATATCAAGGCATCGAAAGAATGGATAGCAGTTACGACTACTCTACAATAATTTGTCATGCTTACGATAGGGCTGGCAGGAATAATCTTTCTAAACAATGGGCCGAGATTGCATATAAGAGAGATCCAAATGATGTAAATGCTTACAACCTATCTATAGAGTATCATGATGAAAGACGTGAAAAATATCTAAGATTATCTCTAGAACATAATCCTAACTATACAACTTCATTATTATTACTAGGTAAGTATTTACTTGCAAAGGGTCATCCTGAAGGTGAAGAGCTCCTTATGAAGGCTAAAGATATCTTATACTTGAGATGTCTAAATAATTTTGCAACAAAAAGAGACTGCTTAGACCTAATTAACATATCTAGTAGCTTGGATGATAAAAACACTGAATCTATTGCAAATTCAGCATTAGATGAGATAAATGAAAAAGAAGAAGAAACTAAAGCGTATGATGACAAGAACCTTGTCCAAACTACAAATAACGATAAATTACTGAAAAAGAATTAAGGGTAGGTTTCATTATGGCTTGGTGGATACCGTTTAACAAACTTAGAGACAGACAAACTCGTTATATTAACGAAATGCTAAAATCTGTTCGAGAGGATAACAAGACAGTTTACTGGGTTCAAGGCTTTGCAGGAACTGGCAAAACAACAGTTCTAGCTAACTTGGCTGTCAAGCTAAGAGCTGACAGAAAATCTCTAGGCGTTCAAGAACGTTATTGCTTTATTACCTATACAAATGCCATGAAAGAACTCATCAAAAAGACCTTTGTGGCTGAAAATAAAGGTTTTATAAACATTCAAACACATACCAAGTTTTTAAGAGACAACCTTATTTATGACTTTGTATTTCTTGATGAGGTACAAGATATTAGTCCTAGCGACCTAAATAGAATTAAAAGTCTTTCAAAATTCTTATTTATAGCAGGAGATTGTGAGCAAAGTATTTATGAAGGAAGTGCTAAAGAGCATCAGATAGACAACATTTTTAAACCCAATAAGCTCTTTTTTACTGAGATTTTAAGACTAACTAAATCCATGAGAGATTTAGCAAAAAACATATTACCCAATAGTAAAATTAATGAAGGTTCTCCAGAAAACACATATGGAGATAATACGCCTTTGATTATTGATTTTGATAATGAAGCCTCCGAATTAAACTGGGTAGCAGAAAATTCTCACCAGAGAGCAGCTCCAGGAAGTCCCAGTTGTATACTTTTCACTCATCACTCAAACATCAAGAGTTTTTTTTATCAAATCTATACATCTAACAACATATCACCACCTGGTCCCTTTGAACATATAGACCTCAAGGACTTCTCTACTAGATTAGATTATAAACAAGTAAACGGCTATTTTAAATATCATAAACTACCATATAGATATCTAGGTAATAACGATGGTGAGTTGAATGAGAGTGATAGACAGCCAATTGTTTATATCATGACATACCATAGTTCTAAAGGCTTAGATTTTGATACTGTATATGTCCCTCAACTAAATTCAAGTAAGCAAATTGTTTTCAAGTATGTTCTAGAAAAATATCCAGAGCTTGATCAAAGACTTTTGTTTGTAGCAGTAACACGTAGTCGCAAGGACTTATTCTTAACGTATAGCGGTAAACACCCGCATAAGTTTATAAGTGACTTGCCAAATGGTAGTTATGAAAAAATTGAGAATCCTCACTTAGTAGATGATGACGAAAATGACGACTGGGATGTATTCTAATGGAAAATAGTAACTGTATAATTATTACCCACAAAGAGTGGCTGAATTGGCTAGCTTTTGGATACTTGCGCGTCTCAACGTCACGCATTAGCTATTTTGATGGCTCTGAATCTAGTTTCGAAATATTAATGAGCTATAGTGTCGATAATGCACTTGATGAAGAGGATGCTTACTTATTAGCCTCTTTAGTTGATGAATATAGCAGTAAAGATCTCCACGTAAAACGCACTCCTTTTTCAGACTATATCACCATCCAAGCTGTGCAAGGATTTTACTCCTTAAGTATCAAAGGTCGTGACCTTCTAGAATATGAGGCAGAACAATCTCACTCTATCCTAAATGATGATAGTAAAATTGAAAACCTATGGAGTGAATGGAAAAATAATCAACTTAAGCTAAGAAGTCACGACAAAGGCAATAAATTTCTTGAGATACTGGGATATCCAAGATTTGAAGTTGAGCCAGAACTTGATAATAATACTCTATTTAGTAAATTACTGAAGAATTATAATCGTAGAGAGCTGCCCCAAGAACTCCAAAAGCATAATAAAAAGAATGTTTTTTCTTGGCTTGTGAGTAATTATAAATTTAGTAAAGTCGTAGATAAGAGTATATATAACCAGTATAAGAAGTGGCGCAATAGTAGTGAATTAAGCGCTATATATAATGAGAAAATGTCAAAATATCTTGCAACTGATGATGAATGCTTAGTAGAGCAACACTCTCTCATAGCTGAAAAGATATTCTTTGAAGGTATGTATGAACAAAAAGATTATCTTTTAGCAACCTCTTTCTTGGTTCATTATTATAATTTATTAGACAATGACTATGAGATTAACCTTCAATTTTTAAAAACTGATCTAGCCTTTTTAGGTGAAGTATATCCTGAAAATAATATACCTCAACGCATCGCCTACTTCATTGGCAAAAGGCTAAATGAAGTTTATTTAAGCCATTTATATATAGCAAAAAATATTGATCAAAAAAAGCCAGGTATGTTTGATCCTAATTTTTTCTCAAACCTGAAAAACAAAGAGCTTACGTTATGTAATATCGATCAAGTTCAGCTTCAAAATATTATCAGCAAGGTGAATCTTACAGCTGAAGAGATACAGCTCGCGTATAGTAAAGAAGCAAATAACGAACAGGAATCTGAGTTAGGATCCGATGCTATAGGAGAAAGAGATGGCGATTCAAATCAACCTATCCGGTCTCAACCAACGATAATAGACAACAGCAATGTTGGAACTAATAACAGTCCTCTGAACGAAAAAGAGGATATTTCTAGCAACACAACTAACGACAACTTTACCCAGACTAATTCAGAAGCTCAGAAACCATCTGACTCACAAGAGTCTGAAGATAATACCAAAGATATGGATAAACCTGATGAAATTGAATGCAGTATTAAGCTATCTAATCTCTCAGCTACTACAAACAATGAAAATGAAACCAGTAGACACGATCAAGTTCAAGAAGATAAAAAGAGTATAAATACGTCACCAATCGTGCAAGGATCTTTATTAGATACGATTACAGAAGAAGAGTTTACTTCAATAAGCCCAACTGAACTGTTAGATGATGCTATAAGTATAATTAAAGAGCTACCAGAAGGTAAGGAGAATCATGGAGGGTTTTTTCGAGATTCGCTTTTCTCGAAGAATGCTCACTACAAAGATGAGTTTAAAAACTCAAAAAAACTTTCCGATTTCTTTGAAGCCTTTGCTAAAATAATAGGTAACAATATGAAGAAACATACAAAATTTGTCGACTTCAAAAAAGAGCTATTGCTAAATAAATAAACCAGTAAAATTGATAAAAAATCCAGATTTCTCTGGATTTTTTATCTTTAAAAGATATTAAGTGATTTGCGTAAAAGATTCGCATTTTTCTTTCATTTGGTCTTGTGAGCAAATCATTCTTGGCCAGATGGACCATCCCGAGTATGTCAGACGCTGCTTTATGACTTTTTTAATATTTATACATAAGACATGCATATATGTACAAATTATTGTTCTCTTTAAATTAGTTGACTAAAACCCTCATATTGGCGAGGATAAGAAATAGCCATGCATCGCTTGATGACAGCTAAATTGAATTAGATGGGTAAGCTTATGAGCAAAAAAGAACAGAAAGCCTTTAGTTTCCGTCAACAACGTTTTGCCTACCCATCTTCTCATGCCGCTAAACGCATCTTTCAGCGTACATCTATAGATAGTTTAGAATTAATGAACCTGCTTGATAATGGAGCGTGTGTAAACATCGGGAAAATTGCAGGTTCATCTCGTCGGCATTTACTATTTTTTAGTCAAAAAGATAAATTCTATTATGTGGCTATCCAAGATGGACTTAATGGCAAAATTATTACTATCCTACCTCCTGCTTATCATAAAAACTCAGCATGGAAAATCACTCCTGAACAATGTTTATTAGCTAAAGAACGTTATGAACGATACTCAGAATTGACTCTAGTAAGAAAGTCTATGAAAAAAGCAGAGAATAATACACCTCGATTTGACAAAAAAAGACACCCATCAACTCACTATCGTACAGTAACTACAACTAAACGTGACTATAAAATATGGGTCCAAGCACTTTATATTAGTAAACACTTAACAACTAAACGCAAAACCTTATTTAAAACATCGATAGATTTCTATTTAGATGATTTTGAAATAAATATTAAGAAGTTTCTAAAAAACCCAGTACTGTATGAAAAAATTGATAATGGCATTAAAAACAAAAGACTTTTTCAGGAAACTATTTATGCCTTATGTTTTCGAAAGAAGAAAGATAACTCAGCATTCTATATTGTAAAACTGCGCAGTGAACATGAAGCCATAATTCATGCAAAGAAATATAACAACCAGATCCAACATATGAGACAAGTTTTATCTTCTTACTATAGTGATATAGTTAAGTCTTTATAAAATCGATACAGCCCATATCATGAAACAGTTTAGGTAGATTATTCTCCATCCACCCTTGGCGTAGAAATTTAGCCTGTGCCCACTTTTTCTCGATAGGGTTTAAGTCTGGGCTGTACGGCGGCAGCCAAAGAATACGATGACCATGTCTGTTGAGTAGTTTTTGGATACGTCTGCTTTTATGAAACCGAGCGTTATCCATGACAATCACGCATTTAGTTTTAAGACTTGGAATAAGTGTGAACTTACACCAATCATAAAATATATTGCTGTTGATGTTTTGCTCAACGTATTCAAGCGCAAATAGCATTTTTTCATAGAGAGCTCCGATGACATTCGTACGTCTCGAAGCTTGCCAGTTGTAGCTATCGATACAGGGTTTACCTATCGGTGCATAGCCATGAGAACGAATGGTTTCGTGCTCAAAGCCGCTTTCATCCATATAGACAACGGGATAGCCTTGCTGTTTAAAGCAATCAAGCCTACTCTGGAATATCGCTCTTTTTATCGGACACGCTTTCGGGTGTTCCAAGGTCTTTTTTTTGACTGATACCAAGACGCTTTAAAGCATTGAAGATGCCCGTTTTACTACAGTTCAAGCGACGAGCTCTTTCATAGTTATAATCATCTGGGTATCTTTTTACGTCTTCAATTAATGCGTCATCAGGTATTTTAGTCGGTGCTTTATTTCTGGTTGTTTTAGGCGCTAAATTCTTCTGCCAGCTGTGAATGGTACTGGTGCTAAGTCCATAAAATAGCGCAGCTTCTCGTATGGTCATACCATCAGTGATGCTAGAAAGTACCTGTTTGCGATAGTCTATTGAATAAGTCATCGTTTATTTCATTAAATACAATTGTTAATAGGATTGTATCGGTTTTATTTGGATTAGACTATAGTTTAGCTTTACCGATGCCAGCCTCTATGAAGCTACCACGCTTATGCTGTAAGCCTTTTTAAAAGGAATACATTGACCATTAAATATTTGATGGCTTCAAATATAAAATCTTGCTTCGACTGTACCCTTATCTTAATTACTTGGCATGTATCCTGAAACACTATCAGATTATGGATTATAAAGTGAAACTTAAACAATACTCACTCAGTTATATCTCCCAACAGTTTATTAATTACCACGACGAGTTTAAGCAACTCTATATAATTACTCATGAAGTATCATCAAAACTAGAAAATGATTTTCTTGAGATAGAGATCGAAAGAGCTCTAGCGGCTACTACACTGATCACAATCATAGATCAAGATTTCATCTTTTTAAACAACTATATTTTGGCATTTTTTTGTAAAAAATATATAAATCAGGCTATAGATAAGCAATTAGAATGTATCTGTGTTAATAACAACGAATCCCTTAAATTTAATAGGCTGGAAACTATTTTTTATGAACTCGTTAATTTTCTCAATAGAGCCATTCGTAGCCAAGAAAATTTAAATTATTATAAAGTCCATCAAGATCTAAAAAAAGCTCTAACTGAAAAGCAATGCCAACACTTATTTGGTCTTAACAATTATCCCATAATACTCTTTTGCTCACATATGAACATCCATCAAAATACATACGATAACGCACGGAATAAGTCAAAAAATCGCGAGAAATATAATGCCTGATGATAGTGATCAAATTGTTCTGTTGACTGATGACCAACTTATTGAACAAGTTGATCTTTTAAGTGTTGAATATCCATATAACTACAGTAAGAACTGGATAGCTGCACTAGAGGAAATTGCCACTTCAATTAATTTAGGTATTCAACAACAATCGCCACCTTCAATAGAACAGTTAATAGCTATAAAAAACGGTTTATTTTTTCAAGAAGATGTCAGTAAGAAGACACTTAATGTATTACCTCCGATTATACAACCACTTTTCTTGTTAGCTAACTTAACCGATGATGAGCATAAAGAAATAATATGGCTATGTATATCCATTCATACGTACTTATTATTATCTCATCATAAAAAAGCAAAGACGCATTTAACGAATATAATTAACCGATTTAAATTGCCTGTATTCTCTAACTCTAAAAATAACCGATGGATTTGGAAAGTTTTACCAAGACTTGACGACCTAGAAGAGTTATCAAATACAGTGGATTTCATCTATGTATTCTTTGTAGAACAGTTAGGAATAGTAGCGTACGAACAAGAAGTACGAAAAGAGCTGCTAACAAATACTGAGGAAAGTGAAGCAACCCTCAAATTGCGCAGTAAAAAATTTAAACAGCTTAACGCGATTGTTAAATGCTTTGAGCAAGCCTACTATCCTAACAAGAAAATCACTCGCCAGCGCAAAAAGAAAGATAAATACTTGGATCCTTTTGAAAGTGAAGCCACCGAACAATTGGCTGATTTTGTGGATGGTTCAACTTGGGTAGAAAATAGCTACTGGAATCAAAATAAATATGATATTGAGAGCGATGCTCCGCATTTATACTACCAGTATCCTGCAATACCAGATTTTGATTATGAACTGTATTCACCAAACTCCAGAAAGCCCAAAAATATTGAAGAGTACATGGATACTTTAGAACGTCCACTGATTGTCAGTTTAGATTTGCCTGATAAGAAAGTTCGTTACATGCAACCGTTACATAGGATAGAAAAAAACGTTCATCACAGCTATATTAGCCAGAGAGAGTTAGAGCTTAACTCTAATGTCAGAACGCTTTCTGTAGCAGGCTTAAAACAGGTTTTTGGCAGATTAGCGATAGATTCACATCAACACGACTATAAACACAATAAAGCCTCTCTTATCTTACTCCTATCAATGATAACAGCCGTTCCTGTAGAGTTTTTAATGACAACTGGTTTCATTTCAGACTCTGGGTTATTCACCGTTTTGGGAGATGCTGCATATTTGCAGTATCAACTACAAATCACTGATCGTAAGCATGAATATGATGCAAATATTCACGAAAATCAAAAGCGTATCATACGTCTACCCATGCCAATGAGGTTAATAAAATTCCTTTCTCATGAAAGAAACTTACCAAATAAAGAGGATATTCTAGACTATATTCGCACTATAAAAGAAGAGATAGACCTGCCCTATCTATCAGTAGTACGTATTGAAACCGCTTTGCATATTATTTTACACAGATATATTCAAGGTGGTAACCAACATATTGCCGATCTGATTTGCCGAATACCAGCATCTCTTGCACCCTCTACTTACTACAGCAGTCATAATAACGAATTTCTTATTAAGCGTTATCATCAAGCAATAGAGCTGCTTAACTATGACAACCAATTAGACGATAGTTTTATTAGCAAACCAAGTACTAGAACAGATTTTACTACAGGCTCTGGATTTGCATTGACATTAGAATACGTCAATATTTTCTTACAGGATCTATCGGTGTGGGTTGATAATGACGACAATAGAGAGGAGCACTTCAATAGGTATAGCGCTCTTGTTTGGATCCAGTTTTGTTTGTTGACTGGTACTCGTCCAAATAATGGACTGACTAATGTTAAAGATATTGACTTAGAGGTGGGTTGGTACGAAGTGGCAGATAAACCTAATAAGGCTGTCAAAAACCATCGACTAATCCCGTTGTGCCCTACTCTTTTGGCAGTTTTAAAAAAGTACCAATTATTTCTTGTCGATTATCAGCCTTATGCGACTGCCAAGGTCGATAAAATGATTCATCAGATCAAACAAGAACAAGATGAGCTAACCCTACTTAATATGCTATCAGATAGTTACGATAAACTTATTCAAATCAAGCGAAGCCATATCTCAAAATTATTAGCAGACTACATGCCTTTTGATGATTCTTATTGGACACGGCACTTCTTACGTACCCAGCTTGAAAAGCTTGGCGTTTCAATGATCTTGATCAATACAGTGATTGGGCATGAGAAAAACCGACAAGAGGCATTGGGACAGTTCTCATCAGTAAATAAGCAACAAATTTGGCAAGTGCGTGATACCTTTGAAGAAATCGCACAACAAATGAATCTAAAAATGTGATAGCAAATGAAACCATCAAAAAATAAATCGAATAACGATAGTAACAAGTCACGTAAAGAACTAGCAAAGCCGCATCAAACTCAAAAATCTAAACGCAAGAAAAAAAGTAAGGCTCGTGAGGTAAAAAAACATCCTATTAATCCGTCAATCGTAAATAAAAATATTTTTCCACCTAAAATCATTGCTGGCTTCACCGAAAAAAAAGGTGATAGAAACGCCTTGAATGTAAACCAGAATGACGTATCAATACGTACCTATCAAAAGTACGAGTTGCTGAATATATTTCAAACTCTATGGGAAGATATTCAAAAACAAGCATTCCAAGACTTTCAGGCTTTAGTCAATCAAGCAGATGTAGACAAAAGATTTTACGAATACAAGATACTTTCAACAGAGAAATACAAAAAGATCTACCTAGAAAAACATCCTAAGCCAACTAACGATATCAAACTAAAGCAATGGGAAGTAACTTATACTGATTATTTAGAACAATTAGCATTAATGACATACCCACTTGATGAACAGTATTTCGAAGGTTTTTTAAAACAAGCACACAAGCTGATTCATCAAGTCTGTTCTAAAATTTATACTTCAATGGCTCAATTTCGATATGCTTGGGAGGTTTTGACTAAATTTGTCAGCTACTACAACACGTTTTATATGCAATCAGAGTATCACTACCCTTTACCTAGCGAGCCTGTTCTAGTAAAGGAGAATCCACTGTCAATTGATGAAAACTGGGTAAAAAATGGCAAGATTTTTAATAAAATAACTAAAGCGGTGATGGCAGACTGGGCGGCGGCAAGTAAAGATAAAAATCAGTCCTTAGCGTCGCTTGTATTCTCACTAATAGCTTTTGGTGGGATTAATGATAAAGAATTACTGGTTGCTTTAGTCAATACCCTGCTAGATCAACCAGTCTTAACTGCCTTCAACGATCATCATGTTATTGTTTCTGTGCGTTACCCTACAAAAAATTATGGTAACGAAAGAATAGAGTCTTCTAATGTAAAAAAGAGATCTTTATACATTACTCAGCAAGTCTCTCTAGACGTCATCAGCCAATGTTGGTTGTACCGATGTAGAAAATTTAACGATATTTTCCAGTTTAGGACAAGCACAGATATTGAAAGATTACTAAGGGACAATCTAAGTGAGGTTTTGCAAGTACCTAAAAACAAGATCCCTTCTCTATCATGGTTGCTAAGTTATGCGAGTTATCACTGGGAAATGATGCCCAATGTCTTTGTTGATCAAGCGCTAATCGGAGTTGCACAAGGCAAGCGTAAAACTACAGGCCTACTCACAGATAATTTTTCCACTTTACTGAATAAAGAATATAAAACTAACAAACTATCCTTATCTGAGGAGGCACCTCTATCTAAGGTCAACAAAAATACCGTGAGGTATGCTGAGCTGGCCGAAGTTCGTAAGATAGATATCGTTAAACGTATTTATAAAGAATTAGACAGTCATTACAGTACTCGTCAGCAAAAAGAAAGAATCAAAGACAACGAGTATGATATCAACTACTCTTTAACGAACATGTTAAATGAAGAACGTGACATTGCCGAAAGTATTTTAATACAGTTTGTACTATCCAGATGTAATGCGAAGCCACGTCCTAAAAAAGAAACTATTCAGGGCTATTTAAGCTCGGTAGCTTATGAATGGCTTTATTTCTTATCAGGACAGCCTTTAAATACTTATCGTAGTGAGGACTTTGAAGAATGCTACGAAGAGATTTTAGAGCATAAAGCTGTCTATCGTGATAACAAAGACATTCAATATTCAGCAAAGCTGCTGCAGCGACTACATGATGTAGGGGTTAAATACTATCATTTCCCTAAAGTAAGTATTAAAGAGGCGCAAACACAAAGAGTGGTACGTAGCGAATGGATTTCACCACTAGAGTATCAAGCAATTCTATTAAATATACCAAAGGTTGTTGATCCACTCGAAGTAGATATGTACAAGCTGTTTTTTGTTTTAGCATATCGTACAGGCATGCGGAAGAAAGAATTGCTTGGATTGAGGTATGCAGATATTGAGGGATTCACCCTTGGCGAACCGTCGCTAGTTATTCGTCCAAATATTTACCGCAGCACAAAAACTCAAGGTAGTATTCGCCGAGTAGCAGCCTTTTCATTACTATCTGATGAGGAACTGAATTTCTTTAATCGATACGTACAACTAAATAAGCTCAACAAAACAGATTATATATTTAGTCCTTCATACGATAAATACCCAATTGATGATGCAGAACCTCTTGCAGTACTAAAAAGAATATTGAGCTTATTCGAAGCGAAGGACCATACATTTCACGCATTTAGACATACAGCAATTACCAATTTATCACTGATTTTGAATGCTGACAATCAGCTTGTGAAAACATTAACTGGTTACAGTGACCAATATATTGCCAAGATAAAAACTGGGCTGTTAGGAGTTAATCATGATGCTCAAGATAAATGGTACGCCATTTCAGGAATAGCTGGGCATGTGTCTCCTAACCGAAGCTTTGAGTATTATATTCATTCAGCAATGCTTATGACTACATACGCTATTGCCAATACAGAAAGGCAATTAGATTACGTTATCTTTAAAAATATTACTGATATTAGTAAAGACAGGCTCAAATCCAATAGTATTCCAATTATCGATGACAAGATATCCCTCTCCGATACTCGAAAATTGGCAAAGAAACTTACCTTAAATCAAAGTCGAGATATTCCAGTAAACCTTACTATTGATACTGCTAATCGGTTCAACGAAAGTGATGTGTTCACTATTAATATGGCAGACGATAGAGTTCACCGTTATGGCATTAATCAACTCATCAAATTCTTACAGCTGCTAGAGGAAAGCGACGATATCAGACTATCGGCGAACCATTCATTTATAAAGTTCGAGGATGGGCGAGTATTCGCTGAACGCGCTGAGCAAATTGCCCAGATTACTACTAGTCAGGGAAAATGTCGCTTCATTGAAACAACAGATCAACGACAACCAAAGAGTATTAAAAGTAGAGAAAATTATGAGCTCCTACCCGTCATACTAAAATCAGTTTGGATCTTACGTGATCAACAACATGCGGACTACCTATGGTTTCTACAGATAGTTAGACAAAAAATCACTATTAATAATGCCTATCTTTCATTTCCAGTAAAAGATATAGAAGAATTTCTAAGGTTTGCACAGATCAGCGTGAGGCTTTTACCTGCACAGTCGTGGATGATTGCAGGTAATAAACATGTAAAAGCGGGTCTTAACGATATCTATAGAACTACTGATAAAAAACCAGAGACCTCAAAAATCATTTTCAAGCCTTATAACTCTAGCACTATCAGATTTGGCATTTGTATTACTAACGAACAGGCATCAAATGGTAAAGAATTTTCTGGCTTGCTAAAGTTTTTAGTACACCTTTTTATGATAGTGGATGATGAAGTCTGATAAATATTCCATAAGAAAATACGGTAGATATACAGCCATATCATACTCAATTGGATGGACATGCATTTGCATAATAATTATCATTTAAATATATCTCGATGCATTTAAGGCCAGAAACGGCAAGTAAAAAATCAAAGATTCACTGCTTCTTAGGGAAAATACTAATCAAGTCATCAAATATAACTAATATTGCAGTAGATTTCACTTACCCATCGAGTAGGGGTAAGTGGTCAAAAGACCCTAATATTAGGGTGACCATATTCAGACCAAAAAATACGTTTACTTAATTCACCTTTAAAGTTATAATTTATTATCTATCTTGAAGCCCTTCTATATAAAGAGATACAGGTTAATGTAGTATTGCATATCTCAATAAAAATCGAGCGGTCAACATTGCCAAGGTTGGGGTCGAGAGTTCGAATCTCTTTTCCCGCTCCAAATACTTAAAAAGCCTCACTTAACAGTGAGGCTTTTTTTTGTCTAATTTTCAGGGGCTACAGCGTTTTTATGTCTTATTGCCCAATCAAAATATTAAGTTAATCTAATGAGATAAAAGTCTCAAAATCAGCACCGTGACCAAAACGTGACCATTTCGTGCCCACGCTATAAATACTGATTTTATAATTGACCCCAACTGACTATTCCTACCTTTATAAGAAGCGATGCTAAGAAAATATTTCTTAGCATCGCTTTTCCTTTTCCACTGCTTTTTTACAATTAGTTTATAGCGTGACCAAAACGTGGCCAAATCAGGGAAAAGTAAATATAAAAATAACCCCAATCTTAATTTTATATTTTGAAGCGCCTTGTATATAAGGCTATACAGCTGTTTCTATACTCATATATTTCCAGTTTTATAAGTCATCAAGACTGGTCACCCACATCTTTAGTATTTGGCTTATAGATAAACAAGTCACCCACCTGTACGTCTAAAAACTCACATAACTGGTCGATAGTATTGAAATCAATTCTTGATGACTCTTCATTATATAGTTTATGAAGGGTTGATTTACTCATGCCTGTTGCTCTTACAACATCTGCTACACGCAATTTTTTCTCTGCCAAAATAACGGGGAGTTTAGACACAATCATAAATTTACCTCTTTTCGGGTAAAAATGCTTTACATTGCAGTAAAAAGGTAATATATTACACAAATCGGTTATTAATTACCTTTAAGCGGGTAAATAATAGCTGATACTTCAAGGATGCATTTTTACAGGCTGATAAAATAATTTTTATTCTATCACTTAATGCAATGACTTAATAACTGAAAAGAGGTAAAGACAATGAGTAATACTTACTTAACAACTGATGAGTTAGCTGAGCGCATCAAGTACGACGCACGTACTATCCGCAATCAAATGAAAGACACCGTTTTGATTGAAAACATTCACTACATACGCCCTTTTGGTGGCCGTAAGATTCTGTATGTATGGGAGCGTATCGAAGAGGATATGTGCAAGCCGGTTATGAGCGCTATCAACGGTATGGCACTTCAATAATAGAGGGAGATGTATCATGGCTACTATACAAAAACGGTTTGGCAAACTAATTGCCGATTTCTACTACCTAGGTATACGTTGTCGAGAAAAGACTAGCTTAGAAGATAATCCAGCTAACAGAAAAAAATTAGCGACTGTTTTGAAAAAGATAGATGCAGAAATAACCCTAGGCATCTTTGACTATGGCGCTTACTTTCCAAAGAGTACACGTTTAAAAGAAATGACGGCACTGGCTGATAGAGCCGAAGCTTGTATCAGTCGCAATCCGACCTTTGGGCAGTTTGCAGAGATTTTTTACGAAGAGAAGAAAATTGAATGGCGGCCGAGCTATCGGCAAAAGATACAGATTATTCTGAATAAGTATTTGTTACCTGAATTTGGTGGCAAAGCGATACATGCCATAAAAAAATCAGACTTGCTAACCTTCCGTAGCTCTCTCGCCAAAGTTCGTTACGGTAAAAATGGTCAGTCAAGTCTGTCAGTAGCACGGATCAATCAGATCATGATACTTCTTCGTATGATACTAGAAGAAGCATCAGATCGCCATGAGTTTGAGACGCCTTATAAAAATATTAAGAATCTCAAACAAGCTCGTCCAGATGTAAACCCTTTTACCCTGGCTGAGGTATGGCTGTTTTTAAAGCATGTTCGAGCTGACTATAAGCCCTACTACACTATTCGCTTCTTTACAGGAATGCGTACCAGTGAAATAGATGGGCTGAAGTGGGATTGCATTAATTTTGATCGCCGTGAGATTAGTATAAGAGAGGCATTAGTTAATGGTGAGATGGGTCCGACTAAAACATTAGGCTCACAACGCGATATTGCGATATCACAGTTGGTCTACGATGCCCTACTAGAGCAGAAGGCACGCACCTACGGTAAATCAGAGTTCGTATTTTGCAACTCACAGGGCAACCCGATGGAGTATCGTAATGTGAATAGACGGGTATGGAAACCCACCCTTGCCCTACTCGGTTTGAAACACAGGCGTGCTTATCAGACTCGGCATACAGCAGCCACGCTTTGGCTCGCTGCTGGTGAGAACCCTGAGTGGATTGCTAGGCAGATGGGTCACAGTAGTACAGAGATGCTGTTTCGAGTGTATAGCCGCTATGTGCCTGATATCACCCGTCAAGATGGCTCAGCGATGGATAACTTGCTACTGGCGAGCAAGGAGAAGCTAACCAGTCCATCGAATAGCTCTAATGCACAAACTGAAAAGGAGACGTCGCAATGAAAATCATCAATTATGAAGAACTGTTTGGTGAGTTTAAACCTGATAGTGCAATCAGTGCAGATGCAAATCTTATCGCCAATGCATTGATGCGTGAGTTGTACATTTCATCGGGTTATAACCTAGCACGCTTCTTGGGAGTAAAGCGGTGCTTTAATAATGATATGGCAATGCGTGTGTGGGTGCAGAAGCGCTTAGACTCGAGTCTTGGTTATGTAATTGAGGATATGCGTTGTCAGCTTCAGGGCGAGCTTTATGAGCTACTACCGTACTCTGATTATGGCAACTACTGAGGAGAGTATTATGAGTGTAAAACTTCAGCCTAATATGACGCAGAGCCCATATGATATCAAAATGTGTGAGGATTACTGGGCATATGATAATCAGAGCGGCTTTATTAAACATGTGAAGACGCTTTGTGAGAAGTATGAGGTAAGTCCTCAAGTATTCTTTGAGACAGTCGCTCAGTGTTATGCTTACTTGGACGATGTTGTATGTGAGTACTGCGGTTATGCTTGTCCGATTGAAGTACCTGCTGATATTCATTATATGCGCGCAAAAGATAGTTGGTTATGCGCAATATGTGAGCATGCTTTATGGCGGACAGATAAAGAAAATAAATGAGCTTTAATCATCGAAAAATCCAGACAGCTTAAGTTGTCTGGATTTTCTATATATAAAATACCTTCTCTTAAAAACATTCTAAATTTGATGAACCTACATAACCCTCAATATTTTTACTCATTTTTTTAAAATTAAGTTGAGTAGAGTCGCTACTTTAATTAGCTACCTTTTAATAATTATTTTACTTCTTTTATTTAGTGTATTTATAAGACCTCTGTTTAAGTGTGCTCAAACACCAGTCTTTTCTGCTGCATAAGTTGCCTGACTCTGACTGTAACCATCACTTTGAGAGAGTGTCTCGATAAGGTTTTTGCGTGAGTAACCAGAGTATTCAAGCCAATCTTTTGCTGATCTCAATGCCTGCTCGTTCCAATCAATATCCAAACCATCTACTGCTACAGTCGCATCATCAATAGTGTAGCCATCGCTTTGAGAGAGTGTTTCAATAAGATTCTTACGTGAATAAGCAGAATATTCTATCCAGTCTTTCGCCGCTTTCTTAGCTTGCTTGGCCCAGTTAATATCCAAACTGTCTACCGCAAAAGTGGCATCCCTAATAGTATATCCGTCACTTTGAGAGAGCGTTTCGATAAGATTCTTACGTGAATAAGCAGAGTATTCTATCCAGTCTTTTGCTGACCTAACAGCATTCTTTTGAGGATTTGTCAGATTGGCTGAATTCTTAGGTGTAAACTCCACTGTTTCTGCGTGGCTCGGCTTAGGCTTGTCGCTCTTCGATTGACCCAAGTTTAGGTTATCTACTGCTGTGGTTGCATCACTGCTTGTATAACCGTCATACTCTAGTTGCTCGATCAGACCATTACGCGAGAAGCCCGAATCTTGAAGATAAGACTTCGCTGTTTTCTTAGCTTGCTTAATCCAATTCATATCCAAACTATCTACTGCTGTGGTTGCATCACTGCCTGTATAGCCGTCATACTCTAGTTGCTCAATCAGACCATTACGCGAGAAACCCGAATCTTGAAGATAAGACTTCGCTGTTTTTTTAGCCTGCTTAATCCAGTTCATATTTAAACTATCTACTGCTATGGTCGCGTCACTGCCTGTATAACCATCATACTCTAGTTGCTCAATCAGACCATCACGCGAAAAACCCGAGCTTTCAAGATAGCTGTGAGCAGTTCTAACCGCATTTTTTTGAGCATTGGTTATGTTTGTAGGGTTACTTGATGTTGCTTGTGCATCTTCTGCTACCACTGGATCAGGGAAGCAAGTCAAGAAAACATCATTTGTAGGTGGTGGCGCAGTACTGGGTGACGTGGTTATATCAGGTGTAGCTTTTAATGAATGCGAATGAGGAATAGGTGGCGGCGTATTTGTATTTGAACGAACCATGCTTACTGACGACTTTGGTGTAACTGCTCGAGGTTTTTCATTAAATGACTCAGCGATAGAGACAGGCATATTTTGTGGCAGTGTTGGTGGCATAGTAGGACGTGCCGCAACTTCTGGTTTTGGTATATTATTAACCAATTGGTCATGCGTTAAGCTTGGGACATGATCTGTTTTTGATCCTTTAGAGCGATTACAACGCCAGCATAGTACTTGTAAGTTATCTTCTGTTGATTTACCACCTTTTGATAAAGGAATAATATGATCAATCTCAAGTAAAAGATTTTTTTCATCCGAAGTGGAAAGAGAGCATATTTTACAAGTAAAGTTATCTCGTACTTTAATTCTTTCTCTCAACTTGGCTGTCATTAATGCCCGTTGACCTGCCACGCTATTCTCAAACTTCACCAATTCAGCTAAGTAACCGATAAATCGTTCTAGCTGGTCTAAGTCTAATCTGAAATCAAACCTTGATGAGCTGTTACCACCAGCTGAAACATACTGAAAAGTATAAACAGGAAAATACAACTGAGATAAGTTGACAAGCATAAAGCCTAATTCTTGCTTTATTCTTTCTTCACTAGAGCGCATTACAAATGCCGGTATGGATTCCATTACACTGGCTATCGTAGCATCTCTTTCCTGCACCAACAAAACCTTACCTTGTTCGGCAGCAGAAAAATCATTTAGTGCATTCTCAAACTTCTCTAAAGTTTCTTCAGTCGGTTTGATGTTAAAGTACTTACATAGATACTTGAATGGCTGATCGTTAGCATTTTTCACAATAGATAGAGAGCATGGATGCGTCCATCGGTTGTTTGTGCTTTCAGACCAGTTTTTTCTTTTCATGTTATATCTACTGGTGTCAGACAAATTTCCTTTACCATAGTCGAAGGATTCTATATCAGCATATGAAAGCTTTAGGTTTTGGATATGTTGATTTAAGTCATTACAGTCTTGTACATGCTGAGAGATACTTTCTTTTATGGCAAGAAACTCTTCACTCTTGAAATAACGATCTACAGCATACGGGTAAGCGACATTCTTTATAAAAAGATAAGCAATAACTGCAAAAATGATTGTATAAATGAAAAACAAGATTTTTCTCCATGCATATTTATTATATAGCTACTAATAACCTTGTTAATCTCAAGGATTATCACATTAAAAAATATTCCTAAAATAAGTAGATAGAGCAAAGCTAGCTATGCTTAAGTTCGTTGTAGTCAACTTATGAAACTTTCCACTGCTATGAAATTTTTGCTAGATCATCAGGGCGTCATACCTTTATCTATGTCACTAATAATTAACGGCAGTAGTAGATAAGGATTAAATATAACCCCGCCCTTCGTTAAAAGTCTTACTCAATAAATCGACTGAATCAGTTCTTGAGTGAGCTCTACGTTTGGTTTCAACATATCATCGGCAAGACTACGCTTACTTGATAGTAGCTTATCCAGTTTAATCTCAAACGTCTCAAAATCAGTTGCTGCAATAGATGGATAGTACACGTAAACCTCTTTATCTTGCCCAATTCGGTAGGCTCTATCAGTTGCTTGATCTTCCTTAGCTGGGTTCCAACTACGTGTATAGTGGATCACATGATTCGCTTTTTGGATATTCACACCAAAGCCAACTGCAACCGTGGATAAGATAATCACATTAAAACCATTCACTTCTTGGAACTGATCAATAATGCCCTGCCGGGTTAAGCCTTTTCTGCTGTTAGTATTTGAATCTCCGTTCACTGTAGTAACGCTTAATCCATATCGCTCAAGGAGAAGGCGTTTTAAAAATAATTGAATATCTCTAAACTCAGTGAAAATAATCACCTTCTCATATTTTTGTTTTATGGTCTCTAAAGTGTCTATTAACCATTTGGCTTTAGGCGAATCACTGATACTCGCTTGTCGTTGAAACTTTAGAGGATGAGCACAAATCATTCGCATGTCATGTAGCGCTTTTAACATAACGCCTTTGTGGCCTTGCTCAGATAAATTTTTATAATCATTTGATACTTGTTTATAGAGTGTGCGCTGCAGCGTTGATATTTCAATATTTTTACAATCATTAACTTCGTGTTTTGCTGGTAGCTCAGCGACATCATGCTTCATACGTCTTAATACTTGTGGCTCAATCAATTGACGAAGCTCATCTATTATCGCGCTATCTTCATCATCTTTCTTTTCAATAGGACGACGATACTCTTTATTAAACTCACTAAGCGAACCTAGTAGATTTTCTTGTATAAAATCAAATAAGCACCATAGGTCAACCAGTGAGTTTTCTACAGGCGTACCTGTACAAGCAATCTTAAAATCTGCTTTCTGGGCTTTAGCGGCTTTAGTCACCATGGCGGTGGGCACTTTTATTTTTTGTGCTTCATCACATATCATGACACTCCAATCCACCCTTCCTAAAGAGAACTCAAGGTCTCGCATGGTCTCATAAGTAGTCAGTACGATATCTGCACCATCTAACCAATCCTCTTCAAGCAAATTCGTTATTCCGTAATCATTTCTTAATTGAGAGGATATTAAGTGCTTCGGTATTTTTCGCTGCTTTAAGTTATCGCCATATAAACTTAAGACTTTTCCAAATTTTGCGCTAAAAAACCTATTTATTTCAGATTCCCAGTTTTCGAGTAAAGAAACTGGCGCTACGACCAGTGCAGGTTTTTTAGATTCTGCAGTTTCTAAATACTCACCGATAAAACAAAGTAACTGCAGCGTTTTTCCTAATCCCATATCATCCGCTAACAAGCAACCACTTACCTGAATTGGTGCATACTGATATAGGTTTTGTAGCCAAGAGATACCATATTCTTGATGCTTTTTTAGACTAAATTCTTGGCTTCTAAAACTCGATGGCAATCTGGCCGGAGGTCGATTACTTTCATCAAAATTCAGAATTTCAGCTCTCTTCTTAGTAAAGTCAGCCTCATCGATATTGTTGGCAATCAATAAGGTAAATTTTTTCTTTTTTTCATCAGTATCTAGCTGCTCTTGTTCAACATCTTTTTCAGCTGGGCTCTCACCTTTTGACTCATGAAGCTCATCAAGTAAGTTTTTTGCATCTTCTAATGCAATAGATACATTACTATCTGGGTGTAGAACAAAGTCCTCCCCTTCTGCCTCTGCATGCTGGATACGCTGCTCAAGCAGTTCAGTACTGGCATCAGTATTTTCGGAAGTAAACTGAGATAAGTTGCTTGATTCGTCAATAAGGTTCTGTGGTAACCATTCGGATTCGCCACTGTCTTTTTGAATGGCTTCAGAGCTCAGTTTTTCAGCTTCGCCAATACCAATCACTCGATCGCTGTAATTGCTTAAATCTAGTACAGTCCTAGCTTGTAATTCGTCATCATACTGTTGAATTTTTTCTAGATCGCTCTTTAGCGCTTCTATCTGGTTATCTAAGTAGTTGGTTCTATCTATGCTGTAACCTACCCATAGGAAAACAGGTGATGATCGCTCATAAGTTGCGATAAAATGTTGAGCTTGCTCTAGATTTGAAAGCTCCAAAAGAATAGGATCTTTTTCTCGACTCGAGTTTTCATGCAATGTTAATTGAGCCAAACTAAAATGTGATAATTCATCATAAGTTTTATCTATTAGCAAACGGTAGCTATAGATTTCTGCCTCTTCTTTGGACTTCTCAAAACCCTCTGAGGAGATAACCTCGACGGCATCTTCACCTAACTGCGCAAAAGGATTATGCAAAAAGGTTTGTGCACGCTCACCAGCTATCCGACGATTTGGCATCTTCTTAATTTCATTGAGTACACTTTTAACTTGTGGATCGATGATGACGTGTGCCAAACCACCTTCTGGTAAACTGATTGTATATTCGTTTTGAACGTCATTATATTTATCAAAAGTTTGTAACCAATTTGAGGGCGAGTCTTTAAAGTCAGGCTGCACCTCTACCACTGACTCAGTACTCACTAAATTTTTACGAAGATTGAGTTGCAGCTCCTCTGGGGCAAGTACGATGGTTTTACGCAGAAACTCATCTAAGTTCGCTTCACTTTTATTCGCTAAACTGCGTATTTGTGCCCAATATTTTTGGTTTAATGATTTGTTTTTATCCGTGACACGAGAGAATTCTTTGATTTTCTCTAATAGCTTCCAAGTCGCCTCACTCAACAGATGCTCTTTACCGGCAAGACTAATGATTGCCCCTGTACGCTTGACGGAGCCTTTGAATTTAACCTTGTTGTTATCACACCAGCCATCCAAAATAATTTGAAAATCCGAATCACTTATACCATTTTCACTACGAATAATCGGGTATAAATCATTTGAGGACGGCAGGTTGAGCAGGTCAATAACGCCATCATGCTCAGAGTCTTGTTGGATCTGAAAAAGCTCTTCCCATGGTAAGATATAGTTATCATCCGACTGATATGCGACCTCCTCATCAGCCAAACTCTCCCAATAGAAATCTGCATCCGTTTTAGCCACAGCTGTATAGCAGTGCTTTAAGCCAATATCATCGTATTGCAGCTGTAAAGGCACGATACTTTCTACTGCATCTTCTGCAGAAGCATGCTCAACGGATTTTTTTCTTTTCCAGAACGCTAGTTTCATATCAGCTCTTTAATAACGTTTTTTGTATTTTGGACTACTGGATTGGCTGGCAAAGACGCCTAGCTCAGCGAGTTTTTTATCAAATTTTGCTTCCCAGTTTCCTGAATGGCTCAAACTCGTTGCTCGACCAGAATCACTTTTAAATATTGAATGCTGTTTGCTCTTTAATTCATGAACCGTTATATTTTTCTTACTAAGATTAAAAGGTAAGTCACTATACCCATAGCAAGCATTCCCAGTATCTGAAAAATCAACAATATGAACGTTATCAATTTTTAGTAAAAAAGCATTATTACTAGGAGTAGAACCCGTAATATTTTTTAATCTGCCATGATTAAGCTCTCTGAACTTTCTATGCTCAGCATGTCTAGATTGCACGGCGGTTGGGCCTAAAAATATCTGAGAAAAAGAGATTTTATCAATAAATTTAATCCAATAATCAAAGCGGTCGACATCAGCTGTTTGGCTGAATAATTTGAAGAAAGCTTCTAAGTCGGCTCGAACAAACCACTGAATTACCATTTTTTTAGTGTCTGAACTGACATTGCGCCAGCCTGCTGATGAATCGTATTGCGGATTATCCCATTGCGTCAAACAGACGTGCTTTAAAGCTTCATGTACGACTGCGCGTTTTGAGGTAGAGGCATAACGTTCAAGTAGAGCTGTTAAAATAGCGGTGGTATAGATTGGATTTCTTTCTAATAGCAGTAAAAAACGTGGAATCACTTTAAAGTAATCCTCTTCTTTCATGGTCTTAACAGACTTGATAGATGTGTTAATCAAACTGTCCCAAAACCAGCTATTTGGTGCAATGCTCAAACTTTCTAACTGATTGTTAACTCTGCTGTCATCGCTATTCTGTAAAAAATCACGAATGAATCGTTTTGAAGGATCTAGTGAAAGTACTTCAGGATGATCCGTTAACGTGATAAGCCATTTTTTAGGCTTAAGCGTGGCTTGAAATAACGTAGAGCGATTGTTATTTAAGATATTTCTGAGCTGAATCCAGTTATTGGGCCGTTTGTTTATCTCATCTTGTTCTACTGCAAAATAACTGTACAGCAGCGGAAAATAGACAGACTTTAGTGACTCAGTATCCATTTTGCTAAAATGCTCAATAAGCTGGCCACCTATAAAGGTGAAAAGTATCTTATCCTCATAATTTAAAAGCTTTTTGCTGAGTGACCAAGCTAAGTTCTTCCAGTCACGTTTTGTCAAATAGTCTTTGCCATGCTCTTCTAACTTTAAAATCGAGTTGGCAATCTTTTCTTCGATAGGCTGCGTATTTTCCATATCATCAAACTTACGTTCAATGAGCGCTAATGTCTTCATTAATTTGGTCGGTTTGACAAATTTATTATGTACTTGGTCGGCTTCAGAAAAATTATCGACACTCTGATTCAGCCTCTGCTTTAATATAGCGATACTCATCACATTCACCTTGCCAGCTGACAGGTTTCAATAGGAGCAGAAACAAAAATAGGCTGCGCCTCAGCACTGTCTTTTTCTTTTAAACCATAAAACTGCATTCGTAGCTCTACACGGCGCGAGGCTTCTTTACTGTCTTTTGCTGAATTAAATGACACACCGCCCGCTAGAAACAGCTGTTTAATTTGATTTTTCTGCGTGTCAGTTAAATCCAGTTCTTGATTAAATGTGGGATCCAATAAGCTACACATCACCCACTCCGAACGACGCAAGCTTAAATTGAGGTTATATAAATACGATCCATCTGTATCTGTAAAACCTTCAATCACAATTTGCTTAAACCATTTTTTGCCATTCTCACTATTAGCAGCTTCTAAGACAACTGGCACCAAAGCACTTAGCGCTTTTATACCCTCTGCATTCAATCGGTAATCGTTGTACCCAAACCGACCCGCTTCACCAAAATTTATACGGTTCTCTTTACAGTCTACGGTGATCAACTGATTCTTTAAAGTAGGGTCGTCTTTAATACTAGTACAAATATCTAAGACCTCTGAACTGCGTTCTTTTTCTGCTTGCGTGGCTTCATTAATTTTCTTAGTGACGACCATTAAAGATACTGCCATCACTACCAAAAACAATGTCATTAGCGCTGTCATCAAATCAGCAAATGAAATCCAAAAAGGTTTTTCACCCTCATCTTTTGAACGATGCTTCTTAGCGTACCTATTACCAATCATTAGCGATACACTCCCGAATTAGCGTCTGGTTTTTTGCGTAAGATCTTCAAGGTTTTCTACTACATCACCTAGACCTTCAACACCAGTTGCCAGACGTTTGACAGCTTGGTCAAGTGTATTATCAAAAGACAATAACGAATGATTTAGACTGCTTTCAACGGAGGTGCCAAAACTATCAAAGCTCTTCACCAAAACATCACTTACCTCTGATAGATACTCTTGCATTTCCATCTTCACTTTGTCTAAAGCTGTGGTCATATTCTGCATGTCATTAAGCATTTTACTACTCATGCCAGCTTCAGACTTTGACTGCTGAATAAGATTCTCTAGTGTTTCAATAGCAATATTAACGCTGTTTTGAGAGTTCTTATAATCTCTTATCAACTCAATAAGGTTACTACTTGCACTGGTCATGTTGGTTGAAGTGGTATTCACCTCTGCAATAAGTTCTGAGGTTTTACCAGTCACTGTAACTAGTGAGCTACCAGCTGTCGTAAACTGCTCAGAAGCTAAGCGCATCTTGTCTGCGCCAGTATTCATACCAGTAATACTATCGGTGGTCACTTGAGACAGTTTTTGGATATTTTCTTTATGACTTTGAACTGCATTTTGGCTATGAACAATCAGCTCTTTAATTTCACTACCTAAGTTATCAATCAATACAGATGACTGCTCATGCAATTTTTGTTGATTGTCTAATATTTGGCGATCCTGATCGATACGTTGCTCTGCCACATTTGATAACAGACCTGACATTGAAGTACCTAAACCCGACACCATTTCTGATACTTTGTTATCTAGCTGCTCAACAGCATGCAGCCCTTGATCGCCAATCTTGGCCGAACCTGCAGATAGATTTTCTACCATTTCAGTCATTTGGGTAGACATCTCATTTTGCTTTTGATGAATATCATCCATCATTTTTGCCATCTGGGTCTCTAACGTTTTGGTCGACACTTCACTGTTGGTTTGCATATCTGTAATTAGCTGAGAAAACCCTGACTGCATCTCACGCATGGCAGTGACAGACTGCGTCATCATTTCACTCATACCTGTCATTTGACCACCAAATGTTGTTTCTAACTTACTCATAAACGCGGCTAGCACATCAGTCATAAGTTCTTGTACAGCCGATCCTTGGTCACCGCTTACCTGCTGCACGCTCGAGGCAATCTTATCTAAAGGATCTTGAAGGCTATCCTTGATCGAATCGCCAATCTGGGTTGCCATCGATTGACTTGTTTGAGCATAAGAATCAGTTAACTGAGTTGCAAAGGCAGCTTGATTTCTTTTATTTTCTTCAACCAAGTTAGTCATCATAGCTTTTAAGTCATTAACTAAGCTGTCTTTAAGCTGCCTGGCATTCACCTCGTTTGCTTGAGATGACTTCAGTAGCTTGGCTAGATACTCCTCACCACTTTCGTCAGCAGTAAAAGCGTTATCAATGGCTGTATTTAACCGTTGTAATTGTGCGTAGCACTGTCTAAGCCATGATTTTTCACGCCAAGTAATAACCATGGCAGCTGCGATAGCTAAGCCAGAGGCCATAAAGGCTTCTGCGACACCTGTTAGCAATAACGCTAAACTGTCTTGAACCTTGTCAGGATTGCCGGCAGGGTCGAACGCTAACAGTCCAATTAGCAAACCAAGAAATGTTACGATAATACCGACACCAGTAATAATGCCTGGTAGATGCTTATAAAAATCCACCTTCAACGGTATATCGACAACAATGGATTCCGTAAAAAATACCTCGCTTGGTACCGTTGCCCGTGAATAAGCTACCTTAGCTTCGCCATCCACTGTTTCATAAGTATCATGAAAGGTTTTTTTATAGCTTATCCAAGCTTGCTTCAAAGAAGGGTTGCCATCAAACTTTGCATCTAATGAATCTTTATCAAGATTAGGGTTGTCATCAAGCTTGTCTAATTCATCAGCTAGTTGTGATATTTTATGGTTTAGTTCCTTAGCAGGACTTAAATAATTTAGGAAAAACCGCAAACTGATGTAAGCAATAAAGATGAAAATTATTGCAGGGAAAACATAATAGCCTTGCGAAAACTGCGCTACTTTTAACCAATCCATCAATATCACCTATCCCATCAAATAAGAGATTGAAAGTTATACTATTTAACTTATCAATCCTAAATATCACTAAGTTAATGTCAGCTTAAATTTATGAGAAAGAGGTACGTCAACAAATATATTTGACGGTATTACATAACCTTAATTACAAGCTGTAACTTACAAAAAGAGAATAGTAACATAAACCAATTATTGTTTATCAAAATTAATCAGACTGGAGGTAATAAACAAATGATTGGGAAGTTGTTGACAATAGATGATCAGAAAATATCGAGAATTGATATCTAAATGCATTTATATTTTTGTTTAAAAAGTAGCTATCGTTCACATTACCGCTAATCTCTCACGACACTAGATGACACATAGCATTTATTTTTCTTCAAACACCCTTCTCATTTAGCAGTACTATAACTACACTGAGGTCAATACCATTAATCCTTTAAGTCAACCTATACGGTGAGCAAACGAGCGATAATGTGATACCATTCTTCGATAATTTCTTTACTAATAAAACCTCTTCTAATCATAAGACTTATAACTATGGCACTTAAAAAAACCGAAATTTATTCTACCCTTTGGGCAAGCTGTAACGAGTTACGTGGTGGTATGGATGCGAGTCAATACAAAGACTACGTATTGACCATGCTATTTATGAAGTATGTGTCTGATAAATATAAAGACGATGCTTTTGGCGATATCGTAGTACCAGAAGGTGGTAGCTTCGAGGATATGGTCGCACTAAAGGGTGATAAAGAAATAGGTGAAAAGGTCGATAAAATTATCGCGAAGCTAGCTGAAGCCAATGGTTTGCGCGGTGTCATTGACGTTGCGGACTTTAACGATGAAGAAAAGCTGGGTAAAGGCAAAGAGCATATCGACCGCTTATCGAAGCTAATCGGCATCTTTGAGGGATTAGATCTATCGGGCAACCGTGCTGATGGTGATGACTTACTAGGCGATGCTTACGAATTTCTAATGCGTCATTTCGCTACTGAGTCTGGTAAGTCAAAGGGTCAGTTTTATACGCCATCGGAAGTGTCACGTATCCTAGCCAAGATTATTGGGGTAGATGATGATACACCACAAGACGCAACGGTCTATGACCCGGCGTGTGGTTCAGGTTCTCTGCTATTAAAGGTCAGTGATGAAGCGCCACGTGGCTTAACTATCTATGGTCAAGAGATGGACTTTGCGACTACCGCATTGGCAAAGATGAATATGATTTTACATGGCGCAACAGGCGCTGACATCTACAAAGGCAACACCCTATCCTCTCCGCACTTTGCAGAAGGCAGTCAGCTCAAGACTTTTGATTTTATCGTGGCTAACCCGCCATTTAGTAATAAAAACTGGACCAGTGGCTTAAACCCAGAGTCGGATGAGTTTGATCGTTTTACTTGGGGTATTCCGCCTGAGAAGAACGGTGATTACGCTTTCCTCCTGCATATTATCAAAAGCCTAAAAAGCACTGGTGTTGGTGCTGTAATTCTGCCCCATGGCGTGCTGTTCCGAGGCAATGCCGAGGCGTATATCCGCCAGAACCTAATAAAGCAAGGCTATATCAAAGGTATCATTGGCTTGCCAGCCAATCTATTCTACGGTACAGGCATCCCTGCTTGCATCATCGTAATTGATAAAAATACCGCACAGAGCCGAGCCAAAGGTGATGCAGGTCTATTTATGGTCGATGCCAGCCGCGGCTACATGAAAGACGGTAATAAAAACCGCTTACGTAGCCAAGATATTCACAAAATCGTCGATGTCTTTAACTCTCAAGTTACTCTAGATGGTTATAGCCGAATGATACAGCTCGATGAAATCATTGATAACGACTATAACTTAAACATTCCGCGCTATATTGATGGCAGTATTAATGAAGATCAACATGATCTAACCGCACATTTAAAAGGCGGTATCCCCGTCGCCGATATCGACTCTCTAGAGTCTTATTGGCAAGTATTACCTAACTTACGCAAGACGCTATTCTCTGAAATGGCGCATAGTAGAGAGGATTACCGCCAGTGTCTCGTAGCATCGACTGAGGTCAAAGCGGCAGTATTGGCTCATCCTGAGTTTATTGCCTTTGCTGAGCAAAGCCTAACGCCATTCAATGACTGGTGGCAAGCCATACAGCTGAGTGAAATAGCAAAAGGTGATAGACCCAAAGCGCTTATTCATAAAATCAGTGAAGATTTGCTACAACGCTACGAAATAGCACCCCTACTCGATAAATACGATATTTATCAAATCTTGATGGACTACTGGAGTGAAAGCTTGCAAGACGATGTCTATGCTATTAGTCAAGATGGCTGGCAAGTGGGTAGTCAGCTGCGCAAGCTAGTCGTGGCAAAAGGTGAAAAGCTTAAAGAAGAGCCTGACCTGATTATTAATAAGGTGAAATATAAAGCGGAGCTGATCCCGCCTGCGCTTATCATTGCGCGCTACTATAGCGATGAGCAAGCCCATATCGATGAAATGCAAGCTGAGCTAGATACTGCCTCGAGTACCATAGCTGACTATACGGAAGAGCATGGTGATGAGGAAGGCTTACTAGCGGATGCCGCCACTGATAAAGGCAGCTTTACTAAGTCGAGCGTCAATGCACGTCTCAAGCTTGCGCGTGATAGCGATGAAATCAATGCACTTAAGAAATTACTCGCTTATTTTGAGCTAGAAGCCAATGCGAAAAAGTCATTGAAAGAAGCACAAGATGCCTTAGATCTAGCCGTATTTAAGCACTACCCGACCTTGGATGAAGCGGCTATCAAAACGCTATTAATAGATGATAAATGGCACGCCACACTACAAGGGCGTATCGAAGATGAGATTGAGCGTATCACCGCCCAGCTTGCCAATCGTATCAAGGAGTTAGATGAGCGCTATGCTGAGCCTTTATCGCAAATTGTAGATGAAGTGGAAACGTTGAGCCAAAAAGTGCAAGCGCATCTGCAAGCGATGGGAGTGGCGTAATGAGTGAGGTCAAAATGCCTGAAGATTATAAGCAAACTGAGGTAGGAGTTATTCCCAAGGATTGGGAAGTCGAACCTTTGAAATCTTTGCTTAAAGAACCTCCTAAATATGGAATTAATGCCGCAGCGGTTCCTTTAACTGGAAATTTGCCAGTTTATATTCGTATTACAGATATATCAGAGGATGGATATTATTCACCTGAAAAGGTAGTTGGAGTAAACAGCCCTTTTTCGAGCTCGTATATTCTAAATGAAGGCGATATCGTATTAGCGAGAACCGGTGCAAGTGTAGGTAAATCTTATTTATATAGAAAAGAAGACGGTACTCTTATCTACGCTGGCTTTCTGATAAAGGTATCACCTAATGAAAAGCAGCTTAATCCAAAATACTTACATCAATATCTAAAAACTGAGCAGTACTGGGCTTGGGTAATCGTCAATTCGATGAGAAGCGGACAACCAGGTATTAATGGGAATGAATATGGTAGATTATTGATTCCGTTACCAAGTATCGAAGAACAAACCGCCATCGCCACTGCCCTATCTGATGTCGATAATTTAATCGGCTCACTAGAAAAGCTGATTGCGAAAAAAGAAGCGATTAAAACAGGAACAATGCAGCAGCTACTCACTGGCAAAACTCGCCTGCCTGAGTTTGCCACTCGTGACGATGGTAATCCAAAAGGGTTTAAACAGACTGAATTGGGGCGGATTCCTGAGGATTGGGCTCTAAGTACTATGCGCGAAGTAATATATTATTGTAGTGCAGGTGCAACGCCTTATAGAGGTAATGAATCGTTCTACAAAGGAACAAATCGTTGGATTACTAGTGGCGAACTAAACTATTGTGTTATTAACGATACGATAGAAAAAATTAGTGATAATGCTATAGAAAAAACTAATCTCAAAATACATCCTACTGGCACATTTTTAATGGCTATTACCGGTCTTGAAGCAGCTGGCACCCGTGGATCTTGCGGCATTATAGGAAAACCATCCACTACTAACCAGTCTTGTATGGCTATATACCCTAATAAGCACCTTACGTCTAAGTACTTATATCATTGGTATGTATATAACGGCAATGAATTGGCGCTCAAGTATTGCCAAGGCACTAAACAAATGAGTTATACAGCTGGCTTGATACAGAGGCTTCCTATTTATTTACCAATGACTACAAAAGAACAAACCGCCATTGCCACTATCCTTTCTAATATGGATGCCGAGATCCAAGCATTACAGCAGCGCTTAGAGAAAACTAAAGATATCAAGCAAGGCATGATGCAGCAGCTGTTGACTGGCAAAGTGCGGTTGACACACTAAAATTACAAGGAAGTAATATGCAAGACAATCAACTAGAGATGAAAACAATAAGTGATTTATTGGATGAACAATTTTTTATACCTGCTTATCAAAGAGGTTACCGCTGGACTACACGTCAAGTAACCGACCTACTGAACGACATTAAAGAATTCCAATATAAAGCTAAAAAGAGTGAGTTCTATTGCTTACAGCCTATAGTCGTTAAAAAAAATGAGGATAAATGGGAGGTTGTAGATGGTCAGCAGCGTTTAACCACTATTTATATTATTTTAAATTATCTACAGGAACTATTTCCTAAAGTAATTAAGTCATGCTATCAGCTCAGCTATGAGACAAGAGCAGATTCCGAAGCTTTTCTAAAAAAAATAAATAATGATCTTGCAAAAAACAATATTGATTATTTCCATATCAGTAACGCAAAAGTAGCTATTGAAGAATGGTTTGACGATGAAGATCCTATGCTACCCTTCAAGCTCACTCAAACCCTGTTGAATAGTGATGATATAGAACCTAACGTCAAGTTTATATGGTATGAACTCAGCGAACATGAAAATGCCACCGAAGTGTTTACCCGATTAAACATGGGTAAAATCCCATTGGTTAATGCAGAACTTGTTAAAGCATTATTCCTAAAATCTAGCAACTTCAAACGCAACGAAAATCAGAATAATGAGAACAAAAGCATCATCGTTGACTTAGAGCAGGTCAAGATATCACAAGAGTGGGACTCTATTGAAAAGAGCTTACAAGATGACGCTTTTTGGTATTTTTTAAGCAAAGAAGATAAGAGAGACAACCGCATAGAGTTTGTACTAGATCTTAGAGCTGCACAACTAGATTGTGCAAATAATATTCTTGAAAGCGACAAGCTAAGAACCTTTTTGCAATTCAGCTCATGGCTTGAAAGTGATGACATTGATGTCAGTGATGAATGGCTTGAAATTAAACGAGTATTTATGGTACTCGAAGAGTGGTTTAACGATCGCTCACTTTATCACTTAATTGGCTATTTGATTCATCAAGGGCATGACATCAAGGATATACTTAAAACTAGAAATAATAGCCATAGTAAAAGTGACTTTAGAACCAGGCTGCTTAATAAAATAATCCAATCAATATTTATTGACTCTCAAAATCCGTCTCAATCTTTTGAAAAACTTGAAAGTATTATCGAGACACTCGTATCCTCACTCAGTTATGAGAGCAATAAACAGCATAATCAAATACGTGGTGTCTTATTGCTGTTTAATATAGTTAGCTTGCTCAACAGTCCTAGCTCGAATGCTAGATTTGAGTTTGAGCGCTACAAATTAGATGAATGGGATATAGAGCATATACGCTCTGTCGCTTCAGACATGCCAAAAAATCCAAAATTACAAGCACAGTGGTTAGAACAGATAATCGATTATATATCTGATGATGACACTCTTGATCAAGAAAAACGCCTATCAGATAAACAATCTACTGAAGCACAGCTAATTAAAGAACAAGCGACTAGTCTGAATAGATCTTCGTTCAAGTACTCACAGTTTGAAGAGTTATATCAGCGTGTCACTCAATTTTATAACCCTAGTAGTGATGATGAAGTAGATAACTCTATAGGTAATTTAACCTTACTTGATAGCGGCACCAATCGTAGCTATAAGAATGCTATTTTCCCTATTAAAAGAAAATGCATTATTGAACTTGATAAACAAGCCACTTATGTCCCTTTATGCACTAAAAACGTGTTTTTAAAATACTATAGTAAAAACGTAGATGAAATGCTGTTTTGGAAAGACAAAGATAGCTCAGATTATCAACAGGCGATGATAGACACATTTACTGATTTTTTCTGTAGCAAGGAGCTTAACCATGGATAAGGGTGAAAAAATAACGTTTTGCGAGTTATTTAATAGAGTCGAGCGTGTTGAAATTCCAATTATCCAACGTGACTACGCTCAAGGCAGAGAAGAGCAACATGAAGTTAGAAACTGAACCGCCCCGGAATTGTCGGAGACTCAATTTTCTGAGAGAATACGACAATGAAAACACGAAACTATACCCCTGAAATGAAAGAGCGCGCCGTCCGTATGCTAATTGAAGCTAAAGACGATTACCC
>NZ_CAJHAR010000015.1 GCF_904846415.1 Psychrobacter piscatorii | reverse complement strand
CTGATCTGAACCCTATTGAGAAAAAGTGGGCACAGGCTAAATTTCTACGCCAAGGGTGGATGGAGAATAATCTACCTAAACTGTTTCATGATATGGGCTGTATCGATTTTATAAAGATTTAACTATAGTATCAGAAATCTTACGAACCTGGATACTTTTATAGTAGGTTCGCTATAGAAAATTTAAGTGAAAAAACTAATTCGCATTATAACCTTGCTCCCAGTAAAATAAAGTCAATAATTTTTTAATTATCAAATTAATATTCCTGCGTAGGTAACTATCAACAATTGATACAATTTAACGAAAAAATATCAGATGTCTATACGACACTAAAAACGTAAGTTCGCAATAATAATAATAAGTGATTACAATACACCTTTCTAGCAGTGGCTTGGTTATTAATAACCAAAATACAAATGTTCCTATAAGACTATAATTAAGAGCTTATCCATGCTTGCTTCTAACGAATCACAGAATCTTTCAAAAAAATGGCAGTCATTTTTTGTATTTCTATGCTTATATTTCATAATATGGAGCATAGTGCCTGCATTTCTTTCTAGCAGTGTACCTTTGGATGTAAGCGAAGGTATCAATTGGGGCAGCGAATGGCAATGGGGATACTATAAACATCCACCACTATCATCATGGATATTATATAGTTTTTATCAGCTGTTTGGACATGTGGGTCCCTACTTACTCAGTCAATTATATATTTTACTTACCTTAATCCTCATTTATCAGTTAGGTAAAAAAATATGGTCAACCACAGTTGCTTTGATAGGTAGTTTATTAACCTTGGCTGTTATTTATTATAGCTACCCTAGCCTTGAGTTCAATCACAATGTCGCTCAGTTTCCTATCTGGGCAGGTCTATATTTAGCATTTCATCAGTCTCTGACTCAAAATCGTTTCAGAGACTGGGTGTTGCTCGGTATTCTCGGCGGACTAGGTATGCTGACTAAGTACACTGTGATTTTTCTACTGATACCAATGGCTGTATACTTAATACTTCCGAAACAATGGTCATTATTAAAGCAGCCAAAACCGTGGATAGCGGCTTTTGTCATGCTGGCAATTTTTGCCCCTCATTTGTATTGGCTAACAACTCATGATTGGCTACCGCTGAGTTATGCCAGTGGACGCTCACAAGAAGCTGCTGCTGGTGCCTATAAAATCCAACGACACTTTGGTTGGATAGCATTTATAACTGCTCAGTTTGTCGCTCATATCCCGCTATTAGTTATGCTCGCTTTCAATCGCAAACATTTAACGAGTGTTCATAGTTATAAAAATCATTTGCCAAATGGCGCATCGTTGCTATGGTATATGTGGTTATCTCCCATAGTAGTGCTAATTACTTTAAACTTAGTATTCGGAATTGGTTTACGTGATATGTGGGGTATGCCGATGTGGGCGTTGTCAGGGATGCTCGCAGCCTCTTTGATAGCCTCTACTACTCATTTATTAACAATAACCAAGCTACGTAAAGCTCTAATTATTTGGTTATCTCTTGTTACTGTATTGATGGTGGTATATGTGGGTCTTGGCGATAAGATTCGTCATAAACCTTCTCGTATGCAATGGCCTGAACAGGCTTTATCCACTCAAGCGCAAGACACATGGCAGACCGTGAGTAGCTGTAATCTTGATAGTGTCTCAGGTGATCGCTGGCTTGGCTCATTGGTGGCGATGAATAGCGGTTTTCCATCACAAATGATCTCAGGACCCGCGAACCTTTCGCCTTGGATGAGTATCGAGCGCCTTCAAGAGAATGGTACGTTAGTAATGTGGCAAGAAGGGACAGAAGATATCGTACTACCTTTGCTTGATGATGTCAGCGTTATTACAGCCACTGAACTAACTAGCAATCATACCAATGTAAATGCTTTGGTCAAAAAACAAGGTCAATGGCAAATTGAGTGGCGTGACGACAAGATAGAGCAGCCTCTGTTAATAAACTGGATAGCTTACGTTCCAAGTCATTGCTTCCATCAGCCCAAATAATGCATTACCTATATATTGCTATTTAACGATCATTATTGTCGAATTAAATAATTGAGTTTTTTATGTCATATCATCCATCACAAGCTCGCCCTTATTTATCTATTATCATACCTACATATAATGATGCTGATGCTTTAAAGGCTTTTTTACCAGAAGTCTTTTCATTTACCCAGACACTAAGTGTTCCAATAGTAGACACATCTTCGAAAGCAAAGAGCAGTGAAATAATAATAGCGACTTGTGAAATTATTATCGTCGATGACGGTAGCCGCGATCACTCCGTTGATGTGGTTACACGTCTGATAGCCAATCTTCCATCAAACACAGAATTAAAAATCATACGTTTATCACGTAATTTTGGTAAAGAGCCTGCGCTCAGTGCTGGCCTATCAGCAGCAGAAGGGGATATGGTCGCTATGATCGATGCTGATGGTCAGCACCCATTATCAGTCCTAGCACAAATGCTAACGATGATTGAGCAATCCGACATTGATATGGTTGCAGGCATTCAGGCCAATCGTCCTCATGAGAGCAGACTGGCAAAAACGTTAAAGAGCAGCTTCTATCACTTTATACAAGACAGCCAGCGCTACGAAATACGACCTAATGCTGGTGACTTTCGAGTGATGAACCGCAAGGTGCTAAATGCTTTACGCTCACTACCAGAGCGCCAACGCTTTATGAAAGGCTTGTACGCTTGGGTTGGTTTTAATACGGTCTACTTACCTTTTACCGCTGCCAATCGTGATACTGGTGAAAGTAAATTTAACTACGGCAGCCTGTTTGAATTAGCACTTGTGGGCATTACCTCATTCTCGCAACGACCCTTACGCTTAATATCACGTATGGGTTTTATTGTCTCTGCTTTAGCCTTTTTATACGGCTTATATATTGTGATAGATACTTTAATATTTGGTAGTGATGTCGCAGGCTGGGCAACTGTTGCTGCAGGAATTATGTTCTCCACTGGTATACAACTGGTTTGTATTGGTGTGATTGGCGAATATGTCGGTAGGCTGTATGAAGAAGTCAAACAGCGCCCACTATATTTAATCGATGAAGTAATTGAAAGTAAACCTTCTACTGTGCACCCTCAATATCCTAACGATGACTCACAAGCTACGATAGATAAAAATGATGGATAAACAAACTCATGAATGATGCAGTAGAGAAAAACTTAGGCTTTGTGCAAACACTTTGGTTTTTAGCAGTCGGTGCCAGCGCAGCTTTGATGCATTTTTTAGTACTGGTGAGTATTGTCAACTTCACTACCATCACGCCAGCTTGGGCAAATGTGGGAGCTTTTCTTATCGCTTTTGTCGTGAGTTTTTTTGGGCACTTTTACCTCACATTTAAGCCATCACATCGCTCACATAACAGTAATTATAGTAGCTCTTCTTTCAAAAGAAACAGTATTAAAAGCATTGGCACGAATCATAGAAGTAAGTATCTATCCGCACTAATCAAATGGTTTAGTAGTTCAACAGCCGGCTTTATCGCCAATCAGAGCTTGTTTGTACTGGGTTTACGTTGGTTTGGTGAGCAATATTATATGCTGATATGGTTACTAGTCACTGGCGCTATTACGGTGATGACCTTTGCATTGGGCAAGTTTTGGGCGTTTAAATCATGAGCCATCCTAATTATCAAAAACAATCATCGTCGCCAACCGGTGATGCACGCCCTATTATTATCAATGTTGATGATTTAGGGTTGTCTACAGCAGTAAATGATGCAGTTATTCACCTTAGCGAGCTTGGTCGTATTGGTGCTAGTAGCTATATGGTTGGCGGTACGATTACAGATGGCGACATCAACCAACTTAGAAAGCTTAATGTAGATGTCGGCTTACATTTAGATTTAACAGGAATATTCCCCTCGGCCCTGCGTGGTTCATTAAAGTCCATCATCGTTGCAAGCTATTTACGTCGCCTCAATCATATGCAAGTAACTGATATTATTAAACAGCAATTGGATGGGTTTGAAGATCGCTTTGGACATGCACCCCTATTCATTGACGGGCATCAACATATTCATCAGTTTCCAATTATTCGTCACTGTCTGATTAAAGAACTGACAAATCGTTATCGTGATGAGATATCAAAAGGCACCCTTAGCGCACGTGTCACCACACCACTTATCAACGATATCAAATCTTGGATAATCTATGCATTGGGCGGCTATGCATGGCGTCACTCCTGTGAACACAATCACATTAAAACGAATGATAAATTCGGTGGGGTGTATAGTTTTGATACTGATAGTCTACAATTAGCTAGCTTATGGGAGCAATGGCTGCAGAGTGTACCGCACAATGCTGGCTTACTTTCAGAACAAATCACATCACATGCCAAACGACCAAGAACACTTGCTAATGTATCCCCTACTTTAATTATGTGTCATCCTGCTGTCCCTGAAAATGGGTGCAATAGCTGGGAAGATGAAATTAAAGCTGCTCGAGATATTGAGTATAAGTGGTTAATAAGTGATGGGTTCAAAGATTTATTGGATAAATATAATGTGAGATTACTACGATGGTCAGATATTAGCTTATTGAGCTTGTAATAACTTACTAAACCTAGAATAAGAGCAGCCAGATAATAGAAATAAAAAAAGCTAAGACTTAAAACAGCCTTAGCTTTTTTGTTCATACAATATAGTTTTAAAAATAAAATGCAGTTTTAAAATCAATCAATAAAGCTTAACCAATCCATATATTGCTCGTTACGACCATGAACCACATCAAAGTATAGGGTTTGGAGTTTCTCAGTCAATGGTCCTCGGCCGCCATTCCCGATAGTACGATCATCGTATTCGCGGATAGGTGTCACTTCAGCAGCGGTACCTGTCATAAATATCTCGTCTGCTAAGTAGAACTCATCACGAGTGATACGGCGTTCAACGACTTTGATATCTAGATCAGCCGCGAACTGAAGGATAGTACGACGAGTGATACCATCAAGTGCACCGCCCGCTAAATCTGGCGTATGTAGCACGCCATCTTTTACCAAGAATAAGTTCTCGCCAGCACCTTGACACACATACCCTTGCGGATCCATCAAGATAGCTTCGTCATAACCATTACGAGTGACTTCTTGGTTGGCCATGATAGACACAGGATAGTTGCTTGAAGCTTTTGCCTTACACATAGTGACATTTGGCATATGATGCGTAAATGAAGAGGTTTTTACACGGATACCATTTTTGATACCTTCCTCACCAAGATATGCACCCCAGTGCCATGCAGCAACCATAGCATTGATGCTATTGTCACGTGAAGATAAGCCAAGCTTTTCTGCACCTACCCAAATAAGCGGACGAATATAGGCTTCTGCCAAGTTGTTTTGCTTTACCACATCTTTATGTGCTTGCTCTAGAGTGGCCGCATCAAACGGTACGTCCATTTGAAAGATTTTTGCCGAACCAAGTAGACGTTCAGTGTGTTCCTTTAGGCGAAAAATAGCCGTGCGGTTATCAGCGGTTTGGTAAGCACGCACGCCTTCAAACACAGCCATGCCATAATGCAAGCTATGGGTAAGCACATGAACTTTAGCATCTGGCTGTTCGATCATCGTGCCATTCATCCAAAGCTTACCATCTTGTGTTGCCATATTCATTTTATAATCCTTATGCTAGCACTGACGTCTAACTTTTTTTAGGTAGGTTTTATTTAACAGTAGTGATCAACATCGTATGATAACACCGCAGTGCCCATTTTTATTGCTTAAAGCACAGCTTCATTATGACGAACAGCTAACAGTATTAAGATGATGTGTGATCGATTATATCACTGGCCGTATTGGCAAATGAAATCTTTTGGTTTGAGACCATATAGTTTTTAATTACGCTTTTTAATTATCATAAAGCCTTACAGTTTAAGCGTCTCTTTGGTTATCAGCAAGGCCTTAATAAAAACAAATCTTACGATTATTCTTCGTTAGATTCTACGCCCATTAGATGCTGCCACTGCGCTTGTACCAGTGCGCGCGTCTCCTGCCAGAGCGATTCATCGACCAATAATGACTGCTCTGATAGTGCCAGTTGATGGGTAGCAGCACGTATTCTCAGATAGGCATCGGTCAACTCTTGACAGACTTGCTCTTGCCATATGCCAAGCAGAGCAACTTCTTCAAAAATACGGACATTATCGCTCCATTTGGTCAAGCTTAGATACTCATGTGAATAGGCCAATACCGCAAACTGTGCTAAGAATTCAATGTCTACAATACCGCCTGCATCTTGTTTGAGTTGAAACTTGCCCGATTGCTGTTGCCACTGGCTGGTGCCCAAGTGCTTCTGCATTTTGATACGCATACTAGTGACCTCAGAGCGTACTTGCTCTAACGTCCGCGGCAGCGCCAGCACATCTCGGCGAATGTCACAAAAGCGTGCAGTCACTCGTCTGTCACCACAAATCGCCCGAGCACGCACCAATGCCTGATGCTCCCATGACCACGCTTTGTCCATTTGATAGGTTTCAAAGGCATGACAAGACACCACCATCATGCCAGCGTTGCCCGACGGACGCAGACGCATGTCAATCTCATATGCTCTACCATCTCGCGTTTGGGTATTGAGATAGTTCATCAGCTTTTGTACAAGACGCGCGGCAAACTTCATTCCACTCACCGATTTCTCACCAGTGGTCATGCCCTGCTCTTTTATCTTATGCAAGAATACCAAATCCAAGTCGGAAGAGTACGAGAGCTCTAGTCCACCAAGCTTGCCATAACCGATAATTGCAAAGCCACATTCCGCTTCAGTCACTGGATCACCATCTTGACCAATCGGATAGCCATAGCGGTTGACGATCTCTGCAAACGCACGCTCTAGTGCGGCTTCTAGTACCACTTCAGCAATATAGGTCAATGAGTCTGATACTTTCATGATCGGGCGCTCAGCCAACACATCACTGGCAGCCACAGCCAATACTTGGTTTTTCTTGAACAGTCGCAATACGCTTAGCAGCTCTTCTTCGTCATTGGGTTCGACACGCAATAGTTGTTGGCGCAAAATATCACGCAGCTCAGGCTTATCTGGCAGGTGGCGATAGTGTTGCTGTAAAAAGGTATCTAACAATACAGGGTATTGTGCCAACTCTTTTGCAATCCAAGGACTGGCTGATAGCATCGGAATCAGCTCAATCGTTGCATTGGGGTTTTCTGCAATCATGACCAAGTAAATTGAGCGTCGGCAAATGGCTTCAAGCAATGCAATCAATCGCGGTAAGGCAGCATTGGCAAGTTTTTGCTGCTCTTGATGAGCTAATAGCGCGTGGACAATAACAGGATATGCGTCATCTAAGCGCTCTCGGGCCTCCTCGCTGAGGTTGGCGACCATCTTTGATTGCCAGAAATTCTGCAATGACTCGCGATTTTCTTCTGTTAGCACCTCGTTCAGACGAGCAATTTGCGCTTCTAAATGCTCAGGCTCTAGATCGGTATCATCATTGTCAGGTACTTGACGCTCTGTCACCATACGTTCAAATGGCACATTAACATTGTCTCGATGAGCATTTAGCTGGGTCAGTAATGCCTGCCAATCATTAAACCCAAGCGTCACTGCTAGATTATGCTGCCAATGAGCATCATGCGGCAGTCTTTGGGTTTGCTGATCGTTAATGGCTTGAATCGCATGCTCAAGTCGACGCAAAAACCGATACGCGGCTTGTAGATTATCATAGGTAATCTGCTCTAGATATCCAAGCTCACGCAACACTTGCATCGCCTCCAAACAAGGCTTTACTTGTAGCTGAGGATGCCGACCTCCGTAAATTAGCTGAAACGCTTGTACAATAAACTCAATATCTCTGATACCGCCTGCGCCAAGCTTAATATTGTCTAGATCTTCACGCTGTGCAACTTGATTTTGAATGAGAGACTTCATTTCTCTGAGTGCTGAAAACGCACTATAATCCACATAATAGCGAAAGACAAATGGCTTGATTAGCGCCTGAATGGCATCATAAAATGGCTGATCTATCTGCCCAACGACTCGTGCTTTTAGCCAAGCAAAACGCTCCCACGCGCGTCCATGCAACGCAAAATACTTCTGTAACGCTGAGAGATGGATGGCCAAATCACTGCCATCTCCCCATGGACGCAAGCGCATATCAACCCGAAAGACAAAACCGTCAGCCGTTTTATTATCAAGCAGCTTAATAATCCCTTGACCAAGACGAGTCATAAAACGTTTATTGTCTATGCTACGCGTGCCCTTTGCCTTGTCACCATTGGTTTCGCCGCGCGCTTGATGTACAAATATCAGGTCAATATCACTCGATAAATTCAGTTCCTGAGCACCAAGCTTACCCATGGCCATGATGGCCATATCATCGATCTGCACGTTGCCTTGTTCATTGATAAAGGTTGGCTCACCATATTTAGCAATCAAATGCTGATAGGTATAGTCTTTGGCAAAGGAGATACAACCGCCTGCAAACTCTGATAGCTCATCAGTCAATTGCTCAAGACTAATCATCTGCAAAGCATCTTGCCAAATCCAGCGCATCATTAATAGCTTACGCAAATTACGTAAGCCACTCATGACTTTCGTTTCATCAGCGAGTTGATAGTTTTCATCTAGCGTATAATCTTGTATCAGATCATCGATTTGCTGACGAGTCAGCGTACTGTTCAGTGGGTAGCTACGCAAAAACGTTTGGCAGGAAACCGTTCGGCTCTCCCAAATTTGATAAGCAAACTCACTGGCTGTTTGCAGTACTTGCAGTTGCTCTGCTGTCGGCTGATAATCTGTACCACTGTTCATACGTGAGGGCATAGCAGGTAACATAGTGACAAAAACTCCTTACATAGAATGGTAAGACTACGTGAACCAAGCTCATAAGTTTATTGTTTTTTCTTACGAGACAGTCACAGCATCAGATGAACATACTCAATATATCATTACAAAACATAAAGCCCTGTTTAGTAACAGTGACTCTATTTGCTTTGAGCCGCTTTATGGTAGCATAAACGTCTTTAATCAAAATGCTTTGAGATAGCCTCATTGCAGCGCACCTTTATACTCAATAAAAATAGCATTTTGGCTCAATGGTATTAAGCAATATTAAAGCTCGACTATAAATCGATTAGATTGCTTTACACAAAACATTTATAGCCTTTCAATAATACTGTCTCATCCTTATAACACTCTTTAAACGCTTATTTATAATATGTGATACTGCCCCCTATGACTACTACCCCGCTACTACTCATTACCGCTGATCCTAGTCACCCATTAGCGCATTTAGCATTACGCTATGCGCGCGCGTATCTTAAGAGCGCATCGGCTGATCATAATATCGATAGTAATGCAGACGATATCGTCAACAAAGAAGACATCGACAATCCTAACACCAAATCGGCGTTGCTCAATGTCTTTTTTTATGGGGATTCGGCGCATCTGGCGAATCGGCTACGCTGGCAGTCCGCTGATCAAATGAATTTGACCAAAGAATGGCAAATGTTGGCTGAACAATATCAGTTACCACTGCCTGTTTGTGTCAGCACAGCTCTTAGCCGCGGTGTGAGTGACGCGGATAACAGTACCCGCCATCAGCTTGATGGTGACAATCTGGCGGCCGGGTTTACGTTGGTGGGACTCAGTGAGCTCGCTCTGATGATGCAGGATGGCTGCCGCTTAATACAGTTTTGATAGCGCATCTATTACGACATTAGCCTGCGACAAATATATTTAGGAATACATGATGAGATTATTAATCCAGCTGCATACACCCACCGAAGCAGCAAGTTATGAAGGCTGTGCATTGGCACTGACATTAGCGACATTCGGTCATGAAGTGCAGCTGTACTTGGATGCACCTGTTTTTGGCTTATTGATGCAGCCTGAGTCACGTTTGCACGGTATGATTCAGTCGCTTGATCTTTACGACATGCCAGCGGCTTGGCTACCTGATGATGTCTTTAGCGGTTGGGTGATTGGGATGCTGCCAGTAGATCTGACTTCACAGCTCATGCTGGTGCCAGAAATAATCCGCTCGCAAGATTTTGAGCAGATTTTAACTTTTTAATTGGCAATATAATCAAACTTATAAAATAATAAAGCACACACTTGGACACAGTTATGGCAACTTTATATCAATTACACAGCACGATGGATACCCTCAGGCGCAGTGCTGAAGAGATGTCTCGCACTTGGCGCACTGGCGACAGTATTATCCTACTTGGTACCACAGCCGCTTTTATCGACTGGCTCAATGCCTATTTGAATGATAGTGAAATAGATGGTATTGCAGGTATTTATGCATTAGCCGATGATATAGCACAGCTGACGGCCAATACCACTGGCAAGCTAAATTTAGAGAGCAAATTGACTGGTATTTTAACGGATGAAGAATGGATTAGCCTATCTCAGGATAGCCAGTTTGATAAAGTGGTGACGATTGCCTTATGACGACTCATACCTCTACGACAACTCATACTGCCACAGCATCGACCGATATTGCATTAGATCAAGATGGGCATCTGTGTGACCATACAATTTGGACACCTGATATCGCACAACAACTAGCAGACACACTAGATGTCAGCCTAACGAGTGAGCACTTACAAATCTTGCAGCAAGTGCGCGCGTTTTTCATCAAATTTAATCATGCACCAGCGACACGCCCATTGATTAAATGGCTACAGAAAACCTTGCCTGAGCACGACATCAGCAACCAAAAGCTACAGCAGCTATTTAATACAGGTTTGGTGGCGCGCCATGTCAACCGTCTAGCTGGGCTACCCAAGCCGCCCAACTGCCTATAAAAGTGTCTTTGTTAACTGTAGCTGCTTACCAAGTGAGCACTGATGAATGAGTCATATAGATCGGCTCATTTGATACATCACTATTTTGGGTCGTAGACTGTCAAGGTCTCATAGCCGATACTACGACCTTCATCACCCAAAAATCCTTGCTGTCGCCATATTTCATACAAGCATATTGCGACGCTATTGGATAAATTCAGACTGCGCGAATCAGCCAACATGGGTAATCTCAACCAATTATCGGCACCGATATCTTCACGGATATTATCTGCCAGTCCTGCTGTCTCTGAACCAAATACCAGCGCGATATTGGGTATGGCTTCATTGTCAGGTTTTTCACTGTCTACTTGCCCGCCAAAATCATAATCATAGAATGGTTTGCTCAGTTTGGTTGTTAAAGCCGTGACAGTATAGCAGTCAGCTGCTTGCAACGCCTGCCGTGCGGCTGTCCAATCATCATGCACCTGCAAATGTGCGTATTCATGATAATCAAGGCCTGCGCGGCGTAGTTTCTTATCATCAAGCTCAAACCCTAACGGTCTGACTAAATGCAGCTGCGCGCCGCTGTTGGCACACAGTCGAATAATATTGCCAGTATTACTCGGCATTTTTGGGGCGACCAACACGATATGAATGGTCATACTTGTTTACTCCACAAATGGTCGATGCTCTATTATTTAAATTTATGAGCGATAGGTAATTAAAAGTTACAGTTTACTGCCAATAATTACATTTTGATACTGTGCAGGGTTTTTAACTTTCACTATGATGTCTGTAATGGATAGCGAGATAGCATTTATATATGACTGCCTCATCCAATACCCCTTCAGTGATGCTTAAACCTGCCGTTTAGCCTCACTGTTGTTATTTATAAACCATCCATTTATCTTTGAGGATATTATTATGAAAAAAGTAATCATCGCATCTTTAGCTGCTATGTTTGTTCTAACTGGTTGCAACACGTTCAAAGGCTTGGGCCAAGACGTATCAAGCGCTGGTAATGCTGTATCTGGTAGCGCACAAGAAGTACAAAACAAAATCTAAGGTTTGATTGTTTTAGATTTTTTGAGGGACTTACTATTTTGTAAGTCCTTTTTTTTGGTCACGGATTCTTTATTTTAAGTAGTTACTGTACATACACTTTATCAGATGCTATAAAAAAGCACGCAGTATTTGATTGAGATAACGCTGACCTAACACAGTCGGTTGCAACTGCGTATCACTATCCACTAATAACCCTTGTTTGATCAAACTGTCAATTTGTTCAGTAATACTGTCGAGCCTCAGTCCTGTTCTCTGCTCAAACAACGCCCAAGCAACACCGCCATGTAAGCGCAGTACATTTAGCATAAACTCGCTAACGAGCTCATCTGTATCGATTGCTTGCCAACCAACCATTTTTGGTACGTTTTGAGTGGTCTTGGATTTTTCTGTCTCTATATCTCCTACATAATCTTTTGGCAAACGTGATTTGCTAAAACGATAGATGCCAGATTCTGCTAACAAATCGTTTTCTGATTTATCACTTTCCTTTGACAGCTTACTATCCCCGTCTGCGTGACAATCAATCGTCACTTTACCATGTGCACCAGCACCTATTGCTAGATAATCGCCAAACTGCCAATAGCTGATATTGTGACGGCAAGGCTTATCTGACTCGCCCGCCCATGCAGACACCTCATAATTACTGTACCCCAGTTGCTGCAACAGCGCCTGCCCCGCTTGTTCGATATCTGCCAAATTGTCTTCATCGGGTAAAATAGGCTGGCTACGATAAAACACCGTGTTGGGCTCAATCGTTAATTGATACCAAGAGATATGCGTTGCGCCAGCATCGTGCGCCATTTGAATGTCATTTAATGCTTCGTTCATGGTTTGCTGCGGCAGACCATGCATGAGATCGACATTGACTCGCGTAAATCCAGCAGCCCTAGCAGCACGAATCGCTGATAACGCTTGTAAAGGATCATGGATACGTCCAAGCACTTTGAGCTTATCAGCGTCAAAACTCTGTACGCCGATAGACAATCGATTGATACCAACCTCTAGATACTGAGCAAATGGCGCATGCTCGAGTGTCCCTGGATTGGCCTCCATCGTAATCTCGATGTCCTCTGCAAATTCAAAACATGACCGCAAACCAGAGAAAAGTCGCTGATACTGAGCAATTGGCAATAGTGATGGTGTGCCACCGCCAATAAATATTGAGCTGATTTGACGCCCTTGCGCTAATAACTGTTGCATATTCGCATCCAAAAGGAGCGCATCGACATAATCATCATACATAGACAACTGACTGTCTATAGGAAGCTCATGCGAGTTGAAATCGCAGTAAGGACATTTTTTCACACACCATGGGATATGGATATAGAGCGACAGTGGGATGCTCGTCACCTCTACAACGCTAGTATCTATCATCTTTTCTGTGAGTTGTAACGTATCAAGGTTATTTGGCGAGCTATCAGCATTCATTTTGGACATAAATAAACTTATTGTGTAATGGGCAATAATGATCAGTATCAAAAGTATCGCTAGGATAACGGCTAGATGATATAAAGAAAAGCCTAACTAACGTAAAACTATTAACAAAGCCACGTATAAAGCCACGTACAAATCCCCTATTCACCATGGTAACTTGCAGGCAGTATATAAAGAGACTATTAACAGTACAGCATCCAAAGCGCAGCGCTTTATTCAGAATATAACCATTACATTTGCGGCGCGCTTGAAAGCTGGTTAATAAAAAAGCACCCTGACAATGTTAAAGATTAAATTTAAAAATGAAGCAAAGGATAAGACATATGGCTTATTGGCTAATGAAATCAAACCCAAAGTTTTTTGGTATTCACGATTTACAACGATTGGATACAGATAGCTGGGATGGCGTCCGTAACTACCGTGCTCGCAACTTTATGCGTGATGATATGAAAGTCGGTGATAAAGTATTCTTTTATCATTCTAGCGCAAGACCCTCTGGTGTGGCTGGTATTATGACGGTCAGTCAAGCAGGCTACCCTGACCCCACTCAATTTCACCCCGAGCATCGTCACTACGATCCTATTGCAACCGAGGAAGAGCCACGCTGGTATATGGTGGATCTCACTTTTGACCAAGCTTTTACAGAGGTGTTACCGTTATCAGAGCTGAAATTTTTGCCTGCACTTGAGGACTCATTACTGCTGAGAAAGGGCTGCGAGCAATTAACGGTCATTCCATTAGAGCCCAAACATTGGCATGCGATTATGGACATGGCTGAGACACTCGAACTACTGCCAGAACACACCGATTAGCTCGATCCTCTATCTACTGAATCTACTGATTATAAATATCAAGGTAAAATAAGCTTAAGATGAATGCTCACATAGTATCTCTAAATCGTTGACATCATAGTCTGGCTTCTTTACCATCTTATGTGTATATGACCTGTCAATCTACTGCTTGGATTGACGGGTTATTTTTATTTCAGTGCCTTCACTTTTATTTTCTTACTCCGTCTGTATAAGCTTGCTCATATTATTTATCGGAGTATCATCGTCGGCACGACTCTTCTCATACTGTGTCAATATTAAATTGACGACGATATTTGCTTGTTCATCGTTACTACTTTCATAACAATTATCGCAAAGAATAAAAAGTTGCTTACCATGGTTTTCCCATTATCTTTCAGAGACTTCAAAAGCTACAGCTTACGCTTAGGGGTCCTCGCCCTACCTATCTTGATTACTCAGTTTTGCCAAGCAGCGCTTGGGGTTGTCGATGCCATTATGGCAGGCCAAGTATCTGCGCTTGATTTGGCGGCCGTGGCAGTTGGATCTGGCATTTGGCTACCGCTGTTTTTGTTAGCAACAGGTGTATTGATTGCCACTACCCCTCTCATTGGTGAGGCGGTCGGTCAAGACCAGCATCATCAGATTCCTCATATTACTCAGCAGTCCTTGTGGACAGCAGGCGCTCTTGGCCTTATTGGTTTTATTGTTGTCAATTTGGCACCCAATGTCCTTGGCATCATGGGTGTGCCTGAGAATATTCAGCCTATAGCAACACAATATTTGCATGGTGTGTCTTTTGGTTTCCCTGCGTTGGCTGTCTATGCTGTGTTACGCAGTTATTGCGAAGCGCTTGGTCGACCTGAGCCGGTGACGGTTATTAGTATTGTCGGTCTACTCGCCGATATTCCTCTGAACTATATTTTTATCCATGGTTTATTTGGCATGCCTGAGATGGGCGGCGCAGGCTGCGGTGTGGCGACCGCATTGGTATTATGGATCAACGTTCTGTTGTTGGCTATTTATACCAGCTTTACTAAGCGACAAGAGTTTGCTAGTACTCGCTTTTTTTATGGTTTTACTAGCCCAAATCGCACACAGATCAAAAAACTGTTAAAACTGGGCATTCCTATCGGTGTCTCTATCTTTTTTGAGGCCAGTTTATTTAGTTTGGGCGCTCTTGTTATCAGTCCGCTAGGAGAGCTTGCAACAGCGTCGCATCAAGTGGCTTTATCAGTAACGTCACAGCTATTTATGATACCGATATCCGTCGCGATGGCACTTACCATTATGGTCTCAAATCGTTATGGTCAAAAAAACCTCTTAGCACTTCGCCAAGTACAAGCCACTGGACTTGTCTGGACAGTATTGATTGCGCTCACTTGTATGCTTGGCATATGGCTATTTAGACCAGAGCTGGCAGCAGCATTTACCGATAATCCAGCGGTTAGAGCGGAGTCTATGCATTTGCTCATCTTTGCCCTTGCTTATCAGTTATTTGATGGCTGGCAGGTCAATGTCGCTGGTATATTACGTGGTATGCAAGACACCACCATACCGATGTGGGTAACGCTTTTTTGCTATTGGTTAGTGGCCCTACCACTGGGTATCTATTTAGTGCGTTTCACTGATGTTGGCGCTCAAGGCTTTTGGATGGCATTAATCACTGGCCTATTCTTATCTTCTATCTTATTGACCCTTCGTCTGCGCTATCAACAAAGACGTTTAACAAGGCTATGGGGTTGAAACTGATTGATTAAAACGTCACATCTCATAACCATTGCTAGCGATACTGAGTCACATAGACTATGATGAATCGTAGATGATTTCTTACTGAAAACATGGCTTACGTCAAAATATGTAAAAAATCTCAGTTAACAACTGTACATTGATTGCTCATTGCTCTGAATCTAGGTATCATTAGCAACTAATTAGACAATATTTAGTTACACTATTTCTCGAATTTAGTACAAGGTCAGATAAAAACTATGGATATTGAAAAAATACGCACCCTCATCGCCCTTATGGAAGAAAGTGAACTGGTTAATTTAGAAATCAGTTCAGACGACGAGCATATCAGCTTAACTCGTCACTATGATGCGCCTGCACCAGCCATGATGGCAGCGCCAACTGCTAGCGCAGCGCCTATTGCTGCTGAAGGAAAACCTGCGGAAAAAGCGGGTAGCGTCGAAAACTCGCCGATGGTTGGTGTTTTCTATTCAGCGCCAACGCCTAACGATCCTCCATTTGTAAAAGTTGGTCAAAAAGTTCAAGCAGGTGATACTCTAGGTATTATTGAAGCTATGAAAATCATGAACCCTCTTGAAGCGACTCAAAGTGGTATTGTTGACGAAATCTTGGTAAATAATTCTGAAGTCGTACAGTTCGGCCAACCTGTCATACGTTATAAAGCGTAACGATATTTGCCATACTTTATTTCATTATGGCTGGTTTTTGATATACGTATCGCACCAAAGTCAAATAATAGGATGTTATATATCAAAACTCAGTCAATAACTGATGCTTCGACAAGGATGAACCCATGATAAAAAAATTGCTCATTGCCAATAGAGGTGAGATTGCCCTGCGTATCGTTCGAGCTTGTAAAGCGCTAGGTATCGAAACGGTAGGCGTCTACTCTACTGCTGATGCCAACTTGATGCACCTGCGCTTTGTTGATGAGGCAATTTGTATTGGTAAGCCTAATGCCAATCAAAGTTATCTTGATATTAATACTATCTTAACTGCCGCTGAAATCACTGGCGCGGATGCTATTCATCCGGGTTATGGTTTTTTGTCTGAAAATGCTGAGTTCGCTGAGCGCGTAGAAGAAGCAGGATTGACTTTCGTTGGCCCTAATGCAGATCATATTCGCTTGATGGGCAATAAAGTCTCTGCCATCAATGCCATGAAAAAAGCGGGCGTACCAACTGTACCCGGTTCTGTGGGTGCCGTTACGCTACATAATGCTGAAGAACAAGCACGCAATATTGGTTTTCCGCTATTGATCAAAGCGGCCTCTGGCGGCGGTGGGCGCGGTATGCGCGTCGTTGAGCGCTTTGATGAGCTGGTCGGTCAAGTACAAGCTGCTAAGCAAGAAGCTGAGCTCTGGTTCGGTGATGATACCGTCTATATGGAACGCTACCTACAAAACCCGCGCCACGTAGAAGTACAGGTACTGGGTGATGGTAATGGTAATGCTATCCACCTATATGATCGTGATTGCTCATTGCAGCGTCGTCATCAAAAGGTACTAGAAGAAGCGCCTGCTCCAGATATCCCAGATGATGTCCGCGAACCTATCTTAAAAGCCTGTGTGAAAGCCTGTGAGCTTGTGAAATACCGCGGCGCTGGTACGTTTGAGTTTTTGTTTGAAAATAATGAATTTTTCTTTATTGAAATGAATACGCGCGTACAGGTTGAACATCCAGTAACCGAGATGATTACTGGTATCGACGTCGTCGTTGAACAGCTAAAAATTGCAGCCGGCTATGGTTTATCTTATCGTCAAAGTGAGATTGAAATCCAAGGCCACGCGATTGAGTGCCGTATCAATGCTGAAGATCCAGCAACTTTTGTTCCTTGCCCTGGTACTGTCAATCAACTATTTGCGCCAAGTGGCGCAGGTGTTCGATTCGATTCGCATCTATACCCTGGCTACGAGATACCGACTTACTATGATTCACTCATTGGTAAGCTTATCTGCCATGGTCAGACTCGCCAGCAAGCCGTTGCTAAGACCATACACGCACTTGATGAGTTGATCATTGAAGGTATCAAAACCAATATACCGCTACATCGTGATGTGATTTTGGCAGATGATAATTTTGCCAAGGAAGCGCAAAACATTCATTATCTCGAAAGAGAGCTTCTGAGCACAGACAAAGCCGAGAAAAAGGCATAGATCAAAACAGCGCTAAGCTGTAGTTTGCTTACTCGTACTGACTGGGACAGTAGTCATTTCCCATAAAAATCAATTTCCACAAAAAAAGCCGCTATCAATATAGCGGCTTTTTATGATTAGTAGATGTCAAATAATCTGTGTAATATGCTAAAAACCACTTATTATGGCAATACTCTATTAAAAGTCATAAAGCACTCTGTACCGTCAGGATCAGCGCACCACTGCATCTGATTGCCGTCGTGGTATAAAAACGCAATCAATGCTTCGTCACTTTGATCCACTTGGTTGCCTGAGCAATCTACTTCGTTATTATCATAGATCGTCTTGATAGCGATGACGGGCAGGCCTTCTTCACGATGTGTGACTAGATAGCGACCGTATGTCCACTCTTTACCACTGACCGCCCACATCTCATTGTCCGCACCAAAATTATATAGCTCACGGCACTGATTCGACTTGTTGACTGACGCCATTAAGTCTTTACTGGTAGTCGGCTTAATGTTTAGTATGCGCGCCTCACTTTGAGTGATTATGCCACCATCCATATCAGCTACCACCTTAGGCTCTGCACTGTTTTTTTGCAGACTATTCGATGATGCCGCTTGCTGAGCTTTCGCCTCTTTGGTCATGGTGATAGAACTGTCTAAATCTATCTCCCATTGTCCTGCAATGGCTGGACTAATATGCGTAGTGATTGTCGGCTCAGTAACCGTTTCACCATCCACTGGCAATGAAGCCAGAATAGATGCCAATGTAAATGAAGCAAATGATATAGGTTCCATGATTAACCTTTTATTTATAATATTTTATATACATTAGCGTAAGTCGTAGACACCAAAAACACAAGTAACATTATGCTATTGGGCAAAATACCTTAATCCAAACGATAAGCAAAACCTTAGTCAGTAGTGACGTTGAAGTAAGATAATGCCCGATAATCTAGTCGCTTTCTACTCATAAAAAAATGACACCGTAGCTTTGCTTGTTGAGTACAAGGAGCTACGGTGTTATATATTTATGAAATCAAGACCAGTAAAGTATTACGATATAGTTATCTAATACTAAGCAGCTGCTACACTCAATGCTTGAGCAAAGGCTGATAACGCTCCTTTTAGCATGGCTGAGACCGTGCTACTACATGTACCGATGCCGGAGTATACTTCACCATCCACATTCAACTGAATATAAGCGGCGGCATTTGCATTGGTTTTATTCTCACTATTGGTATCATCATCGATACCGTTACCACTATTATGATGCGGGTTAATGGCATGTTCTGCATAGTTAATAATATGGAGTGATTTACCCGTATGCTGTGCAAGACCGTTGATAAACGATGATAATGGACCATTACCCGTACCATCGATATCAATGGTGTCGTTATTCATCTGGACTTGGCCGCTGAAATACACCTCACCGCCTTTGTTGCTGACACTATAATCTAGTAACTCAAACTTACCTTGCTGCAAGTAGGTATTTTCAAAGGTTTGTAAAATTTCATCATTTTGTAATTCACGGGCAACCGCTTCCGCTTGCTTTTGTACCACACGGCTAAAGTCAATCTGCATCCAACGTGGTAGGTTAAAGCCATAATTACGCTGCAAGATATACGCAACACCACCTTTGCCCGACTGGCTATTGATACGTACTACATCTTGATAGCTACGACCAATGTGCGCAGGATCAATTGGCAAATATGCCACATCCCACACGTTGTCAGTCTCAGTTTGGTTGTTTTCATTGTAATCGAGTGACTTCTTAATGGCATCTTGATGTGAGCCGCTAAAGGCGGTAAAGACCAATTCACCCACATAGGGATGGCGTGGGTGTAGCGGTAAGTTATTGCACTCGCTCACAACCTGTACGATTTCACTCATGTTGCTAAAATCAAGCTCGGGATCGATACCTTGGCTAAACAAGTTCATGGCCATGACCATAATATCCATGTTACCTGTACGCTCGCCATTACCAAGCAACGTGCCCTCGATACGATCTGCACCTGCCAAAACACCCAATTCGGCCGCGGCGACTGCACAGCCACGGTCATTATGAGTATGAAGACTAATAATGACATGCTCACGCTGGGGAAGATTACGGCAGAAATACTCTACTTGATCCGCAAAGACATTAGGCATAGATGCTTCAACAGTCGCTGGCAAGTTAAAAATCACCTCTTGGCCTTGTTGTGGTTGCCACACATCACAAACCGCATCACAAACCTCTACTGCATACTCAGTCTCTGTTTGACTAAAGCTCTCAGGCGAGTACTGAAACACCCACTCAGTCTCAGGGTATTTGGCCGCATACTCTTTCAATAGTTTGGCGCCAGTGATAGCAATTTCTTTAATTTCGTCTTTGTTTTTGGCATAGACTTTTTCGCGTTGTACACGGCTGGTTGAGTTGTAGACATGGACGACGGCACGTTTTGCGCCTTTTAATGATTCAAAAGTACGCGCGATCAAATGCTCACGCGCCTGTACCAATACTTGTAACGTCACATCATCCGGTACGTGGTTTTCTTCGATAAGTTTGCGGGTAAAGTCAAATTCAACCTGCGCCGCTGATGGAAAACCAATCTCAATTTCTTTGAAGCCAACCTCTACTAGTGTTTCAAAGAAACGCATTTTTTGTTCAATCGTCATCGGATCAATCAGTGCTTGGTTACCATCACGCAGATCCACACTTGCCCATATTGGCGACTTCTCAATTGTTTTGCTTGGCCAAGTACGATCTGGCAGCGATGGCGCAAAGGCAAATGGACGGTATTTACGGAAGTCGAAAGCGGCATTTTTTGGTGTGATCTTTACAGTCCCAGTGGCTGCAGTATGCGTGGCTTGGTCAGACATAATCAATCCTTAGATGATATGGTTATTTGTATATTTAGCTAGGCGATTAGCTGTTGGTTAAATTTGTATTTATCATATGAGGTAACGAGTAGTTACACCATAATAATAGCAAAGTTTAGCAAATAGAAACCTGCTATTTTTTATTTTATTTTCTATATTTTTAGTGGAAAAACCTATTTTATTTATTATAATCGAATAAATTCACTATCAAGGCGGCAAAATGCCAGAAAATTACATAGGAAGTGTAGATACAGCAAATATAGATGACATCGATAAGCAGTTATTGCGCTTGTTGCAGACACAGGCACGTATGAGTATCACAGAATTGGCTGAGTGCGTTAATCTCTCCGCCACACCTTGCGCACGTCGTATTAAACGCTTGGAAGATACAAACATTATCACAGGTTACTACACCAAAACCGATGCGCAAAAACTTGGCTATCCGCTTGCCGTGTTTATTGCTATCAGTATGGACCGTCATACCGCCGAGCGTTTTGAGCATTTTGAGCGCAGAGTGCAGAGTTTTGAGGAAGTCGTGAGCTGTAGCATTGTCACAGGACGTACAGAGGACTATCTGATTAAAGTCAGAGTGCGTGATATGGCGCATTATGAGGAGTTTTTATTGCATCGTCTCAATCGTATTGAGGGCGTTGCTCAAGTGCACACCAGTTTTGAGCTGCGAGAGGTATTCAGCCGTAGTGTCGTATAACAGCGTTGAAGGCGCTAAAAGCGCTAAGCGAGCATTGGTGATTGTCTACGGAACAATAGGATTAAGATCAATCCAATCATCAATCCAATAGCCGCGACCAGTAACCCTGCATTGAAATTGCCATCCTGCCCTGCCAATGCTACCGTTACCAAAGGTCCCAAGAACTGCCCTAGTGCATAGGCGAGCGTTGCCAATGCAATCAGCAAATTAGAATAAGCAGGATTGATGTTTTTAAACAACGTGAGTGTCATCGCTACCATACCGACGAAGGTCAGACCTAGAATAACAGCATTGCCATATAATCCAGGCGCACCATCAAACCATATAGGCAAACACATGCCAAACGCTTGTAATACCGTCAGACCCATTAGGGTTTTTATCTCACCGATACGTTTGGCAAGCGCGCCCCACAACGGGTTTGACAACATCGCACAAATACCGACGACTAGCCAAATCATCAATCCAGCATAGGTCTGCGTCGTTAAGCGCTGCGCTGCCATAACGGGGAGGAAAGTTGCTGAGCTGATATAGCCAAATCCTGCCAATATATAACTCACAAAAAGTAACGCAAGCGCTTTATGGTGTCCAGAAATGGCTTCATATAAAGAGCATTTGAAGTTTAAATAGCTCTGATGCACTGATACGTGCTGTTTCGAATCGTTCTGCTGTAACTCTGAGCTATTTATTGGTTTGGGTTTTATCGCATAAAGGAGCCATATCAGCGGTAAACTGGTGCAGCCTGCGACCAACCAAATCACATCAAAATGATAGCCTAATTTTAACAGCCACCACGTCACGATGGCAGAGGCACTAATACCGACGCCAATACCTGCGTAATGTACGGCCGATAATATAGAACGGCGCTCGGGACTGAGGTTTTGGATTACAAACGATGAGCTCAGAATCATCGCGACCCCGCTTGCAATCCCCGCAATTAGACGAATGATATACCATAAAGTTAACGACATATTTGGTACGACGAGTAGCATCGTTGTGACAACACTTATAATTACCCAAAGCGTCATCGCTTGCCATGTCGAGCGCTGAGGCACAAACATAGCAATGAGGGCACCGATAAAGTAACCGATATAATTGATTGATGCTAGCCAGCCTGCAATCGTCGTTGATAATGACAATTGCACCATAATATCAGGTAAGGTGGCGGTAAAGAGGAAGCGTCCATAGCCCATGACAACTGCCATGCAGTACATACCGATACAGGCGATAGCAGCTTCATTGGTGATGGTAGGAGCGATACGGCTTTTAATAGCAGTCATCATGACAGCGCCATTTTTGTGGCAATTAGCACACAATCCTTTGTGTTAGATAATTAAAAGCAATAATAAATAAACGCAGAAATAGAGAAGTTATTAGATATATTAGGTCGAGATGAAATATCAGCAAGAACTACGACACGTTCAACGTCATTGTTTCTGTCGTATCCTGTCCTAGCATTTGTACACGCTGATCACTAAACATATCCATATCAGGAGCTAGCGTACGCATAAACCGATCAAAATATAACATTTGCTTGGTCAATAAAGCAAAGTCGCGTGGAAAATGAATACCGTGACGCTTGCCAACTTCGACAATCTCAAGCATCATTTTATTGAGCTCGTCGGCTTGCTCTTTACTATTAAACGGTACGCCGCTGGTAAAGGTCTTATCTTCTGCCATGATCGTTATCATCATGCGCTCTAGATCGTTACCTAAGGCGACCACATCGACTTTATTGCCGCCATGCGTCATTTCCATATCAATCATATGACGGGCCATCGCTTGATAATCACTATCTTGCATCGCTTGCATCATACCCATGCACGCACGCCAGCTCTCCGCTTTTAATTTACCGACAATACCAAAGTCTAAGAAACCAATACGCCCATCGGTCAATAGCATTAAATTACCAGCATGCAGGTCAGCATGGAAACTATTGCACAGCATAAGGCTGGCAAACCATGTATTTAACGTATCTGCCATGACTTGTGCAGGGTCGCTGCAGTACTGACGCATGAGCGATTCATCAACCATAGAAACCCCATATAGACGGCTCATCGTCAATACACGCTTGGTGGTCAGATCTTCATATACGGTTGGTGCCACTACCCGAGTGTTGCCTGATACCGCTAAGAACTGTTGAAAATCGCGGATATTTTGAGCTTCAGCAATAAAGTCAGTCTCAGCAAGCATACGCAGGCGAATCTCATCGATAATCGGCGCGATACTAGCGAACTTCATCGATGGCATCACTATTTCAAGTAGCTTGGTCACGCCGTGTAATACACCCAAGTCGGTCTGCATGATCGTCTCAACACCAGGCTTTTGTACCTTTAGCACCACTTCATCACCATTATGCAAACGGGCTGCATGGACTTGAGCGATAGAGGCGGATGCTAGCGGCTCTGAATCGATATAAGCAAATTTATCATCAATCGTTATACCCTCAGTCGCTAGTTCTTCTTTTAGCACTTGCTCGATATAAGCATAAGATAATGGCGTGGTTTGATCCAAACAACTTTGAAAAGCGGTGACATAATCACGTGGAAACAGCGAGGGTGTACTAGCGATAAACTGACCGATTTTGATATAAGTCGTGCCTAACTGCTCAAAGGTTTCTTTGAGTAGCATTGCATCAGGTTTTTCCCCTTTTGCGACTCTCAGCGCAGAAAGACCTGCCACACTCGCGGTTTGGCGAACACGGTTGACGACATTAAAGGTATGCTTTAACAAATGCGGACGATGAATTTTCATAAAAAACAACTATGGTAATAGAAAGGATTTGAAAATAGACAATATAATTTAAAGATACATCAAAGGCACATTATTCAATTGGGACTGCTACAGATATGACACTCTGGATCTTTTCTATAACCCATCAGCCGTTGCTGCATCTGACTACCATCCCATATGAGCAGCTTGTTTGTCAGTGGATTTTTGGTTAATCCCAGATACTGCAAGGCGGTATTGGCTTGCAGGTTACCCATGACAGCAGTGGTACTCGCAAGCACGCCCGAATTGGCACAAGTCCGCTCATCAGCGGCTTCATCAAGCTCGACTGAGCCAAACACACAATGATAGCAACCTGTGTCCAGATGTGGCTCAAACAGTGCCAGCTGCCCTTGCATCGCAATTGCCGAGGCAGAGAGTAATGGAATTTCATAGCGTACGCTAATGCGATTAATGACGTCACGAGTCGCAAAGTTATCCGTACAATCTAGTAATAAGTCTGGCTTACCCGAAGCCATATCGAGCAACTCATAAGCGTTGTCTTCATTTAACCGCGCCACTGTGCCGCAAGCTACTATCAAAGGATTGATGCGAGCCAGCATAGCAGCCGCTGTCAGCGCTTTTGGCTTACCCATATCTTCAGGCAAGAACAGTGTTTGGCGCTGTAGGTTACTTGCCTCGATCGCATCATCATCGATCAGATGAACAGATCCTACCCCTGCACGCACCAGTGTCTCAGACGCTGGACAACCAAGGCCGCCTGCCCCTATCATCACCACGTGTGCTGATTTTAATCGCAGCTGAGCATCCATATCCCAACCGTCTAGTAGTATTTGCCGTGCATAACGGAGCAGCTCATCATCTGATAGCTGTACTAACTCTTTTGCCATATTTATTCACAACCTATCATTAAAGAAGCTGACACATAAAACCTATCTATGCACATTGCCCTAGCGTGACGCGATCATTACCACCATAATCTTGCACCGTGTGTACTGATCCAAAGCCGCTGTCTAAAAATAGCTGTCGAACCGCAGCACCTTGGTCAAAGCCATGCTCGATAGCCAATAGTCCATCTGTACGCAAATAATTCGGTGCCTGCACAACGATATGCTCGATATCAGCCAAGCCATGATTGGGTGCACTGAGCGCACTAATCGGTTCAGCGGTTAGTCCCGCCAAATGCACATCTTCTTCATCTATATAAGGCGGGTTTGAGACAATCACATCAAACCAATGCTCATCACCAGTGGGTAGCGCTTGATACCAGCTACTTTGGATAAATTCAACATGGGTAACATCATTACTCACAGCGTTATGCTGAGCAACCTTGAGCGCCTCAAGCGATAGATCAACCGCCACCACTTGCCAATCAGCGTGCTTTAATTCATGAGCCAGACTAATCGCGATACAACCTGACCCCGTACCTAAATCCAGCAAGTGCTTATGGTTGCTTGATACTGGCTGAGCATTTATCCAATTCAATACTTGCTCGACCAACACTTCGGTATCAGGCCTAGGGATCAAGGTGTGCTCATCGACGCTAAAATTCAGCGACCAAAAATCCTGCTGTCCAGTCAGATAAGCAAGCGGTATTCCTTGCTGCATCCTTACTACACCAGAATTGAACTGTGCAAGCTCACTATCGGTTAGTTGATAGTCGTCATCCGTCATCAAAAACAGTTTCGGTTTATCAATGGCATGCAACAACCAGTCCGTTAGCCAAAATGATGGTATCTGACTACTCGTATCACCATTTATCAGTTGTCCAATTTGCTGCTTGATTTGACGAATGGTCAATGCTGTCATAAGTGACTCTTAAAGATATTGTGAATGTATAAATGCGAAAGTACTGCCGACGCTACTCTGACGCGCGTGGCGGCTCATTGGTATCGGTCAGGTTTGGATTTGCCTTTGTTAATTTGTCATTATCACCGTATATATCGTCATTATCACCAATGACAATATGTTTATCGACCAAGTAAATCAATATCAAAATTGGCACGCCAATCGCAAAGGTAAAAATAAAGAAAAACGGATAGCCCATATTGTCGACAACAGCACCAGAGTAACCACCCATCACTTTCGGTATCAGCGTCATTAGCGATGAAAAGATAGCATACTGTACCGCAGTAAAATGAATCGATGTCAAGGCAGATAAGAACGCGATGAATACCGCACTGGCAAGACCTGCTGCCAGATTATCGAAAATCACGGCCACATACATATGCGGTAAGCTACCAGGGTTGTAAGTGAGCAGGACAAATAATAAATTCGTCACACAAGCCAGTATGGCACCAATCATCATCGCCTGCATCATGCGCATCTTTTGAGCCAAAATCCCGCCCAAAAAACCACCCGCAATAACCATGATGACACCGACTAACTTCACAGCATTGGCAATGTCTGTCTTACTAAAACCCATGTCTTGGTAAAAGACGTTCGAAATTACCCCTGCGACGATGTCAGAAATGCGATATAACCCAATCAAGGCCAGTAGCAATAATGCTTTTTTGCCATAACGACGGAAAAAATCAACGACTGGTTCAACCCAAGTGGTATAAGCCATTTCTTGTTTGACCACGCCCACTTTAACAGACAGATAACCCACAACCGATGCCACCAATAGACTTGCTAAGAGATGAACCACTTCAAGTAAAAAAGCAAACATCACACTGTCTGTCTCTGGCAGTAACGCACCAACATTGACAAAAGCGATGATAAAAGCGGCGACCGACAATACAAACACCAGTACCAAACGGGCATAGTCAGAGGCGGGACGATCAATGCGTATCTGCTCACTCACAGGCTCCCGAATTATCAGCGTGGTCACCACACCTACGCCCATCACTGCTGCCATGATCCAATAAGTATTGCGCCATGCTTCGTAACTATATAACTCTTCAGTCGAACCGAAATAATCTGCCAAATAGAGCGCACCTGCGCCTGCAAAAATCATCCCTAAACGGTAGCCTGCGGTATACATTGCCGACAATACTGACTGAAAACTCGCAGGGGCAAGCTCAATACGATAGGCATCGACCACAATATCTTGCGTGGCGGATGAAAAGCCCAATAGCACGGCTGCCATGGCCATATAGTGCAAACTGCTCTCATCGGTCGGATTGATGCTGGCCATCATATAAATCGCCAAAATAATTAAGAGCTGTGCAATCAAAATCCAGCTACGACGGCGGCCCAGTAATCTAGTCAATATCGGTAGCGGCACCGCATCTACTAGGGGCGCCCAAATGAACTTGAACGAATATCCCAATGCCGCCCAACTAAAGGTCGTCACTACACTGCGATCAAATCCCGCCTCACGAAGCCATAACGACAAGCTGGAGAAAATAAGCAAAATAGGAATACCAGCTGCAAAACCCAAAAACAGCATGATCATAGCACGCCGATCAAGATAGGCTTTCGCCGCCTCGCCCCATGATTTTTTGGCAATGGGAGGTTTGGGTGGTACAGATTTGACAGCAGACATAATAACTCACCAACAATTGAGACAAATAACACAACTGCGCACAATTTTTATCAATCTTTAGCATCAGTTATCCATAAAAAGATCGATAAAAATTGCTCTACGTTGCACCAATATGATCATTACAACAAAATTCAGTTATGGTACTTGAGAACCGCTACCTTGACTAGATGTTTTTGCATTAACTCATTGATTCTGGCACTTTCATAACGGCTTATATTTCGCTGCAGTAACGCAGATTATAGCAATCTTTCACTATGGTTAAACCAGTCCTTAGTTTTCTTACTACTTACTCTCATCAAAGATGTCTAACAACGCTTTCAGTTATCGGTAATATGTAGATAGAGATAGGATCAATACAAACTTGATCAGCTTATTACTGTCCTACCTAGTAGCAAGAGCAATGGCGTTAATAGCAAGCTGGATGAGGTACTACACCAAGACTTAATGATTAATAATTTAAAACATATAATTCTTATATATTAGTTTTATAAATGCAAAGCGCTTCGTTATGCTCTCTATATCAACAATGATTATCTCGATTGACTACTCGTTCTTTTTATTATCCTAGCCTAGGAGTTTTACCATGTCCGACTCAACCAAAGCCACAACTGATAAAAACACAGCCCAAGATACTGCCGGTTGTCCCGTGAACCACGGCGATAACAACGCACCGACCAACACAACCTATGATCAAGGTGATGATAAAGGACCGACGATTCATAGTGAAAACGTTGATCAGACACATGCACCGCAGCGCCCTAGTATGGGTGGCTGTCCTGTTATGCACCAAGCGCACACCACCACAGCCTCTGCTGCTACTGATTGGTGGCCAAATAGCTTAAACCTAGACATATTGCATCAGCAAGACAAAAAGACTGATCCAATGGGAGCAGACTTTGATTATGCTGAAGCTTTTAAGCAACTTGATCTGGAAGCGGTCAAAACAGATCTAAAAAACTTGATGACCGAATCACAAGAATGGTGGCCAGCAGATTGGGGCCATTATGGTGGCTTGATGATTCGTATGGCATGGCACTCGGCGGGCACGTATCGCGGCGCCGATGGTCGCGGCGGTTCTAATACTGGTAATCAACGTTTTGCACCGTTAAATAGCTGGCCGGACAACGTCAACCTAGACAAAGCCCGTCGCCTACTGTGGCCCATCAAGAAAAAGTACGGCAATAAACTGTCTTGGGCGGATTTGATGATCTTGGCAGGTAACATGGCTTATGAATCTATGGGCTTTAAAACGCTAGGCTTTGCTGGTGGTCGCGCTGACATCTGGCATCCAGAAAAAGACATCTACTGGGGTTCTGAGCGTGAATGGTTAGCCGCTACCGAAAACCGCTACGATAGCGATAAAGATCGTGCCTCCCTCGAAAACCCACTAGCAGCGGTACAAATGGGCTTGATCTATGTCAATCCTGAAGGGGTCGATGGCAACCCTGACCCATTAAAGACCGCTCAAGACATGCGTACGACGTTTGCACGTATGTCAATGAACGATGAAGAAACGGTTGCTTTAACCGCTGGTGGTCATACCGTTGGTAAGTGTCACGGTAATGGCGATGCGACAACATTAGAAGACGAGCCAGAAGCTGCCGATGTCAAAGAGCAAGGTCTAGGCTGGCGCAATCCTAAAGGTAATGGCAATGCAGGTGATACTGTTTCAAGTGGTATTGAAGGCGCGTGGACAACCAATCCAACCCAATGGGATCACGGCTATTTTGAGCTACTCTTGAATCACAACTGGGCATTAGCAAAAAGTCCAGCAGGTGCATGGCAGTGGGAGCCAACGGATATTAAAGAAGAAGATCGTCCATTAGACGCTCATGACCCAAGTGTCCGCCGCAATCCGATCATGACTGATGCTGATATGGCGTTGATTAAAGATCCTGTTTATCGCGAGATTTCAGAGAAATTCCATAACGACCCAGCGTATTTTGATGAAGTATTTGCCAAAGCATGGTTCAAACTGACTCACCGCGATTTGGGACCGAAATCTCGTTACTTAGGTGCAGATGTACCAAATGAAGACTTTATCTGGCAAGACCCTATTCCAACAGGCAATGCAGACTTGAATGCTGATGATATTGCGACGCTAAAATCGCAAATATTGGACAGTGATTTGAGCCGCCGTGAGTTGATCATCACCGCATGGGATAGCGCACGTACATTCCGTGCTTCGGACTATCGCGGCGGTGCTAATGGTGCACGTATCCGTTTGGCCCCGCAAAAAGACTGGGCAGGTAATGAGCCAGAGCAGCTACAACGCGTGCTTGAGACATTAACCAGCATTCAGTCTGATTTTGATAAAGACGTGAGTTTGTCCGATCTGATTGTGCTCGCTGGTAATACCGCTATTGAACAAGCAGCGAACGATGCAGGCGTAGAGGTTACCGTACCGTTTACCGCAGGTCGCGGCGATGCAGAAGCGGCAATGACTGATGCAGAATCTTTTGCGGATTTAGAGCCACTGCACGACGGCTATCGCAACTGGGTCAAAGAAGACTACGCAGTCTCTCCTGAAGAGATGCTACTTGATCGCACTCAGTTGATGGGATTGACCGCACCTGAGATGGTCGTATTGATTGGCGGCATGCGCGTCCTCGATACCAATCATGGACAGAGCCAACAAGGCGTCTTTACTGAACGCGCAGGTGTCTTAACCAACGACTTCTTTGTCAATTTAACAGATATGAGCTACACGTGGCATCCTGTGAATGCAGCAGACAATACTGCCAATAACTACGAAGTACGTGAGCGTGGTACAGGCAACGTCAAATGGCAAGCCAGCCGTGTGGATTTGGTATTTGGCTCAAACTCTATCTTGCGTGCTTATGCTGAGTTATATGCGCAGGACGATAACTTAGAGAAATTCGTTCGTGATTTCGTTCGCGCTTGGAGCAAAGTCATGAATGCGGATCGTTATGATGTTGCTGAGTAAGCATTACTGATTAGATTAATGAACAGTGAGTAAGTCTATCAATCATGAACAGCTATCTTTTATAAGGTAGCTGTTTTTTTATGCCTAAAATTTAGATATTCAACAGTCTTAAATACTCTGAGTCGCATATCCTAGTCAAATAAATCAAATGACTAAAATTAAATGACTGTAAGAAATACTGTAAAAGCAAGAGGACTATAAAAACCTATATTCATAATTATCATAAATTGATAGCTATTTATTATATACAAGAATAATAGCTTTGTTTTACACTACGCTCTTATGGCACATTTGTACGTTTTTACTTTCATATACAAATCTTTCAGATATAGATAAGGTTTGTATTGTTACACAATAGGATTCAGTGATGGCAATCGATGTAGTAGTCAATCAGCGACATTTGCAAATTCAGCTCAAGCAGTTGGAAACAGTCTGGCATACGGTGATTAATGGCTATAACTTAAGTCAAGCAGCGACTGTGCTACACACCAGCCAATCAAGTTTGTCAAAGCATATCGCGGCACTTGAAAACCAACTGAAGACCGAAGTATTTATTCGTCAAGGAAAGCGTCTGACAGGGCTGACCACCATGGGTACGGCGCTTATGCCACATATCGAGTCCATCTTTGCTGAAATCCGTACGATTGAAAATTTAAGCCTAGATTTCAACAATCCTAATATCGGTACACTAACGATTGCAACGACTCACACGCAGGCACGATATGTCTTGCCGAAAGTAGTGAAAGAATTTAAAGATCGCTTTCCCAAAGTCAACTTGATCTTGCAACAAGCAGATCCTGAGACCATCGCACAGATGGTGATTCGTGGTCAGGCTGATATCGGTATCGCAACTGAGTCCTTACTTCATAATAACTATCTCAGATGCTACCGCTATTACGACTGGACGCATCGTGTCATCGTGCCAAGCGATCACGAACTTGCCAAGCAAGACTCTATCGATTTGCCGACTCTTGCCAGCTATCCCATCGTGACCTATCACGGCGGCTTTACTGGACGCGGCGCGATTGATAAAACCTTTGAAGCAGCAGGTCTAGAGCCAGATATCGTACTCGCCGCGCTCGATGCTGACGTCATTAGCACCTATGTTGGACTTGGCTTAGGCATTGGTATTATTGCCGAAATGGCATTTGAACCGAGTCATTATCAGAACCTAACTGCCATACCAGTCGATCACTTCGGGCGCTTCACCAGTTGGATGGCGGTGCGTGATGATGCGGAAATCCGCCAATACGGTCGTGCCTTTATGGAGCTGTGTCAGAAACAATTCGACAACTAAAACAAAGGGGCTAAACCGCTGGTCTTACCTTACCCCACCTTTACCGAGCTTATGTATAAGTGATAAAATACAGTCTAGAACGTTATTCAACGTTTTATTTCGTTTTTATTTCTGCATGTATTGCTGGACGCCTAGACATTTAATTGTACTGGGTGTCGATCACTGCATGTCCATTTGCTTCTATGTAACAGGTGATACCGCTCATGGAAAAACTCGTAGCGATCATTATGGCAGTTTTTGCCGCCCCCTTGCTTATTGGCGGCGCTTATCTGCTCTCTTTAGGCGGTAGTCCTTACTATCTTTTTGCTGGCGTTATGATGTTAACGACAGCATTTTTATTGTTCAAAAAACACTGGAGTGCTTACGGGGTGTACGCGATATTTATCGTTGTGACACTAGTATGGTCGCTTTGGGAATCTGGATTTTATTGGTGGGCGCTGGCAACTCGCTTAGGCTTCCCGCTAATATTTGGTTTATTGATGCTTTTACCGTGGGTCTCTAAGAAGATGCACGGGCAACACACTCAAGTAACAAACACAAGCAACGCTAAGAAAAGTCCTCTTTATTATTGGGGACTAATGGCCAGTGTGGTTGTGGGTGCACTGCTCTCTTTCGGTAGTATGGCCAATAATGCCACCGACAAATTGGGCGAGCTCGATTTGACTGCCAACGATGACGGCGATCAAAACGCCAATTCTGCAAATCTTGGCGATCCACTATCAAATGGTCAGCAAACACCAGATGGCGAATGGAGCGCGTATGGCCGTACTGACTATGGACAACGCTACTCTCCTCTGACTCAGATCAACACTGATAATGTCAAAGATTTAGAGCTCGCTTGGCAAATCCAAACTGGAGATGTCAAAGGTCCTAATGACGTTGGTGAAACCACTTATCAAGCAACACCATTGAAAATCGGCAACGCCTTGTATATGTGTACGCCTCACAACTGGGTATTGGCATTAGATGCCGACTCTGGTGAGACATTGTGGAAGTTTGATCCTAAGGTTGGCGAAAACCTCCAACGTCAGCATCAAACCTGTCGCGGTGTATCTTACTATGCTGGTCAAGCTGGCACGGATAATACTGCTCCAGTTACTACTGTTGAGGCAGCTGACAATAGTGCCACTGACGATACGTCCGTCGCCGCCAGCACATCTGCTGCTGCTAGCGATACAATGGTACAAAAAATCGCGGGAAATACCTTTGAAAACGCATCTAAGCAATGTGATGCCAAGATATTTATCCCAACCTCTGATGCCAAGCTATATGCACTGGATCCAAAAACTGGGCAACGCTGTCAAGACTTTGGTGAAGATGGCGCATTAGACCTCATGCACAACATGCCGTTCCAACAAGCAGGCTACTACTATTCAACATCTGCACCCGTCGTCGCAGGTGGGGTTATTATTGTCGCTGGTGCTGTCAACGACAACTATGATGTGAACTCACCTTCTGGTGTGATCCGTGCTTATGATGTTAATACTGGCGAACTCATGTGGAACTGGGATTCAGGCGATCCTGACAACACAGCACCTTTTGATGTCAACGATCCAACCCAAGTCTATCGCACCAGCTCACCAAATTCATGGTCGACAGCCAGTGCTGATGAAGAGCTTGGATTAGCATATTTCCCAATGGGTAACCGCACACCCGATCAGCTAGGTAGCTATCGTAACGCTGCTGAAGAAAAATATGCCACTTCTGTGGTTGCACTAGATCTTAAAACAGGTGAAGCGCGCTGGGTACAGCAGTTTGTCCATCATGATCTTTGGGATATGGATACGCCTGCTCAGCCAACATTGCTTGACTTAGATACCGTTGATGGTGTCCAACCTGCGTTGGTTATACCGACCAAACAAGGCGATGTCTACGTCTTGAACCGTGCAACAGGCGAGCCTATTGTACCTATCAAAGAGCGTGATGCACCGCAAGGCTATCTCATTGCTGGTGAACATGCATCGCCAACACAGCCTTACTCTGGCTTGAGCTTTGCGCCTGAGAAACTGACTGAAAAAGATATGTGGGGCGCAAGTCTCATCGATCAGATGATGTGCCGTATTGAGTTTAACCAACTCAACTACGACGGTCGTTACACGCCGCCATCAACCAATGGTACTTTAGTCTATCCTGGTAACTTTGGTACCTTTAACTGGGGCGGACTTGCTGTTGATCCTGAAAACGGCGTGATGTTCGGTATGCCCACTTACCTTGCCTTCACCTCAAAACTCATCCCTAAAGACACACTTGGCGATGTTGAAACCAATAAAGGTGAACAAGGTGTGAATGCCAATGAAGGTGCAGACTATGCGGTAGAAATGGGACCATTTTTATCACCACTCGGCGTACCTTGTCAGCAGCCACCGTGGGGTACAATCGCAGGTGCTGATCTGGCCACAGGCGAGATTGCTTATCAGCGCAAAAATGGTACTGTGCAGGATTTATCTCCTATTCCATTGAAGTTTGAGTTAGGAGTCCCTGGTATCGGTGGCCCTATCATCACCAAAGGTGGTGTGGCCTTCTTGTCTGCTGCAACCGAAAACAACTTCCGAGCTTATGATCTAAAAAATGGCGATGTGCTATGGAATGTCCGTATTCCAGCAGGTGGTCAGGCTACACCGATGACTTACTTGAACTCTAAAGGTGAGCAGATGGTGGTATTGGTGGCTGGTGGACATGGTTCAGTAGGTACGAAGATTGGTGATTATGTCGTGGCTTATAAGCTTGGCGACCAAGCTAAATAATTGGTCTAAGTGATCGACTGCAATAATCACTCAGTTAAATAACGTCATTTTTAGAAAGCAGGTAACTTCGGTTACCTGCTTTTTTATGTGCTGATACTTTTATTATAAGATTCTTTTCCTGATGATAAGCTTATCTATCAACGGATACTGTTGCTCTCCAAGCGCCTCAGTCATCGATAACCAATCTTTGTTATGATTTATTGCTACTCAGTAACATAGCTTGAAATCGATAGCGGTGACAAGCATATCAAGAGAAAATAATTAATAACTCTACTGGATGATTTATGAGTAACAAAATCCCTTTATCTTTTTTAGATCTAGCACCTGTACCTGAAGGCAAAACAATCTCTGAAGGTATCGCCCAAACGGTCGAAACCGCACAGCAAGCAGAAAGATCTGGCTTAAACCGTTATTGGATGGCAGAGCATCATAATATGCCAGGTATCGCTAGTGCAGCAACCTCGGTATTGCTATCGCATATCGGTAGCCAAACTGAGCGTATCCGTATTGGGGCAGGCGGTGTCATGCTACCCAATCATGCGCCTTTGGTGATTGCTGAGCAATTCGGTACATTGCAGGCGTTATATGGCGACCGTGTTGACTTGGGTTTAGGACGCGCACCTGGCACTGATGGGGCAACGTTTCAGGCACTGCGACGCCAAATGAAAGACGCTGAGCGTTTTCCACAAGATGTACAAGAACTGATGTACTTCTTGGGTAATGATACAGATGGCAGCCCTGTGCAAGCGTTCCCTGGCGCTAGATCAGGCATCCCTATTTGGATATTAGGCTCGTCCCTTTTTGGCGCAACCTTAGCCGCGCATTTAGGACTGCCCTATGTGTTTGCCTCACATTTTGCACCGCAAATGCTAGGACAAGCCATTAAAGCCTATCGTGAGCAGTTCAAGCCGTCTGCCTATTTAGATAAGCCTTATGTCATGCTGGCTGCAAACTTGTTACTGGCTGACGACGATGAGACTGCTCAGTATCACTTTACTTCAGCACAGCAGAGTTTTGTACGCTTGCGCCGTGGTGAGACAGGTCAAATGCCAAAGCCTACGCACGATATGGATAGCATCTGGAGCCAAGCAGAAAAAATGATGGTAGATAATGCGCTGTCAGTTTCATTCATTGGATCTGTCGAAACGGTCAAACCAAGACTGGCTGCGTTTTTGGCAACCCATCAACCAGATGAATTGATTGTAACTGCTAATGTGCATAATCAAGCAGCGCGTATTCGTTCACTTGAACTTACACCGGAGCTAAACTTATTTACTTTACAATCAAATGAGACACTTGCATAATTATTGCTAAACCTTAACTGGATTTTTGACATGGAAGCAACTGCTATTGTTGGTGCATCATTGATGATTGGCTCGTCGATATTTATGTATATCTTGGCATTTCTTGCAGTCATGGCTATCGGTGGGTATCTGACCTATCGTACTAGTCCAAAGCAAAAGCAACGCCGAGAAGATAAGCGCAATCAAGACAATCTGAATTAATATAAAAAAGCCCCTTTTTTTCTGAAAAAGGGGCTTTTTTAGTATAGTAAAACGCATTAAAGCTTAATATATTAAAAATTATAGGGTCTGTTAAAGTGAATGCAGCAAACCTTTTTCCTAGATTCTTTACTACATTAAACCAAGCGCACGTAATGCTGCCGCACCGAATGCCATTCCGAACATACCCACCACTGTCGTAAATGCCAAAATATTTGCCGCGAGCACATCATTGCCACCCATAGCCTTTGCCATCACGTAACTGGCTGCAGCAGCTGGTGATGCCACCATCAAGAATAGCACGCCCATATGTACACCTGATAAACCGAATGCTAATCCAATCGCAATGGCGACGATTGGTGCAATGACAATACGACCAATACTGGCTTGCATAGACAACCCTGAAGCATTCAGCATCGACTTCAAATCAATACTGGCGCCAGCGCAAATCAGTGCCAATGGCAATGCGACCGCTGCCAACAAATCACCAGTCTTGTGAATCACACCCGTAAGTGGTGGCAATGGCAGCGCCTTATAAGCAAATGCTGATAGCAATGCCAATATCAGTGGATTAGTAAATACCTTTTTGATAATCATAATACTGCGACTGATCAAAGTATCATCCACACTTTTAGAAACACGACTTAATGTAATGACTGCTAAAATATTGAACAATATGGTGACTACGCCCATATAGACGGCACCGATACTCAACCCGCGCTCACCATAAGCATTAGCAACGGTTGCGAGGCCAATAATAGCCATGTTGCTACGGAAAATACCTTGTACGAACACGCCTTGGTCGGCAGGACGTTTGACAAAACGCTTGGCATACAGCTCCGCCCCAAAGAACAGGACAAATGTCACCAAAATACCAACAAAGATTAGCTTAACTTGCTGACCATAATCAACATCGCTATCAACCACGCTAAAAAACAACAAGCAAGGCAGACAGTAGTTAAAAACAAAGCTGGATGCCTGATCGATGAAACTTTGGCTTGCTTCGCCACGTCTTTGCATAAAAAAACCCAACCACATTAAAGCAAGGTTGGGGAATACAATAGTAATAGCAAAAACAATAGCATCAATCATAAATAGGCTCAATTCGGTGACAAGCCCATCATGATATGAGCATAAACAAGAAAATTTAATAAGTAATAATCAGATTTTATGACCTAGTATAGAGACAAAGCAGCAAGTAAGACAAGTTTGAATGAAACTTTATTTCGATAATGAGGTAGATTTCTAATAAACAAAAGCCCGTAATAATATTTTATTACGGGCTTTTTATATCATGGATGCTTTGTTATAAAAGGCTTTAGCATACTACCGTTATGAGTCAAGCGCAGCTTTTGCTTTTTTGTGTTTTTTGACCGTCATTGCCAGTAACTGTATAGCAGCAGGTGTGACACCGCTGACTCGCCCAGCTTGAGCAAGCGTCGCAGGTCTTACTTTCGTAAGCTTTTGCACGATCTCATTTGATAGTCCTGATACGACACTATAATCAAAATCTAACGGTAGCACCGTGTTTTCTAGTCGCTTCATTTGATCAATATCTTCTTGCTGACGGTCAATGTAGCCGGCATATTTAACAGAAATCTCGATCTGCTCGCCCACTTGTGCATCAACGGTTGAGTCAGTGATAGCCGCGATATCAGCAAAATGTATTTGCGGACGCTTGAGCAAATCAAAGGCAGTCGATTCTTTAGACAGTACCTCACCCGTCTGCTCAGTCACTTGCTTACCTAACGCGTTGGTAGGCGTGGCCCACATATCTTTTAGGCGTGACGTTTCTGTCGAGATCGCTTCCATCTTTTCTTGATAGGCCTGCCAGCGCACGTCATCTACCAGTCCTAATTTACGACCCGTCTCAGTTAAGCGCTGATCTGCATTGTCTTCACGTAAGAGCAAACGATACTCTGCGCGGCTCGTAAACATGCGGTATGGCTCGGTAGTACCGTGAGTAATCAAGTCATCCACAAGTACACCAAGATACGCTTCATCACGGCGCGGTGTCCACGTTTCAAACTCACTGTTATTGGTCGTCACCAATGCCGCATTGGTTCCTGCTAGCAAGCCCTGCACGCCCGCTTCTTCATAACCCGTCGTACCATTAATCTGACCGGCAAAGTACAGACGATCAATCGATTTGGTCTCAAGCGTTGGCTTAAGATTCTGTGGATCAAAATAATCATATTCAATCGCATAACCTGGGCGAGTAATATGCGCGTTCTCTAGCCCTTTCATACTGTGAATGAAGTCTAACTGCACATCAAATGGCAAGCTCGTTGAGATACCGTTCGGATATAGCTCATGCGTGGTCAAACCTTCTGGCTCAATAAAGATCTGATGGCTGTCCTTATCCGCAAAACGATGAATTTTATCTTCGATAGACGGACAATAACGCGGGCCTACGCCTTCAATTTTGCCAGAGAACATTGGTGAACGGTCAAGGTTTTCGCGGATGATGTCATGAGTACGCGCATTGGTATGGGTTATATAGCAATTGACCTGCTCAGGATGCATAGAGACGTCACCCATATAGCTCATCACTGGCAATGGCGTATCACCTGGCTGTACCGTCATCACACTGAAGTCCACACTACGCGCATCGATACGCGCTGGCGTACCTGTCTTTAGACGACCGACTGGTAGCTTAAGCTCACGTAAACGATCCGCAAGCTTAATAGACGGCTGATCCCCTGCACGTCCACCATTTGAGTTTTCCATACCAATATGAATGACACCCCCCAAGAAAGTCCCTGAGGTTAATACGACCGTTTCTGTTTTAAAGACAATACCAGTTGATGTCACAACAGCCGTCGCACGGCCGTTTTCGACCAAAATATCATCAGCGGCTTGCTGGAATAAATCTAGGTTTGGTTGGTTCTCTAGCGTATGACGGATCGCCGCTTTGTATAGAATACGGTCTGCTTGCGCACGCGTGGCACGAACGGCAGCCCCTTTACGACTGTTTAGTACGCGAAACTGAATACCTGCTTTATCCGTTGCCAGCGCCATTGCACCGCCCAACGCATCAATCTCACGCACCAAATGCGATTTACCGATACCGCCAATCGCAGGGTTACAGCTCATCTGCCCGAGCGTCTCAATATTATGCGTCAACAATAAGGTCTGTGCGCCCATGCGTGCAGCCGCCAGAGCAGCTTCTGTACCAGCATGACCACCGCCGATCACTATCACGTCGTAATGTTTTGGGTATTGCATGTGTGCCTCACTTGACTCATAACGCTGCCGATGGTCATATTCTATTGATAAAGAACACGGCAATCGACAAATAAACGTCAGTCGTATTTATAAAAAAGATAACGACTCAGATAAGTCGTTCATAATTGGTTAGATAACCTGTCATTATAACAATTTTTTCACGCTTAAAAAACGCTAGGATAAAAACTATTATAATTAGACGCAAAGATATTTATGCCAACATCACTTTAGTGGTTAGCTTTTGAGTTTGTAATAATGTCTTAGCCATTACCGTTACCACGGCTCAAGGGTACGATCTGATCCGATTGACCACTAGACAACATATGATGACTACCATACCCTTCTGGATTAATCTGTAAATAGGCATTCATTTGACCAATCGCCTCACCATCATCACTCGCCAAAATCTGCGCTTTGATGAGCTCAACTGGCGGTAATGGTAAGTTTTTAAGCAGTGCCAAACGCTGATGGTTGTCACCCTTGTTGACTACCAGTTCGATAAGCTGACGGGCATCGATAGGCAAATCTGGCGTGTTCTGTGCCAACAGTGCCAAATGATAAGCACCTGCTGGATCTTGGTCCACAACAATGCGCTGCTCGATAGCGATATAGGTCGCTTCAGTTGCACCGCCCGCCACACTAAGCTGATGAATACACTTGAGTGCTGAATATGACTCGTTGTTAGCAATTTCAATAATGCGTGTAGATTCATTTTTTAGACGCTCACGGCGCTTTTCAATCGCTGCCTGCTCAGCCGCTTCTCTTTGCTCGTTTAACTGTTCACTGTTTTGGTTATTCATAAAACCCTCTTACTCATCTGATAATTATTATTTATATAGCTTGTATCTTGGACACTATATGGGGGTAAATCCCATAAAAACAACGAAGCCTAATGACATAGGCGCGTGGAAATAATAATAGGGACAAGAATAGATAGGGTATTAGTGACACTAATAGCAACAATAAAAAAACCCAAACAGCCATTAATGACCATTTGGGTTTGCTGTGCTTGTACCTTATAAAGGCTAATTGGACATTAAATACATCCAATTCACATTTTCAAGTATTAAGCAGCTGGACTGTTTGCTTCGATCAATGGCTTTAGCTCACCTGATTGATACATTTGTAGGATGATGTCTGATCCACCCATTAACTCGCCATCAATCCATAATTGTGGGAACGTTGGCCAATTAGCAACCTTTGGTAACGTTGCACGAATTTCTGGGTTTTCTAAAATGTTTACAAACGCAAATGGACGACCAATCTGAGTCAACACTTCGATAGAGCGCGCAGAAAAGCCACACTGCGGAAATTGCGGTGTGCCTTTCATGTAGATAATAACTTTATTGTCACGGATTTGATCACGGATCAATTGTTCAACGTCGTTTGCAGCAGTGTTTGGGGTTTGCTCACTCATAAAAGCTCCTATTGATAAAGCGGTTCATTAAAATGATTATTTATATAAAATAATTGTATAAAGACGTGGCTGATACATGGGGCGACTGCCGCCGTATTACAAGCACGAATTTCTATCTATATAGGTTCGATAGCATTAGGGACTAATAATACCACGGCATTGGCCATGATGCCCTCTTGACGACCCGTAAATCCCAATTTTTCAGTCGTGGTGGCTTTCACACTGATATTGCTAATATCTGTTTGCAAGTCACTGGCGATATTGGCACGCATGGCTAGATTATGCGGCGCCAACTTCGGACGCTCACACATCACGGTAATATCAGCATTGCCTAGGCTATAACCAGCCTCTTGCACTTTACTATAAACATAACGCAGCAAAATCCTTGAATCCAATCCAGCATGTGCCGCATCGGTATCGGGAAAATGCTGTCCGATATCACCAAGCGCCAATGCACCAAGTAGCGCATCAGCAAGTGCGTGCAAGACCACATCCCCATCAGAGTGTGCAAGCAAACTGTGAGTATGCTCAATCGGCACGCCCGCTAGGATGACATATTGTTGCTGCTGACCATTATTATGAAAAGCATGAACATCGATACCTTGACCAATTTTTATCATTATTATTCCAAGATGAGTTAAAGGTGATTAAAATAATTCAAAACCGCTATCTGAATTTTCAAAGCGGTTTTACGAGCAGCCGGACACCATCGGTCGCCACCAGTTTCAATTAACTGGTATAATATGATGTTTATTTTATCATAATACCAGATCCAAAAGACAAGCTGACGTTGTTGTGCTGAGACTATGTATTGTAGTGATTGCATAACGCTTGGCGTCGAAATGTACTTTGGATAACGTATAAATAGTTGAGCCGTTTTATGTCAGCCATACAAAGTACCTCAAGCACAACCGTTTCTGAGTCTTTTAATGCTCATCGCCCTTTAACACTTGCTGATGTCGAAAATCCTAGCACCAAGCATGTGATCGTCGGTATGTCAGGCGGGGTCGATTCTTCTGTATCAGCCGTATTACTTCAGCAGGCAGGCTTCAAGGTCGAAGGCCTGTTTATGAAGAACTGGGAAGAAGATGACGGCACCGAATACTGTACGGCGATGGATGATTTAGCAGACGCGCAGGCCGTGTGTGACAAAATCGGTATGAAACTGCACACGGCTAACTTTGCTATGGAATACTGGGATCGCGTATTCGAGCACTTTTTGGCAGAATATAAAGCAGGACGCACCCCAAACCCTGATATCTTGTGCAATAAAGAAATTAAGTTTAAGGCGTTTTTGGACTATGCGTTGACCCTTGGTGCAGATTATATTGCTACAGGTCACTATACGCGCCGCAGTGTGAACTATACCAATGCCGACGGTGACGAGGTTGCGCAGCTCTTACGCGGACTTGATAACAATAAAGACCAAAGCTATTTCTTGCATGCGGTTGGCGGTGACAAAATCGCCAAAACGCTATTCCCCGTTGGTGAGCTCGAAAAGCCAGTGGTACGTCAGATTGCTGAAGAGCATGACCTAGCGACGGCTAAAAAGAAAGACTCTACAGGCATTTGCTTTATTGGTGAGCGCCGTTTTAAAGACTTCTTACAGCAATATCTGCCTGCCCAAAAAGGCGAGATACTTACTGATGATAATAAAGTCATCGGTACTCATGACGGCCTGATGTATTACACACTGGGTCAACGTGGTGGCATCGGCATTGGCGGTGTTAAAGACCGTGTAGAGGCGCCGTGGTTTGTATTGGCAAAAGACTTAGACGAAAACCGCTTAATCGTTGGTCAAGGGCATGAACATCCCATGCTCATGAGCAACGAGCTAAAAGCCTATAAGCTCGATTGGACTAATGGTTTACCGCCTGCGGATGTGTTTAGCGATGAAGGCCTGGCCTGTATGGAAAAGTCTCGCTATCGCCAGCCAGACCAAGCGTGTCGCGTATTTGCGACCAATGCTGATGGCAGCGAAGTGCGCGTGGTATTTGATGAGCCACAGCGCGCCGTCACTCCTGGACAGTCAGCGGTATTTTATATTGATGAAGTGTGTCTGGGCGGCGGCGTGATTGAATCTATTGATGCACCTTGCGGATTCTAATTGATTCCTAAGACCCAACCTCAAGCACAGATGTTGACGCAGTGAATAGATTGATTTTAACGGACGTCAACATCGCTTTATTTGCATAGACCGCTTTTTTAATATCATATTTCTGCTATATTACGCGCAACGATTTCGACGTCGTTTATTATATGGTAATTTTTTATCTAGACTCTTGCAGTTTTTTATTTCATAACTACTGAGGCATAACCATGACCCCACTTACCGCTCTCTCTCCAATTGATGGTCGTTACGCATCAAAGGCTGACAGCTTACGTCCTTATTTATCTGAATTTGGTCTAATCAAAGCCCGCGTCACGGTAGAGATTCGCTGGTTGCAGTCTTTGGCTGACAACAGCGCAATTGGTGAATTAGCAGCATTTGATGACCAGACCAATGCTTTTTTGAATGCAATCGTTGATGACTTTAGTGAAGCCGATGCCCAAGCTATCAAAGACATCGAAGCGACGACCAATCATGATGTAAAAGCGGTTGAGTACTTTATCAAAAATAAGTTCCGTGGTCAGGATGCCTTGATTGATTCTCTTGAGTTCATTCACTTTGCCTGCACCAGTGAAGATATCAATAACCTATCGTATGCATTGATGCTCAAAGACAGCCGCGAGCTAGTCGTTGCCAAAATGCAGCAAGTGACTGACAGTATCGTTGACTTAGCAATTGCTCACGCTGATCAACCAATGCTGTCACGCACTCATGGTCAAACCGCAAGCCCAACGACACTTGGCAAAGAGATGGCAAACGTGGCTTATCGCCTAGCCCGTCAAATCAAGCAAATCAACCAAGTAGAGCTATTAGGTAAAATCAACGGCGCCGTTGGTAACTACAATGCGCATTTTTCAGCGTATCCTGACGTTGACTGGCAGAGCCATGCTGAAGCATTTATCAATCAGCGTTTGGCGCTAACATTTAACCCTTATACCACGCAGATCGAGCCACATGACTACATCGCCGAACTGTTTGACGCAGTAAAACGCTTCAATACAATCTTGATCGATTTCAACCGCGATATTTGGCAATATATTAGCTTAGGCTATTTTAAACAGCGCCTAAAAGATGGTGAAGTTGGCTCTTCTACCATGCCGCATAAAGTTAATCCAATTGACTTTGAAAACTCTGAAGGTAACTTAGGCGTTGCCAATGCGATGCTGGCTCATTTGGGTGAGAAATTACCAATTTCACGTATGCAGCGTGACCTATCTGACTCAACGGTGCTGCGTAACATCGGTGTTGGCCTAGCACAGAGCATGATTGCGTTTGATGCTTGCCTAAAAGGCGTGGGTAAACTTGAGCTAAATGCACAGCGTTTAAATGATGACTTGAATCAAGCGCAAGAAGTATTGGCAGAGCCGATTCAAACAGTCATGCGTCGCTACCGCGTTGAAAACCCGTACGAGAAACTAAAAGCCTTGACTCGCGGTAATGCCATGACTCGTGAAGCCATGCTAACTTTCGTCGAAAGCGATGAGCTATCGGCAGTTAATGATGCGGATAAAGAACGCTTGCGTGAATTGACGCCTGCTACTTATATCGGTAATGCCGCTGAACAAGCACGCGCTATTAAAGAATGGATTGCCAAGCTGTAACTACTAACTATTGATAGCAGCCAGCGAGCACTATGCATCAAAATAAAAAATCTGTGCTTGCTAGTACGATTGCGGTATTTGTCGTTATGGTACTGGCAAGCATTGAGCCTCTAGAGTGGTCGAGCTACCTGTTACATCAGCTCGGTACGCTACTTTTCTTAGCATTGATGCTAGTTGCTTATCGCTATAACTATGTTAGCTCACGCTCTTATGTGCTCGCATCACTATTTTTAGTCATTCACATCATAGGGGCGCGTTATCTATACTCTTACGTGCCCTACAATGATTGGACACAGCAACTATTCGGTATACGTTTAGACGAATTGTTTGGTTGGCAGCGCAATATGTACGATCGTCTTGTCCATTTTAGCTACGGGCTTTTACTGTTCCATGCGATGGTAGATGTCTCAAAATCTATCTTCAAAGTCCAATCCGTCAAACTACTCATCGCACTTGCTCTCATGATTAATATGTCATCAAGTCTGCTCTACGAGCTGCTCGAATGGGGCATTGCAATGACGTTATCACCAGAAGCTGCTGAAGCGTATAACGGTCAGCAGGGTGACGTTTGGGACGCCCACAAAGATATGGCTTTAGCCTTACTCGGTGGGCTAATTGCGGCAGGTATTATGCTATTTAAAACTCGTCAAAACCAAGTGGTATCTAATTAAGTGATTAATCGTCTTTTTTATCATCGTCACTATCACCCGGTATGATGGCTTTACCGACAGCAACAGTTCCTTTGACCACACCTTTGGTGGTTTTGTAAGCGATTTTGGCAGGTACGGTGACAATCTTATGGACACAGGCTTGTAATAAAAACACGCTAGCGATAATGACGATAAAGTGCAATTTTTTCATAACTTTCCTACGATTCGGTGGCTGCTCTGATGATAGCCATCAGATAGAGGATCATCATAAACGATTAAAACCTTTCTATAAAGCCTCTCTTACTATCAATCTCATACGCATTTAAAATATGGACTTACCCATGACTTCTATTCCTCTTTGTCTACCCGACTCTATCACGCCTGAGCAGTTTTTGGCTGAATACTGGCAAAAGAAACCCTTACTTATCAAGCAAGGCTTACCACAATTGATCGACATGTTTGAGCCAGATGACATGATTGGTCTTGCCCTTGAAGAAGATGCTAGCGCACGCTTGCTAACCCAAGCAGCCAATAAAAAAGAAGGTCAGGCACAGTGGCAACTCAAAAAAAGCCCTTTGAATGAAACGGATTTTGAAAATCTACCAGAGCAGTGGACTGTACTGGTGCAAAACCTAGAACAGTGGTCGCCAGAGCTCGGTCAGTTGTGGCAAGCGTTTGACTTTATTCCGCAGTGGCAGCGCGATGACATCATGGTTTCTTATGCGCCAGCAGCTGGATCGGTCGGTAAACATTATGACGACTACGATGTGTTTTTAGCACAAGGCTATGGTTCTAGGCGCTGGCAATTGGGTAAGTTTTGTGATGAGCAGACAGAGTTTGTCGCTGATGAGCCTTTACGCTTGTTCGATGATATGGGAGAGCTTATCTTCGATGAGATACTAGAAGCGGGTGATGTGCTTTATGTACCGCCTAAATTATCGCATTTCGGGGTGGCGCAAGACGACTGTCTGACTTTCTCGTTTGGTTGCCGTCGTCCAAACATAATGCAAATCATCGATAGCGTGGCCGATATTGCGACCAATGACAGCCAGTTATTTATCCCGATGCTACTGCCACAAACGCTACAGAACTCAGGGGAGCTGCAAGCGGACAGCATCGCTGCGATCAAAGCGCAATTGCTAGAGATGCTACAATCTGAGCGCGGTGATGAGATGATTCGCCAAGCAGTTTCTGAAGTGGTTAGTAAACGCCAATATGATGCACTCATGCCAGAGGAAACACTGGATACTGAAGCGCTCATGCAAGCATTGTCTGAGGGTGCGACACTACAAGCAGATTATAGCAATCGCCTACTCTATAACAAAACCAATGATGATATTGTGCTGTATGCCAATGGGCAGCGCCTCGATGGACTTGATGATGCAGCAATAGCAGTGTTGGTACGTTTGGCTGATGGAGAGCCATTACAGCATCATGATGTGAAGGATATCGATGCAGATGATTTAAGCGAATGGTTAGAGAACGGTTGGGTATGGATTGAAATGGCTGAATAAGACCGCGTAATTATTTTCAGTTAAATCACTCAAATAAAAAAACCGCTATCTGATAATTACTCAGATAGCGGTTTTTTCTTATGCATATTATACAATTACTCGTTCAATACTCATGATGATGTATCAAACGCCACTTAGTATTTATTAAAACCACTATAAACACTAAGCGGGTTGGTCGTTAGTACTATTACTCTGTACCAAGCTCAAGCAAGCTCGCGTTACCGCCGATTGCTGTGGTGTTAATAGTCTTAACACGCTCAGTGACAAAACGATGCAGATAATCAGGCGTTAACATCTCTGATAAGCCTTCCATATCAGTGACGCTAATCACTTGCGTCAAAATACCGTCTGTCTTAGCAAGCTCTTGACTGATGGCTTGTACTTCACTGTGGTTACCAGAAACGGCCACTTGGGCAAGACGATCGATATACAAAAGCGTGGTGGTCTGAGAGTCATTAGCCACACTCAATACATCTTCGCTAATACCTGTATCGTACAATATCTTAGCAGCTTCATTGCACATCTCATCTTGGCTTGGGCAATGCAATATGACTTCATTACCAGTCAATAATGCGGCTATCAGCTGCCCTAGCACTGCCATTGCTCTGGCAGACTCTTCACCAATGACCATCGTCTTACCACGACCTGTCACATATAAGTCATTCGACTCACCAGTTGCGCCAGTCATACGATGCGTCTCGTCCAAACTAGGAGCCGCGCTCAATAGATGATTGAACAAACGCTTTGCTTTGTTGGCATCACCAGTCAATAGAGACAACTTTGGAATTGCCGCCTCTAGGTACGTTGCGCGATTGACCGCGCCAAGTAGTCGCCAAGATTCACAAACCTGGGCATGATTTTTTTTGAATTCAGTCGCCATGTTGCTACTCCTTATGCGAGTTCTGTTTGAGTGGTTGTTTGGGTATTAGCATTTGCTTGGTTGCTGCCATTTGACTCTGAGCTAAGCTGCATCAGACGCGCAACATAGTGCGGACCACCAGCTTTAGGACCAGTACCAGACAGACCACAACCACCGAATGGCTGGACGTTTACGACCGCGCCGATTTGGTTACGGTTGATATAAGTGTTACCTACAAAAGCACGGCGCTCGATATGCTCAACAGTTTTTTCGATACGGCTATGGATACCCATAGTCAAACCAAAGCCTGTGTTATTGATAGAATCAATGAGCTTATTCAGATCACGTGCTTTATAGCGCAATACATGTAGGATTGGGCCAAAATGCTCACCACCAATAACGTCTATGCTTTGTACTTCAATCGCTGTTGGCAATACAAAGGTAGAGTTTTCTTGGCTGACAACCGAGCTTGAGCTCATTGGTGTTTGAGCCAAGATAGTCGCAGTTGGCTCAGCGTCCATACGCGCGATATGCGCCTCAAGACCATTTTTGGCATCAGCATCAATGACTGGACCTACATCTGTGGCAGCATATAGCGGGTTACCAACAGAAAGCTCAGCCATATTACCTTGCAATAGCTCGATCAAATCATCAGCCATCTCTTCCTGTACACATAGTATACGGCAAGCTGAACAACGCTGACCTGCTGAACCAAATGCAGATAGAACAGCGTCTCTAACGACTTGCTCTGGCAGCGCTGTTGAATCAACAATCATCGCGTTCTGACCGCCAGTCTCAGCGATAAATACAGGCAGCTCGCCACTCGCTTGTGCATGATCATTCAAGCTTTGATTGATACGCTGAGCAGTTTGCGTTGAGCCAGTAAATATCACACCTGCTATGTTGTCAGCAGCCGTTAGCGCTCCGCCCACATCACCGGCACCTGTCACCAATTGTAGTGCTTCTGCTGGTACACCCGCTTGATACATTAATTGCGCACCAAAATGAGCAATCAAGCTGGTTTGTTCAGCAGGCTTAGCGACTACCGTATTACCTGCTGCCAGTGCCGCTACGATTTGACCCGTATAGATAGCCAATGGGAAGTTCCATGGGCTAATACACACAAAGGTGCCACGTGGTTTATAAACTTGACGAGATTGCTTACCAGACAAATCTGTAAACTCATGCACAACATCGTCTAGGCGCTCTGCTTCATCAGCGTAAAAACGACAGAAATCAACGGCTTCTTTGATTTCATCGATACTGTCTTGCATGGTCTTACCAGCTTCGACTTGGCATAGTGCCATCAGCTCAGCGTAGTTTTCTTCAAATAGCTCAGCCGTCTTACGCAAGATTGCCGCACGTTTTGCCACTGTCACGTTCTGCCAGGTATTTTGACCAGCGACAGCGACATCAATCGCTTGACGAGCCAGCTCTGCATTGGCATATTTGACCTCACCAGCGCTTACGTCATGATTCCAAGGCGCAAGTACAGGCTGAGTATCAAGCTGATGGGTGACGCCATCTACTTCATATTCATTCACTGCTTGGCCGTTGATGATAGGTGTCGCTGACCATTTTTTATTGAGATGGCTATCAATAGCTGCTTTAAACGGCAACCACTGTGACTCTACAAATATGTTCGGGCCAAAACTAGCACGTCGCGAACCATAAATCTCTAGTGGTAGCGGGATATCCGGGTTATGCAATGTTGGGTTGGCAAGTAGCTTGTCATATGGATGCACCGTTAGTTTTTCAATCGGATACGACTTGTCTAATAACTGATGGACAAACGAGCTGTTGGCACCGTTCTCTAACAAACGACGTACCAAATATGGTAGCAAGTCTTTGTGCGCGCCAACTGGTGCATAGATACGTACAGGAATCTCATAAGCTTGCAAAATATGATCATAAAGCGCATCGCCCATGCCGTGCAAACGTTGGAATTCAAAGTCTCTATGTGCACTCATGGTCATGATTGATGACAGTGTATGCGCATTATGCGTCGCAAACTGTGGCCAGATTAGCCCGCGCAGATGGTCTGACAATAAGAAGCGCGCACAAGCAAGGTATGCAGTATCCGTACCTTCTTTACGTGTCCAAACGGGATAGCCTGATAGACCTTTTTGCTGAGCAAGTTTGATCTCAGTATCCCAGTAAGCGCCTTTTACTAGACGTACTGGGATACGATCACCGACTTCAGTAGACAAACGAGCCAGCCACGCTAATACAGCGATTGCGCGTTTAGAGTACCCTTGTACAACGATACCTAAACCATCCCAGTCCGCCGTTAAATTATCACGGTACAAAGACTCAAACAGTTTTAGAGAAATCTCAAGGCGATCTGCTTCTTCAGCATCAATACTGATATCGACATTGACTTCACGTGCCGCTTCAATCAATAGCAGGCAGCGCTGACGCAATAAGCCCATTACTTGCGCTTCTTGCGTGGCTTCATAGCGAGGATGCAGTGCTGATAATTTGATAGACACTGACGGCTTTGGCATGCCTTCTTTGACTTTTACGTTCGCCGTAGCTCTGATCGCATGTAGATAGTCATTGAAATATTTTTCCGCATCTTTGTGCGTGATAGCCGCTTCACCTAACATATCAAATGAATAGGTATAGCCTCTATTACGATATGGCTGGCTGTTTTTATTGGCGTCTTCGATGGTCTCGCCCAATACAAACTGATGGCCCATGATACGCATGGCTTTTTGCATCGCACTGCGAATGACAGGCTCACCCATCTTCTTAGTCATGCGATCCAAGAAACCTGATGCAGTGGTGCTGCTATCAATACTGACAACGCGACCAGTCATCATCATGCCCCAAGTAGAAGCATTGACCATAAAGCCGTTGTCATTTTTAATGTGCTTTTTCCAGTCAGCCACACTCATTTTGTCATGAATCAACGCATCAGCCGTATAGTTGTCTGGCACACGAATCAAGGCTTCTGCCAAGCTCATTAGCAAAATACCTTCTTGGGTATCAAGGCTATACTCAAGCAATAATGAGTCAACCATCTTGACGGCTTTACCATCATTACGCACGTGCTCGACCAGTTTGCGCGTTTGCTCAGCAGCAGCATCGCGTTCTTCTATACTGGGTTTGGCAAGTGGCAATAACTCAGACAACCAACGTTCTTCATCGGCGCTATATAGCGGCGAAATACGCTTATTTAGCTCTTCTGCTGACTGGGCGAGATACTCAGGCGACAGCATATCAACAGGATTAAACAAGATCGGCTCTTGCGGGGTAAACTGGTCTACTGGGTTCATAATAACTCCATAACTATCGTTTAAAAACCATAATAAATGGTGCTTTAGGAAGTCTGATCGTCCTGTATAACTACTCGTAACCGCTATCAAAAAATAGTGGTTACTGACGGATATTCACAGCAATAATCAAAAGACCAAACGGCGCCATCACAAAACTAAAAATCCAGCATAGGCTGGAGACGGTTAAGTAGGTCGTTAGACTGTTAAACGGGCTACGTTAACAATACAAAGGCAACAACGAAAAGCTAAGCGGCATTAGTGCCTTCTTCTTGTTAGTAGTGAAAGGAGTGTGATGACCAAATATCGCCTTATTGAACCGAAAAATCGCTCTAATAATTACAAATCTGTCATCTTTGATGATGCTAATTCACTGTAAGAAAAACCTCTACGGCGTTGATTGAGGTGATGCGCTTAACTCGGCTATAATATCACGAAATTTTTTTTCAAACTAACGAAATTAATCATTTTCAAATAATTAATTTCTATCTAAATAACAATAACTTACAAGCAATTTACTGACTATGACGCTTTGGTTACGTTTTTTTGTTTGCTATTGCCTATAGTTTGTCATCACGCTGCTTAACACTAGTAACAAAAATACCAAACATTAGCATCGAGCATACAGGGCTTAGATCAAGACGATAGGCTTATTTACTGACAAAGAAAAACCCTCCTTGTCATCAAATGATAAGGAGGGTTTCTTGTTTAAGACACTATCTAATGTCTTATAACGCCTTGCATTATAAGAAAATAATCTTGAACAACAATATAGCAGTCAAAATCCAGACAGCGATACTGATATCTGCAAACTTGCCTGCAATTGCTTTTACAGCCGTAAAGGTAATAAAACCAAGTGCGATGCCGTCAGCGATAGAGTATGTAAGCGGTGTGAATAGCAATACCACGACCACTGGTGCTGCTTCTGTTAAGTCGCTCCAGTCGATGTCTTTTAAGGTGCCCATCATCAGTACGGCAACATAAAATATGGCACCTGCAGTCGCATAGGCTGGGATCATACCGGCTAATGGAGAAAAGAAAATGCTTAGTAAAAATAACACACCAACAGTGACTGCCATCAATCCTGTGCGGCCACCTGAGGCAATGCCCGAGATACTTTCAATATAACTGGTTGTCGATGACGTACCAAGTAAAGAGCCTGCGACTGTCGCTGTTGAGTCTGCTAATAGCGCTTTGCCCATATTCGGGATATTGCCATCTTTGTCCGTTAGCTTTGCTTGGCTAGTGGTCGCAATGAGCGTACCTGCAGTATCAAACAAATCCACAAATAAGAAAGCGAAGATCACACTGATCATACCAACATCAAATGCGCCAGCGATATCGAGCTGCATCAGTGTCGGCGCGATTGAAGGTGGTGCCGATATGATACCGGTAAACTGTGTATAGCCCATTAGCAAGCTAATCAGAGCAACCAGCAAAATACCAATGGTTACCGCGCCTGGGACTCTTTTATAAGACAGACCGATAATGACGACAAAACCTAGAGATGCCAATACAGGACCAAATGACGTCATATCACCAAGGGCAACCAAAGTCGCATCATGATTAACGATGATACCTGCACTCTGCAAAGCAATAAAAGCCAAGAATGCCCCGATACCAGCGACTACGCCGTTTTTGAGAGAGTTTGGAATCGCATTAATGATTGCCTCACGAATCTTAAAGAGGCTTAATAGAACAAAGATACAACCTGACAAGAACACTGCTCCCAGCGCGGTTTGCCATGCATACCCCATCCCTAAGACCACGCCATAGGTGAAGAAAGCGTTCAATCCCATGCCTGGTGCTAACGCCACTGGTAGTCGGGCATAGATACCCATGATGAAACAACCGACCGCTGCGGCCACACAGGTTGCGACAAATACGGCCCCTTTGTCCATACCTGCATCGGCTAAGACATTAGGGTTAACAAAGATAATATAAGCCATCGTCAAAAACGTGGTTATACCAGCGACGATTTCTGTTTTGATCGTGGTATTGTCACCATTAATCCCAAAATAGCGTTCAATTGCATTCATAAGTGTGTCGCCCCCGACTGGCTAATAAAAAGTCACCACTACCTAAAATTAAACATGACCTCAGCAAAATGGCGATGCCGCAGTAAGAATAATGTAGTAACAAAGCGTAACATATTAGACGAGTTGTCTTACAAACTCAATCGCTGATAATGTCTAACTCGTATAAAAAAGCAATTAAAAACACCACTTTTATAACGACGAAAAGTCTATACAAATTTGAATTTTCTTATAGTCTCTAGACCAAATCCTTTGTGTATATTAGTAATGAGCTGCCACTATATCGCTAAGATACTTAATATTTGCTATATCGTACTTTTTGTCTGGTTAACACATTAATAATGACGTTTCTTTCATTTAGAAGTAAACTAACAGGTCATTATGTTGATGTCTCAGTGGTTGGACTTATGATCAGAGGATCTTTATTAAACAAGATTGTTGATGTCAGTACCACCTTGAGGATTGAACAAGAAAGCGTGAGTATTATTTTTAGGGTTCGTTTGGTTTTGAATATCTTTATTTAAACCAGCTGTTGTCAATTATCCGTGAGTCCATTACATGCCTGAATCATTAAATATTATTGATCTTATTACCCAAGCCAGTCTATTGGTACAGATTGTGATGGCGTTACTGCTGTTAGCCTCTTTATTCAGTTGGGTCATTATTTTCCGTATGAGTGCACGGCTCGGTACGGCCAAAAACTTTGATCAACAATTTGAGACTTGGTTTTGGTCAGGCGAAGATTTAGCAAAGCTGTATCAAGGCGTACAAGGCTCACCTGATCGCCAAGGACTTGAGCAGATTTTTTATGTGGGATTTTCAGAATATCTAAGAATGCACAAAAAGCGTCAACCTAAAGATGACATCATCGACGGTGTTGAGCGTAAACTGCGCGTCGGCTTGGGCCGTCAGCAGCAATTACTCGAGTCAGGACTGACGACGCTAGCGAGTGTCGGCTCGGTAGCTCCTTACATCGGACTGTTCGGAACCGTTTGGGGCATCATGAATGCGTTTTTGGGACTGTCGCAAACGGAGCAAGCCACACTAGCCTCTGTCGCACCTGGTATTGCTGAGGCGCTGATTGCGACGGCAATGGGTTTATTTGCCGCTATTCCTGCTGTATTGGCATACAATCATTTTACGGCAAAATCTAGCCGTCTTTATGATTCACGAGCATTGTTCTGTGACGAGATGACAGGCATGCTACAGCGCGAGACCAGTGTGCAAAGCCCCGTTGCTAGAGAGACTCAAGTGAGTGCCACTCAGGTGAATGGGCTATGAAACCAAATCCCTATCGCCGTGAGAAAAAAGCGCTGAATGCAGAGATGAACGTCGTTCCTTACATCGACGTTATGCTGGTGCTATTGGTGATATTTATGGTGACCGCACCCATGCTCATTACGGGTGTCGATGTTGATTTGCCAAAAGAACAAACCAATACCATGAGTCAGAGCCAATTGCCTGTCATTGTCTCATTGACTGACAGTGGTGAGATTTTTATCAGTTATGAAAACAATATCGATTTGCCTATCAGTGAGCCTGAGCTAATCAATACTTTATCGAACTTACAATCTCAGAGCGGTAATACCAACACCGAGCCATTGCAAGTGATGATTAATGCTGATCAAAATAACCAATATGGCGCTATCATGACGCTCATGGCAACTTTGCAGCAGGCAGGTATAGAAAAAGTAGGGTTATTGACTGGTGCGCCTCTACCGACGCCATCACTCCAATAGCTATACCTTCTATATAGGTTTGTTACATCATAATAGGCATGTCACATCATAGCAGCCAATCCGATAAACCACGTTCATGAGTATCCATACCATGCATAATGCGCCTGCCGTCTATGTCCCCACCGAACCTGAAGGCAACGGGCTAACACTGCCTACGTTGCTCAGTTTGCTAGCACATGGTCTTATAATCGGCATACTGGTTTATAACTATCAAACCACTGAGGTTGAGACTGCTGGTAGCATCGAGACGGTCATGGTATCTCCTGAGCAGCTCGCTGAAATGCAAGGACAGATATTGGCCAATCGTGCAGCAGCTAGCGCCATGCAAATGGATAGCAGCACCAGCGAATCAGCCAGTAGCGCTCAACAAGAAGCATCAAGCAGTAGTAGCACAAGTGCTCAAAATCCAAGCCAGCCGAACTCTCAGCGTGTCCCTGTATTTACGCGATCTGATGAGCCTGCCAGTCAGCCTATGCTGATGAGTGAAGAGCAACATCAACGCTTGCGTGAACAAAACCAAGAGTATGAGCGCAGAATGGCTGAGTGGGCAGCGCAGCTAGACGAATCTGCGATAGAAGAGCTTGATCAAGTAGAGCAAGACAAAAGAGAGCAGATGATCGAAGAGCAAAAACGGCTCGGAGATTTTCGTCAAAAGCAAAACAACCCGCCCAAGATCAGACGCCCCACGGCTAACGATCGTAATATACAGATTGATACAGAGGGTTCTGGCAATGCAGGCCGAACCTTTAGTCTCTCAGATGGTCAATCCACCATCTCTGGGGACACATCCACCTCTAGCACCTCTAAAGGTAGTAGTCGCTCTGCCTCAAGTGGTAGCCGCGGAGCCAGCAATAGTGAGATCATCAATCTAATCAAGCGCAACTATACGCCGCCTACCGCAGCGAAAGGCTCTACCCAGCGTGCCACCTTAACCATCACCGTCAATGCGAATGGTGACGTGGTCAATGTTAGCGCATCTGGTCCTGATAGCGTCGTCAATGAAGCTGCCAAACAAGCAGTGCTCAACACAGGTAGCCTACCAATCGATGCTGATGACCCCAAATACCCTACCTTTACCATAAAGTTTAAAGGTAGCAATTAACCAGTTGCTAGCGTCTTGTATTATTGATAACGTGATGTTAAGCGGCTTTTATCCCATTATTTTTTCATCTAAATGCTTGCCTCATCGACTATAAAAATGACTATCATATTAATTTTAGGAGCGCCATTGACCCATGCATACTCATAAAAAGCTACTAGCCTCTTTACTTGCGAGCACTTCAACACTGCTGATCTCGCAAAGCGGGCTCGCAGCCCCTGTCGTATTAGAATTGGACTACGAGATTCCTGTCCAACAAAACCAAGTCGCGTTTGTACCATTCGCAGGTGACTCTGTTTTGTCCCCTATTATCTTAAATGATTTGAGCAATACAGAACTAAAAGTCACCAGCCAAAACCTACCGCAGCAGCCACGCAGCAGTAGCGAGCTGGCAGGCACACTGCCAGTATGGCAAAGCATGGGCATACCTTATTTGGTCGTCGGCAGCACTCGTACCAATCGCGGCAAAATCGTCACCGATTATGAAGTCATCGATGTCAAATCTGGTCGCGTGATAGAAGGCAAGCAAAGCCTAACCGCTGACAATAATAGAGAAAGCATGCGCTACGCCGGTCACGTCATCGCAGATAAAGTCTATGAGCTGATTACGGGTATTCCAGGAGATTTCTCAGGGCGTATTGCTTATATCGAAGAAACAGGCACTGGCAAACAAAAAGTCTCTCGTCTAAAAGTGATGGATGCTGATGGCGAAAATGCCAAAACCATCACTGAGGTGGCAGGGTCTATCTTCTCACCAGCATGGTCACCTGATGGCAATCGCATTGCCTACTCAGTGCAACGCGAAAAATCATATCCCGTCATCTACATTCAAAACGTCAGTGGTGGTGGCGCAAGTGCGCTTACGCCTTTTGCCGGTAGCAACATGAGTCCGTCATTCTCTCCTGATGGTAGCAAGATACTATTCTCTAGTAGCTTTGAGGGCAGTGCCGATATCTATGAGATGAGCGCCAGCGGCGGCACTCCTAGACGACTCACTAATTTGCCAAGCAGTGAAGTGCAACCAAGCTACGCCCCTGATGGCAAATCATTTGTATTTGTCAGTGACAAAACTGGCTTTAACAAACCACAAGTCTATCGTTATGAGTTTGGCTCAGGACGCACGACCAAAGTATCAAATAGTGGCTATGCGACTAGCCCGCAGTTCAGTAGTGACGGGACACAAATCGCCTTTTTAAGTGGACGCTCAGCCGCTATTATGAATAGTAATGGTGCGGTAACGACCAACCTTGGCAATACGGGCATCGATGAAGCCCCAAGCTTCTCTCCCAATGGCAAGCGCGTGGTCTATGCGTCAACTCAAGGTGGCAAAGGCGTACTAACGATTAAATCATTGAATGGTGGCGAAGCGTTCGGTAAATCAGGACAAGGCATCATCCGCTCACCCGTATGGTCATCAAGTCCAAAGTAATTTAGGCAACTGATTCATAACGTTAGAATTTACTCACACAAGAAAGCCTCAACCATATTCATTATGGTTAAGGCTTCTTTGTTGGCGACAATAGACAAAGACAAGTTTCAAGTCTGCTTTTAGCACAGTCACTCAAGCCCGCAACCTCGTAAGATAAAGGGTACTAAAAACTCTGCTGCGCGTGCTTCATCTTCTGCGTCATAAGCTGTTTTGTCCATTAAGCCGACAATTTCAATCTCAAATTCAGCGTAACGCTGGGTCGTCGCCCATATCAAAATTAGTAGCTGCAAGGGGTCTGTAATCCCAATCTTGCCTTGCTCATGCCATTCTTTCATGACTTGCGCTTTATCATTTACCCACTCTTTCATCGTTGTGGACATAAATTCGTGCAAGTGAGGCGCACCGCCGATAACCTCAATGGCAAACAACTTATGACGACTCGGATTGACAAAAGCTTGATGCAGCTTGGTACGGACAAACTTTTCAATGACGGTTTTTGGATCGCTGTCCACTGTCATGGTCACCAAGCCGTCATTCCATTCTTCAATAATCGAGCGTAGCACCGCCATATATAGGTTTTTTTTGTTTTTAAAATAATAGTGAACGTTGGCTTTAGGCAGTCCTGCTCGATCAGCGATGCCTTGCATTGTAGCGCCGCGATAGCTTTGGAGCACGAACTCCTCTTCAGCGGCTGCCAGTATCAACGCTTGATTGTGCGCGCGCGTAACTTGTTGACTACGATGCGATGGCGCATCAGTAGTCAGGATATCCTCTTTCTGATTATCTTGAGTCATAACAATGGTATCTCACTCCAAGTGGCTGGTTCGACAAAATAGTCGCTATATTTTTGAATGTTTTTATATATCAATACACAGATTTTCGCAGCATGAGCCACTAAACAAAAAATTCTCATAAAACAGTTGACCAATTAGTCAGGTTTTAGCAGAATGGTAATTATAAATCACACGTATTACGACCAAAACTATACTGCCATGTCATTTTGCGGCTCAACTATTAGTATTTCCTCAAAAAATACGTTCTGTATCGTCAATTTATCATGATTAGAAAGCTAGCAACTTAAACATGGCCTGCGGGCTTGCCTAACTAAAAATGCAAACGTCGAAAAACTAAAAAACAAACCATAAAAACATCGATTGCTATCGCTAAGTCTAAGCAAAAAACCACCATGTATAAACCTTTATTAAACAATAGTTATCCAGTCCACATAATGGGCTGTCATACCAACAAAAAGGATATCATCATGAGCTTAACCTTAGCGCAATTTAATGATTTGTCTCAGGAAGTAGCTATTGCTCAGCTTTTAACCTGCTGTACCAGTAGCGTTTGGGCAAATAAGCTTGCCAATGCGCGTCCTTTTGCAGATTTCGATGCGCTCTTAGCGAATAGCGATGCTATCTGGCATGACGTGCAAACCAATGAGACCAACTTGCTAGAAGCGTTTGATGGACATCCACAAATCGGTAATGTGGCTTCTTTAAAAGAGAAATATCGCAATACACAAGATAGCGCTGCACATGAGCAGTCTGGCGCTAACGATGCGGCAGACGATGTACTCGAAGCGCTCGCTAAAGGCAATCAAGATTATCTTGATAAATTTGGGTTTATTTTTATTGTCTTTGCAACCGGCAAAAGCGCGGCGCAAATGCTCGATTTGCTCTTGGCGCGCCTGCCAAATGATCACGCAACAGAACTCGCTAATGCCGCCGCAGAACAAAATAAAATCACACGTTTACGTCTAAGCAAACTATTAGGCAATGCTTAGTTAAACCAGTTGTTAATTAGCGATTTGACAGCCAATCAACAATACACCGTATTATTGATGCTCATATAACACCCTAATTATAAGCTGCGCTAGCTTTACCACCCTATTTACGTTTTTACTGAATACAAAGGAAGCATTATGTCTGCCACCCTATCATCACATATCTTAGATACTCATTTGGGCACGCCTGCCGCTGATATCGCTGTCACCTTACATCGCATACAAGACAGTGGTGACACGATACTACTTGCACATGGGACGACCAATACCGATGGCCGCGTGACACCAGATGCTTGGCAATTTGATGCAGCTATTGATGACAATGAAGGTAATCTCGCTATCGGGCGCTATACCATAACGTTCGATACCCAGTCTTATTTTGACGCCCAGCAGCTGACGGCATTTTATCCGCAAGTGGTTATCGACTTTGTGGTAAAAGACGCCAGCCACTATCACGTGCCACTACTTCTGAGTGCGCATGGTTATAGTACCTATCGTGGATCATGATCTAACTTTATTATCGAAAAACTGTGAGCGAAAATCGTTATCCGCTCACAAATATTTTATCAAGACACTGTCATATTAAAGGACACTTACCACATGGGCGCCTACCTTCTTGAATGGTTGAGTTTATTTTTCCGCTGGTTTCATGTTATCGCTGGGGTGGCATGGATTGGTGCATCGTTCTATTTTGTGTGGCTAGATCTAAGCCTACGCAAGCCGCCGCAGTGGAAAGCCGATAAAGGTATCTCGGGTGATCTATGGGCGGTGCATGGCGGTGGGTTTTATGAAATTGCCAAATATAAACTCGAACCAGAGGAAATGCCAAAGACGCTACATTGGTTTAAGTGGGAAGCGTATACCACGTGGCTGACCGGTGCGGCGATGATGTCGATTGTCTATTATGCCAATGCAACTGCCTACCTGATTGACCCAAGTAAGGTACCTTTTACCAGTATCGGTGCCATTGCGACAAGCTTGCTGTTTTTGTTCGGTAGTTACTTTATTTACGAAGTTATCGTGCGCAGTCATTTGGGTAAAAATGCCTTTATTTTTAGCACTCTGATTTTTATTTTATTGGTCATCGCGAGCTGGGGCTCTTATCAACTGTTTAGTGATCGCGCCTCGTTCATTCATATCGGTGCCATCTTGGGCACGGTGATGGTGGGTAACGTATTCTTTGGTATTATGCCAGCTCAGCGCGCACTCGTTGATTGTGTGCGGCGCGGTGAAAAACCGGGTAAAGAAGTCGCTGAATTGGCATTGCAAGCCAAAAACCGCTCACTGATGAATAACTACTTTACTCTACCGCTCATCTTTACCATGATTAGTAACCACTATCCGATGATGTACGCTCATGAAAAAGGTTGGTTGGTCTTGGTCTTCGTTGGCGTTATCACCGCAACGGCACGTCATTATTTTAATCAAAAACATTTAGGTCATAAAAAACCACGCTACTTAGTCATTCCAGCCATATTGACAGTATTGTTGATTATTTGGATGCGACCTGAGCCGATTGAGCCAGTGCCTGCAATACCTGCTACCGCCGCAGTAGCACCTACGACTACTAATACAAATACTGATAGCGTTAATAATAACAGTGTTAGCAATGATGCAGCCACTGCTGAAGCCATACCCGTGAGCGCATCAGCAGATGACGCTATGATGGATGTTGTGCATACGCGCTGTAGCACCTGTCATGCGGTGCAGCCAACACAGCAAGGGTTTGCCGCGCCGCCAGCAGGTATCATTTTGCAAACACCAGAAGACCTAAAGATACATAAAGCAAAAATCATTACTGCCGTACAAACGGGCTATATGCCACTGGGTAATATTACTCAGTTGACGGATACAGAGCGCCAACAGCTTGTAGCGTACGCGTCGTCGCTTTAGTTTGTTATCAAAAAATAACTTCCCTTTACGAGCAATATTCAAATAAATATCTAAGGCTCCACGAGATATAGGAACATAAGTAATGAGCAAAAAAATTACCAGTGATTTTGATCTGAGCACATATCCTCGCGATCTAAAAGGCTATGCTGGCAACCCACCAAAAGCCAACTGGCCGGGCGGCGCAAAAATCGCCGTACAGTTTGTCTTGAATATCGAAGAAGGGGCAGAAAATAGCGTCATTCATGGCGATGGACAATCAGAGCGTTTTTTGTCTGATATTTTAGGTACGCCCGAATTTAACAACCGTCACCAGTCTATCGAATCAGCATTTGAATACGGGAGCCGTGTCGGCGTATGGCGGGTGTTAGATGTATTCAAAGGGTATGGTGTTCCAATCACCACCTTTACCTGTGCTGCCGCTGCTGAAAAAACGCCGCACATTATTGAGCGCGTATTAGAAGACGGTCATGAGATTGCCAGTCACGGCCTGCGCTGGATCACTTATCAGTATATGTATCGCGAGACGGAACGTGAGCACATTCGCCGTGCAACCAATATATTTGAGCGCATGCTAGGCAAACAGCCGCTCGGTTGGTACACGGGGCGCGATAGTCCAAACACGCGCGAGCTGGTCGTTGAACAAGGTGGCTATCATTATGACTCTGACTCATACGGCGATGAGCTGCCCTACTGGCTCAATGTCAAAGCTCAAGAAGGCAATTTGATTACGCGCAAGCCGCATTTGGTCATCCCTTATAGTTTAGAGACCAACGACATGCGCTTTTCTTCTAGCCCAGGGTTTACTCACGCCGAGCCATTTTATCAATACCTCAAAGACAGCTTTGATACCCTGTACGAAGAAGGTGAGCACACCCCCAAAATGCTAACCATCGGTTTGCATTGCCGCATTATCGGACGGGCAGGACGTATCAAAGCGTTGAAGCAATTTTTGCACTATATCACCAATAAGCCTGACGTGTGGATATGCCGCCGTGATGAGATCGCCAAACACTGGTATGAGAACCACCCTGCAACACCAGACAATACAGCCAACTGGATGTAGCTTTTGCCATTGCCTCGCTCATTGAGCACGTCGCAGTGTGTCGAATAAATAAAACAAGCGACACTCAATCAATCAATCAATCAATCAAACCTAATATAGAATAAAGGAATCATTATGAGTCAAAATACTTCAGAAGTGGGACAAATTATCTCAGCAAACAACCTACCTGAGAGCCTGCCAGCTTTTACTAAAAAATCAAACGTGGCTGATAGTCGCTTGGGCGCCAAAGCGCTATTTGCGACGGATGACTTTTTTGCAGATAAAAGCCGCATTTTAAATCCTGATGCGCCTATCTTTATCGTAGGCAAATTTGACGATAATGGTAAATGGATGGACGGTTGGGAGACACGCCGCAAGCGTCATTTAGGTTATGATTATTTAATCGTTCAACTTGCCCGCCCAACCAAAATTGCAGGGCTTGATATCGATACCAGTCACTTTACCGGTAACTTCCCCTCTTCAGCCAGTGTCGATGCCTTATACGCGCCAGAGCTGCTACAACAAAATGAAACTGAGCTTACTAGCCTCAATAAAGAAGACTGGGACAGTAAAAACTGGCACTCCCTTGTCGGAATGACCCCACTACAGGGCAATCACCATGAGTTTGTTGAGATTGATGATGAGCAAACGGTCACCCATATCCGTTTGAATATTTATCCAGATGGCGGCGTGGCTCGATTACGTGTCTATGGCGATATCCAACTTGATGCGAGCCTGAGCAAACAAGGCGAGACGATTGACTTGGCAGGCGCGTTAAACGGCGGTCGCGCGATTGCCAGTAATGACGCGCATTTTGGGGAAGCCAGCAACTTACTGTTACCGACCAAAGCCCCTAATATGGGTGATGGTTGGGAGACACGTCGTCGCCGTGAGCCAGGTAATGACTGGTGCATTATTGCCTTAGGTCAAGCAGGTATTGTCGATTCTATCGAAATCGATACCGCTCACTTCAAAGGCAACTACCCTGATAAAATCTCGATCCAAGCCGTCTATTCGCCAAATACACCAGAGCAAACCTTAGTCACGCAAAGTATGTTTTGGGACACGTTGCTTGAGCCGCAAAAAACCAATGCCGATGATATCCATACCTTTGGTAACGATAAGCTCCAGATAGATCAGCCTATCACCCATATTCGGGTCAATATCTTCCCAGATGGTGGTATCAGCCGCGTGCGCGTGTTTGGTAAAGTGGCAGATCATGTTAGTACTACTGATGATATAGAGGTTAAATAATGAGTATCATGCTAACCGCTCAGCCTTTAACCAAAGCCAACTTTGCCCCTTACGGCTCGGTTATTGAGCGCTATAGTGAGGAGGAGCAAACGGCTGACAATACTTATGAGATCAATAATGGCTATGCGGTTCGCCATCATGCACTTGCTGAGAGTCAGCTTGAGGGTGGCGCTGTTGGCATAAGTATCTTTCGAGCCAAAAAACGTGAGAATCCGATTGCGCTCTCCGTCATGGAGTATCATCCGTTTGGGACACAAGCATTTGTCTCGATGGAAGGTCAGGACTATATTGTCGTCGTTGCCAAAGCAGGTACGCCACCACAATCGCCTGACGATCTAGCAGTGTTTTATGCAAAAGCTCACCAAGGTGTACAGTACGATGCTAATGTCTGGCATCACCCTCTACTCGCTCTTGGGCGTGACAGTGATTTTTTGGTGATTGATCGTATCAATGGCGAAGGTAACAACTGCCATGAGATAGATATTACGGACTGGAATGTGTCTATTGAATTAGAAAACGTCAGTTAGAAAATATCAATTAGAAAAAAAGCCGCTAAGCTATCCCATAAGTACAGAACAAAAGACACAGACCAAACCAATAAAAGCCCCGTTTATGATATATAAACGAGGCTTTCTTATGACTCATATTTTCGCTAGTTTATCAGGCTGCAGATTTTCGATAGCGGCTCTGACCTGCAATGATCGTCTGCTCGATCACTCTATCATCACCCAGCGTCATCAGCACAAATAGTTGCTCTTCAACGGTTTTGGTCTGCGCCATACGCCGCTCAAGCAATTCGGTTGCACCCATGTCAATTACAACAAAATCTGCTTCTTTATTGGGCATAAAGTTACCGATTTTATGGCCCAATAGTAGCGACTGCGCATTGCCTAAGGTGATCTGATATAACCCTTGATGCGCGGATAGCTGATTACCTTGTAGCTGCTGGACTTTGTACGCCTCTGATAACGTCGTCAGCATCGATAAGCTCGTCCCTGCTCCAACGTCGGTGGCGATACTGACACCGGTATAACTTAACGTCTTGGGTAAATCGAACAGCCCACTACCCAAAAACAGATTGGACGTTGGACAATGTGATATTTGCGTACCAGTCGCGCGTAGACGCTCATACTCTGGTGTCTCAAGATAGATACCATGTGCCAAGGTGGTACGGCGGCCTAACAGACCCATATCGTCATAGACGTCGAGGTAACCTTTATGATGGGGATAAAGCTGTTGTACAAAAGCCACCTCATCACGGTTTTCTGCCAGATGCGTCTGTAAATACACACTGTCATAGCTGGCATATAACTCACCTGCCATGCGCAACTGTTGCGGTGTTGATGTAATGGCAAATCTTGGCGTAATCGCCACATGCTGACGCCCACGCTCATGCCAATTATCAATGATATCTTGAGTATCGCGGATACTTTGCTCAACAGGCACGCATAGCTGCTCAGGTGCATTTTGATCCATCAAGACATTGCCCGTAATCATGCGCGTATTAAGCCTATGACTTTCAGTAAAAAACGCCTCGGCGGATAGCGGGTGACTGGTCGCAAAAACCATGGCACTGGTCGTACCATTAGCAAGTAGTTGCCTTAAAAAGAAATTAGCCGTATCGTGCGCTACTTTTGGATCACCGAAATTGGCTTCCGTCACAAAGGTATAATTATTGAGCCAGTCGAGCAGTTGCTCACCGTAAGCGGCGATCATATCTATCTGCGGATAGTGAACATGAGTATCGATAAAACCTGGCATGATGAGTTTGTGCCGATGGTCATGAATCTGGACTGGTTCTTGACTGTCATTAGTAGCGGTCAGCACATAATTTGCTAACATCGCCTCTCGACTACCATAATTAATAATCAGTCCAGTCTTATCATCAATAACAAGTGCGCCGTCAGTAATATACTCAGGGTAAACACGCACGCCTGCAATTACTGGAAGCAACGTTGTATCTTTATCAACGGTCAGATTTACGAGAAAGTCAGGAATTCTAGTATCGGATAATTCAGCAGCCGTACGCTTAGCAAGGTCATCTTCGCTAATATAATGTAATAAATGAGCTTGATAAATATGTAGGGTCATTGGGTGGTCTCACATGGCTTGATAATGCTGAACATTTTAATAAATCGTGCTGAGCGTTTAATAATTCGACGGAAAATAACGATGCTAAAACGGGGCTATATTGAGCACATAGAAACTCAGCGTTCAGCCTGATGATATTGCTGTAAGAGCTGCGCCACGATAGACACGGCTACTGCCATCGGCTCTTTACCACCAATTGGTAATCCGATTGGCATGATGAGCTGATTAACCAGTTGCTCACTGTAGCCACGCTGAATCAAACGATCTCTAAAACGCTTGGCTTTGGTGGATGAGGCAATACAGCCTATATAGGGTAATGAGATATTTGAGTATTTATTATCAAATGAGCTGGTATCAGAAATAGTATCTAATGTTGCTCGCACTAGCTCAAAATCCACACTATGATCATGCGTCATAATCAAAATAAAACGCTGACCACCCTGCTCGATAAATGGACGCACAAAATCTACAGGCTCATCATCGATATGCGGACGAATATGCGCTGGTAAGTTATAAAGTTTGGATTGATTAGTAGTAGATTCATCAACTAAATACCGCTTAAACATCTCTGGGCGACTGTCCACCCAATCTACCTGACAAGGCAATTCAGCAAGGATGGTCATGAGTGCTGATGCCACATGCCCTGCCCCGAATACCAGTACTGACATCGGCGGCGTTACATTAAAGCATTCAAACATAACAGTGACGCTACCGCCGCAGCACTGTGCTAATTTTGCACCCAGTGGATAATGCTTGGTATAGACCGCGTCACGGCGTATCGCTTTAGAAGGAGCTGACGCGCTTGTATCGTCAACTTCAGACACTTTTGGTTTGACTTCTTTTGATATTATCGCTGCTATTTCACCGTTTAGCAGTTGCCGTGCAGTGGTAATCACATCGTGCTCAAGACCACCGCCACCCAGCGTATCTACGATGCCATCCTGAGTGACAATCATCTTTGCCTGTAGCGCACGCGGGGCTGAGCCATTCACAGCCACAACCGTTGCCAACACATGAGCGGTGCCTTGCTGCTGATATCGCGCCAGACCTTCATACCAGATAACTGGAGGTGCTAATGACTCACTCACTGTGCGCAGGACCTCTTGCCCCTGCGACATTTGGGTGCTCTATCGCTTCTGGCTGCTCATCGGTCTGCTTGCCTGCCACCTCTTTTGGATCGATGTCTTTGGCATGGCGCACATCTTGCGGCATGACTTTGTCGTTATAGAGATCGCCCTTTTCTTCTACGCCTTTGGCAAGGCTATCCATCGTATCCTTGTCCTCCTTGGTCTCTAGATCCCAAGACGAACCTTCCATACGCATGACCGCCTTTAATACGGCTTCTGGCGTCGCAGGCATGGTCAGCTCTGGATTCTTTTGATAATCACCAAGGCTAGCCACCGCGTTATTAAGCGCGCACCAGACGCTGGCAGCCAACATAAACGGCGGCTCACCGACGGCTTTAGAGTTATAAATCGTTTGTTCTTCGTTTTTACGGTTGTACAGTTTGACATTCCACTGCTTAGGCAAGTCATGCGCGGTTGGGATTTTATAGTTGGCAGGACTGTCGGATGCGAGCTTTCCTTTATCATTCCAGATCAGCTCTTCTGCTGTGAGCCAGCCCATGCCTTGCACAAAACCGCCTTCAATCTGACCGATGTCAATGGCAGGGTTAATCGATTGTCCCGCATCATGCAGCACATCACAGCGTAGCACTTTGTACTCACCTGTCAGCGTATCAATCTCAACCTCAGCACAAGCTGCACCCAAGGCAAAGTAGAAGAACGGACGTCCCCATGCTTTGGAGCGATCATAAAATATTTTCGGCGTTTTATAGTAGCCAGTAGACGATAGGCTGATACGGTTTTGATACGACAGTTGAATCATTTCGGCAAAGGTTAGTGTCTTTTTATCACCGATATAGACGTGGTTTTTTTCAAAGCGTATGTCTTCTTGTGCCACCTCAAAATGCTCAACCGCAAATTCAACGATGCGCGCTTTGATGCTCAAGCAAGCATTTTGTGCTGCTTTACCATTGATATCGGTACCTGATGACGCGGCAGTTGGTGAAGTATTAGGTACTTTATCCGTACGAGTCGCTGACACTTTTACTGTATCTAGATCAACGTCAAATTCATTGGCGACAATCTGGGCAATTTTGATATATAGCCCTTGCCCCATCTCCGTACCACCGTGATTGAGATGGATACTGCCATCGGTATAAATGTGTACCAGCGCGCCTGCCTGATTGAGCGTCTGCACGGTAAATGAAATACCAAATTTCACTGGTGTTAGAGCGATGCCTAAACGCTTGTCACTGCCTTCAGCGGCAGCTTTTTGATTGGCTTCTATGATTTGCTGACGGCGCTTGTCGTAATCGCAATCCGCTGCCAGTTTGGTCATGATGGTCGCCAAATCAAAGTGCTCAATCGTCTGACCGTAATGGGTGCTTTGACCATCTTGATACAAGTTTGCTAGGCGCACCTGCAAAGGATCTTGACCTAAGGTATAGGCAATGTGATCCATCATATATTCAGCCGTCATCAGACCTTGCGGACCACCAAACCCGCGATAGGCCGTATTGGATACGGTATGCGTCTTGCAGCGATGACCTGCCACATGAGCCGCTGGATAGTAATAGGCATTATCACAATGGAACATCGCTCTATCGACGATGGCATCAGACAAATCTGGCGCATAACCGCACAGACCAGCCAATTGCATATCGACGCCCAATATACGCCCAGATTCATCCAAGCCAACCTCATAACGATTGGCAAACTCATGGCGTTTACCGGTCACCACCATGTCATCTTGACGGTCTAGACGCATACTGACAGGAACGTTATGGCGCTTGGCGACGATGCCGCACAGACAGGCCCATGCCGCCGCTTGCGTTTCTTTACCACCAAAGCCGCCGCCCATACGGCGCACCACGGTATTGACCGCATGAAAGGGCAAATCCGTCACTTCGGCGACCAGTTGCTGAACTTCGCTTGGATGCTGTGACGACGTGTATACTTCCAGCCCACCATCATCACACGGCACCACATAAGACACTTGCCCTTCAAGATAAAAGTGCTCTTGCCCGCGCATATGAATATGACCTTCAATGCGAATCGGCGCGTTATCAAGCGCCGTCGTCGCATCGCCGCGCTTCATAAAATGACTGGGACGCACAAACAACTCTTGCTCTAACGCTTTATCAATACTCAATACCGCTGGCAATGGCTCATATTCAACCACTGCCTTGGTAGCGGCTTTTTTGGCGGCGCGATGACTGCTCGCCACTACCACAAATAGCGTCTGACCCACATACTCTGTGATGTCATCTACCATCAGTGGCTCACCGTCGAACACCGCACCGATATCAGTCTGCGCAGGTAAATCTTTAAAACTTAAAACATCTACCACCCCATCAGCCTCTCTGACAGCGCTCAGATCCATACTTAATACACGTGCATGAGCGTGGCTGCTTTTACCTACTGCCAGATGTAGCGTGCCTTGTGGTTTTGCAATATCATCTACATAAGTTGCCGTCCCCATCACATGGGTGATCGCACTGTCGTGTTTGGCTGACGTGCCGATCTTATTTTTTGGTGGACGCACGCGGCGGATACTATAACTGTCAAATAAAGACGAATGATGGCTCATAGCAAATCTCTTCTATTAGTACGCACTTATCGATGCGCTTTTTTATTTCTGACAAATACACTCATGAAGCAATATTGATATTTAATCACGCTAACAATCAAACGTTCTCAGCCTGCAACTCTGTTACTAACTGTTTACCGCACTTTACCAGTAGACGCTGTACCACATGCATGCGGTATTCACGGCTGGCTCTGACATCCGTCATCGGCGTGACATCTTTAGACAAGACTTGTGCTGCCTTCTCAAAACTCACAATTTTAGCCGATTGTCCGATCAATGCGTGCTGACAGGTTGTGGCTAATAATGGTATGGCAGCCATGCCACCAAGCCCAAGTTTTGCATTCTCTATCGTCATGCCATCTGCTGATACATCGATTCGCGCAGTCAATAGACACGCTGAAATATCATCTTCGTAGCGTTTGCTAATTTTATGAATAAATAAGTGCTGATTGTCATGTATCAAAGGAATATGAATGGCGACAATATAACTGCCTGCTTGCAGCTTGGTCTTTTTATAATCCAAGAAAAATGCTGATAACGGTATGATCTCATCCGTATAAACCGAATCACTACTATCTAAATCTTTACCTGACTCTTCACGATTAGGCGCGCAATGACGCAGATGAATTGATGCATCTAGTGCCAAGAGAATCGGTGGTAAATCGCCAATTGGAGAAGCGTTGGCTATATTGCCGCCGATGGTGCCCATATTACGGATTTGCGGAGAGGCAATACGCTCGAATACTTGCGCAAAGCTTGGGAAGTATTGCTCAAGCACAGGGAGCATCTGTTGATAGCTCATACCAGCACCTAGCACTAGCGACTGACTTTTAGTTTGTTCGTCAGTCGATGTGTCACTAGTTGCATCTGATAGAGACCATGATTTTAGTGCCTCAATACCTGAGAGCTGAATAATGACCTCGTGATCGATTAGATGCTGGGTTACACTCAATCCCAAGTCCGTACCACCTGCCCAAATCGTAGCCTGTGGATTGTCTGCCAATATCTGATTAAGCTCATCTAGTGTTTTGGGCATATATAACTGTCGCCCAGCATCACTAAGTGCAGGTGCAATCGTTTTCAGATCTGTATTGTTTAATTTAGTTTCATCTGGCACATTTTTAGAGACTGCTGATTCCTTTGTATTGCACATTGCATCTGTGGCTAGACTGATCGTCAGGTTTTTCACTGCTGACTGCTCTGCTTCTCTCTGCTGACCGATATCACTCATCAACAGGCCTGCCTCAATAATCGGCCTGTAGCCTGTGCAGCGACATAGGTTGCCCGATATTGACGCAACCACTTCATCATAGCTCAACTGCTTAGCATCATTCTGGTCAGCTGCATTTTGACTTATCCGCATACGGTTGTTTTCGTAAACACAAGCAAGCGACATCACAAACCCAGGCGTACAAAAGCCGCACTGCGACCCATGACATTCAACCATGGCTTGCTGTGCCGGATGCAACAGGGCACGCTCTGGATGATGCTCTGGATTGTCTGCCAAATAAGAAGCCGTCATCAGGTGATGACCGTCCATCAGCGACACTAGCGTAATGCAGGAATTAATCGTATAGAACGGTGGCGTAGCATTTTTTTCGTCGCCATTTTCATCATTAAGCGTTTGCTGACTAGTGCTAGGCAGGCGCTGAACCATTACGGTACAAGCACCGCAATCGCCACTGCCGCAGCCTTCCTTAGCATCCGTTTGGCCTTCATACAATCGTAAATACTCAAGCACTGTCGTATTGGGGTTAAGCTGGGTTAGCTCATGGTATTTTCCATTGAGATAAAAACTAATCATAGCAAGGCTCGGCTAAAATAATGAAAGTGAGTATAAGACTGAGAAGCATTAGTGGCTTGAGTACGAAAGGTAAACGCTTAATCCATATTTTGCTGCAACCGCTCAAGTAAGTTGATCGGCCAGTACGTTTATGGATTTTTTAGTTTTTGATATATTTGCTATTTTATTCTATGTCGCATTTGCAGGATGTCGATGAGTCTGATATCGCACACTCTTTTATAGCAAATAAATCGACCATAAGTAGCAGTAATTGTCAGGAGCTTTTGCCAAAAATTAGCACTAGAATATACCTGACTATTTGGTCAGCTTTCAACATATTATCACTATTCTTATTTACAACACAACCCATTCAAATATCTGCCGATACTGCCAAATAATTGACCCTTAAGCCGCTATCTGATAAACGCTATCAATCCTAACAGCAGAGATAGTTTATAAGACTCGTCATGTTAGTCATTGATATAGCTAATGCAAACGCACAATAGACAAGTTACGTTATGATTGAATAAATAATCTCTTTAAAAACAAAGATAAGCACATGCACCGTTTTTAAATTTATATAACCGAGCTGTTTTTATATATAATAGCTAAAAACAAACCTTACTTTTAACTGTCATCGCTTCTGACGATAGACAGACAAGATATATTATTGGGTAATATATCGTCTCTGAGATACTATTATGAAGTCACTTACCTCTATTTATATGCTGATAGCGACGCTGATGCTGACCGGTTGCCAATACTTCCAATTTGTTGACAACCCTATTCCTGTTAAGCCTGTACCGACTAACCTGGTTACTCCATAAACTGGTCACGCCATAACATTGACATAAAAAAAAGCAGACATCAATCGTGTCTGCTTTTTTACTGGATTAGCCTGTCACCTACTGTGTTATCTAACGCTTACTGTCCGCTGGCTGATGTTTAATAATGGTTTTAGCCAGATGATCACCAAACCAAATAGCCGTATCAATATCTCCTTTCCCTGGCGTTTCTTCAGGCGGACCGTCAAGCGACTGCGTCATCAAACCCAAAAAGCTAGATAGACGGTTAAGATCGTGCGCCTCATGACCTGTCGGCATGAGTGGTAGACCAATCCAATTCATACCATGCTGCATCGCATATAGAGAAATCTGCTGTAGTACGGCAAGTTTATCACCGCTTAGGCCGCCCGAGTTGGCAAAAGCCGCGGCCCATTTGCCTTCCCACTTGCGGTTGTACCAACGCTTTGAGGTTTCATCCATAAAGGTTTTGAATTCAGCGGTCACGCTACCCATATATACCGCGCTACCAAAAACCAATAGATCTGCCTGATCTAAGTAATCCCAGTCAATATCATAAATATCGACAGCTTTTGCTTGCGCCTCTGGTAATTGCTGATGCGCGCCTTGTACAATCGCTTCAGCGACACGCTTGGTATGACCATAATTGCTATGGAAAATAACGGCAATCGATACGTTAGGCGTACTATCAGGAGATATTTTCGAGGATTCGCTAGTTGTATTCATACAGACTCTAATAATGACAATAATGGTTAAATAAAAATAATATAGTGTACGAGTGCACAACGACTCAGCGCACTCAATAGGTTTGTTAGTTGTGAGCTGACATCTACGTAGCGGCGCGGCGCACAATCACAAGCGCCATTCTTCCCGTTGCAGGCTGCTGCATATGCGTTTGACGACGATAAGAATAGTAGTGCCTATCTGCATAGCTACAGCTGATAGCTTCTTTATTATCTATCGACACGCTAGCGGCTGTTAATTGATCAGCGGCCAGTTTTGGTAAGTTTAGCTTAACTTTATCCGTGTGTACTGTAGCGCAATTCGATAGTTTATCAACTGTCTTATGTAAATGCTGAGTATCGCTATGATTTTCAAGACCACTATCTGAGCGCATCACATATAGACTGTCAAAATTATCACTATCTGACGCCGTTAGTAATTGATTATCTAAGCAACCAGCCAGTAATTGGTCACGGACTTGATGACCCACTTCATAATTGGCCTGACTGATACATACCCCTATCCAAGCCTGTACAGACCCTGAATCGGTAAAGCGCTCAACAGTCTCTCGAATCACGCCGCACGCCAATCCTTGCCAGCCTGCATGAATGGCAGCGATTTTACCGCTGGCGGGCTGGTATAAAACAATCGGCACACAATCTGCCGTCATGATCGCCAGTCCACGACCATTTTGCTTGCTAATTATGGCGTCAGCCGCCATTGGTGCCATGCTCAAAGGCGTCGTATCAATATCATGGATCTGTTTACCATGAACCTGACTGACCCAATGTAAGCTGTGAATAGCAGTATGTTGCTCAGTTTGTGATGACTCATTTACCATCTGTATATTAATCGCAGCCAACAGACTCATACGATTATCTAATACCTTTGCCGCGTCATCGTTGACATGCAGACCTAGATTTAGCGCGCCATAATTTGCTTGATGTTTTGCTTGACTGTCAATCCCTCTTTGCTGGCTTGCGGCAGCAGGTTCGTCAGTATTATTCAGCGCAAAAGCAGCCGTTTGAAAAACAGCCACATCATCTATTTGCGCGAGCATGGTCATTGGAAAATTATTTGTTATCGCAAATTTGTTTGTCACGACTGCCTCATCCTTTTATCTCTGACTGTCTAAAAATTAGCATCACTAAATCACTACTATAAACTTGGCAAGTGTCGTAAACACTTTTAGACAGCCGCTTTTCTCAATAGCGTTTACTCGTCATCATAACCGTCGCTTAATACGGCTATTAGCTTTTGCATGTCTTCTGGCAGTGGCGTCGTCACTTCCATATCCTCACCAGTCGTTGGATGCACAAACCCAAGGGTATAAGCATGCAACGCTTGGCGCGGAAAATTGTTAATAGCTTGACGCTGTGCTTCTGTCAATCCTGCACGCAGTTGACGACGACCACCGTAGATGCGATCCCCTACGAGCGGATAGGTAACATGGCTCAAATGCACGCGAATCTGGTGCGTACGACCGGTCTCAAGTCCGACATCTAACAGGCAGTAGTTGTCATTCAGTGGTGTGACGTTTAATAGATGGGTTACCGCTTCACGGCCGGCAGTCATGACTGTCATTTTGGTACGCTGAGTACGATGTCGCCCAATCGGCGCATCAATACGGCGATGACGCAGCAAGCTTGCTTGATCGCCTGCTACCACACACTGATAATGACGATAAACAGATTTGTCTTTTAGCTGCTCCATCAACGCCATCTGAGCCGGCTTGGTTTTACCAATGAGTAGTAATCCAGAGGTGTCTTTGTCAATACGGTGTACCAGACCTGCACGCGGCAAGTGATGCTGCTGCGGATAATGGTATAGCAAGGCATTGACCAAAGTGCCTGTCTGATTGCCAGCGCCCGGATGAACCACCATACCGACAGGTTTGTTGATCACCAGTACGTCATCATCTTCATAGACCACATCGATATCGATGTCTTCTGGCTGGTCTTCACTATGCTGCTGCAACGTTGTTGATAGATATAGCACATCATCTGCTTTGACACGGACTTTTGGTTTTTGCACACTGCCGTTATAGAGTAAGCTACCGTCCGTGATCCAACCTTGTAATTGCACGCGCGAAAAGTCTGCAAACACCTGTGAAGCGACTTTATCGATGCGTAGGCCAGACTGATCTTCTGTGACGACATGCGTCATATCCACCACTACTGGCACCGCTTGGCCAGCTACTGGCGCTTCATCGTCGTCGCCTTCATCCATATCGCCATCGTCAAGTTCTTCATCAATATCGCTATCTGCTTCGAGCAAGTCGTCGTTATCAAGAGCATCAGTGTGCTCGTCCATTATTCCCTGCTCATCCATCATTTCTTGATTGTCAGGCTCGTCATTATTTAAAACGTTATTTGGCATTGGTGACTCTTGTGCTGATGAATCAGTCTCTAGCGATTGATTCGGTGATAAATGGGTAGTCATGGCATCATTATTCATAGCGGATTGATACCTAGCAAAGTTACTAACTATATTTTGTCAGGTGACTTCAAAGATAAAATGATAAAAAATTGTCGTTTTTTGACCTCTAGCCGATAATAGAAAGCAATACAGGTCAAAAAAGCGGAGACAATACCGTCCTAGTGTATCATGTCACGCGCTCAAGCCCTATAAAAGTGCATACTATCTGTGAATTTTTGAGCGCTTCTGAGGTGCCAAGCCTTGCTGCTTAGCTCTCTAGAACATAACATTGCTGTAATTTACTGTATATTTGTTCCTGCCAGCGATATTCGATATCGCTCGTGATAGCCGCTCATGTTAAACTGCCTGTAAAATATAGATAGCGAAAAAATAGACGAAGCAAACGTTATTCTATAAAGTATAGCCATGTTTTGCTGTATGCTATGGCACTGTATTCCTATGCCATATTCAAATACAGTATGAAAATACCATTGGGTTTTATTGACAGTGTTTGCCATTTATACCGTTTGAATATGATTAAATGCATTTGATCTATTACAGGCTTACTATAAAAGCTCTATGTATCAGACCCAATCTACCAGTACAATACGTCATAACAAAAACTGCATTCGATGAAAAACGTGTTGCTTGTGCATCGCTGAATACTCAGCATCGTTTTTTATCACTAACCTTTTATATAGCATGATAGCACTGCTGCTATTATGCGTCTTGTGTCGGAGAAGAAGTATGCAAGCTGTTGGCAATACGTTTATCAAACTGTCCTCAATAACCTTACTTGCGCTTAGCATCAATCTAGTAGGTTGCCAAACATTCAAAAACTTGACTGGCGCCAAAGATGTCGACGCGGTAGAAACAGCGGAAAAGTCAGAACAAGGTTACTATAACGATGCCATCGCTCAAATCGATAAAGGTCGCTATGTTCAAGGTGTTGAGGAGCTGACCAATCTGCGTACCTTCTACCCAACTGGACAATATGCCGAACAAGCATTACTTGATATGATGTACGCACAGTATCAAGGCGATAAATACGAGATGGCAGCAGCGAGTGCTGAGCAATTCATCCGTCTATATCCTTCTAATCCGCAAGTCAGCTATGCTTACTATGTACGCGGCGTTGCCAATATGGAAGGCTCGTCTGAGAGTTTGAAGCTGTTTAAACTAAACCAAGCGGAGCGTGACACTGCGTATCTACGTATTGCCTTTGCCAATTTCCAAGAGCTTATTAGCAAATACCCAAACAGCCCCTATGCACCAGATGCCGCCCAGCGTATGACATTTATCTATAACCAGTTTGCTGAAAGCGAGATGAGCGCAGCCAATTGGTATATCGAGCGTGAAGCTTATGTGGCAGCTGTCAATCGCGCCAAATGGGTCTTCCAGTACTATCCACTGAGTGAGTCAGTACCAGATGCCATCGCAGTCCTAGCCTATAGCCACGAAAAACTTGGTTTGACAGATTTGGCAAATGAGTACAAGACCTTATTGCAAATCAACTATCCAAACATGCTGACTAACAACGGCAAAGTCAAACTGAGCACCAAACGTGATCGCACTTGGCTCAATAAGATTACCTTTGGACAGCTTGGTCGCTCAAATACGACGGATACATCAGTGGCAGCTGGCGAATATAACGGCGCGACCAAAACCCAAATGATTCGCAACGCAAATCAACTAAGATTGCCAAGTGATAATACTGCTAGTGCTGCTCGTGCAACCACTGCCAACACCTCTGCAGCTTTTAGCAGTAATAATAGTAACGGCATCAATATTGGTTTGGGTCTACCGGAAGCATCAGCTGAGCGAGTGACCAGTCAATCAAGCACTGGCTCGACAGCGAGAGAAGCCAATGTTGATCCACAAAATATCAATCCAACACGCCGCACTACGATAGACAACGACAGCAATAGTATCCTACTAGCGCCATCAGATATGGACGACGAATAAGCACGTTCAGTGACTTGATTGAGTCAACACCGTTTATATGATTAATAATAAGGCCAACACTATGTTGGCCTTATTTTTCTAGTGGTATGCTATTCGCCCTGCCCCAATATAATTGACCTATGGTAAACTGTTTTTTGTATGAGCATTCCTAACCATATTCTTGAACAACTCAATAGCCAAGCTGACCTAATCAGCATCATTGGTCGACATACCACGCTCAAACGCGCTGGTAGTGAGTTTAAGGGCTGTTGCCCCTTTCACGGTGAAAAATCGCCTTCCTTTTATGTCAATCCACAAAAAAACATCTATCACTGTTTTGGCTGTAGCGTCGGTGGCAATGCCATCAGTTTTTTGCGTGATTATGAGAATCTCACCTTTATCGAAGCGGTCAATGAGCTCTCCAAACAGACAGGTATCGAAGTACCAAAAGAAGAGCAACAAAACGTCAGTTATCAGCGCAGCGCACCCAAACCTATTGCACCGCCGCCAGTTCACAATGTACCTAGCCCAACGATAGAACACAGCAAAGTAAATCAAAGCGGTGCAAACCAAGACAACTATCAACACAACCGTCAAGACAGTCATCAAAACAATATCGCCCAAAACGACCAAATTTACATAGACCAGTCAAGTTATGATGACGCTCAGGGTTACGATAATTTCCTGCCGTTAGAGGCGTATGATTCAGCACCTTATTCGATGGACTCGTATCCATCAGAGCCGTATTCATCGAACCATGCGGATGATGATGGCTATCCGCCAGTATGGCTGACAGATAACGATGCAAGTATGGCTAGCATTGATCAGAACGCTGATCAAGATGGCAACCTATATGAGCTGCTAGAGCAGATCCAGCAGTTCTATCAGCATAATCTACACACTCACCCTCATGCCAAGCAATACTTTTTGTCACGCGGTATTACAGAAGATATCTTTGAGACTTTTGGTTTAGGTTACGCGCCATTTGGCTGGCAACATCTTGAGCACCAGTTTCCGCAAGATATTGAGGGACTTAAGGCCCTAGGGCTCGTGCGCCAATCAGATTCTGGCCGTGACTATGATTTATTGCGTGATCGGGTTATTTTTCCTATTCGTGATAACCAAGGTCGCACCATTGGTTTTGGTGGCCGAGCGCTCGATGACGAAGTAAAGCCTAAATATATCAACTCCTCAGACTCGCCCGTCTTTCACAAGCAACATGTACTATACGGCTATTATGAATCACGGCAGCAGCGTGCTAACGACTGGTTAGTAGTCGAAGGCTATATGGATGTCATTGCTCTCTATCAAGCGGGCATCTATGGGGCAGTCGCCTCGATGGGTACGGCAATCAATGAAAGTCAAATATCACGGCTATTGACACTCAATCCAACGCTGACTTTGAGTTTTGATGGCGACGGTGCCGGACAAAAAGCCGCTTGGCGTACGCTTGAAGTTGCCTTGCCTGTGCTTGCTGATGATAAAGAGTTGCGGTTTTTGACCCTGCCTAATAACCATGATCCTGATACGTTTATTAAGAGTCAGGGTAGCGATGCCATGCGTGAGCAAATCGCTAATGCCATGCCGCTATCGCAATATATTTTTGCGTATCTCAGTGAGCGTTACGATATGAGTCTGGCTGAAGGTAAAGCCAAGCTCATGTCGCAAGTACGCTCATTGACGACCGCCTTGCCGAAAGGCAGTAGCTTTCGATATTTGCTTAACAATGACGTTTATCAAAAGCTTGGCGGCAGGCGCAGTCAGAATGTCGAGGCCAAAGATGCGCTGCTAGACTTTGATGGTGATATGACCATCAGTCAGCAATTGCAGCTTTGTTTTTTGTTTCAGCCGCGCGCATTAATTGACGACCCTATTGAGTCGATTTGGCAACAGTCTGGCATTAATGGCTTACACCTACCTGCGCATATCAAACAAAAAGCTTCACCCGATACGCTGCGTCCGCTTGCTTGGGAAGATCTGCAAGATGCTGCTCTGCTTGATATAGTGAGCACTATCAAGCGCTGCCTTAATTACCTGCCAAAAGATGCCAACGCAGCGGCGCATTTTATCTTATCAAATGTGAAGCCTGCGACCCAAGAGATGCTGAGCCGTAATTGGGGCGGCTTTTATAAAGCACTAACCGCACGCAATATCTTGGGGCTGGATGGCTTAATCGAAGAATTGGTTAGCCAACTGCTTGAGCGCAACATGAAGAAAAAAATACAAGAACTGATAAAAAACCCTGATCATATTAAGCTCGCAATCGTCCGTAAACAAACCCAATTGTTGAACGATTGGCTGCGGGCACAGCAGGCAGAGCAATCGGCACAGATGGTCACTGTGCAGTCTTAATGTTTAATTATCAAATCATGCCCCTTTAAAATTCTAGCCACTGCCCCCACTACTAATGATTATACCCAGTAGCATGAGTCACTCCTAAATCATTTAGCGGATGGCAAATAATCAGCAAAAAATGGTCGGTAGCTATCACTAGCTCGTGCTTGAAGACTGCGGTCTGTGTTAAACTGTGTCGCTGTATATTGACAGCACTGCTTGGTGAATGATTGTGAGCATGCATCGTTAAGCACAAATTTTAGGTATTATTTTTATGTATCCGCTTTTAGATACTATTTTTTAAGTACTGTATTGAAGTCTTTTTAGTTTTTCTAATTTTTAGCTGTTTTTTTAGCATAGTTATTGTAGTGTTTTGAGCCTTTATTCATATCAACTCATTTTTGATATTATTGACAACCTCTACGCCATATTTTGATCAATCGATTGATAAGATCAACGCAAAGAGCGAGCGATAGCGAGTCACAATATAAAAATGTCCGATGCAAGTAAGCGAGTATTTATGAACGATAAGTCAGTTTCTAAGTCCACATCTCAACTGGCCACCTTAATCCAAATGGGCAAAGAGCAAGGGTATCTTACCTACGCTGAGGTGAATGACCAGCTGCCCGACTCTATTACCGAAAGCGATCAGATCGAAGATATTGTGCAGATGCTAACCGATGTTGGTATCAAAATCTTTGAATCAGCTCCTGATGCCGATGACATCTTGATGAACGATGATTCAAGTGATGATGACATGGCAGCAGATGAAGCAGCGGCGGTACTCGCCTCTGTTGAGACTGAGCCTGGTCGTACCACTGACCCTGTCCGTATGTATATGCGTGAGATGGGTACGGTTGATCTTCTTACCCGTGAAGGTGAGATCTCCATTGCTAAGCGTATCGAAGAAGGTATTCGTGATGTGCAGCATGCTATGTCTTATTGGCCTGGCACCGTACAGTTTGTCCTTGATGAATACCAAAAAGTACAAGATGGCGAAAAGAAACTATCTGACGTCATCACGGGTTTCTTAGATCCTGAAACCGAAGAAGACAAAATCGCTGCTCAAGAAGCCAAAGATGCGGCAAAAGAAGAGCGTGAGCGCATCAAAGAAGAAAAAGAAAACCCGCCTATCATCAAAGCTAAAGTGAATGCCAAAGCAGCCGCGCTTGACGATGATGAAGATGAAGACGAAGACGACGTGGAAGAAGAAGCTGAAGAAGAAACCAGCGGTCTCGATCCAGAAGAAGTACGTTTGCGTCTAGAAGAGATTGAGCATCTATTTATCAAAGCCAAGCAAGCGCTGCTTGATTATGGCCGTGGTAGCGTACAGGCTGATACCGCGTATGCCCTACTTGCTGAACGCTTTATGATGCTAAAGCTAAACAATCGCTTGTCAGACCAAGTTATGGCGATTATGCATGATGTCTATGACGACGTGCGTAAGCAAGAGCGTCAAATCATGCGTTTGGTGATTCGCCGTGGTCGTATGCCGCGTGAAGAGTTCCGTAAAACCTTTCCTAGTAATGAAACCAACGTTGATTGGTTGATTGAACGTATTAAAGGTAAGCCTGCATTTGCCGGCACGCTAGAAAAAGTTACTGATGACGTTATTTTACTTCAGCGCCGTATCCGTGATTATGAGCAGCAGCTCGACATGAAAATCCACGACATGAAAGATGTGGCGCGTCGTATGGCGGTTGGTGAAGCAAAAGCTCGCCGCGCGAAGAAAGAAATGGTTGAGGCGAACTTACGTCTGGTTATCTCTATCGCCAAAAAATATACCAACCGTGGCCTACAGTTCTTGGATCTTATCCAAGAAGGTAACATCGGCTTGATGAAAGCGGTTGATAAATTTGAATATCGCCGTGGTTATAAGTTCTCGACGTATGCCACATGGTGGATTCGTCAGGCGATTACTCGCTCTATCGCTGACCAAGCGCGTACCATTCGTATCCCTGTGCATATGATTGAGACGATCAACAAGATCAACCGTGTCTCACGTCAATTGCTACAGGAAATGGGTCGCGAGCCAACACCTGAGGAATTAGGTGAGCGCTTAGAAATGGACGAAGTTAAAGTCCGTAAAGTGCTTAAAATTGCCAAAGAGCCTATCTCTATGGAAACCCCTATCGGTGATGATGAAGACTCACACCTAGGTGATTTCATCGAAGATGGTACCATCTCAAGTCCTGTTGACGATGCGACGGCGGCTGGCCTACAAGAAGCGACTCGTGATGTATTGGGTAACCTGACTGAGCGTGAAGCACGTGTCCTAAAAATGCGTTTTGGTATCGATATGCCAACTGACCATACTTTGGAAGAAGTCGGTAAACAGTTTGACGTCACGCGTGAGCGTATTCGTCAGATCGAGGCAAAAGCACTACGTAAGTTGCGTCATCCATCACGTTCTGAGCATCTACGTTCTTTCTTAGAGAATGACTAAGCTTTTAGTTAGTTAATTGTAAAAAAAGCCGAGTTTATCTCGGCTTTTTTGTGTCTGTTAATCTATGTTATCAATGCGCGCCTAAACTTTGCTCAGCATCTGGCTTATCATGCACACCAAAACTCTCTATTATCGCTTGGCTCGCTTTATTCAGACCGACTAGCTCTACCTCAGTGCCTTCACGGCGAAACTTAATAATGACTTTATCAATCGCGGCAACTGCTGTCACATCCCAAAAATGTGCACGCGACACGTCAATAACTACTTTAGAGACAGATTCTTTAATATCAAAGGAGTCAATCATACGCTCTGCTGATGAGAAAAATACTTGACCATCAACGTGATAATAACGTGTTCGCTCTGCTTCATCCATATGACTATGCACACTCATATAACGTTCAATTTTATTAGCAAAGAACAGTGCTGACAACAGCACCCCTATCAACACCCCATATGCCAAATTATGCGTTGCGACTACCACAGCAACCGTCGTCAGCATCACGACGTTACTTTGTAGCGGTTTGGTTTTTAGCTCTCTAAAAGAACCCCAGTTAAAGGTACCAATAGATACCATAATCATCACAGCGACGAGCGCAGCCATTGGGATAATCCTTAACCAATCACTTAAAAACACAACCATTAATAATAAAAACACCCCTGCTACTAAGGTAGAGAGACGCGTATAGCCGCCTGATTTGACGTTGATGATCGACTGGCCAATCATCGCACAGCCTGCCATTCCACCAAAAAAACCGCTTATAACATTGGCAATACCTTGACCTTTGCATTCTTGGGTACGATCACCTTTGGTATCGGTCAAATCATCCACAATGGTCATGGTCATCATAGACTCAAGCAAGCCCACTATCGCCAGACTGATAGAATATGGAAAAATAATCAGTAAAGTATCTAAGTTCAACGGGATATCAGGTATCAAAAATATCGGTAAGGTATCAGGTAGTTGACCCATATCATTGATGGTTCGCGCCTCTGCCCCTAACAAGATAGCTATAGCCGTCACCAGTACGATACTGACCAGTGGCGATGGAATAATTTTGCCAATTTTTGGAATATATGGATAGCCATAGATAATCACTAGACCTAGTGCCACAAGACCATAAACGTGTACTAAGTTTGAGCCTGCTTGTGGCATCAGTTCAGGAATTTGCGACATAAAAATCAAAATGGCCAAAGCATTGATAAAGCCTAGCACCACCGATTGAGACACATATTTCATCAGATTACCCAACTTTAAAAAGCCGAAGATAATCTGTATCACACCCGTCAGTACACTGGCTGCCAGCAAGTATTGCAAGCCGTAATCTTTGACCAGTGTTACCATGAGTAGCGCCATCGCGCCAGTTGCCGCTGAAATCATCGCTGGACGTCCACCGACGAAGGCAATCACTACAGCGATACAAAACGAAGCGTAAAGGCCTACTTGAGGATCAACACCGGCAATAATAGAAAAAGCAATGGCTTCAGGAATAAGCGCTAACGCGACGACCATGCCAGCTAGGACATCGCCTCTCACATTGGATAGCCAATGTTCTTTAATCGTATTTAACATGTTTAACTCAGTTTTTAGGAACTGCTTTAGTCTGCCAATACACAACGTATCTAATAAATCTCTAGGAGATATATAAGGAACATCTAACATGAAAAGTCTGACACATCTCTATCTAGGCATATTGCCCATCAAATAATAAATATAAAAATGTGAACTGTCATCGTTAGCGAGTTATTGTCATAACTTACTTTAGTAGCTTGATCTTAATGATCTAATCGATACATCGAATAATGATACAAACGTTAAAGCAGTGCATATGCACAAGAAAAAGCGTCAGACGCTTTATGAGATTCATTGCTGTCGAGAGCAATGTTTACTGAGGAGGGGTACAACTAGGGTGGCGTAGTCATCTTTATAGTGGACAGCTTTTATGGGTTTATGAAGTAAGATTTTTCGTTATTCTAGCATAGATGAGTTTAATCCATAAAATATTATTTCGTTCAAAATCAATAGACTTTGATGAACTTAGAATGACCATTTAACCACATTCGTAGGTGTAGACTTTAGCTCACTCCCCTTAATGAGTTTAAATGTAAAAGCTAGAGCAGCAGGGTGCGAGAATCTTTGGGAAGGATTGCTCATTGAGGCACAAACGTACATTGAGAGTGCGCTAGACCCAGAAATTCAGAGAATTATTTTATTCGGAAGCTGCTGCTATGAACGCTGCACTTTGGTTTGCAGCCAGTACTGATCCAGATGGTGCTTTACCCAATACAGTGGCTGCCTTTAGCACCATGTTATCTGGGTTTGGGATTTGATTGAGCATATCTAATGAAACGAGCCCTCTTCTAAAGAGCGCTCGACATTCTGATAAGACCATTTGCTTATATACATTGTTGAGAATGGCTTCATACCTCAATATAATGAAAAACATAATTCTTCACATAAATCAGAGTATAACTTCACCTGTTATTCGACGATTTTTAATCTTTTCACCAAAGGAAGGGTGTATTTTTCGAAGTTATCAGCCATTTTATACAATTCATCGATGTTATCTTTTTCTTCTTGAAGTGTATTTCCATCTTTGAGTAATAGTTGGTTGTTTTTCTTAAGCGCTTGCCACGCATAATCCACCCAGTCTGCCTGCTTATTTTTACCTTGGATATAAGCATGCAAGAAAATAAGCGGGAATCTTCCAAATGTTAAAGCAGTCCCTGTCAATGGGCTAGCCAGCGCTGTCAATTCAGGACTGACAAGACTCTGTTGCATAATATATGCATTAAGCTTCTTACACTGTTCTTGGACCTTTTTTACCACATCATCATCTTGGACAAGAACAATTGCTCCTTGACTGTGTAAGATAGCCAAAGACTCAAATAACCAGCTTTGCTTAAAATCATCAGGCAATTTTTTTTGCAAATCGGCTACTTGATGTATTTTATGATCATTTAGAAGACCGACAATTTGCTTATAAATGTCTTGGTTTAGAGAGACATTACCAGCCGCACCGTTCAGCTCATATTGAATGTCCTGTTCATTAGTAATCAGCATAAAACGCAATTGATACCACGTCATTTCTAACTTAGCACTGGAGATTTTGCGCGCTCCTTTTACCCAGTAATCGCGGCGAAACTGTTTGTTATGCATATAATCTTTGATACTTTGTTCGAACATAGGATCATCGACTCTTTTGAGAAACTCGCTTTGTTTATCGGTATAGCTACAAGGGCTATAATCTTCCAAAAAGCTGGCTGAACAAGCAAAACTGGTTTTGGTGGGTGATAACCAATCTGCCATCTCAGAAAAGTACATAGGTTGCCAATCACGGTTAAAGTATTCGTGGGCCAAATAATTAGGGTTTTGCTTACTAATGTTTTCTAGGCGTTGTGGAATAGAGGGGACTTGTTGTACCAAGGGTTGACTAAGTTCAAGAAGCTCTTGCGTAAACTTGATAGAATCTTCGACACGTCTGCTAATACTTTTACCACGGCTACCGTGCATATGGTCATGCTCTGTTAGCATGTGGCGTATAGGTGAAGCTGCAGCCCAGCCTGGTAAAGTGTTATAGCTAATATATAGCACCCCACCGACTTTTAATTTGCGGCGAATAAAGTCGGCAATAATGCCACGGTTTTCGTTAGAAACCCAAGACCAGATACCATGTAAACCGATAAAGTCAAAATCCGGTAAGTCATCACGATTACAAAAATCACTGAAAGACTGATCATAGATATGTGTGTTACTGCCTGAAGTATCAGATAATTCTTTAGCAAAGCTGGCTTGTGAAGGATTAAAATCAGTGCCATACCACTGGACATCAGATGCAGCGGAATGTGTATTGATTGATACTCCTTGACCAAAACCAAGCTCACATGCCGTATTGAATTTTGGTACTTCAAGCCCTGACATCAAGAAAGGTATTTTGACATTATTGGGACTAAGTTCTGGATAATATCCGTAAGTATAATCGATATCGCTAATGTAACCCTCTGACCAATTTGCCATGTTTATATCCTTATATATGATTAATTTGAATACACGCTACTCAAAATATCTTAATGTGCTTATTGCAAACTTATCCGACCTAATAATATTAATAAAGCTACCGAAATTAGTTTGATCATTTAGAATAATACCTTTTTTGCTATTAATTGGCTAAAGCGATTTTAATAGTTTTCCACATTTTTTGTTTTCACTGTTATACAACGACCTGATCATAAAGAATTCTATTGAATTTTATAGAAATATTACCCTCTCCCTAATTGCAAAACACCCTTTACAGATTGCAATTCTATATTAAAATCATACCGCACCTTCAATACTGTGCTCATAGACCCCATCGCTAGGAAAAACCATGATTGTCCGGCAAACACCCCACCCTTTTAAGATATTTGGTGGTGTATCAAAAAGTATGCTGGGGTAATAAAGGAAGGGTGACAGTCAAAGCAAGATGATATATTTGAGGTTATGAAGACACAAATACAGATCAATTGCCCCGACTGTCACAGTCTTAGTCTAAA
>NZ_CAJHAR010000014.1 GCF_904846415.1 Psychrobacter piscatorii | reverse complement strand
TGCAGGCACTTAGTTCAGTCGATTGAAGACAGTTTAAATAATCGACCAAGAAAGGTGCTAGGGTTTAGAACACCGCTTGAGGTAAAATCTAGCTTCGGGTGCGTTGCACTTCAATGTTGAATCTAAGTATTAATTAGCGTTGCACTTGGTGTGTTAATCTAAGATTCGAAATATCAGCCTACCATGATTAATTATTCCTTTCACCGAAGTAAATACAGGTAAAAACACTATTAGTAATCTGTGATAATTTGATGATGTCTTATAAAGCGATTTCATAGGTTGCTACATCCTATAGCTTCAGATTTTCTAAATAAAATAATCGCGCTTATTTGCAACAGCTAGCTGGCCCATTGTGTAAAGAGAAATACTTGATAAAGACTAGTGTTTTGGCTTGTTGGCAATATACAAAATTATTACTTATCTATAAATTATTTCTAATATGAAATAATGTTGACTATTGTAATATAAACAGAATATATGTCTAGTGTCAAAAAATGTTTCAATTAGTGAATAATTCATATTAGCAATAGAGAAAAATAATTAATTGTAATAAAATATGTGTAAGTGATAGGCAATATTTGTTCCACTGTCTATCGTGAACTGACATACAAAAGATAAAAAGCGTAAGGTGTGTTAGTTCTAGGTAAATTAGAATGGCTATTGTGTTTTAGTTACAACATTATCGTGTAATAATGTGTAGCTCGCTAACGAAAAAAGTTGTAAACTGAATTAATAATCGCTAAGCTACGTCTTAATTAGTTTCGCTTTGTAACTCAAAATGTGTAAAAGATGTCTAATTTAGAGCGTCTTGAGAATCGGTTTTGCTTAACGCATCACTAAAATTATCCTTTGGAGGAAGTCCATGAAATTGAATAAAATAGCTCTAGCTCTAGTAGCTGTAACAGCAGCGCCTATGGCAGCTAACGCTGGTGTTACTATCAGCCCGTTACTATTAGGTTATCACATGACTGAAGAGTTCGGTGATACGTCTGATAAACAGCGTGAAGTGTTGACTACTGGTAAAGACTTGTACGTCAATGCTGATGGTAACGTTATTGGCGATGGTACTCGTGGTAACCCTAACGGTGGCGTAGCTAAAGAAAGCAGCCTATACACTGGTGCAGCTTTAGGTATCGAGCTGACTCCTTCTACTCAGTTCCAAGTAGAGTATGGTGTATCTGATGCAAACGGCGAAGCTTCTGAAGATTCTGCTGATGCAGGTATTAACCGTTTCGATATCGAACAAACTATGATCTCTGGTAACTTCTTGATCGGTACTGAAGAGTTTACTGGTTACACTGATAATGCACTTAAGCCATATGTACTAATCGGTGCTGGTCAATCTAAGATCAAAGTAGAAAACCAAGAAACTTATGGTCCTGCTGAAGGCTCTTCTGTAGGTGTAGTTGAAGCTGGTACTGAAGTATCTAACTCTAAAGACACCATCGGTAACCTAGGTCTAGGTGCTATGTATCGTATCAACGATGCACTAAGCCTACGTGGTGAAGCTCGTGCCATTCATAACTTTGATAATAACTGGTGGGAAGGCATGGCTTTGGCCGGTCTAGAAGTTGTACTTGGTGGCCATTTAGCACCTACAGTAGCTGTACCGCCAATGGAAGAGCCAATGGTTGACAACACTCCAGTAGTTGTTGTTGAAGCTGACCTTGATTCAGACGGCGATGGCGTACCTGATAGCATGGATGCATGCCCAGGCACTCCAATGAATGTAGTGGTTGATGAGCGCGGTTGCCCAGTACCAGTAGATATTACTGATGAGCTGAAAATGGAACTACGTGTATTCTTTGATAACGATAAATCAGCTATCAAAAACCAATATAAGCCAGAAATCGCTAAAGTAGCAGAAAAAATGCGTGAGTATCCAAACTCTACAGCTCGTGTAGAAGGCCATGCATCTAAAACTGGTCCTTCAGCACGTTACAACCAACGTCTATCTGAAGCTCGTGCCGTTGCTGTTAAATCTATGCTAACTAACGAATTCGGTATTGCTCCAAACCGTCTATCAACTGTTGGTTATGGTTATGACCAACCAATCGCATCAAACGATACTGAAGAAGGTCGTGCTATGAACCGTCGTGTTTATGCCATCATCACTGGTGACAAAACCATGACTGTTGAACAAACTAAAGATATGGTTGTTCAGTAAGTATTAGATAATTAATCGTATAGTTAGATATATGGTTACAAAAAAAGCCACCCAATTGGGTGGCTTTTTCTATTTATGTATTGAGAAAAGTAAGTTATTTCATAAATTTATGAATCAATAATGTTATACTAGCCACCCAAACATTCTGTAAATTGACAGAATGTACATTAGCATAGCTATCTGTACGATGAATTTATCGGCATAGATATTTGATTATATTGAGATTTTCTGAGCGATAGCATTTATTGTGTATCATCTAGAATTCAATATCTATCTGATTGATGATAAGAGTTTATCCAGCGGCGCTTATTGCTACTGCATTTTTTTAAGACGACACGAGCATTTTATATGGCGAACGATATCAAACACCTGCGTAACATTGCAATTATTGCCCACGTTGACCACGGTAAAACAACTTTGGTTGATAAATTATTACATCAATCTGGTACTTTTGGCGATCGTGCAAACATTGCTGAACGTGCAATGGATTCAGGTGATATTGAGCAAGAACGTGGTATTACTATTTTGGCTAAAAATACAGCCATTCGTTGGACAGATCAGACTTCAGAAACTGAATACCGTATTAATATTGTTGATACCCCAGGTCACGCTGATTTCGGTGGTGAAGTTGAGCGTGTAATGTCAATGGTTGATTGCGTACTTTTGGTTGTTGATGCTGTTGATGGTCCGATGCCTCAGACTCGTTTTGTAACGCAAAAAGCATTTGAACAAGGTCTAAAGCCGATTGTTGTTATCAATAAAATTGACCGTCCTGGCTCACGCCCTGATTGGGTAATGGATCAAATTTTTGATTTGTTCGATAATCTAGGTGCAACTGATGAGCAGCTTGATTTTCCAGTGGTTTATGCATCAGCGTTAAATGGTATTGCAGGTTTGGAAGCAGACGATTTAGCTGATGACATGACGCCACTATTTAAAACTATCGTTGATGTTGTACAGGCGCCGCAAGTTGATGCAGACGCACCATTCCGTATGCAAATATCAAGCCTTGATTACAACAGCTTCGTTGGTGTTATCGGTATTGGTCGTATCCAGCGCGGTAAAGTGAAAGTTAATACACCAGTTACTGTCATTGATAAGCATGGTAAGACACGTAACGGTCGTATCCTAAAAATCATGGGCTACCATGGCCTTGATCGTATTGATGTCGAAGATGCACAGGCTGGTGATATCGTTTGTATCACGGGTATCGATGCACTTAATATCTCAGATACGATTTGTGATCCTAATAATGTTGAAGCATTACCAGCATTAACGGTTGATCAGCCTACCGTATCAATGAATTTCCAAGTCAATAATTCACCATTTGCTGGTCGTGATGGTAAGTTTGTCACGTCACGTAATATTCGTGAGCGTCTTGAGCGTGAATTGATTCATAACGTTGCACTACGTGTAGAAGACACTGAATCTCCAGATAAATTCAAAGTATCAGGTCGTGGTGAGCTTCATCTATCTGTACTTATTGAAAACATGCGCCGTGAAGGCTTCGAGATGGGTGTTTCAGGCCCAGAAGTTATCGTAAAAGAAGTTGATGGCAAGCTACAAGAGCCGTATGAAAATGTTGTCTTCGATATCGAAGAAGAGCATCAGGGTTCTATCATGGAGCAGGTTGGTCTACGCAAAGGCGAAATGACCAATATGGAGCTTGATGGCAAAGGTCGTATGCGTATTGAAGCAACAGTACCAGCTCGTGGTTTGATCGGTTTCCGTTCTGAGTTTTTAACACTGACCTCAGGTAGTGGTATCATGACGTCAAGCTTCTCGCATTATGGTCCACAAAAGATCGGTGATGTGGGTGGTCGTTCAAACGGCGTATTGGTTTCTATGGCAAACGGTACTTGCCTAGGCTTTGCACTGTTTAACCTACAAAAACGTGGTAAGTTGTTTGCTGAGCCACAGCTTGAAGTGTATGAAGGTATGATCATTGGTCTTAACTCTCGTAACGATGATATGACGGTTAACCCAACAACCGGTAAGCAGCTTACTAACGTACGTGCTAGTGGTACTGATGAAGCGTTGACTTTGACGCCAGCAGTTAAGTTTACGCTTGAGCAAGCGCTTGAATTTATTCAAGATGACGAGCTAGTTGAAGTAACACCAAAAGCAGTACGTATCCGTAAACGCTATCTGACTGAAAGTGAGCGTAAGCGTCACGGCCGTAGTAAGAAAAATGCATAATATTTTAGTTTAACTAAAATGACGTAACAAAAAAGGCTAACATAAAGTTAGCCTTTTTTGTTGTCTATTCATAAAGTTATAGTTTTTGATTTGTGCTAAAAACCATTAAACACAGTCGCTTATGGCGTGACAACCACGTAATCGTTAGTATTGATCAAAATCTCTGATGGTTGGTCAACGACAATACGTACAGTATTATTGTTAATAACTTGTGATTTATAATAGTTGTCTTCTGCAACTGTACAGCCTAAACATCTTCCCATAGCATCCCAAGGCTCAACAAATAATTTTTGCTGCGCTTGATCGGCATTTCCACCGATAAGAGAGAAGGGCAGGCTCACGATATAGGCGGCGGTACCAGCCACAGCATTGACCAGTTGTAATGGTTTACCAACAATCGTATCTACTACCATCGTCTCATACGAAGGGCCAAAGTCAGTTTCGTCTATTTCTATGGCTGCAAAAGTAGGTTGCATACTAGCAGCCATTAACGCTAAGGAAGTAAAGACAGGGAACAACTTCTGCTTAACTGCGCGTTTGTTTTTGGCTTTAACCGTCATAACGATATCCTAAAATTCACAATGAGTATGATTAATGGCTGCTGCTGTTTCCACATAGGAATATCGCGGCAACGACAGGTAAGGTAAGTATTACAGAAGAATAAATAGTGCGCACTATTTGTGTAAGCGCTAGCACTATTAAAGCAAGATGTGGACCAATAAGCAACAAGAATACATGGGAGATTATTATGTGAGTAAAAAATATATCAAAGTAGATTGTATTTATTTTGAGATAGTGGCGGACTTGTCTTTATTTAAGACAACATTGCATATGACTGATAGTTAAACTCAAGATAGCGGCTGACAATTTGGACAGTAAACACTGGCTCTACCGTTGAGCTTGATATTCTCTAGTATGGTATCGCAGTGTGGACAACGCTCTCCTTGTCTACCATAGACATTCAAGGTTTGCTGAAAATAACCGGTTTGACCACTAGCTACTGTGAAATCTCGTAGCGTTGAGCCACCAAGCTTGATAGCCTTTTTTAATATATCTTTAATATGATCAACTAAAACTATCAGCTGCTCAAGTGATAGCTGATTGGCTGGGGTAGCAGGGTGAATACCTGATAGATAGAGGCTTTCCGTCGCATAAATATTACCGACACCTACCACGACTTTTTGTTCCATAATGACAGATTTGATAGCTCGTGCGATGGACTGTGCTCGTTTGGTCGTGGAGCTTTTATTCGAACTTGTATCATTATGACCTTTATCGGATAAGTTATTACGTTGAATAACGTTATACAGATACTCTGCGGTAAAATCTTCTGAGAGTGGCTCAGGGCCTAAGTGGTCCAGTAATTTGCTACCGTAATCTTTATACCATAATACTGAGCCAAATCGTCTTGGATCGTAATAATGTAGCTGAGACTTTGCATTTTCAGAATCCCTAAATACTACTATTAGATGATCATGTTTACGTTTGTCAGTGCCATAACTGTGCTGCTGTAAACTACCTGACATACCTAAATGGATCAAAAGCTTAAGTGGTGCTACGGTGGCACCATTATCATTAGGCGTTATGGGCAAAAAGTTAAGAATAAGATATTTTGCTCGGCGTTCAACGCCATCTAACGTGTAATCAACCAGACTACTTAAGTCATCTGGCATCGCCCAACGTAGCTTTGGTTGAAAGACTTTTATGTCAATCACCTGTTGTCCTAACAATGGTGCAAGGCTAGTCTTGGTGGTTTCTACTTCTGGCAATTCGGGCATGATGTTTTATGACAACTCTATTTTTGAGTGAATAATTGATAGCTTAGCATTTCAACTAAGCCACAGCGCGACGAGCATGCAAGATACCATGCTGTTGTTCTAGTTTGGCGAGTAGCTTAGAGAGATGCGCCAACCCTGAAACTTCAATATGAAATTTCAAAAAGGCGATATTGTCATCGTTACTAAGCGTTTCAACTTTGCGGATATTGACGTTTTCTTTATCAATAATCTGTGTCAAATCACGCAACAGGCCGCGTCTATCGTATGCTTCTACATGGATATCAACTGGCTGATAGCGACCAGATTGTACTTGCCAAGCTGCCTCTATTTTGCGCTCAGGATCACGCTCGACCAAACGCAGATACTCAGGGCAACCGCGGTTATGAACGCTGACACCTCGCGATAAGGTAATGTATCCGGCAATTGGTTCACCATGTACAGGGTGGCAGCAGCCTGCTAAGTTGATTTCAATATTATCCAGACCATCGATACGGATTTTGTAGGCATCGAGCTTGCTTGCATCTCTGGTATCGACATGCGGTGCAAAGTTTTCTGGTGGTATCTCAGGCTCCAGATGTAGCTGCCGAGAAATATGGCTGGTGAGCTGGTTGAGACCAATATCACCTGTGACAAGCCCCACGATAATATCATCGGTCGTATTGACATGAAAATGCTGGATGTAGTCATTTAAGTCGATGCTATTGGGATGCACAGATAAGCGCTCAAGCTCTTTGCTGAGCATCTGACGACCTATCTCAATATTCTTATCACGGTCTTGTTTGTTGAACCATTGACGCAGTTTTGAGCGTGCGCGATTGGTATGAATATAGCCCAGTGAGGCAACTAGCCAATCACGATTGGGCTCACGCGATGCCTTGGTGATGATCTCAACTTGTTCGCCTGTTTTTAGCTGATAAGTCAATGGCACATAGCGCTGATTGACTCGGGCTGCCTGCGCACGGTTACCAACTTGGGTATGCACATAATAGGCAAAGTCGAGAACGGTTGCACCTTTTGGTAGCTCGGTAATGTCACCGTCACGGCTGAAAATATAGATACGCTCGAGCTCATCAAAATCAACGAGTTGCTCTTCTTCGTCAAACTCCATGTCATCTAGCTCTTCGCCTGTCATGACAGCTGAGCGCGGCTGATTACGGGTTTCGTTGTTAATAGACAGTAGCTGACGTAGCGAGCTGATTCTTTGATTTAAGTAGTTGTCTTTTTTATTCTTCAGGCCTTCTTTGTAATTGACATGTGCGCACATGCCAAGCTCTGCTTCAAAGTGCATTTCTTGAGTACGAATCTGTACTTCAAGCGATTTGTTTTCGGCAATGACGGCGGTATGTAGTGAGCGGTAGCCGTTTGACTTTGGGTTGGTAATATAATCGTCAAATTGCTCAGGAATATAACGCCACAAACCGTGTACCAAGCCTAAGACGTGATAACAGTCTGAAGGATTATTGACCAATACTCGTAATGCACGAATATCATAAAGCTGGTCAAAGGATAAGCCTTTGAGCTTCATTTTGCGGTAAATAGAGTAGATGTGCTTAACACGTCCGGATACTTCGCCCTCAATGCCGGCATTCGCTAATGCCTCATTGAGCTTGTCTTCTACACGCTGAATATAAGACTCTCGTTCGCTACGTTTTTCGGACAGTAGCTTGGCAATCTCTTTGTACCTATCAGGCGCAAGATAGCGAAACGCCAAATCCTCAAGCTCCCATTTAAGCTGCGCGATACCTAGGCGATGCGCTAATGGGGCATAAATAGTCATGACCTCACGTGCGACACGAGTTTGACGCTCGGGTCTAGAGAACGTCAACTCACGCATGGCAAAGGTACGCTCTGCCAATTTGATGAGTACCACCCGCACGTCGTTAGTAACAGAGATGAGCATGCTATAAATATTTGATAGCTGGTCACGCTGATTATTGACGAAATGATCTTCTAAGCGTTTATTGCTCTCAATAATCTCTGAGAGTTTCCCCATTGCTAAAGTGTCTTTGACAAGAGTCAAGATATCCGCACCAAAATTTTTCTCGACTTCAGCGAGACTGATGATGGATTTGCGTGCACTGCGATATAGCATGGCCGCAACCAGCGCGTCTTCATCTTGATAGAGATAGGTCAATATGTCTGTCATGCCAATACCAGTGACGTAAGCACCTGAGCGCTCAGACTCGCTAGTATTCATGTGACTACGGATAAACTCACAAGCAGCACTCAGATGAGGTACAGACTCTTGTCCAATACGCTTCGCCACATTGTCGAGCCAAGTGGGTACATCAATATTGGCTTGATCTAAATCAATGGATTCGAGCTCTTCGTCTGAGAGCGTATAGGTATTGTCCAGATACTCGTTTTCAAGCGCAGGGTCGAGGCCATCATAAGTATGTGCCGCTGATCGATCAAAAGTCGTATGTAGCTTGTGAGTTGACAGCTGGTATTTGATATCGAGGGGAATTTGGGCGTAACTATTGGCAGACTGGTGGGAGCGTTGGCTCGCCACCAATTGCGCCGCAAGTGCTGCACTATCGGCCTGCGTGGTTTGTCCATCCACCAGCGGTAATCCTTCACGAATTTTTACCATAGCCGACTCCTCTTAGCTATTTTGAATTGATTATAACCTCATCTACTATGCACACACTCTGAAAGAACGATTCATAAAGTGCCAGCTATAAACCAATACAACTGCTAAAAATCTGATTTTTAGCAGCTATAAAATGCGCGTAAAATATATAAAGCTATGAGTGCAAGTACTTCTTATACCCTTATTTAAAATATAAAAAGATTGTTTAGTATTATCTCACTTTGAAGTGACAAATCAAGCGAGGCTCTGTAATGACTATGGTTAATTACGTGAAATAGCCGCGACTTATTGGCAAAAACTCATCCACATTTTGGGTTGAGCCATGCTGCTATGAAACGGCTATTTTGGATGCTCTCATGAATTACATCATAAGGGTCAAAATTAAACCGCGACCTTTTCAAAGCGAGCGATAGATTCAACATGACCCGTATGGCAGAACATATCCATGACGCCAGCATGAGTCAGACGATAGCCTTGCTCTAACAATGCTTTTGTATCACGGGCGAGGGTTGCTGGATTACAGGAGACATACACAATTCGCTCAGCATTGAACTTTGGCAAATACTGCATAATCTCCCAAGCGCCAGAACGTGGTGGATCGATTAATAGCGCGTCAAAACCTTGATTGGCCCATGGCTTGTCCGTACAGTCTTTTGTCAAATCTTGGCTATAAAACTCAGTATTGTCGATATTGTTGCGGCGCGCATTGTCAGCAGCACGCTCGGTCATGGCTTCGCTACCTTCGACCCCAACTACTGAGCCGGTCTCACCAACGAGGCGTGCGAGTGGCAAGCTAAAGTTGCCCAGACCGCTGAATAAATCCAATACTCGCTCACCTGCTTTTAAGTCTAATAAGTCACAAGCCAGCTTGGTCATTTGACGGTTGACAGACAGATTGACTTGGGTAAAGTCAGTAGGGATAAACTCAAACGTCAAATCATACTCTGGCAGTTGATAATACAAACGACCAAATTGCTCGCTTAAATCATCAGCATCTGTTAGTGCAATACGCTGGATGCTATCAGCGCCTTTCGACTGTAGATATAGCTGCCAATTGCGCGCCGCAAAAAAACTTTTTAATTTGTCTATATCGGCATCTGATAATGGTTCTAAGTGACGCACGATAAGCGCAACGGGTTGGTTGCCATCAGGAAGCTCTGGTAATTCCTCACCCATCGCAAGCTCAAGCTGGGCAATCTTGTCACGGCTCTCTAGCGTGCTGATAAGCGTTTTTAAGTTTTCGATCTCAAAACCAATACGTGGGTCTAAGATATGACACTCATTGAGCTCTGCCAAAAAGTTACTTGAGCGTTCACGAAAGCCAACAAGCGCGGTTTCTTTTTTGACCACATAGCGCACGCCCAATCGTGCTTTAGTACGATAGCCGAGGCGATCGCCGATGACAGGCGCGAGCCAATTATCAGGCTCTGCATTGGCTTGATGCATCAGCATCTCAGCAAGTACAGACTGCTTAAAGTTTATCTGTGCCTCTGGCTCCCAGTGCTGCAAGTTGCAGCCGCCGCAGACGCCAAAGTGTGGGCAAGGCGGCACAGCACGTTCAGGATTTGGATTGGCAGTGATGTTGATTGCATCGCCTTCCTCAAAACTGGCACGGCTATTGGTTATTTTGACCAATGCGCTTTCACCTGGCAACGCAAAACTGACAAAGACTGTTTTGCCATGCTTGTCTTCAGCGTGACCGTCATCAACTCCAAAACCATGGCCATAGATGGCAACACCGCGACCGTCATGTGACAATCTATCAACGGTAAAAGGAATCGGCTCTGCATCTTTTAGACGACGACGCGTTTTTGATGACGGCTTAGATTTTTTCTTGCTAGGCGGAATAGCAATCTTTTGGGTATCACTGGTTTGAGTAACATTGTTCTGCGATGTTGCATCAGTTGCTGTCGACGTTTTGGAATCGGTGGGTTGCATAAACCTGCCTTAATAATAAATAACTATAAGAGGAGAATAACAAACTGCTAATAATACGGTTTCTATAATTTGGGTGCCGATGACCAGTCAGCGATGAACTCTTGATGTCTTGGGCTACCATCGGCTTGGGTATATTTTGCTAGATAGTCATAACTCTGCTGTTGCCAAGCATCAAAGTCTGGTGAGGATAACTTTCCTGTCAGACGTAGCCAGCGAAGATAGATGAGCCAAGTGTTCATCACATCAGACTCACAATAGATGGAGAGTGTCTGCCAGTCACCACTACTGACGAGCGCGCCCACCATGCTACCATCAACGTCAGTTTTGCCCGGTAATCCATATAAACTGGCGACGATATCCATGGCTTCGCGGCGACTGGCACCGTACTGACTAAATCTGTCCATTAAATCAAGATGACGCGTATGGAAGCGATTGACGTAGTTATCAAAGCGCATATTTTTGATACGTTCGCCTTCTTCAAACAGCCATGGCGCTGACAAATCATATTGCATAGCGCGATATATCAGTACAGGTATGTCAAAGCCTGAACCATTCCAACTGATGAGCTGTGGCAAGGTTTCAAGATCACTGAATGCCCGAAAAAACTTGGCAAGAATGTCTTTTTCGCTAAACTTATCTGCGGTCAACGAAAATAGCGATAACTTGCCATCTTTGATATATAAAGCGGAAATACAGACAATGCGCTGCAATGGCAAGCGCATAAAATCGTGTCCTGCTTCTTGCGTGCGTATCGCCGTCAGCGCGCTCAACGTATCTGCATCATTAAGATCGGTCAATTGCGGATAGATACGGCGAGCTGCATCGATATCGGCGACCGTCTCAATATCAAAAACTAGTATAGGGTCGGACGGTAGAGCTTGTGACATAAAGAATCCTGCATTGTTATAAGCTTACTGTGCTGCGTTATCTGAATCATTATCGATATGACTGTCATCAACATTGTATAAACCTGTCGATAAATAACGGTCTCCACGATCACAGACAATAAAGGCAATGACGGCATCAAGATTATTTTTGGCTACTTGCGTTGCTGCCCATGCCGCTGCACCTGAGGACACTCCAGCAAAAATACCTTCAGTTTTTGCCAGTTTGCGCATGTAGACTTCAGCGATACGCTGATCGACATCCATAATCTCATCGACCAAATCTGCGTCAAAAATACCCGGCATATAAGCGGCAGGCCAACGGCGAATGCCAGCAATGGAAGCTTCCTCATCAGGTTGCAAACCAATGATTTTAACGTCTGGATTTTGTTCTTTCAAATAACGTGAGACACCAGTGATGGTACCAGTGGTGCCCATGGAGCTAATAAAATGGGTGATTTTACCGTCAGTTTGCGCCCACAGCTCAGGCCCTGTAGTCAGGTAATGTGCTTGGCTATTGTCAGGATTATTAAACTGATCCAGTACGATGCCTTTGCCATCGGCTTGCATCTGCAATGCCAAATCACGTGCCGCTTCCATGCCTTCATCGACTTCGATCAACGTCGCGCCGTAAGCAATCATGGCATCTTTACGCTCTTGAGTAGAGTTGGTTGGCATCAGTAATGTCATCGGATAGCCGCGCATCGCCGCGACCATGGCTAATGCAATGCCAGTATTGCCGCTAGTGGCTTCAATCAATGTGTCGCCGGGTTTGATATCACCGCGCTGTTCTGCTTGATAGATCATATTAAAAGCAGGGCGATCTTTTACAGAGCCAGCAGGGTTATTGCCTTCTAATTTGGCCAATAACGTCGCGCCATTTTCGATATGCTCTTGTTCAGGTAGGCGCTGCAGTTTAACCAGTGGCGTTTGACCGACACAATCGGCAAGCGTGGTCACTTGAGTGATAAAGTTGGCATTTGACATGGCCGTCGCGGACATAAGGTATCCTTATTGATTTTTTAAAATATGTACTTGGGTGATCGCTTTGATTGGATCACTGTTTTTTATTGTTTGATCATAATTTGAGACAGCCGTTTTGTATATTGGTTTATGGTGAGAAGCAAACCAAAACTTGGCGGCATTAGAGCACGCTCTCATTCATCATGAGGGTAAGCGGTCTATTGTGGCAAATAAAAAGTTGCGTCATTATATCATTTTGTTGCTAGCTGCGCTTACTGCATAAAAGAATAATGGTCACTGGATTAGCCTACGACTGGTCATTTTTTGAATGAGGCATCAATGTATATTGTAGTGTGGCGACGCTGTTTTTTGATAAAGTCAGTTTGTGATAGAGCAAGTCAACATTTAGCACGTCTTATCAAGGGTCTGTTGGTCAAAGTGACTATTTGACCAACCTCTAATGTTTAACCGCCATTTATAGAATCCTGTTAAGATAATCTTGAGCTATAAAAGGCGTATCATTAAAAGACAAGCTGGCAGGCCTAGGCATTTTTTATGGTAGCGTAGAGACTGTAACAAAATTCACAGACAGCATTTTCGTAGAGAGTAGAGCGAGCATGGCATATAAAAAACGTTTCAATACCAGCAGTGCCTATGGGCAGCTGATTATACTGGTGTTTTTACCCATCTGCGTGTTGGCTGCGGTGGGCGGTATTTTGGTATTTCACGAAACCATGCGAGCGAGCGATTCTGAGCAAGAAGTGTTGGCTGAAGCGGTGCTGATTCGTTACACACCTGCCATTGCAGAGCTGATTCCTGATTTATTAGAGCAAGAGCGTCAGCAAATAGGTAGTGGCGCGGCGGATGCGTCGCAAACGGCGATGACGACGCTCGAAAGCATACAAGATAAACTCGGGCGTATGCAGTCTGAGCAACACGTACAGCGTATTGCTATTATCAATGAGGGCAATCAAGTACTGGCCACTGTAGGCTATGGTCTGAACGAGAAATGGCCGCTAATCAGTGATTCAGCAAAGTTTTTATCGCAAAAACCAACGCCTGTAGGCACGGCATATGGCAGCGTATTGGGTGAGTTTGAAGGGCAGACGTTGTGGCTGCTGGTCGATATGGATAATGAACCTCTCTATATCGCCCGTTATCGTATTGCGATGGCGCTGGTCATTACCGGCTTGTTCACTATTTTAATCTTACTACTCAGCTTAAATATTTACTCAAAACGTTGGATTGCACCTATCTATGAGCTGCGTTTGCAATTACAACGTACCCATGTCGATAACTTATATCAGCCTGTACCAGTAGAGTCGGACGGTGAGCTTAATTTATTACAGCAAGATTTGGTCAAGACATTCCGTCGCCTCCATAGAAGTTTTCAAGAGCTTAAAGACCATGCCGAGCAAACCGAAGACGATCTGCGTTTGGCATTTGATGAGATGGAAATGCAAAATATCTCTATTCGAAATGCGCGTGATGCCGCCATCTCGACCAGCCAAGCCAAGTCAGCATTTTTGGCCAATATCAGTCACGAACTGCGCACGCCGTTGAACAGTATCGATGGCTTTATTAACTTATTAGCGCGTCACGGTGAGCTCAATCCTGAACAGGATTTATACGTACAGACCATCCGCAAATCCTCAGCTCACCTGCTTGCTTTGGTCAATGACGTTCTAGATTTTTCTAAGATTGAGGCGGGCAAGCTAGTGCTTGATCGTCATGAGTTTGATTTGTATGACACCATTTATGATGTGGTTGATATGCTTTCTCCTGTCTCTGCGGAGAAAGGTCTGCGTATGGCCGTATTGTTCTATAACGATGTGCCCATGCGTATCAATGGCGATGCGCTACGCCTTAAGCAAGTATTGACCAATATAGTGGGGAATGCCATCAAGTTCACAGATAGTGGCGATGTGGTCGTACGGGTCAGCTTGGACGATCATCGTGATAACTATTTGATGATTAGCGTGCAAGACAGTGGTAAAGGTATTTCGCTTGCTGATCAAAAAATGCTGTTTCAGAGCTTTAGCCAAGGTGATCCGTCAATCACGCGCCAATATGGTGGTACGGGATTGGGACTGGTTATCTCCAAGCAATTAACGCGTTTGATGGGCGGTGATATCGGCTTTCATGACAATGCTCAAGAGAACATCGCCAATCAAGGCGCGACGTTTTGGTTTCGCATGCCAGCACATGTCGATGTGTTAGAAGCACCAACTGGTCAGACTATCGAGCTACCGATATTGGCACCGCTTGCGAGCGAGACTGATGAATTTAACGTATTGGTTTGGATCAGTCATACCGCCTCAATACAAGTGTTGAAGGCCAGCTTGCAGTACTTGCCGATTAAACTTACCCAAGCCAATTCATTGCCAGGGGTGCTCGAGTCACTCAAAGAGCATGGCAACTTTTGGGATTGGGTTATTGTTGATGATGACACGCAAGACGATATGATGGCGCTACTCAAGCAGATACGGCTACATTATCAAGGCAAACTTGCCGTATTTGGCTATCAAGTGGCGGCTGACCAAGCGCTGCTAAACCGTTATCAAGCCAATATCTTGTATGAGCCATTGGACAAAAGACAGCTGTACGCGATGCTCGATACACAAAACCGTAGTATGCCAAAGAGCCTACAAGAACCACGCTGGAAAGGCGTAACCGTATTAGCCGTTGATGATCACCTGCCAAACTTATTGGTGCTCGATGCATTGCTGAGCGAGCTTGGCATTCAGGTAATGACAGCGAGCAGTGGCTTTGATGCAATAGAGATTATCAGCAAACAACAAACCAAAAACATCAAATCTGCTAAAAACGATAAGCAGAGTCTATCGAATAAAACGCAACTCTCAAAAGCCGAAACACGTGATGAGGTCAACAAAAAATCAAGCAATACATTTTATGCTGAAGATATGGGGATCGAAGATAAAATCGCTGCCCAAGACAAAAATCATATCGATTTGATATTCATGGATATCCAAATGCCGCGCATGTCAGGTCATGAAGCAGCCAAGCAAATTCGCAATATTGAGGCTACGGACAGTCGTATTCCTATTATCGCCCTGACAGCACATGGCCTAGCTGATGAGCGTGATAAACTTATCGCCAGTGGTATCAACGACTACGTTGGCAAACCAATCAGCCAACCTCAGTTATTGCAAGTACTACAAAAGTGGCTAGGCCGAAAAAGCACCACGCCGCAACTAACAGCGTTGCCTGATACTGATTTGCAAGCTTCTAACTTACAAAATACTGACTCTGAAAATTTAAATCTCACAGAACAATCCACGCCGCTTTCAGATCAAAAGACCGCCATTTATCCGATGGTCAAAGACAACGAAAGCGTTCGTAATAGGACTGAAATCACAGAACCGCCAAAAGTCACTCGACCATTATCACTGAAAAAAATCCGTGATGACTACTTGCGTGACAGTCAGCCCCGTGACGATTATAGACGAGAGACCACCCGTGAGAACCAGCCTCGCTATGAGAGCCTACGTTTACATAAGCAAGGGCAAGAATCATTATTGCATCCACCAAAAGAACCGATAGATAATTCTGCTGAAGACATAACAGCGAATATGGATAAAAGGCTATATGAGCAAACGGATCACAACCTTCATCAAAAAAACCTCAGTACAACGGATACGTCTGATGTTTTAGACTGGCAAGATGCGCTTACTCGCTCAGCAAACAAACCTGATTTGGCCGCCAAGCTCATCATTATGATGCTCGATACGATTAACGAGGAAAAGCAAGCACTGACTCAAGCATGGGAAGCTCGTGATCGTAACTTATTGGCACAAATTGCTCATCGCATATTGGGCGGCAGTCGTTATACAGGAGTGCCGCAGCTACGTCAGGCTAGCCAAGACTTAGAGGACAAGTGCTTATTGAATGTACAGCATACAACACCAGTACAATTTGCGATGATTGAGCCTTATTATGAGGCACTACTTACTGCACTGAATAATTTACAAAACGTGGATTTATCGGCTTACCCTCAGCTAAATTATCATCGTTTGAGCGAAAATGACATGACGTGGAAAATGATTTAGGGCCCGTAATCGGACCGTTATTGTGCAATGGGGTAAGTGAGTTCCATGCGTTACCAGTCCCTAGCAGCCAGATAATGTGCGAATATTAAAAGGCAGGCGATTGATACAGTATCGTAGCAGTCAGTTATTGCTACGGTAGAGTAGGGTTAAGCCTGCTAATATTGTGACCATCATTACTATAGTTATTTTATTCATTAATAAGGATTATTATGAACGTGGTCGCCAGTTACCAGTATGAAACATTACAAGTGCGTGTCGTAGACAATATATTAACAGTCACCTTAAATCGTCCAAACAAAAAAAATGCCATGAGCTTTCAAGTCATAGATGAGCTGATTAGCGTGGCAGAGCGCATTGGCAAAGACAAAACGATACGCGCGGTTATTTTAAATGGTGCAGAAGGCACATTTTGTGCAGGTATTGATTTAGGAGATTTAAACCATCCAAAAAACCAAGCTTTTGCCATTTGGGAGCTGATTAAGCCTTGGCAAAGCTCATTCCAACGTGTCTGCTTGGTGTGGCGTGATCTACCAGTACCTGTCATCGCGGTACTAGAAGGCTACTGTATTGGCGCTGGGCTACAATTGGCATTGGCCTGTGATGTGCGTATTAGCCATCCGGATTGCCAGCTGTCTATTATGGAAGCCAAATGGGGTTTGGTACCGGACATGGGATTGACACAATCAGCATTTGGGGTGGTACGAGAAGACGTTCTCAAAGAGCTTGCCATGACTGCACGCATCATCAATGCCAATGACGGCAAAGAATTAGGATTAATCAGTCATTGTAGTGAGACGCCGCTTGAGCAAGCACAACAGCTGGCGGCTGAGTTTGCTGAGCGCTCTCCTGATGCGGTACTAGCGAGTAAACGCGTGATCAATGCGATGTATGAGCAGCCTGCGACTACCTTATATAAAGAAAAAATCTGGCAGATTAAGATGATGCTTGGACGCAATCGCAAACTTGCTCTGAGAAAAGCAAAGCAAGCCAGCACCGTATTTAGTAAACGTCAGTTCCGCTAACATTCTTTTGGTGCTAGAAGTATACTCTATTCAGAAATTAATAAGACTTAACTATATGAACTAGGATGATTATGACGATGCTAAGGTTCATAGGCATTTTTATTTTAAATACTATAGGAATCTTAGTAATCGGATGTACAGAGCCAAAAGATCTAGATGAGCCAGTTACCGCTTACATACCAGCAGAAATATCAGACAAAGTGTATGTCACTACTTTTCCTAGATGTAACTATAATGATGCTGACGATTTGGATGAGTTCTCAACGAAAAGCTTGGTATTAAACTTTCAAGCTGAGACTTTATCAGGAAACTCATCCGGTGAGTTTCATTGTCCCTCTGAGGACTTAGGGAAGGTGTTTAGAGTAGAAGTAGATCCCTTGTATGAACTTAATGGCAAAATTGTCACTGGTAAGGAATATTTTTACTATACTTTTCCTCCAGAGTCGCTACTAGAAAAAACGTCAAACATCGAGCAATTTTATGCTGATTCTAGTCAAGAAATGCTAGTGATAGATGGTATGTCAAATCAGACCAGTCCATTACAACTGATATTTGCTAAGTATCCTAATGAAAAACTTGGTCCTTTTCATAATTATTATGATCTGTATACCATATTGGATAAGGATTTTTTACTACAGTACAAAGTTAGAATAATGAATGATGCTTATAACCAAAGATTTAATCTGAGCGGCTACGATACACAATTTGCGCAGGCGTTTAAAGATGTAATAGCAGTTGATGGCCGTATATTAGAGCATCCAGAGATTATCCAAGGGTTTGTTGATAATAATGAGCGCGTTATTAATTTTTTTAAAGACCATAGACAGATAATGACTCAAGCAGAATTTGACGAAATTAATAATTCAGAAAAGTAAATTTAAGCTATAGGTTAAAGGGTTTATTTAGAACGATCTGCTCTCAACATCTTTAATTTTAGTCACTTTTACAGCCGTATTTGGATCAAAAATATACCAAACATATTTTGACAAATTACGTTGATTGTTTTTAGTTGTTATGGCTTGTTTCATTAGTCCCTTATGGCTATTGAAATACGAGTGGACAGCACGATATAACACTGTCCGCTTGCACAGATTTAGATAAAGATGCACTATTGTCGTTAAAAATATCTACTCTATGCATCTTAAAAGCGCTTAAGTAATCATCACTATATAAATGGTCTAACTATGTCTGCCCCAAAATCCTCTCTCCCAAATAAACCTATCGCCTCCGAACGAGTACGCTCTGCTGATCTGCCTGTTGCATGGATTATGATGCTAGGGTTAATGGTTGCGGTAGGACCATTATCCATTGATATGTATCTGCCTGCGTTACCGTCAATGGCAGATGATTTTGGCGTGTCTACGGCATTTATGGCCAACTCTGTACCAGCGTATTTTTTGGGTTTGGTATTCGGGCAGTTATTTTATGGCCCTTTTAGTGACCGTGTCGGCCGTGTTAAGCCTTTATATATAGGTATGACACTGTATGTGATTGCGTCCATTATTTGTGCGACCACTGACAATGAGTATGTATTATTTGTAGGGCGAACGATGCAGGCATTGGGCGCTTGTGTGGGAGCAGTGGTGACCCGAGCTGCTATTCGAGATCGCCTAACAGCCAAGCAAACCGCAAAAGCGTTTTCGATTATGATTTTGGTTATGGGCTTAGCACCCATATTAGCGCCGTCGCTTGGTGCACTGTTTTTACAGTTTTTTGATTGGCATTCCATTTTTTGGTTTTTAGCTGCTTTTGGTGCTCTCAATCTATTGCTTACCAAGTTTTTCTTTTTTGAGACATTGACCGAAGAAAACCGTAATGTGCGTCCTGCAAAAGAGGTGCTTAGTCAGTATTGGGATTTATTAAAAGATCCAACCTTTAATTATCCAGCGATTGGTGGTGGGTTATTGATGGGTGCGATGTTCGTCTATATCAGCTCAGCCTCTGAGCTGATCATGGATACCTATGGTGTATCGGCGACACACTTTGGCTGGTTATTTGGGATGAATGCGGCGGGCTTTGTAGGTTTGACTCAATTGAACCAATGGCTGACCAATCGCTTTCGTATTTTAAGCATTCTGCGGTTTGGTGCGATGATGCAGGTTATCTCTGCAGGCGTGCTGTTTGTGATAGGTCTGTTTTTGGGTACCGATGCTTGGTTACCACTGGTACTGGCTTGTATTTTCTTCTGTATTGCAGGTTTGGGTCTGAGTCAGCCTAATGCATCGGCAATTGCACTAGCTTTTCAGAAACGCCGCGCGGGCATGGCAAGTGCATTGCAAGGATCGCTTATGTTTTCAGTCGGTATTTTTGGTGGACTTTTATTGAATCTATTCCCCGTCAACCCAGTGCTCAAAATTGGTATTGCGATGTTTGCGCTGATGAGTATTGGTACCTTTTTGATTTGGCAGATAGATCGTAACTTAAATCTTGACGATGCAGAATAAATACAAGGTCTTATCGTAAATTACGTACTTATAAAAAGCACCCATATATTCTAGATATATGGGTGCTTTTTTGTGGGTATTTTTATCTTTTACATAAGGTTTTCATTTTAAAAGTAATTTTTCTTTATGCTAAGTAGAAAACATATGTTTTGTATATTCAAATATGTCTTATTCTACATATAACTTACCGTACATAATTGTCAAACATTATTATTGCAAATGTAAAGTTAGGTAAGTATTATCTGACGTAACGTTATGTAAGTAAATATTATAGGGATATTGCCTAACCTTTCTAGATTGTCATTCATTAAAATGTACAACAACGTTAAGCTCTAAGGGTAGATTATGATGCAGTTATATCGAGTGTTACCAGTGGTCATGAGTATTGGCCTATTTGGCTGTGGTGATTCTTCCACTCAGGAAAATACTAGTGCACCAGTAACAGAAAACAAGGACAGTTTTGTTAGTAAATTGCCTGATACGGCGCCAACTCTGAAAGTGGCGACAACAGGTACGATGCCTCCATTCTCGTTCCAAGATGACTATGGCAATATGCAGGGCATTGACATTGACTCTATTCGCGCGCTTGGCGAAGAAGAAGGGTTCAAAGTTGAGTTTTATAAAGAAACCTGGCAAAACATGTTCGACACAGTAGAGTCGGGTAGTCGCGATTTGGCGATTTCAGGCATCTCTTATAAGGATGAGCGTGACGCTAAGTATGGATTATCTCAGCCTTATTTCTTTAACCCTGCCGCTATCATGTATGCAAAACCAGAACTAAATATCAATAATTTAGATGATTTGCAAGGCAAAAATATCTCTGCGATGGAAGGCTCTAAGCAAGTTGATCAAGCACAGCAAATGGGTAAGTACAACAATTTCTCGACCAGAACGACTGCCTTTTTATTGTATGAAGATTTAATGCAAGGCAAAGTAGATGCGATTTTGCATGATCTACCTATCTTGCAATATACGGCAAAAAACCATCCTGAGCAAAAAGTAACCATCGTTCCTTATGAAGGGCAAGACAACCCATCAGCACAGCAGGTTATTTTGATGGCAAAAGGTAATACTGAGCTCATTAACAAAATCAATGACGGTATTACCAAGCTAAAGGCGGAAGGTAAGTTTAAAGAAATCGAAGCTCGCTGGCTTGGTGAGACAGCAAATCCAACAGCCAGTACCAGTACTTCTGCCACCACTGAACAAGCAAACTAAGGGACGATTGATATGGCTACAATAAATAATGGAGATAACAAACGTTATCGCGGCTTGATTATTTCGATTGCACTGTTTTTGTCTTTGATCGGTGCTTTGCTTGCATTTACTTTCTATACCTCAAGCTTGCTTGAAAGAAATACCGTATTGATTGATCAGACCAACCAAGTAGCAAACAGCGCACAGTCGGTAATTAAAGATTTGTTCGATTTGGATAGCAGTTACGGTGAAGATACCAACTCGCCACACATTCAGCGCGTATTAGAGCGTTTGGAACAGAATACAGCACTGATTAACAATACGTTGACGGCTATCGGACAAGGCGGCACGATTACCGACGATGCTGATGGTAAAACGTATAAACTACCGAGCGTTAGTGGCAGTGCGCAAGAAAGTGTACAAGCGGCAAACCAGCAATGGCAACTACTTGAGCCTAGAATCGAAACTTACTTAAAAGATGCTGATAACGTATTGGTCGATTCATCAGATGACTTGACTCAGGCGGTAGAGCAGGCGAAAACCTCAAGTTTGCTAATGAACGAATCATTAGATGATTTGACCAACGAAGTGTTTGATGACGCAGAACGCCAAGCCAATACCATTCGTTTGATTCAGGCACTTGGGGTTGTTGCGATTTTTGCCTACTTCTTGATCTTCGTATTCTTCTTTGTACGCCGCTTACGTGAGACGGATGCTGAGGCATTTGCTGCTCGTCGCGAAACGCAAGAAATTATGGAAACGGTAAATACAGGTCTATTTCTACTTGATAAAGACCTAAATATTGGTCAACAGCACTCGCGCGCGCTTAACGGTATTGTCGGTTCTGATAGGCTAGCAGGAGAGAACTTTACCAATGTCTTGCGTGGTCGTATTTCTGACAAAGATCTTAAGACCACTCAGCAGTTCATTGAGCAGCTCTATAATCCTCGAGTTAAAGAAAAATTGGTAGATTCTCTAAATCCTTTGCACAAAGTGATGCTACATAACAGCTCTGATGATAAAGGTCTTAATAATCGTTTCTTAGACTTTAAATTCTCACGTGTTTATGAAAATAAAGACATTGCTCGTATTTTGGTCAACGTCAATGATGTGTCAGATGCTGTTTACTTAGAGCAGCGTTTAGAAAAAGAGCGTTCGCAGAATGATATGCAGATTGAGATGTTAACCACTATCTTGAATGTAAATCCAAAAATCATTAATGAGTTCATTAGCAATACCCAAGCGCATATTGAGCGTATGAACAACATCTTGAAAAACCCTGGTAGCTCACAATACGAGCTAGAAGGGAAGCTAAAAGCTATCTATCGTGAAATGCACAGCTTGAAAGGTGAGGCTTCTGCATTGAAATTGCATAGCTTTACCAAAATTGCCTCAGAGGCAGAAGATAAGCTGCATGCCTTGCAAAATCAAGGTCAGCTATCGGGTAATGATTTCTTACAGTTGGCAGTACACTTAGATGACTTGTTGAGTCTATCAAATACCATTGCAACCTTAGGCGAACGCATTAACCGCTCAGCACCACCTAAAGCGGCGACAGCAAAAACAACCATAGCGTCTAGTGATGATATCTTAAACAGCAGTGTGTCAAAAGCGGCGGTTGCAAACCATCAGCTAGTAAACAGCATCGACACTGATGGTGGTCTAGAGATTGATCTAGATAACGAAAACGATGATCGACTGTCTTTTTACAACGATTTTGCAAAAGAGATTGCCGCTAGACAAGGCAAACAAGTACAGCTAAAAAGCAATACGCTGACGCAAACGGAGATACCGGCGCATCTTGCAAAGCCAATCAAAGAAATTAGTATCCAGTTACTACGAAATGCTGTCGTGCATGGTATCGAAGCACCAAGTGTTCGTCATTCTGCTGGTAAGACTGAAATTGGAACGATTGACTTAGAAGTACAAGACAATGGTTCAGATGTCACACTGGTCGTACAAGATGATGGTCAAGGTATCGATTATGACAGCATCCGTAATAAACTGAGCACAGAAGGTCGCTTTAGTGAGGAAGAAGCAAGTCAACTCAGTCAAGGCGATTTACTCAAGCAGTTATTTTCTTCTGGGTTCTCAACCAAAGAGCATGCAGATGAAGATGGTGGACGCGGCGTTGGACTTGATATTATCAAAGCGCAAGTAAAAGACTACAATGGCAAGCTGAACGTAAATAGTGAGCTGGGTCAGATGACACGGTTCGTCATTACGTTACCAAAAGCTTAATTAAAAACAGTAAACATATTGTCAGGGACGACAAGCACTTCATTAAAGGTAATAGATAAGTTATGCATAAATTAATGATTGTTGATGATTCGAATATTATTAGAAACCGTATTCAGCGCGCATATGACTCAGGAAAGTTCATGCTGGTTGCTACCGCAACTAGTGGCGTTCAAGCCATTGAAAAGTTCAACATTCATCGTCCTGACGTGATCACGATGGACTTGACCATGCCACAAATGGATGGTCTTGAATGTATCGAAAAAATCATTGCGATTGATCCTGATGTACGCATTTTGGTGGTGTCGGCATTGTCTGATAAAGCCACTGGCATCGAAGCCTTATCATTGGGTGCTAGCGGTTTCTTATGCAAGCCCTTCTCAGAAGAAGAGCTCGTAGAGTCTTTATATGAGCTGATGCAAGACTAATACCATTCATCGACTAAAGCAGATGTCATTATGAAAGAACAAAAGCTACAGATTTTTTTGAGTATTATTAGTAACTATTTTAATCAGTTTGGTGGAGAAGAGCTAATTGCTGATACGCCTTACTTGTTAGAAAACAAACAGCCAAAAGTCCACGATTATACCGGTGTTATCGGTATATCAGGCGCGCAGAAAGGCGTTGTGTATTTTTCGGCGACCCGTGAGTTACTGTCTTCAATATTGGACAGCATGGGCGAAACCGATAAGAGTGAGGAAAACTACATCGACTTGGCTGGTGAAGTTGCCAATACAATCGCGGGCAATGCGCGCAAAGAGTTTGGTGCAGAGTTTCATATCTCTGTACCCTTCGTATTCAAAGGCGCACCGCAAAGTATTGTATTGCCAAACGATGAGCGTTCTTTTATCATTCCCATCACTTGGCACTCACAAGTTGGCGAGATTGTGGTTTGTTTGCAGGACTAATGCTGCTGCCACGTAATACAGATGGATATTAATATATTATGTTTAAAGTAGAAAAGTTGGGTGTGTTTCTAAGCTCGATCAATGCATTTTTTGCGCAGATCGATGGCTCAGAAGTATCTATCGATACCCCTTATTTGAACAACAATAAAACGGCAATCGGTTTTGATTATAGTGGTGTCATTAAGATATCAGGGCCTCTTGAAGGTTGCGTCTATGTCAGCGCACCAAGCGTAATGTTGCGAGAAGTGATAAAAGTGATGGGTGAGCCTGACTCTTCGATCACAATGATGAAAGACTTGCTGGGTGAAATGGCCAATACCATCTCTGGTAATGCGCGTACAGAATTTGGTTCTGAATTCATTATCTCTCCGCCGCAGATCGTTGAAAGCGCACCAAGTGTGTCTTACTTACCTAGAGATCGCCAAAGCTATATCACACCATTCACATGGCGTGGTTACAAGGCTGTGATTGGTATCTGTATTGCATAATCTAATATGAAACCATTCATATAAAGTCTAAAGCCAGAAATAAAAAAGCGATACGAATGTGTCGCTTTTTTTTATCTTTCTATCCATAACTTTTGCTTTCTATCTTATTGATACGCTACCAACAAACTGCTGGAGATTCAAAGGCGTTATGTGATAAAATACAGCGCAGCTATTTTTATAGTTTAGATTTGAAATTTTTTTGAATCTGACCATAGCTTCTTTTTTAAACCAACCAATGACACACACATCATGGCAAAAAATTGCTGGGTGTTTGGCGACTTGATTAATTTGTGATCCGTTAGTGCTGTACTGATGAAAACTAACCGATAGCAGATGCGTGTCGCTAAATAGGCTGTTTTTGTGATGTGGAGGCATAACCCAACCAATAGGATATATTCTCATGGCTACAAAGAATCCAACCAAAATCGAAATGCGCGACTTACTACAAGCTGGCGCTCACTTTGGTCACCAAACACGTTTTTGGAACCCAAAAATGGGTCCATACATCTTTGGCGCACGCAACAAGATCCATATCATCAACCTAGAGCACACCGTAAAAGCATTCAACGAAGCGTTGACTTACGTAAACGGCCTAGCTGCTAAGAAAAACAAAGTATTATTTGTTGGTACTAAACGTGCTGCAAGCGGTATCGTACGTGAGCAAGCGGCTCGTGCTGGTATGCCATACGTTGACCATCGCTGGTTAGGTGGTATGTTGACTAACTGGAAAACACTACGCCAGTCAATCAACCGTCTAAAAGAGCTCGAAAAGCAATCAGAAGACGGTACTTTCGCGAAGTTAACTAAGCGTGAAGCGCTAGAGCGTACTCGTGATATGGAAAAACTTGAGCGTTCACTAGGCGGTATCAAAGACATGGGCGGCCTACCTGATGCTATCTTCGTTGTAGACGTAGATCACGAAGCAATCGCTATTAAAGAAGCTAAAAACCTAGGTATCCCAGTTATCGGTATCGTTGATACTAACTCTAGCCCAGACAACGTTGACTACATCATCCCAGCTAACGATGATGCTATCCGTGCTGTGACTTTGTACGTAACTTCTATGGCTGATGCTATCATCGCTGGTAAAGAATACGCACAAACTCAGGCTGGCGGCAAAGCTGAGCAAGCACCTGCTACTGAAGAAGCACCAGCTGCAGAAGAAGCTGCAACTCCAGCTGAGTAAATAGCTGAGTTAAAAAGTTTAACTTTGTAAGGATGTCTTGATAGTGTGACTATCAGCATCCATGTAATGTTGTGAACAGCGTATAAGCTCATAATAGGCATGATGTAGTTTTACTCGTCATGCCTTGTTATTGAATAGAGCATTATTAATGAGGCCGCTATACATAACTAAGTAGCTAATGGGCGAGTATTATCGTTCGTACTGGCTATAGCGCTATGTTTTTAAGATGTTATCTTTTTGACATCATTGATGGCTATATTAGTAATGACTCAAAACGAGCTGTCTTGCTAGATTTAAAGCAACATTAAGATATCGAATAGATATTAATTCCTCTTATACATAACTATACTAAGGTGACTCTTATGACAGAAGTAAAAGTATCTGCCAAAATGGTAAAAGAATTGCGTGACCGTACTGGTCTTGGCATGATGGAATGTAAAAAAGCGTTAGAAGAATCAAACGGTGATGTTGAAGTTGCCATTGATAACCTACGCAAATCTGGTCAAGCAAAAGCAGCTAAAAAAGCGGGTAACATCGCAGCTGATGGCGCTATCATCATCGCTCAAGGCGAAAACAAAGCATTCTTGTTAGAAGTTAACTGCCAAACTGACTTTGTTGCAAAAGACGATAGCTTCACTGCATTTGCAGAAAAAGTGGCTAACATTGCACTAGAAAACAACGTCACTGACGTTGCTGCTATCTCTGAATTACCTTATGGCGATGGTCAGACTGTTGAAGAAGCACGCGTATCTTTAGTACAAAAAATCGGTGAGAACATTCAGGTTCGCCGTGTTGAAGTACTTGAAGGCGCTAACATCGCTGCATACCGTCATGGTCTACGTATCGGTGTAGTGGTTTCTTATGAAGGCGGCGACGCTGACACTGGCAAAAACCTTGCCATGCACATCGCAGCATTCAACCCTGTTGCTGTAGATGACGAAGACGTGGCTGCTGATGTATTAGCACGCGAAAAAGACATCATCGAAGCCAAAGCAAAAGAATCTGGCAAGCCTGACAACATCGTTGAAAAAATGATCGAAGGTGGCCTACGTAAGTACCTAGACGAAGTAACTTTGCTACGTCAGCCATACGTTATGGACAACGACAAAAAAGTTGGTGATGTCCTAAAAGCTGAAGGCGTAAAAGTACTTGGTTTCAAACGTCTAGAAGTTGGTGAAGGCATTGAGAAGAAGCAAGAAGACTTTGCTGCTGAAGTTGCTGCAACTCAGGCTGCTAACAAGTAAGCACCAAGTAAGAACTAAGTCATATTGGAAAATACTGTGAGTGCTAATTTAGTACTCACAGTTTGTCTTTATTACTGATGACCTATCACGATATAAAGCGTCCAGACATAAAAAAGCCCGTTAAGAAATTAACGGGCTTTTTTATGTCTGGCTTTTTAGGTCGCCGGTCTATTTCATTTCTAGCTTAGCTCTGGCTTAGCGTAAAGCATCATAAGCTGAGTTAGCATAGCTGGCACTATTCACATTATTGCTAGTACCGTAACTGACGTTGCGCAATCCACTGTTAATGGTGCTACTTGTTTGATTGCTGGCACTCATACTGGCGCCAAATAGCCCAGCATCATTCTTATACAAGCTATGATAACGGCTCATGACTCTTTGTACGTAGTTACGGGTTTCTTTAAAAGGAGGAATACCGCCGTATTTATCGACATTACCTTCACCCGCATTGTAGCCAGCTACGGCATGTTCTACATTGTTATTGAAACGGCGCATGAGCCAAGCGATATATTTGGCTGAGCCTTCAATATTGTCTGCAGGGTTCCAAGGGTTACTCACATTAAAGCGACGAGCCGTCGCTGGCATTAGCTGCATGAGGCCTTGCGCACCGACTGGTGAGCGAGCATTGGGATTAAAAGCGGATTCGGTATGCATCATTGCTTTCATAAGAGCAGGATCTACGCCATTACGTTCAGCAGAGGCACGAATGTAGCTGTCGTAAGCGTTGCGGCTACCACTATTACTAGCGGCACTGCTACCATAGTCATTGCTACTATTACTGCCGTCATACATTTTAGAGTCTTTATAATAAGTGACTTTAACTTTTTTAGTGAATTTATCAAAATTGCCACTAGGATTGACGTTGGTCAGTAGTACTTGTCCACCTTTGTCTTTATAGATATACATATTGCCAGCGTTGGCAGCAGTAGAAAAAGTAGAGAGGGCAATCGCACTTAATAAAATAGGAGACAAACAGCGAGTAATCAAAGTAGCAGTATTTATCATAGTGTTATCACTTTTTATCGAATAATAGCAAATTGTTTTGCCTATAGACGCGTCATTTCACGCGCTTGAGCGGTCATCGGGGTTGCAGGATTTTATAGCTCGTCATCGATATAGCGACCTAGCAAATACCACGTCTAACAAGAACCACTTGCAATAGATACAAAAAATAATAGTTGCTTACTATAACATATAATAACTTTTTGCCGTATCAGATTGACAAAATAAGTTGTAAAATCAAATTTTTATCGTTAAACAAACTCAAATAAATCAAAGCGCTATATATTTGGAGACTATCAACTACCTGTTTATGTCGGATGATAGGCAAGCACTTTTTTGATGCATACCTTATTTTAATTCTCTAAAATGCAAAGGTGATGACAACGCTCGGATGAGCAAAATGTCATGTCAATTAATCTTCTTACTAACTAAGTAAGCAATAACAATAAAAGTAATGATTGGAATGATGAAACAGTGCTCAGTCATCTATCAGAGTGGTAAGCAAAATCAATCTAGATGCCTAACGCACTGATAAATACAGGTACCCAAACGGCAGTCACTAAACCATTGACTGCCAGTCCAAATGCCGCATATCGTCCTGCTGTATGGCTGATTTGCCAAGCTTCTACTGTACCAAATGCGTGAGCAGCCAGCCCTAGCGCGAGACCTTTAGCCCGATCATCATCGATACCACAAAACAAAAATCGTGCTAAAGTACCACCGATGAGACCTGAAACGATAATAATCAGGTTAGCCATCGCCAATGGTGCTTTGATTAAGTCTGCGACACTGAGGCCAATGGGAGTAGTCACAGAACGAGTGGCAAAGGCCAGTATGGTGTCGTGACTCAATGAAAATAGATAAGCCAAGGACATGGGTAATAGGGCACCAATGACACTAGCAATAGCAACGATCAAAGAGAGCTTTTTGACAGGCAGTCCTTTGAAGTTCATTGCTGCCAGCGGTACCGCCAAAAGCACTGTGACATATCCTAATAGATGATCGAATACAGGCTTGGCTGCGCTGTAGTAGTTGTCGTAATCCCATTGCAATAAAAATAAGAAGACCAGTACCAAAACGAGCGCAGTAATTACCATCGGCAACCATGACAGCTTTCGCGCTAACACGCGTGCAATGACGTGTGCTGCTAAGGTTAGGAGTACGGCTGCTAAGGTCGCCGTAAATACGCTGTCAAAAGTCATAATATCTCTCCGCAGCTCACGGCTGTTCCTTTTGCTGATTGGTCGTGCCGCTGTCGGCATTGGTATCTTGATTCAACCAGCGATTGGCCAGTAGCGCAAGCCCCCACATCGGTATGAGCGTACTTACTATCATTGTGACCATCACGCCCAACAGCTCATCTCCTAGCGCAAATAGCAGTAAGCCTGCACCCGCTGATACGGGCAGAAATGCAAAACCACTATCGACGAGCAGGGTGTTACTGGCTTGAGTGAGCCAGTTAGGCAACCCTTTGAGCAATCGCCATATCATCAAGATAACAAACATCGCCACCAAGCCGACAATATTGGCGGCTTTTTCGATACCTGCCAACTGACAAAGAACCACAGCCGTCTCTCGGACAACGATAACCATGGTCAACGTTAAAATTAACGAAATCCATAGTGGGAGATGGGAGGAGTGAACAGACTTCATAAGCAGTGTGGCCAAGTCAGATATAGGTGATGAGTTTATAAAAACGAGTGGGCGATAGCATCCATAATATGACGTGAAAAATAATATTATGGACGCTGATAATAGACAGTAGTGACATTTCAACTTTTGAGTGGCGAGTATTACCTATCAATATTTGTTGAATGTATAACCGTTGATTATATAGAGAGTAAGCTTACTAATAAAGCTTGTAGACACATCCAAAAAAATAGACGATATCGATTGATACCGTCTATGCTATTTTAACCTACTGTATAAAAGATTGCTGTCTAACAATATGAATCAAACGTTTACTTATCTATTGACGCAAACAATCGTTTTTTAGCAGCGACTATTTTTCAGAATCAGCGGTTTGTGAATTGAGCGCATTAAATTCGTCAAATGCCCTTTCTTCTTCTGCCGTCATCGTCGGCTCTTCAACCTCATGTTCGTCAGGCTGCTCAAACTCCTCAAGTACAGGCATCAGCAATGTTGCTTGTGCAAGCGGTAACACATCGGTAGGCTTGAGATTGGCTTGTCCGAGTAGTTGTCTTAGTCTATCGCTTGGCAAGCGGATCGTTAAGCACTCATGTCCGCTATCATCATAGCTTTCTTCTTCAATAACACCGAGCTCGTACAAAGTATTTTTTAACTGTCCCGCATGGTAAGGTAGCGTCAAATCAAAAGTGGTCAATGTGCCAGTCAGTAATTGCTGCACGGCTAATGACAACTCTTCTATGCCTAAGTTCTCTCTAGAAGACACATAGACGCGGTTAGGTTGACCTTCGCTAGCATAGCCAATACGTGCAGGCTCATCAGTCAAATCAATCTTATTATAAACATTGAGTACCGGCACATCGTTATCAATCTCAGCAAGTACCTCTTTGACCGCCTGAATTTGCTCGTGCATGTCTTCACTAGAAGAATCGATGACGTGTAATAATAAGTCCGCCTCTAGCGTCTCTTCTAGCGTTGCATGAAAGGATTCAACCAATTCATGCGGCAAATGACGGACGAAACCTACGGTATCAACCAAGACTACACGGCCTACACCTTGCCAATCTAAGCGGCGTAGCGTTGGATCGAGTGTCGCAAATAGCTTATCAGCTGCGTAGATGTTTTCATCCACCAAGCGATTGAATAAAGTGGACTTGCCCGCATTGGTATAACCAACTAGTGAGATGGTTGGTACGTCTGATTTTTGGCGACGGGCTCGACCTTGCGCACGAGTCTGTCTGACCTTCTCAATTCTACTTTTGAGCTGCATGACGCGCACTTGTAGCAAGCGACGATCAGTCTCAAGCTGGGTTTCACCGGGTCCACGTAGACCAATACCCCCTTTTTGACGCTCCAAATGCGTCCAACCACGGACCAAACGTGTCGATAAATGGTTCAGCTGAGCCAGCTCTACTTGTAGCTTACCTTCGTAAGTACGAGCACGCTGCGCGAAAATGTCTAAAATCAAACCAGTACGATCCAGTACACGGCACTTCACGAGCGCTTCGATGTTACGCTCTTGTGATGGCGATAAATTGTGGTTGAACAGTACGATATCCGCATCATGCTCGCGCACCAGTTCTGCAATTTCTTCTGCCTTGCCACTACCAACGAAATATCTGGCATCAGGGCGTGCACGTGAGCCTGTGACTAATGCCAAACGATCAGCACCTGCTGAATCTGCCAATAGTTCAAACTCGCCTAGATCGTCAGGATCTTGAATTTGGCGAATGTCTAAATGTACAATAATGGCGCGCTCGCCACCTTCATGTCTTTCAAAATAATCCAAAGAGTATCACCTATTTAATAAAGTAAATATATCGCTATTATCAGTTCAGTATACTTTGATATAGCGTTCATATGAGTGTTTATATGTGGGCTTATCACTTGATATTAAAGGGTATGAGCATAATTAGCGATGGATTTATGTTACAGCGCTGACTGAGATTAATTTTTTATAAATCTGCTTTATTGCCCGTTTGTATAAAAGTCAGCACTCACTGAGTGAACACCCTATCACTGAGCGTGTGAACTTTGTTATACTGGGCTCGTTTTTTGACTATTAAACACCCGTTATTTAATCATGAGGGCGAAGATGAGCCAAGCTAAATCAAGCTTTTCACTCAGACAGCAGCTAGGACGCGGCAAGCAAATCGCTGGTATGACCACGACCATGGTCGGCGGTATACGCGCGGCAAAGCGTATCGGTGCATTCAAACAGCCACCGCGCGAAAAACTGCCACGCTATATTCAGACGTTTTGTCGCAAGATGGCAGGCTCATTTGGGGTAAAGGTCGTTGAAGTCGAACCCGTAGAGCAACATCACGGCTTGTGGGTGTCAAACCATGTGTCATGGATGGATATTCCTGTCGTTGGCACCGTGAGTCCAGCGTTCTTTTTATCCAAAGCTGAGATTGGTGAGTGGCCTGTATTTGGTAAGCTCGCGCATGCGGCAGGCACGCTGTTCATCGAGCGCGGCTCCGGTGATGCAGGTTCCGTATCCTCACAAATAGCTGATTTCTTAGCCAAAGGTTTTTCGGTGATTTTCTTCCCTGAGGCGACCACCACCAGTGGCAAAAAAATCAAGCGTATTCATGGGACACTGCTCCAGTCAGCGATAGATGCTGATGTGCCTGTTAGACCCATTGTCATCGCCTATGTCGATAAAGATGGCACGCTCAGTGACGCGCTGCCATATTATGGCAAGATGACAATGAAAGACAGCATGAAAAAAGTGCTCGATAGCAAAGATGTCACCGCTTATGTATTGCCACTGGCGCCGCTAGATCCGAAAGGCTGTACCAAAAGCGAGCTGACTAATTTGTTGCAAGCACGTATGCAAGAAGGGTTAGCAGAGTTACATTCACGAGTACTTCGTGTACCCGTTGAAGATTGATTGGTTATATATAGTTAAGCCAGCTTAGTTAATAAAAAGGCGCAAATCGCGAGTTATATGACTGCGATTTGCGCCTTTTTTTTGTCTATAACAAGTGCGAGTGCATCAATTTATAGACAGCTGATCTAGAACTAACTAAGGGGATGGGTTAGGGTGCTGCGCGTGTACCGCTTCAATCGCTTCCAATACATCTGTCGTTAGCTCCACATTGACACTATCAATGTTCGATTTGAGCTGTTCGGTTGTCGTCGCGCCAATGATATTGCTGGTGACAAAATGACGCGAATTGACAAAAGCCAATGACATTTGCGCCATATCTAACCCAGCATCAGCGGCGATCTTTGCATATTGCTCGGTCGCTGATACCGCTTGCTCATTGGTGTAACGGGCGAAGCGATCATACATCGTCAAGCGTGCGCCATCTGGACGCTTGCCATCGAGGTATTTACCAGACAATACGCCAAAACCAAGTGGCGAGTAAGCAAGTAGCCCGACGTTTTCGCGATGTGCTATCTCAGCCATACCAACTTCGTATAAGCGATTCAACAGACTATATGGGTTCTGTACCGTGATAGGCGCGATCAAGCCGTTTTTATCCGCTTCCCATAAGTAGCGCATGAGACCCCATGCGGTATCGTTTGATAAGCCATAAGCACGAATGCGACCTTTTTTGATCTCGTCGTTCAGAGCCTGAATGGTCTCTAGAAATGGCGTTAAGTCATCTACTGACTGCGCTGCCATGTCTTCTGTATAGCCGCGCTGACCAAAAAAGTTTGTTTTACGCTCAGGCCAATGCAGCTGATAAATATCAATATAATCAGTTTGTAGACGCTCAAGGTTGCCGTCAATAGCGCTGCTGATATGCTGCGCGTTAAAGCGTGTTTGACCATCACGCAAAAAGTCCATTGGTGATATTTTACTAGCAAGGATCACTTTGTCACGCTGTTTGGTTTTATCAAACCAAGTACCCATGAATCGTTCGGTATCACCCTGTTTATCTTTGTCTGGTGGTGACGGATACATTTCGGCAGTATCCCAAAAGTTCACACCTTCAGAGAGTGCCATGTCCATTTGCTCATGAGCCTCAGCTTCATTGTTTTGCTGACCCCAAGTCATCGTACCTAGACAGATCTTAGATACTTTTTCATCGAGTTGCGGTAAATTTTGATACTGCATGCAAGTCTCCTTTTTGACTGTTTTTATCGATATTTATTTTTAGAAGGGTTGTACTTATTGATATTTACATCAATTGGATACCAGTAACACCAGGCGGTGTGACCTTAAAGACTTTTACTTTGAATAGCACGTCTTGTCCTGCCAGTGGATGGTTGAAGTCTACTTCGACTTGGTCCTCATCGATGGCGCTGATCGTACCGGGCAGGGTGTTTTTGCCTTTGTCTTCGAACTCAACCATCATACCAATCTCTGGGTTGTCAGCGACGAGTGCAAACTGAGTACGACTAAAGTGTTGGATGTTTTCAGGATTCCACTCACCAAATGCTTGCTCTGGTTCAAGGTGCGCAGTACGAGTGTCACCGGCGCGTAGGTTCATCAGTACTTGCTCAAAACCAGGTAACAAACTCTCATCACCGATAGTCAATGATACAGGCGCATCACGATTAAAGGTCGAGTCGATGATGGTACCGTTTTCTAGTGAGACTTCGAAGTGTAGCTTAACAAGGCTACCGTGAGTGATACGCGTGTCTTCGTTTGGATTAATAAATTGAGATTGGGTCATAATGGCTATTTCTTTTATAAATTATAGTTGATACGTTAGTATTTGCAGCTGTATTTTTAGTAGACAAATAGTCTAGCATAGTCACTATATTACATGCTGTTATATCAGAGAGTAGTATAAAAACGTAGATAGGAAAATCTCAAAAACCGACTAAAATTCAATTTTTTCTGTCAAAAGGTAAATTTAAGTTGACTTAAGTTTCTAAAATGTATATAAATGTTTACTCTTCGTTAACAAGCCATTTATATCTAATTGTATTTAATTTAACAACTTTGAGATGACTATGAAAAAAGCTATTTTGGTAATTGGTGTATTTGCATTATTAGCACAAGGTTGTGCGACTCCACATGTCGTACAGACTAAGAAAGTAAGTGATGTTAATTTATCATGCCAACAAATTCTTGGCGAAATTGAAGAAGCTGAACAGTTTGAAAAAGAAGCACGTGCTGAACGTAAAGTGACTGGTAAAAATGTAGCTGCTGCCGTATTATTCTGGCCTGCATTGATCGGCACTTACTCTAATACGGAAGAGGCGATTGAAGCAGCCAAAGAACGCCGTGAGAACTTAAATAAACTTTATGAGCAGAAAAAATGTAGCTAATGTTATGTCAAAAATATAACAAGTAGTAGGATAAAAAAGCTGAGAATATTTTCTCAGCTTTTTTTATGGTAAAAGTAATCCTTTATAATCGATACTATTGAATCAGCTACTCACCTGAGTACGATTATGTTATGACTATATTTGTTTTATTTCAAAATGATTATGAGAAGGTAGGTATGGATAATCGGCAGCAGGGCACTGTCAAAAAATGGCAGGACGATAAAGGGTTTGGCTTTATTGAAACTGAAGCGGGTGAGTCTGTTTTCTTTCATGTGAGTGAGTTTAGAGCGCAGCGCCGTCCTGATGTTGGCGAGCAAGTCGTCTTTAGTATTGGACAAGATGCAGAAGGGCGCAGACGAGCCACGCAAGTACAAGAACTTGGTTTTGTAAAGCAAAAAATGGCACAAAAAAATCAGCAAATCCGTCAGCGCAACCAAAGACGTAGCCATCAAGCGGAGTTTGAAGCAGGACAAAAGAAACGTTCGTTCCTTGGACTGGCTTTTTATGGTGTCTTAATTTTATTAGTAGTAACAGATAAACTGAGTTGGCTAGTGATCGGTTGGTATATAGTATTAGGAATTATCACTTATGGGATTTATGCCAAAGACAAAGCTGCTGCCCAAAGTGGCGACTGGCGTACACCTGAGTCTACATTGCATATACTAAGCGCGCTTGGCGGTTGGGTAGGGGCGCTATTGGCTCAGACGTATCTGCGGCACAAATCACAAAAGCCTGAGTTTCGTGTCACTTATTATTTGACCGTTGTCATTAATATGGCAGGCTTGCTATTTTTATTGGCAGGTGGCGGACTAGAGACTGTGACAAACTTATTATGATTTTTGCTATAAGAACGATACAGATACCGCAATGATTAGTAGCATCGACGTATATAAAAATAAATAAAATAGAAGACAAAAAAAGGTGGGTTACGACTGCGTAACCCACCTTTTTATTTATAAGTAATAATACTATTTAGAATTATGATTGTGGCATTTCACGCTTCTTTTCCAAAAACAGCATATCGATGACAATCAGTACAACCCCGAGAGAAATCCCAATATCTGCGATATTAAAAATCGGATAATGCCAAACATCAGCATAATGCACATGAATAAAGTCAATCACATGACCATGTAGCAAGCGATCGATCAAATTACCAAGCGCACCGCCCAATACCATGGCAAGTCCAAGCGAGAGTAGCGTGGCTTTGCGAGGCGCTTTGAGTAAATAGATAATCAAAAATAGCGACATGAGTAATGCGAGCCCTGAAAAAAACCACTTCTGCCAACCGCCAGCATCTGCCAAAAAGCTAAATGCTGCGCCGTAATTATAAGCGAGTGTCCAGTTGAGAAATGGCTCGATCACTGGCACTGGATCATGAAAGGTCAGCTTGGTTTCAGCCAGCCACTTCGTCCACTGGTCAATGACAATGATAATCAGCGCCAGCGCATACCACATAAAAGCACGACTACCGTTAGCTGCCATCTTTGGTGTCTTGGTCAATCGACTTCTAGGTGTGGTCGAGCTACCTGTAGTCGCATGAGCAGGCTGAGGCGATTTATCGACTTCAGCTTGCGACGGCTTATTGTGCTGGCTGTCAGATGAGTCTGTTGGGTTAGGCATAGTGACGCACCTCGCCATCGCCACTGACATTAGTCATGCAGCGCGCGCATAGCTCAGGATGGGCGCTATCCGTGCCGATATCATCACGGATATGCCAGCAGCGTACACACTTAGTACCAGTGGCAGCGCTAACTTGTACCACTAGGTCTACAGCCTCTTCTGTATTCGTTTTGGTCGCTTCATCTGCTTGTACGGTGCTATCAGTAGGTGCTTCGCTCATTGGCTTTAGTTCTGCGTTACTAGTGATGAGTACAAAGCGCAGTTCTTCATCAAGCTTGGCTAGACTTTCATACATTGCACCGTCAGCGTATAGGCTCACATCGGCAGATAAGTTGGCATTGATGATTTTTTCGCCACGTGCGGTTTCGATATGCTTGTTTACCATGTCTTTGGCAAACATAATACGCTGCCAGTCATGATTGCTGATGGCGCTTAGCTCAAATGCTGGGAACTCGTACCACTCTTGAGTAAACACGTAGCCACCTTTATCAGCCTCACGTTGGTTCAGCACTTCCCAAGCCTCTTGAGCCGTGAATGATAAGATCGGTGTGATCCAGCGAATCAGTGCATGAGTGATGTGATAGATGGCCGTCTGTGCAGAGCGACGCGGCTGTCCATTTGCCTGCGTGGTGTACTGACGATCTTTAATGATATCTAAATAGAAGCTACCCAAGTCCTGCGAACAGAACGCCGTCACATGCTGGGTGACTTGGTGAAAGTCCATCGCATCATAAGCGCTCATGATTTGTGCTTGCACGGTTTGCGCGCGCTCAATGATGAATTTATCAAGGCTGACCAATTCATTGATATCAATGCTGTCAGTCGCTGGATCAAAGTCATCGGTATTGGCAAGTAAGAAGCGTAGTGTGTTACGGATACGGCGATATTGATCTATTGCCCCTTTAAATGATGCTTTACCGGCGCTCATCTCATAGCGATAATCGCTAGATGCAATCCATAGGCGTAGCATATCCGCGCCCGTTTTGTTGATCTCTTCTTGCGGTGTGATGATATTGCCCAGTGACTTACTCATTTTGCGACCGTTTTCATCGACCACAAAACCATGGGTCAATACTTGCTTAAACGGTGGGCGCTCATACATGGCTTCCGACGTCAGTAATGACGTCTGGAACCAGCCACGATGCTGATCAGAGCCTTCTAAATACATGTCAGCTGGGTTGGTCAATTCATCGCGTTGCTCAAGTACGGCGAAATGCGTTGTGCCTGAGTCAAACCAAACGTCCAATGTGTCCGTTGCTTTGTCGTAATCAGCTGCTTCACTACCTAAGAAATCCTCGCAGCTAGCATCAAACCACGCTTCAACACCGCCCTCATTGATTTTTTGCGCGGCAGTTTCCATCAGCTCAAGCGTGTTTGGATGCAGCTCGCCCGTTTCTTTGTGCGTAAAGAAAGTGATGGGCACGCCCCACGTACGTTGACGTGAGATACACCAGTCAGGGCGACCCGTCATCATGGCTTCGATGCGGTTTTGTCCCCATGCTGGTGTCCAGTTGACTGTAGGGATATCAGCAAGCGCACGAGCACGTAAGCCTTTGGTTTCCATATTGATAAACCACTGCGGGGTCGCACGGAAAATAATCGGCGACTTGTGACGCCAGCAATGCGGATAGCTATGTTCAATTTTGGTATGGCTGATTAAATGGCCGTTCTCATGTAAGGCAGCGATGATTTTTGGATTGGCTTTATAGATGTGTTCACCAGCAAATACCGCAGCACTGTCTAAATAAACGCCCGTACCGCTCACTGGGTTTTCCACTGGTAAGTTGTATTTTAGACCCACGATATAATCGTCAAGACCATGACCGGGTGCAGTATGTACCAGACCAGTACCACTATCGGTGGTCACGTGATCGCCCAAGATGAGTGGTACTTGACGGTCTTCAATCAGTGGATGCTGAGCGCTCAATCCTTCAAGCTCACTGCCTGATACGGTCGCTAAGATGCCATTATTTTCTAATTTCAGCTCACTCAACGCAGTTTCTACAAGATCAGCTGCTAGTAGCAGGTTGCCTTTTTCGGTCGCAACCACGCTATAGTCATGCTCAGGATGTACTGAGATGGCTTGGTTAGCAGGCAGTGTCCACGGCGTGGTCGTCCAGATAACCGCAGCGATGTTGTCTGCGATATCTGCCAATGCGGTCACTTTGTCCGTACCGAGCACATCAAAGCTGACATAGATGGCGTCAGAGACTTTGTCTTGGTATTCGACTTCAGCTTCTGCGAGAGCAGAGCTACAGTCCAAGCACCAGTTAACTGGCTTCATACCGCGAGTCACATGACCATTGTCATAGATCTTGGCAAGCGCGCGTACGATGTTGGCTTCTTGATGGAAGTTCATGGTCAGATAAGGGTTGTCCCAATCGCCAAATACGCCTAGACGCTTAAAGTCTGCTTTTTGCAGTTCAATCTGCGTGCTCGCATATTCACGGCATAGACCGCGAAATTCGGTAGCAGACACTTTTTGACCCACTTTACCGACCTTGGCTTCGACTTTTTGTTCGATTGGCAGACCATGACAGTCCCAACCAGGGACATAAGGCGCATCAAATCCTGACAAGGTTTTTGATTTTACAATAATGTCTTTTAGTACTTTATTGACTGCGTGACCCAAGTGAATCTGACCGTTGGCGTATGGAGGGCCATCGTGCAAAATATACTTAGTCGCACCAGCACGCGCCTGACGAATTTTACCGTACACGTCATCCGCTTCCCAAGCAGCCAACCAATCTGGCTCGCGTTTGGCAAGGTTTGCGCGCATTGCAAATGGTGTATCCGCAAGATTCAGCGTGTCTTTGTAATCTTGGCTTGGTGTGTCAGTGCTTTTATCAGTCATAGAAGGTATCTTTTTAAAAGGTAGGTTTGTGTGTCGGTTAAAACCGGCTACAAGGCTCGATGTTCAATGTATTTCAATATAGTACTGAGGGTTACGCTGTGTTGATAATGCTTAATTACTAATAGTAGGTATATTGCTCATGATAGTCGGTTTATCAACCGTCATGTCAATAAATACTCATTGTCGCTCATTAGTCCGCAAATAGTTACGTCAATAATAAATGGTAACGAGACGATTGCAACAGAAAATATGCTAGTAAAAATAATTCAAGAAAATATTTAGATCGGCAGCTATTATATGACAAAAAGGGTAGGGTAAAAAGAGCTGTGCAGTATCGGACTTATTTTGTCTAAGGTCGCGCTTTTATCTACATACAAGGTCATCTATTAAATCATATGCTGGTTGCTTATAAGTGTTTATTTATTGAATATAAGACATCAGTTAATGACTAAAAAACAGAAGATAGCCAAAGTCGCAGCTTTAATGACCAAAGTGGTTGAATGCCTGTCAATCCTTGTGTCATCTTACCATTCTCTAATACCACATAAGATGGTGTGACTTGTCCTTGCCAATCTGCAAAGATATCACCTTCTTGGTCATTTATCGCGGTGAAGTCAAACTGATGCTGATCGAGGTAGCTGCGTAGCTCTTGGTTTGAGCCTGACTGTACGGCGATAGTGACAACGGGATAGTTATCTGCTGCTAGTTTATTGATGGTGGGCGAGGTAAAGCTACAGACGGAACACCACGTACCCCAGAAGTATACCAGCGTCGGCTGCTCATGACTCATCGCTGCCAAGTCGATAGTTTGCCCTTGGTAATCGGTCAGTTGTAGCTGAGGGCTGGCAGGCATGATAGGCTGTCGCCACCAATTGACCGCGCTATAGATTACGACAAACATCAAAGCGTATAGCGCAACCGTTTTAATTAGCGAAATTACTTTCTGCTTTAGCTGCTTTTTTGATTTGATGTCTTTTTGATCCAGATCAGTCGTCATGGCGTTGGCTTTTTAGTTTAGATATTTTTATTGAGCAAAAATTTAACAGGTATCAGATAAAAATAAACGGCTGAGATTCAGCCGTTTTATTTATGAAGTTTACTCTTAAGTCATTATGTCAAGCGCACACAACCAACTATGGCTTTTGCGCACGATTCTGTAATGGATCACCGATAAGCACACTGCCTGAGTTTTCACGGCGTTCTTCGTCACTTAATTTGCTTGCAGGAATTTTAGATTTACGTTTCCATTTTAAGCTAAATAAGTCATCACGGCGGTCAATCAAGTTATGTACTGAGCCTTCGTGACGAACGTGAGTCAGCTTGTCTAAGTTCACATCTGAGAAAAATACCATTTCGGTATTGGCGGTGGTTTCTGCCATAATCGCATCATGTGGGAATGCAAAATCTGACGGTGAAAAAATCGACGACTGTGCGTACTGAATATCTAAACTTTCGACTTGTGGCAAGTTGCCTACCGAGCCGCAGATCATTACATAGCATTCGTTTTCAATCGCACGTGCTTGAGCACAGTGACGCACACGCAAATAGCCGTTTTTGGTATCTGTCCAGAAAGGCACGAACAAAATATCCATGTCATCAAGTGCTAATAGGCGTGCAAGTTCAGGGAACTCAACGTCATAACAGACCAAGATACCGATACGACCAGCATCAGTATCAAATACTTTGACCTCGTCACCACCTTCGATGACCCAAGCGCTACGCTCATGCGGCGTGATATGGATTTTACGTTGCTCTTCAACCGTACCATCACGGCGACACAAGTAGCTGACATTGTATAAGGTATCGTCTTCGTCTAAGAATGGCATAGAGCCTGTAATGACGTTGACGTTATAACTGACGGCCAAATGCGAAATCTCATTTTTGAACCATTCGGTATAACCTGCCAAAAAGCGAATGGCGATATTTTGATCGGTTTCTTCGCATAGACCCATCAACGGTGCGTTAAAGAACTCTGGTAAACAAGCAAAGTCTGAGTTGTAATCAGCCATGATATCAACGAAAAACTCGACCTGTTGTAGTAGCTCTTCAGGTGACTCGACTTCGCGCATTTGCCACTGAATACCACCAATACGCACCTCAGATTTGCGTGTGTTGGGCTTATAGTCTTTTGGCTCATAGTAGATATTTGACCACTCAAGCAAGGTAGCAAACCCTTTAGATTGTTTGTCATCTGGTAGGTAAGCGGTCAAGATACGCTTGACGATAAACCCGTTTGACAACTGAAAAGACAATGCAGAGTCGTGAATTTCGCGGCTCTCAACGGCATCAATATACTCGCCTGGGCTCAAGTCTTGGTGGTTATGATAGTTAGGGATGCGGCCACCAGCCAAAATAGCGCGGTAGTTTAACTGACGACACAGCTCTTTTCGGGCGTCATAAAGGCGACGACCAAGGCGATAGCCACGATATTCAGGATCAATCAGTGCGTCTAGACCATAAATGGCGTCGCCTTCAGGATTGTCGCGGATAATTTCTTTTTGCCCGATCAAATCATCATAGGTATGCGGGTTGGAAAACTTTGCATAATCGACACGCATGGACAGTACAATACCAATCAATTGATCATGGTCAAACATTGCAATCTGACCTTCAGGAAACGCATCAATCAAAGTATGAATGGTCGTCTTAGACCAAGCACCACCTAGGTTTGCATAGACGCGGTCCATCAGTTCTTTTAGTTGTGGGTAGTCTTTTTTCTTGATCTCAGCGATCGTCAGGTGAAGGTCGTCTAATTTTTCAATTTTGCTCATAATATTCCTGTGTTAAATCTCTACTAAATGTGATGATATTTGATATGACAGTATTAAAGGGGCGAGTGACGCAAGTTTTTGCATAAAAAAGCAATAAAAACATTCCAATAGAAGAATATTGCCGTTACAATAATTATTGTCGTGTTTACAATAGGTTACGATGAGATTCTATCTCATTTCGAATACGAGTTTTGATGTTTATCACGGTTGAAGCAGTTCTCAATTGATGAAAAGTTAATGTATTAAAAACCGTCATCGTGATCGATATAATGCTAACACTTATTGAGTTACTTGGAAGAGCTGAATAAGCGGTTCCTCATATATTAAGTTAGATTAACCTTATATTTTCTTGTATCGACCTTATATACTGTCAGCGCCCTTTAGTTTGTTTATTATCATAGCAAGCTGTATGAGTAATAATAGTCTCAGGTAGTAAATATTTGCTACGTTTTTGTGAGTCAATATCTTCATTTACTTCAGGCATAGTATCGTTTTGCTTGTCATATTTAGCCGTATGTGTTCGGCCGTAGGATTATTTTATTATGCCCTTAACTCGTAGCAATAGAATCAAGCAATGGGATGAAATAGAAGAGTCATCATTGGTTCAGCTGGTCTATGTCAGTACGTTGACCATTGCGTCACGTCTAAACACCTCTATATTTGAGGATGTAGAGGCCCATGCTCGCGATTATAATGAGCAGCACGGCATTACCGGTACATTATGTTATGGCAATGGTCAGTTTTTGCAGTGCATCGAAGGCGAACAGAAACATGTATTTGCGCTACAAAAACGCATTTTTGCTGATAATCGTCACAAAAACGTTGAAGTATTATTATTGCAAGAGATTGATCATCGCAGCTTCTCAGACTGGCGTATGCGTCTGCTGTTTTTGGAGCGCTGGCTATGGTCACCTGCAACCAAAGAGCAAGCGGCGCAGCTTTCACCATTTTTACCATTTGCACCGCACGGCTGGTCACCTGATCGTACTGAGCAGTTTTTGCAAATTATCAAAAATTTCGACACCCCGCCACATATCAAAGCAGCGGGCATTACTTACAATGCGCTAGGCAATATGTTCCGCCATATAGCGGCACCGCATCAAGCATTTTTGATTATTCAAGGGTTTTTGAGTGTCTTGCTAGTTGTGGCGCTGGTACTGTTATATCTATAAATCATGTTTTTTTAAACGTAAATTTGGGTTTTCCAAATATAAAGTTGCAAACATAAAAAAGACGCTAGCCTTTAGGTTTAGCGTCTTTTTTTTGAGATAAATCGTTAGCCTACCAATCACATATCAAAAATCTTGCCACGATTCATAATGTTGTTTGGATCAAACACCTTTTTGACCTCACGCAAATACTCAATCTCCGTCTCACTACGGCTGTATTGCAGATACGGCTTCTTCGTCATACCCACCCCATGTTCAGCAGACACCGACCCACCATAGCGCTGCACCGTCTCAAACACATGCTTATTCACCACCTGACACTCGCTAAAGAACTCATCCTTGCTCATGTTTTCAGGCTTCAAGATATTCAAATGCAAATTACCATCACCAATGTGACCAAACCAGCACACCTCAAAGTCAGGATAGTTACTGCTCACAATCGCATCAATCTCTGCGATAAAATCGGGCACATGACTGATCAGCACGGACACATCATTCTTATAAGGGGTAAATACCGAGATGGTCTCTGAGATGTACTCGCGTAGTTTCCACAGCTCAGCTGCTTGCGATAAGCTTTGACTCATCACCCCATCAACAACCCAGCCCTCTTCCATACACTGCTCAAAGATGGCCATGGCTTTTTCCATGATTGGCTCGTATGGTGCTTCAAACTCTAATAAGGTATAAAACTTGGTACGTGACTCAAACGGCTCTTGTACTTGACCATGGGCCATCAGCTTATCAATCGCCACCTCATCAAAGAATTCAAAGGCAGTCAAATCAATCTGGGCTTGAAAGGCAGAGAGCACATTCATGACGTCACTAAAGCTGTCCATACCCAGTACCATGACGTTTAAGTCTTGCGGCTGACGCTCAAGTTTGATTTGCGCGTGAGTGACAAGACCAAGGGTACCTTCAGCACCGATAAAGAGTTGACGTAAGTCATAACCCGTGGCGTTCTTGACCATGCCGCGGTTGAGATGCAAGATGTCACCTTTACCAGTAACGACCGTCAGTCCCATGATCCATTGACGGGTCATGCCATAACGGATGACTTTGATGCCGCCGGCATTGGTACCAATATTGCCACCCATTTGACTAGAGCCTGCAGAAGCAAAGTCGACAGGATAGTAGAGGTCTTTTGATTCGGCAAACTGTTGCAGCTGTTCGGTAATGACGCCGGCTTCAATCTCGACGATGCGGTCGGCTGGATAGAACTGGCCAATATGATTCATTTTATCCATGCTGACGACGATCTCGCCATTGGCGGCAACGGCGCCTGCAGAGAGTCCAGTACGACCACCGCTTGGGGTTAGGACGACGTTGTGTTCATTAGCAAGCAGGACAATCGCTTGGACTTGTTCGGTGGTCTTTGGAAAGACGATGGCAGCGGCGGCTGGGGCGAAATGTTTGGTCCAGTCTTTACCCCAGTGCTCTAAGCTCTCTGCGTCGGTTTTGATTTGGGTCGGGTCAAATTGATGAGTGTCAGTCAGCGTGCTTAGGATCGTTTGCACAGCATTGGTATGGGCTTGGGAGGTGGACTGTTCGGTAGTTAGCGTCATGGTCAAATCTCAATATTAGCGTAAGCACGATGTTGGGACTGTTTATTATATAGCGAAATGACTATAAATTCAGTGAGGAGTCGGCTCGTGATGGTAATAAGTGGGTGATAGTTTTTAAATAAAAAATGAGACAAATAATAAAAGTGGTTTGTTTGATTTCAAACCGAATGATTCACTATAGCATAAAAATTTTTCAGGCTTGATAATCAATAATTCATCTAATCTGCTAACATCGGCGTCAAATTTTGTGTAAGATATCGGGACTGTTTTCGTTTCATCCATCACAGATTATCCAACAGGTAATCTTATAAAACAATTATAGGACAGTTCTCATATGGCGTTATCACTACAAAAAGACAAAATCCGGTTTTTATTGCTTGAAGGTCTACATGACAATGCCCTAAAAGTATTGGAAGGCGCTGGTTATCACAACATCGAGAATATCAGTCATGCGTTAGATAAAGAAGAGCTGATCGAAAAGATCAAAGATGCTCACTTTATCGGTATTCGTTCGCGTACTCAATTGACGCGCGATGTACTTGAGCATGCAAACAAACTTATCGGCATTGGTTGCTTTTGTATTGGTACCAACCAAGTCGATCTAGATGCCGCTCGTGACTTGGGTATTCCTGTCTTTAACGCGCCATTCTCGAACACCCGTTCAGTGGCTGAGCTGGTATTAGCTGAAGCCATCATGCTATACCGCGGTATCCCTGAAAAGAACGCAACTGTACATCGCGGCGGCTGGGGTAAGTCTGCGACTAACTCACATGAAGTGCGCGGCAAGACCATCGGTATCGTCGGTTATGGTTCTATCGGCTCGCAGTTGTCTGTGCTAGCAGAAAGCTTCGGTATGAAAGTCATCTATCATGATGCCGTGACCAAATTGCCACTAGGTAATGCGGTACAAGTTGGCAGTCTAGAAGAGTTACTATCAACCGCTGATATCGTGACCTTGCATGTACCTGATGTGCCAAGCACCCGCTATATGATGAAAGCTGAGCAGTTCGCTCAAATGAAAGAAGGCAGCTACTTTATCAATGCGGCTCGCGGTACGTGTGTCGAGATTGACGATCTGGCGGATGCGCTTGAGTCTGGTAAAATCTTGGGCGCGGCGGTTGATGTGTTCCCGAAAGAGCCAAAATCAGCTGACGAAGAGTTTGAGTCACCACTGCGTAAGTTTGATAATGTGATTTTGACGCCGCATATCGGTGGATCAACGCAAGAAGCGCAAGCGAATATTGGCCTTGAAGTAGCAGATAAGTTCGTCAGATACTCTGACCAAGGTGATACGGCGACTGCGGTTAACTTCCCAGAAGTTTCTATTCCGTTCAAAGAAAACTCGCATCGTCTGCTACACATTCACAAAAACGTGCCAGGCGTACTATCTCAGATCAACCGTCTGTTTGCCGAAGCTGGCATTAACATCCTAGCGCAGAGCCTGATGACAGAAGGTGATGTTGGGTATCTAGTGATGGATGTCGATTACAATGATTCGACCGCTGCACTCGATCAATTAAAAGATGTAGAAGAGACTATCCGCGTACGTATCTTATTTTAATTGGTACGAATAGCTGATATAAAAAAGAGAGGCTCTATTCATTAGAGCCTCTCTTTTTTTACTTCTTTTTTATTGTACTAATGCTAAGTTTAATGGGCTTTAGCGTTGTTTGCAGCTTCTGCTTGTAGACGAGCTTCCGTCTTAGCAGCTTTGCGTTTTTCTATGACATCCATCACGTCACTACCAATATGAGCTTCACCGCGCTTTTTCGCTAGCTGCATTTGATGCTCACGCTCACGGAATCTTGCTTTTTGCTCATCGGTTGCTTTGTCGATACAGTGTGGGCAGGATTCGCCTTTGACATAGGCTGGGCTTTGCATGTCATCGCTAGTGATTGGCATACGGCAAGCAAAACACTGCTCATAGTTGCCTTTTTCTAAGTTATGATTGACTGATACACGGTTATCAAACACAAAGCAGTCACCTTGCCACATAGAGTCACTGGCTGGGACTTCTTCTAGGTATTTTAGGATGCCACCTTCTAAATGGTAAACTTCTTCAAATCCTTGCTCGCGTAGATAGGCAGTCGACTTCTCGCAGCGGATACCACCCGTACAGAACATGGCGACTTTTTTATGCTTGGTTGGATCCAGCTCTTTTGATACGTATTCTGGAAACTCGCGAAAGGTCTCAGTGTTTGGATTGACGGCATTTTGGAATGTACCGATTTGCACCTCGTAATCATTACGTGTATCAATCAGGGTCACTTCAGGATCTGAGATCAATGCGTTCCACTCGCTAGGCTTTACATAGCGACCGACCGATTGTAATGGATCGATGTTTTCTACGCCCATAGTGACGATTTCTTTTTTTAGCTTTACTTTGGTGCGATAGAACGGCTGTGCATTGGTATAAGACTCTTTAAAGGTAAAGGTACCAATGGCTCCAATACTGCGTAGGTAATCAAGGATAGTGTCGATGCCTTGACGCGTGCCAGAAATCGTACCGTTAATGCCTTCGCTTGCAAGCAACAAGGTGCCTTTGACATCGTTATCTAACATCGCATTTAAAATCGGCTCACGATACTGCTCAAAGTCAGTAAAGCGTGTGAATTTATAAAGTGCGGCGACGACGATATTATTGGTTTCACTGTCGTAGGCGGGGGCTGATTGATTGTCAGTTATCGAGGCTTCTTTGATATTACTATCTTGAGTGGTGCTCATGTCTTTCTCCTGCTGGCTAGGTCGCAAACCTAGTGCGTTGGGTTTAAAGTATCTTTTCAGTTTAAAGCATTAACAAAATTGTGGGATTGATGAATGCGCGCGTAGTGTAGCAAATTTTGGCAGGGTTTTGAATAGTTTGTAGTGCTTGGCTTGATGTTATAGAAAACATTATATGAAAAATTTAGTATTTTTCAGCCTTGTTTATAGATAGATTTTCTATGATATTTTAAATACTTCTTATGCTCAGACGAAATATTTGATAGCTTCATCTCTTTATTGATAGATAAGGCTTGAAGGTCATTGGCACTGATTTTATTTGAGATTAGTATGTGACCTAAATCATCGAAACTTATAAAACCTGCATCAAAACACACATCCAAATTTGGTGATAGAAGTAAGCCGTTGTAAAGGCTAAGACGTTCTATGTCTCCGCATTCAGACCAAGGTTTGATATGAGATGCTCTTAATAGTTTAAGTTCCTTACATCCAGTGACAGCACAAGCAGACCAATATTCGATAAGACTTTGTCTAAACTGACCTTGACCAATACGTGATTTTACAATTGAGTCTCTTTCTGTACTACTACAACTTAAATACTCACTAACATCAGCAAGCTTATCTTCTTTTTCCATTTGTGCAGAAAGCATCCAAGCAAACGAGTGAGCATCTAACAAGCTAACCTCATTTTTTAGTTCTTCAATTAGCATTATTTTGATAGTACTAATAAGTTGTAAATAAACAAAGTAATTTTCCCAAGAACAACGTTGACTAGTTTTGAACTCTATTCCTAATAATGAGAATGCTCTATCAAAATAAGTAGGTGCGATAGGTAAGTATTTTGAGTTATCTTTAATAAAATAAAGATAAGCTAAAAGAGAATAATTCCTTCCAAAAATTTTAATCAACTCATCAAATATTTGTTCGTCATTTGATGAATAGTAAAGATTAAATAAAACGCTCTCAATTTCCTCTGTCTTAACAGGGTTACCAATTGCTTCAAAAAGTGGTTGATGTGGTCGATTTTGTTCGCCATAGCGATTTTGCCATGGAACTAAATTATTATCTGGAAACTCAATGGCCTCAATGGTTGCCAATATAATTTTCCCACTTCCAATGTCATGATTTTTCCATGTATGAAACGAAAGCTTATTGCGAGCAACTCTGTAAATCTGATACTTATATCCTTCTTGTTGATCTGTATAAGGATGTGAAGCAAAAGACACAAAAGGTATATTTGACTTTTCTTCTACAAACCTTATAAAAGCATCGTACTGTTTTTCAAAGAGGTATGGATTTGTTATTGGGGTAACTGTTTGCATAACATTCCTTCGACTTAGGAGGCTACAAGTTTATTAGGCGTATATGATTAAACTGATTTCACTTTATATAAATTTTTTGCTTTCGTACACAAAAAATCCAGCTCAAAGGCTGGATTTTTACTATACGCTAAATATCTAGTTAGAGTTTATTTACTCTGGAACCAAGTATCTGCTTTGTTGCGGGCACTAGCGATATCTGCACTAGATAAGTTCAATGCCAATTGGCCGATTTTACCACGCGCCTTGTTACGAACTTTTTCATCGAGCATGCCATCACGGGCAGCTAAGTCATACCATTTATAGGCATCTACCAGATTTTTTTGTTTTTCATCTAACAATGCAAGTGTATAGCTGGCACGGTTGTCGCCACGCATCGCGGCTTTTTCTAGCCAAAGACGCGCTTGTTGCAAGTTAGGCTGTACGCCTTCACCGCGTAAGTACATGATAGCAAGGTTCAACTGAGCAGGAGCAACCCCTTGTTGAGCGGCTTTGGTGTACCACTGGATGGCTTGTTGAGTATTTTGAGCGATACCTTCGCCTTTTTGCAAGCGCTTGGCTAGATAAAACTGAGCATGATCGTTACCTTGGGCAGCGCGACTAGACAGCTCGCTCACAGGCATCAGCTCAAAACGTGAGGTATCAAGCGGTACGTTTGATATTAACTCAGCATTGGCCAAACCAGCACAAGAAAATAATGCAGTAAACAACGCAGCTTTTAATAATTTCATAGCAGCTCCAAAATTAGGCAGTTAATAAGCAAAAATTGTACCGCTAAGCATTGTCTCGCTAAAGACAGTTAGACGGCGATAACAATTAGGTGACATCTTGCGATATGAACTTACCTAATCATCAGCAATAGAGTTTTTAATTTTGTATTATCGATTTGGCCCTAACTGATTAGACAAATGGTCGTAATAGTGGGGTAACTGACAACATTTTGCTAGCTTAACACCCAAACTTACGAAACTCAAATACTAATTACAAGATTTAATCGCTGCTTATACCTGATTGTCCCCAGTAAAATCATAGAGTTACTATAAGACAATCATTAGTTAACAATTTGCTAAGATAAATGGTTCGTCAATAACGGTCATTTTGTCCTTTTAAGCAAAAATCAAATATCTGACATTACTTCGTTTTTTTCTTTGTCACTCGATAGATAGCGACATCTGCGAGTAAATTGGGTGCCTGTCTAATCAATGCTGTCATTAGTGGGGAATGACCTTTATCAGAGTCGCTTACCGCAAAGCGATTGACGATATGAATATCATGCTGCGCACACAGTTGCTCAAAGTCTTTAAAGGTACATAGATGAATATTGGGGGTGTTGTACCATTCATAAGGCAGTGCCTCAGATACAGGCATCATCCCTTTGAGCCCTAAATGAAGACGGTTTTGCCAATGGGCAAAGTTAGGGAAGGTGATGATCGCCTCTCGGGCGACGCGCAGCATATCGAGCAGCAGCACATCAGGCGATTTTACTGCTTGTAGCGCGCGTGCCATGACGACGGTATCGAAGCTGTTATCAGCGAAGCGTGCCAAGCCATCGTTGAGGTCTTGTTCAACAATCGACAAGCCATTGCCAATGGCCTCGTTGATTTTGTCTTCGTCAATCTCAAGCCCGTATCCGGTGACGCCTAACTTCTGCTGTAAGTGCGCAAGTAGCTCGCCATTACCGCAGCCCAAATCCAGTACATGTGCTTGCGGTGCAATCCAACGCTCTGCTAACTGGTGATCCATTCTCATGAGCGCTCTCCTGTTGGTTGCTGATGGTTATAGCGACTATTTTTTGAGTGGCTGTCGGTGATAAAGGGCGCGGTTAAGAACCCTTTGACAGCGCCCATATAGCGAGGAATATCAAATAAGAACGAATCATGTCCATGCGGCGCATCAATATTGATATAGCTAACAGGTTTGCCAGTAGCCATCAGTGCATCGACAATTTCTTGCGAGCGTTCTGGTGCAAAGCGCCAATCGGTGGTGAATGACACGACCAAATATTGGCATTGTGTATGGGCGAATGCAGCTTTGAGCGCAGAAAGCTCTTGCTGACGATCAGACTCAATATCTTCAATCGTTGCTACCGCGTCTTCTAACTCATTCTGTGCATTGGCTTTGCTAGACTCGACTGACGCTGCGATAGAATTTTCTAGTTGTACGGCTGACTCTGTATTATCTTTTGCTACCGCTGATGAGTAGTCACGCGTCGGGTCGAAATAATCTAGCGCCTTGGTCATGAGTAGATAAGTATTGGCATCGAAATTTTCGCTGAAGCGCTCACCTTGATAGCGCAGATAGCTCTCGACTTGGAATTCAACATCATAGCCATACATAAACTTGCCAGATTTTAAGTCACGACCAAACTTGGCTTTCATCGCATCATCAGTCAAATACGTAATATGACCAACCATACGAGCCAAGATAAGGCCGCGGCGAGGGTACGTGCCTGCTTGTATATAGCGTCCATCCTTAAAATCAGGATCAGACAATATAGACTGGCGTGCGACTTCGTTAAAAGCAATATTTTGCGCAGACAGCTTCGGCGTACTGGCAATCACCACACAGCGTTTTAGCCTATCTGGATAATCAACAGACCATTGCAGCGCTTGCATACCGCCCATCGAGCCACCAACGATGGCATGCCAAACATCGATACCAAGACGATCTGAGAGCATGGCTTGGGTTTTTACCCAGTCTTTAATCGTGATAAGCGGAAAGTCAGGGCCATAAACTTGCGGCTCATTACTGTTATTTGCACTACTATCGCTTGAATCGATACTGTCATCCGAACTAATGCTATCGGGATTAACAGTTGTAGGCCCCGTGGAGCCAAAACAGCTACCGATATTATTAACGCACACCACGTAAAAGCGATTGGTATCGATGGCTTTGTTGGGACCAATCATATTGTCCCACCAGCCCGCTTTTTTGTCATCAACGCTATGAAACCCTGCCGCGTGATGGTTGCCCGATAACGCATGACAAATCAAAATCGCATTTGATTTATCGCTATTGAGCGTGCCGTAAGTCTCTACCATCAAGTCAAACGAGGGCAGAGTACGGTTACATTCTAAGGTCAATGGCTCAGCAAAATGGAATTTTTGTGGCGTAACCACACCCACAGATCCAGCAGCAGTATTGGCTGAGCTGTTTACGTGAGTTTGAGAATTAGGGGACTGGTCACTGGTATTATCAGAGCGTGCGTTCAAAGCTACCTCGCAAGACAACAATCATCAATAAAATAAGAGCAAAATAGGAAAGTGTTGACAGACTACTTTGCCTACACCGTTTTTATAAACTGGGCTTGCCTATTGTATGGTGATGCGCGTAGGAGTACAACCGCCGAGCAGGTCTTTTAAACGCCGTTTTTATAGACCCAAATATCAAAGGTGAGATAGTAGGCGACTGGCAACTGCGTATCAAATTGTACAAGTACGCTTTTGCCATGCGTGATTCATGGATAAAATGCTACACTAATGCGGTGTTTATTCAATGATGTCTTAACAATCCTGCATCTTATACTGCACCTCATGTTGTGACATCGCTTATAATAACTTACTGCTGATAAATAGTGCTGCTATGAAACCTGAATTGCCTCCACGTATTGCTGTCCTGTTAGTCAACCTTGGTACGCCAGATGAACCAACGGCACCTGCCGTACGCCGCTATCTCAAACAGTTTTTGTCAGATCCGCGAGTGATCGAGATTCCCAAGTTTTTGTGGGCCATTATCTTGAATTTGTTTGTCCTGCCGAGCCGTCCTAAGCGCGTGGCAGAAGCTTACGCCAGTATCTGGGAAGGTGATTCGCCGATTCGTAAGATATTAAAAAGCCAAGTTGAGCTATTAGAGCCGCGTCTGGCGAATAGTGTGGCACCATTTCGCGTCTCTGTGCATCCTGCGATGAGCTATGGTAATCCTGGATTGCCTGATGTCATGGATGCTTTGCGCGGTGAAGGGGTGGATCACTTTGTCATTTTGCCGTTATTCCCCCAGTATTCAGCCTCTTCAGGGGGCGCGGTATATGATGCGTTGACAAAATGGACACTTAAGCAACGTAACTTGCCAAACTATACCATTGTCAAAGACTACTTTGCGCATCCACTATATATTCAGGCATTGGCTAACTCGATACGCCGTTTTCAAGAGAAGCATGGTAAGCCCGAAAAGCTGATGTTTAGCTTTCACGGTATCCCGCAGCCCTATGCTGATAAAGGCGATCCCTATCCTAAGCGTTGTAAATGTACCGCTGCGCAAGTGGCACATGCTCTTGGTCTAAAAGACGACGAGTGGATCATCAGCTTCCAGTCACGCTTTGGTAAGCAAGAGTGGGTAAAGCCGTATACTGATGTGGTACTGGAAGATTGGGGCAAATCTGGTGTGCGCTCGGTACAAGTGATTAGTCCTGCATTCTCAGCGGATTGTCTCGAGACGCTAGAAGAGTTAGCCATTGAGAACCGTGATAATTTCCTTAACGCGGGCGGGCAAGAGTATCACTACATCCCAGCACTTAACCTTGATGAGACGCATATTGAGTTGCTTGAAGCATTGAGTTTGCCTCTCGTGAAAGGTTGGGCTGGCACGTTGGATGGTTGGGTTTAATCGGCTAAATGTAACAGTTGCTATGAAAAAATAATTATAAGAAATACCGGATATAACGTTCGGTATTTTTTTGTCTTGACTATTTGATAAATAAAAGTTGGGTTTTATACTATTCGATATGTAAAATAGTCCAAACAGATTTCGTTTTATATGATTTTTTGATTTGTATTTGTGAGATTTTATTTTTGAGGATCAATATATCTAACGTTAGTAGTTCGGAACCATATATATCAGTACAGAAACCCAATGGCCAACCTTCAAGCCTTCCGCCAATGGACGAATATGGTAATCTTTTACCGCAATTATTGGATGAGCCAAGATTTTGTAAAGTATCATGGGGGATAAAGTGGATAATTCAGCCTTTTGAAATGTTTAAAGGTAACTTTTTAACATGGTTAGCCGTCAGTGTCATATTGTTTGCCATTTCAATCATAGGTTCTTATGTTCCTATAATTGATTATATCTTTGGAGCTACAAGCATCATAGCAGCGGCTATTATCATACTTATTTGTTCAGCACAGTTCCAGAATGAAAATCTTGACCTCCATCAGCTTTGGGTTAAGCTCAAAACAAACTTAAGATCTATCATTATTCTGAATATTCTGTTTTTAATTGGACTAGCTGTTGTATTCATACCTGTATTAATTTTCTTTAGCGGTATATCTTTAACGCTCCTGTTGGATATTGAAGCGATAAAAATAAGTGACTTCCCAATGACTCCTTTTGTGTTTAGTATTTTAGTCTCATTGGTATTATTTTTACTGTTATCAATGGCAATGTGGTTTGCTCCAGCATTGATTGTATTGCATGGTTTAGACCCAAAAAGCGCAATGAAGCTCAGTCTTAAAGGGTACTTAGCTAATATATTACCAATGATTGCTTATGGGCTGGGTCTTATTATTGTGTTGCCATTTTTTCTAAAAATCACATTAGGTTTAGGAGTTATCATAGCCGTACCATGGGTAATGATGAATTGTTATATTAGCTACCGTGATGTCCTGACTGATCAACCATTATCAATAGTTTGAATGATCAATAGTTTGAATGGTATGGCTCAAAAATTTGAACGAAAACAGAGTTATTAGGTATAAAAAAGCACGCTTAACGATATTAAGCGTGCTTTTTTGCTCTAAAGGGTTATATCAACCGCGGTGCTAATTTCTAAAAATCATCGTCATTACTACGCTCTGCGGCATCTCTATCAGCAATATCCATTGTATCTGGATAATCATTATCATCAAGATTGTCCTGAACCAAAACTTCATCCACACGTGATTCATCAAGGTTTTGACGATGCATAGGTGTTAATCCTTGCGTAGCAGCACTACCGACTTCTGAATTATCAAACCCTGCACTGTTATCAATCACATCATCGTTGTCGATCGTATGCAGCATCGGATTGTCTAAATCGACCAACTGGTTGTCTTGATTGTCAGTGCTGTCATTATTGTCGCGGCGATTGCCATCGATATGATCCATCTCTTCTGGTAGTGGGTTCTTTGTGTTTTCCATAAGTCATTCCTTATTGTAATTATTAGCAGTAAAGTCATTGTAAGGGCTTATAAAAGCGCTGCTTATAGCGACATTGATAATCTGTCCATAAGTTTGTACGGTTATTGGGATTTTCACTAGTAGTAAGGTGTGACAGGATGTTCAAAAAATGTAAGGCAATTGCCAAAATGCAAAACGGCTACTCATATTGAGCAGCCGTGAGTTTTCATAAAATTGCTTAAAAGATCTTTGTTACTACGTCATTAATAGTATCGTGACTATAATTTCAATTATCAGCGTGTTTGAGCTCATAGTTTAATTTCTGCACAAGACATGATTCATAATCAGCCAGTTTGAATCGCCATAAATACGTCAAGGCAATACCATAGATGACAGTCTAAGCCAACTCTTCGACAATTTCACCAAATGTATGCGGGAACATAATGGCGTTTTCTCCCATATATTGAATGATTGCCAGCGCGGTAACGATGAGGTAGAGCGAGACCGGCACATTCTTTAATACTGCCCAAAGGTAGTGCCTCGAATAGGCCAATAGGCCAAGCGCGACGAGATAGATAACGGTCAGTACACTGTCTTCCCACCAATCATAAGATTGATTTAAAAACGAGAAATCGCTCGGAACCAACAAATCTGGTAGATAGTTTAGCTCCCGACGAATGACAGCGACAAATATAAGTACAGAAGCCAACCAAAAGGACTGAACTTGTTTGATGTGACTTTTTATAAAATATTGCGTGCAGCGTAGCAAGCAGATGAATAATAGGATAATACCGGGGGCTTCAATAATGCCATCTGAACTCAAAATAACTGGCTCCTGCATATCAAAAAGAATGTGTCAAAAACAAAAAAGTGAGCCCGCAGGCTCACTCTAAACCGAAAAATATCTAACGAAATATGCATAATCTACTATGACGCTATTATAACCCAATATGGTAATAACGACGTCATAGAATATAACCAAGTAGTCATAAGTGGTTGTTTATATAGACGATACAGTGGGTTTCAAAACCCATCATATCTTTAAGCTCGCTAGCGTTCTAAGTTGACCAAAACAATGATTAATGCGCCTCATCCCAGTTTTGACCGCTATCAGTCTCAACTAGTAACGGTACAGCAAAGTCGACATGCCAGCCTTTATCTACGGCCGTAGTCGTCAAGACATCTTGCATGGCATCGGTAATCAATTGGCTAACCGCGTCTACTTTATCGGCATCCACTTCAAACACCAGTTCATCATGAACTTGTAGCAGCATTTTAGCTTGATCTTTTGGCAATACCTTATCAACGGCAATCATGGCAAGTTTGATCAAATCAGCAGCAGAGCCTTGTAGTGGCGCGTTAATCGCCGCACGCTCAGCGCCTTGCTTGACCATACGATTGCTATGATTAATATCAGGTGTATAGAGTTTACGGCCTAATATCGTCTCGACATAGCCTTGCTCGTACGCGCTAGCACGCGTGTTGATCATATAGTTCTTGACGCCTGGATAGCGCTCAAAGTACATATCGATATAGTCTTGTGCTTCACCGCGACTCATTTGTAATTGCTTGGCAAGTCCAAAGGCACTCATCCCGTATAGCAGACCAAAATTAATCGCTTTGGCATTACGGCGCTCAGTTGAGGTTACGTCCGCAACATCCTTGCCAAGTACTTCAGCGGCAGTCGCAGCATGAATATCTAGGCCTTCATTAAAGGCATGCGTCAAGTTCTTATCGCCTGAAAAATGCGCCATGAGACGAAGTTCTATTTGTGAATAATCCGCGGCCAAGATCACGCGACCTTCTGGGGCAATAAAGGCTTGACGAATCAGGCGACCAGTCGCAGTACGAATTGGAATATTTTGTAAGTTAGGATCGGTTGATGACAGACGGCCAGTACTGGTGAGTGCCTGATGATAGCTGGTGTGCACGCGGTCGGTCTCAGCATCTGCGACATTATCGAGTGCATCGGTATAAGTGCTTTTTAGCTTAGACAGCCCGCGATACTCTAAGGTAATATCGACCAAGGGGTGATCGATTTTTGATAAGACCGCTTCACCAGTCGAGTATTGACCAGACTTGGTTTTTTTGCCACCCGGCACGCCAAGCTTGTCAAACAGCATCTCACCAAGCTGCTTAGGTGATCCTAAGTTAAACTCTTCACCTGCCACTTCATAAGCACGTTTTTCTAGGGCGATGATTTCTTCATCAAAGCGCTTTGATAACTCGTTTAAGAAAGAGCGTTTGATGAGAATACCATGTGCTTCCATTTGGCAAAGTATCTCTGCCGTTGGAATTTCTAGCTCGTGTAGTAATTTGGCATTATTGGCATCGTTAGCCAACTCAACGCTGAACACGTCAAATAACTGATAAGTAATATCAGCATCTTCACAGGCGTAGTCGCTCGCGATATCGATAGCTACTTGGTCAAAGGTGACTTGCTTAGCCCCTTTGCCCGCGACTTCCTCAAAGCTGATGGTTTGCGTTTGTAGATAATGGCGCGCTAAGTCGTCCATACCGTGGCGAGTCGCTGCCGCATTGATGACGTAGCTGGCAAGCATGGTATCCATCGCCCAGTTATTTGGCTGCTCATGTATGGCGCCAACTAAGTCAATATCATAGTGAGCGAGGATGTGCGCGTCATATTTCAGATGCTGTCCGATTTTACCGATGTTTGGATTCTCTAACACAGGCTTTAAGCGCGCCAATACCGTATCGCGGTCGAGTTGTTTTGCTGTCAGCTCATCACCTTCTAAGCTATGGGTGAGCGGAATATAATAGGCTTCATGCGCTTGCACAGCAAAAGACAGCCCGACGATTTGTGCGTCACGCCAATGGACGCTGGTGGTTTCAGTATCAATGACAAAGTGCGGAGCCGCTTCTAATAATTTGACCAAGCTATCAAACGCAGGCTTGTCGAGTACAGTATGCCACGCTTTATCTTCATGGTTACTGCCCGTCATATTATCAATATTGGCAGATTGCAGCGATTTGGCAACTTGCGCTTGTGACTCAGCATTGGCTTGGCTATCAGCAACGCTTTGTGAGCCATTTGCAGGATGGTTTGGGTGATCAAGCGACGCCAGCTCATTTTTGAACTCAAGCTCATTGTACAATTCGCGCAGCTCATCTATATGTGCACAAGGATCGGTATTGATTTTTAAATCATTCCAGTCTTGGCCGATTTCCAAATTCGTTACGATGGTAGCGAGCTTTCTATTAAAAGGAATATCATCGGCGTGCTCGATCAAGCCTTTAGCCCCGCGACCTTTGATAAAGCCAATATGCTTGAGCATGTTTTCGATATCACCGTACTCAACCAGCAAGTCTTTGGCGGTTTTTTTACCAATGCCCGGTACACCTTTGATACCGTCAGAGGCATCGCCCATGAGCGTCAAAAAATCAATCATTTGGTTTGGATTAATACCGAACTTATCGATAACCGCTGGTGTATCCGTGACTTTACCAGTAAAGCTGTCTTCTAGGATGACGCAATCATTGACCAGCTGCATCATGTCTTTATCGCCGGTTGAGATGACGACATGATGACCTTGCTCGACCGCACGATGGGCAAGTGTACCGATGATATCATCGGCCTCTGCACCCTCAATACGTAATAGCGGAATACCCAAGGCGCTAACCAAACGATGAATATAAGGAATTTGCTCTACCAGTTCTATATCGATGGGCGGACGAGCTGCTTTATAGTCAGACGACATATGATGGCGAAAAGTCGGCGACTTGGTATCAAAGCAGACGGCCATATGAGTAGGGTGATAACGACGCATGAGTTTGAGTAATGCGTTCAATGTGCCGCGTATCGCATTGGTAATCAGGCCCTGCGAGTTTTGCATGGTTTTTGGGAGGGCATGATAGGTGCGAAACAAATAATAAGAGCCGTCAACCAAGATAAACGGGGGCTGATCTTTGTCTACGTGACTGGTATCCATCAGTGCGACGTTAGGCATGTCGTCAAAATTCGGTAAGGTTTTAGGATCGAGTGCTTGATGGGAGTTGTGGTCGTTATCGGCGGTATTGTCAGCTATGTTATCAGTCATAAAAGTCACTTATCAGCTATTAGATAAAAATATGCCCTTATTATAACGATAAAAACAGTGCGTGCCGAACTGCTTAACCGTTACGAGATGTTCTAGCAGTTTTATTTTTTCACCAAAATTTCAAACAAAAAAAGAACCCAGACCAGCTGAGTTCTTCTATAATTAATATATTCTTAATTAATCATTGATAATGAGTCTCATAATACGTTATTTTACTTCTGAAGAGACTTCAACATCGATATTACCGCGTGTGGCTTTAGAATATGGGCAGACGTCATGCGCCTTTTCAACCAGTTTTTGGATCTCATCAGCTGACAGATCAGTGTTGTCGGCGATTACATGGATCTTTACTGAGAGTTTGTACTCGTGGTTGTCACCTTGTAACAAATCAACAGACGTTTCAGTTGTGGAACCAAAGCGTGCGTTTTCCATCTTTTTGACCACGCCAAGCGCGCCATCAAAGCAAGCACCGTAGCCCATAGCTAGCAATTGCTCAGGATTATTGCCTTTTTGATTGCCACCTGGTGGTGTCATGTTGATCTCAAGGTCGCTATCGCTCAAGGTTGCCGTACCCATACGACCGCCAGTAACAGTAGATTTAGTAGAATATAAAGTTTTCATAACACATCCTTTGTTGTGGTTTTTGGGTTTGAATAGTGAATCTAAATATGCAGCTTAGGATAACAAATCATCAGCCCAGCTCAGTAAGTCGGTAGTAAATATTTACGACAAGTTTGTAAATATGACTTTCAGAGCCATCTACAATAACAGTAGATGCTGGTACTCATAAACAGAATGACCGAAGCCAGCCATGTGGTTGGTCATACTAATATCATCAAATTGGGTGATAAAAAATCTAAATCATAAGGACATTGTTCGATGAATAGAGTGGTTGCGATATCTGGTGTTTTCTTCTGGTCAATGCTTGCTTTGATAGGCTGCGAAGTAGATGACGGCAGTTATGGTTCTGATAGCGACAATATTACGCTGACGAGCTTTGCCAATAGTTACGATAGTAAGGCCAACGATACTGCCATTGCGCGCATCGATGAGACTTATCGCACAGGTGCACGCAACATCAAAACTACCAATCTCATCAACAGTTATAGCAATCAGAGCCTGAATGATTTAGACAGAACGGTACTGGCAGATGATTTCGAAGGTCGACTCGAAAACAAAGACATCGAGGTCAATGGGCGCACGGTCAAACGTCCTATTTATGAAAAAAACAGTAATAACAAACTAGGCTACGAAACCACCTACCAAACACTCAACTTATCAGGTCTAACGACCCGCAGTTATAGTGCTGGCACGAATATCGAAGACCGCCGAGGTATTCTCACCGATTTGAGTAATTACTCTAATATCCCCTCTAATGTTGCGTTTCCAGAAGGCTCCGTTTGTTATATTCCAGTGGTGACAAGCGAGCGCTCATTCTTGGCTTTCAACGACAAAAACAAGACAGGCTATTCGTCATTGGAAAAATGGATCGACGCTGCCAAACAACGCTTTAGTGACGACAGAGATCATAGAACCTCTCAGTTTGGTGTTGGTATAGCAAATAAGCAAAAAGCAGCGCAGGTGATGTTCTTTGAATATAAAAATCAACCTGCCTATGAATATAGTGGCGTTGAGTATGGAAAGGATATCTATGAGGCAAATTATGTTGCCAAGGGTAGCACCAATCCGAATATAGATAGCCGCTTTGGCGTGGTAGATTGTACGCTTGTTAATGAGGTCGCAGGAGACTTCTTAGCTGAGCAAATCAAGCGCTACTATTAAAATCAAGCAAGCCCTACGCTGACGGTTAAAAATTTTGTTAACACGCTTTGTCTGACTGATAGAGCGTGTTTTTTTATACGCTAACTCTGCACCCTAACGCTAAATCGGCTACAATACGCTCATTATTGATTCTATTTATTTAGATTAACTTCTAAATGACACAACTGTTGAAGCTGAAAATTATGAGCGTAGATCCAAAAAAACTAACCAAAGAAGTGGCCAAGCGCCGCACCTTTGCCATTATCTCGCATCCCGATGCTGGTAAGACCACCATGACCGAAAAGCTGCTGTTATGGGGACAAGCGATTCAGGTAGTGGGCGAAGTCAAAGGCCGTAAGACCGATCGTCATGCCACTTCGGACTGGATGAGTATGGAGCAAGAGCGTGGTATCTCAATCACCACGTCTGTCATGCAGTTCCCGTACAAAGACCACATGGTCAACCTATTAGACACCCCAGGTCACGCCGACTTTAGTGAAGATACTTATCGTACCTTGACCGCAGTAGATAGCGCATTGATGATGGTGGATGGCGCAAAAGGTGTCGAAGAACGAACCATCAAGCTGATGGAAGTTTGTCGCATGCGCGATACGCCAATTATTTCGTTCGTTAATAAGCTCGATCGCCAGATTCGTGAGCCGCTTGAGCTACTGAGTGAAATCGAAGCGGTACTAAAGATTAAATGCGTGCCAGTCACATGGCCGATTGGTATGGGGCAGGATTTTGTTGGGGTATATCACCTTGCAGAAAACAAAACCTACTTATACGAGAAAGGCAACGGCGGCAAGATGACCGTTTCTGAAACTCGTGAGGGTTATGATTATCCTGATATCCGCGAGCGACTAGGGCAGTTGATGTTTGATGCCTTTGAGGAGTCACTTGAGCTGGTACAGATGGCGCTAGAAGAGTTCAGTGTTGACGCGTTTTTAGCGGGCGAGATGACGCCAGTATTGTTTGGCACGGCATTGGGTAACTTCGGTGTCAACATGGTACTTGATACCTTGGTCAAATACGCGCCGCCACCAAAGGCCCATCCAACGACTGAGCGTAAAGTATCAGCAACAGAGACCGATTTCACAGGTTTTGTTTTTAAGATTCAGGCAAATATGGATCCGCGTCACCGTGACCGCATCGCTTTCTTGCGCGTGTGCTCTGGCAAGTACGAGAAGGGTATGAAAATGAAGCACGTGCGTCTGGGTAAAGACGTCCGTATTGCTGATGCGCTGACCTTTTTGGCAGGCGACCGCGAGGCGCTAGAAGAAGCCTATCCGGGCGATATTATTGGTTTGCACAACCACGGAACCATCTCTATTGGCGATAGCTTCACTGAAGGCGAGGAGTTGAGCTTTACCGGTATTCCTCATTTTGCCCCTGAATTGTTCCGCCGTGTGGTGCTAAAAGATCCGCTTAAATCAAAAGCATTGCAAAAAGGGCTACAGCAGTTAAGCGAAGAGGGTGCCACGCAGGTATTTATGCCGCAGATTAATAACGATTTGGTATTGGGCGCGGTTGGTGTGCTACAGTTTGAAGTGGTCGCGCATCGTCTCAAAGAAGAGTACAAAGTACAATGTACCTTTGAGCCGGTATCGATTGCCACCGTGCGCTGGATTCACTGTGATGATGAAGTGGCATTGGCGAAGTTCAAGAAAAAAGCCCATGACCAATTATCATTAGATGGTGGCGGTTATCTGACTTACCTTGCGCCATCACGTGTCAACTTACAGTTGATGCAAGATCGTTATCCCGAAATCACCTTTAGCAGCACGCGTGAGCATTAAAACGACTGTTATCAAATCAGCCGTATCACTGTATTGTTCATTGATTAAGACACGCTAGCCGTGTCTTTTTTATTGTCCGTTATCTATGCGACAAATGAGTCAAGAGAGGTTTTGAGTGATTAGCAACACTTCAAAAACACAAACAGTGTTCCTACAATACAGCGTCATTGTTACGGTAGAATGTTATGCAACACTTTATATTTATAAAAAGGGATGTATGAAAGCTATGGTTCAATCTCATCTTAATAGGTTCACGCTGACGCATATTTCTTCAGGCAGAGTAGGGCGTATACGGCGAATTGGTCTCTTAGCAAGCGGTTTACTGATGGGTGCCGCTAGTCTGTCCGCAAATGCAGGTAGCCTGATCAGCTCAACAGAATATCTCGATTATCAGTTACCAGAAAAAATTCAAAAGATGTGTACTGAGCGTGATAATTGCCCAGAAATTGAGATTAAATATCTTAAGACCAATCATGGCTGGATAAATAAGACAGTCAATGCACGTATCGATAATTTGGTGGTGAATAGCAAGCCAACTGAATCAGCACCTATTAAGACAAAAAGCAGTCAGGCAGACGTAACTGCTGCGATTAATGACTTTGCGACATCGCAGTTTCAAGATATGCCTGAAGAGGTTTCATGGTCTTATAGCTTGATGGTGACGCCTGATTACTTGGGTCACGTTAATAACTTTGAGCTGTTTGAAATCAACTCCTACGTCTTTACTGGTGGTGCACACGGCATGCCTTATAGCGAGTATCTGACGTTTGATCTGACTACCAAAAAACAAGTCACCCTTGATGACATGCTAATCAAAGGCAAAAAGCCTCGTTTTGAAGCACTCGCGCATGATGCGTATAAAGCATGGGTTAAAACGGTCGCTGATGATGTCAGTAGCTATGAGAAAAGCTGGCCGTTTATGCTGAGCGACAATGTGACCTTGACAGAGACAGGGATTAACATTCGTTATCAGCACTATTCTATCGGTCCATACGCCTACGGTATGCCGGTATTGAGCATTCCGTATAGCCAGCTTGATAAAGTCATCAAGCCTCACTTTATACCAAAATAGACCAAGCACATGACAACTAATTATGCTCTCTATCATAGAGTGGTCAGTGAATAAAAATTGACAGTAATTTGCTTAAAATCGTTTGAAAATTAATAGAAAAAATAAGGAGTGATAGCATGACGAACAATACAGATAGCGTGAGCACGACAGCAGAGATGAATACTTGGCAACTAAATGCGTTAACAGAGGCGCTGGGTGATCTGACGCTGACAGTCAATGACAGCTTGTCTATTGGTCGTGGCAGTGATAATGACGTGGTACTAGGCAGCAAGCAAGTATCTCGCAATCATGCCATTCTAAGCATACTTGATGGTCAGTTATACGTAAAAGACTTGGACTCTTCTAACGGTACCTTTATCAATGATCAACGTATCGCGGGCAACGAATCAAACCTTCTACAGGCTGAGGATACGCTTGGATTTGCAAGCTTTAGCTTTCAGGTACAAGCGCCTGTCGCTGCTAAAGCAGATGAGACACTAGAGCCAGTCACAACAGAAGCTGCAGTAAGTAATGTCAGTGATGAGACTGCCCCAGCAGAAGCCACTGAGAATTTGCACGACGAATATATCATCGAAGAACATATCGCCAGCGAGCCAATCGTAAAGCAAACGAATATTGAAGAGATTTTACCCGCTGCAGAGGATGCAGAGAATCCATCTGTCGATACTACTTCAGACACCGTAGTAGATTCAGCAAGTGCGCCTGTAGTTGACAGAGCGGAAGTAACTGAACCAGCGCCTCAAGAGTCTCAAGAGCCAGTAGTCAAAGAGACAGGTATCGACGATGTCTTGTCGGCCGCAGAAAGTGCTACGCCTGCATCGATTGAAACAGCACCAGAAGAGTCAGAGATAGTATCTGAGACGTCTGTATCTGAAACGCCTGTATCAGCAGCGACTGAGTCAACAGCAATGGAGTCAGAAGCTGTGACGACTACAGAGCCGTTGACCCCAACAGTATCTACTGATGATGAACCATCAGTATCGCAGCCAACAGTAAGTGAAGAACCAGTAGTAAGTGAAGAGCCAGTAGTAAGTGAAGAGCACGATAAAACGACAAAGACTGAATTACAAGAAGAAGCCGATCCTGAGGTTTTAAAAGCCAAGCAAGCAGCGACCGCGCAATTTTCGGGTACGGCCAACTTAGGGCAGGCTCATGATCTTGGCACTGAAGGTAATAATGCCAAGGATCAAGAAATCAGTAATCCAGCTCATACAGGACAAGTAGAGAAAAAATCTAGCGGTGGTTGGTTTATATGGGTATTTGCTGCCATTTTGATTATTGGCTTGGCATTATGGCTATTTAACATGGGCGTTATGTAGTGACATCAATCCATAGTTTGAATACGATCGTTTATCCATAGCTATCTTAATTGATAAGCAGTCTGTTACCTCAGTTAGTTTATGAGGGTCGAGACCTGAACTTAACTGTTGTATAAGTCGTCATGCAAGCAAACTGCTTTTTATAGCGCCAACATTCAAATACGGTGTTGGCGCTATATTTTATGGTTCAGTCCACTGTTTTATTTTTTACCATTATGCTGCTAAGAGAGCGTTACTATGATGACTTTCCAAGAATATCAAGCGTTTAAAGATCGGGGTTTTAGTCATGCACCCTTAGTAAAAAAACGTTTGATGGATGCACAGACGCCAGTGTCTGTATTTTCCAAAGTGCGTGATTTAAACGGCTCTGCTTATTTGTTTGAGTCTGTGGTAGGCGGTGAGCGCTGGGCACGATACTCGATGATCGGCTTGGGTAGTGATCTTATTTTACAATACGCTGATGGCAATATGACCACCAAGCGGAACGATCATATCGATACAGAAGCAGTAGAGAATCCTTTTGATTATATCCGTCAGCTGATGGCACAGTATCAGATGCCGACCGCTGAAGATGTGGCCACCATGCCAAGCTTTAGCGGCGGCCTAGTCGGTTACTTTGGTTACGACATGGTACGTATCATTGAGCCTAGTGTGGGCCTATCTGACGCACCCAATCCGATGTCGATGCCAGATATGTGGCTGATGCTTTCCATGAGTGTCATTGTTTTTGATAATTTAGAAAATACCTTATCGATCATCGTCTATGCTGACTGTCAAACCGAGGAGGGCTACAGCTTAGCTATCCGTGAGTTAGAAAAAATTGAAGAGAAGTTGGCAGAACCGTCCAATTTGTCCGCGCCAGTGATGCCCACACCAAAATTTATCTCGCAAACCGGTATGGAAAAGTACTGCAGTGACGTTAAGAAAATAAAAGACTATATCGCAGCAGGCGACGTCATGCAGGTGGTTCCGGCACAGCGCTTGACAGCAGATTACACAGGCGACTCTCTGGCTGTTTATCGTGCACTACGCTATCTAAATCCATCGCCGTATCTGTTTCTGGTGCATGGTTATACGCTTGATGATCACAAACGCTTTGATATCATTGGCGCTTCTCCTGAAATTTTGTCCCGTATCGAAAACGGCAAAGTCACCGTACGGCCACTGGCAGGGACACGCAAGCGTGGTCAAGACGAAGCGGAGGATCTGGCACTTGAACAAGAACTGCTCAATGATGAAAAAGAGACTGCCGAGCACTTAATGCTTATTGATTTGGGTCGCAATGATATCGGCCGTGTTTGCGAATATGGCAGTGTCAAAGTCACAGAAAAGATGTTTATTGAGCGCTACTCACAAGTGATGCACATCGCGTCCAATGTGGAGGGTACGATAAGGTCTGATAAAGATGCGCTAGATGTATTTTGTGCCACGTTTCCAGCGGGTACACTATCAGGCGCGCCCAAGATTCGCGCGATGCAAATCATTGATGAGATAGAGCCAGTACGTCGGACAGTATTTGGTGGTTCAGTGGGCTATCTAGGTTGGAATGGCAATATGGATACCGCCATTGCTATTCGTACAGCAGTGATGCGCCGCGGTGAAATCCATATCCAAGCAGGCGCAGGTGTTGTTGCTGACTCTGTGCCAGAAGTGGAGTGGGATGAAACCAATAAAAAAGCATTGGCATTGGTCAAAGCGGTAAAAATGGCCTGTAATGGACTACGCATTCGCTAGTTATATAGCCAGCTATGCAGCGCATATAATCACAATAGATCAGAAAAGCAATTACGTTGTTATTTTCCTCTCAAAAAAATAACAACGTAATCAGTAGCTTAAATATTATTATTAAAATAATTGAAAAAAAGATAAAAAAGGGCTTGCGCATCTCAAAATATTTGATAGAATAGCCACCACTTTAGAGAGAACAAGCCGACTTAGCTCAGTTGGTAGAGCAACTGACTTGTAATCAGTAGGTCGCCAGTTCGATCCCGGCAGTCGGCACCATCTCTTTTAAAGTAGCTTTTTATGAATTTGTCTTAAATGAAAGTCATTTTTGTTCAAAGCACCCTTAGGTGGGATTGGGGAGCGGTCAAACCCAACAGACTGTAAATCTGTCGCGAAAGCTTCGAAGGTTCGAATCCTTCTCCCACCACCATATTTTTTAAAAGTTTGTTATAGCGCCAAGCATGCTCTATATAGTTTCTAACTCTCAATTAGAGTTATTAAGATTAGAGTAAATGCGGGTGTGGTATAATGGTAACACCTTAGCCTTCCAAGCTAATGACGCGGGTTCGATTCCCGCCACCCGCTCCATATATACACCATCGCAAAGCCTATTAATTATTCATCACGACATCAGTTATTATTACTGTATCGTGATATTTTTTTTAGTGCAGCTCAAAGGTTTATACTATACGCTCATATAGCTCAGCGGTAGAGCACTCCCTTGGTAAGGGAGAGGTCTCGAGTTCAATTCTCGATATGAGCTCCATTTATTATGTAAACCCTCTATGCTTGTTTTGCTATTTATATATAGCTTTGCGTCGATATCGAAAATATAAAATATTGAAACATATAAAATTAGTACGACAGGTAATGATTTAAAGGTGACACTGAGGTGTTGCCTTTTAGTGCTGTCAGCATATTAATAAATATTGTTTTTAATGATTCGATATAAACAGAATTAAAACTGGTAGACGAGTATGCAAACGTTTATACATTACTTTTTGCATTTTGGTTTCCCTCTCGTTATCGCAGTTGTATTTTTTAAGAAAGAGTGGAAAAAAGCATATCTGATATTGCTCGCGACTATGTTAGTTGATTTGGATCACTTAGTAGCAGACCCGATTTTTCAGGCTAATAGATGTAGCATTAATTTCCATCCGCTACATACGTATTATGCAATGCTGGTATATGTTGCTTTACTCTTTTTTCGTAAGCCTTTTAACATCATTGGAATTGGATTGCTTTTTCATATGTTAACGGATTTTACGGATTGTTTGATGATGTCATCTAGCTGATATAATAGCGTTGCACATCGAGCCGTTAAACAGTTATAAGTAGTAGCATGTTTGAGACCTCTTTAGATAATAGAAAAATAGGTTTCGAGCAAGAGATATATGACTATTGAAGATAAGTCGGCGTATAATAACGGATACAAAAATTAGTTCGAAGTGCTGTTTGATAAGAAGCAGTGATTCGTGCGGTTGATAGCTAGGTTTATGATGAGTTAGTTTTATTATGAGCCATTAAACAGCTTTTTATTGATCATTCACCAAAAAAAAGAGGAAATACCCATGGCAAAGGCCAAGTTTGAACGTAGCAAGCCACACGTCAACGTCGGTACCATCGGACACGTTGACCATGGTAAAACCACCCTTACCGCTGCAATCGCAACCGTAGCTGCAATCACCTCTGGTGGCGAAGCAAAAGACTACGCGTCTATTGACTCAGCACCAGAAGAAAAAGCACGTGGTATCACCATCAACACCTCACACGTAGAATATGACACAGACAGCCGTCACTATGCACACGTAGATTGCCCAGGTCACGCCGATTATGTTAAAAACATGATCACCGGTGCAGCCCAGATGGATGGTGCAATCCTAGTTGTATCAGCAACTGACGGCCCTATGCCACAGACTCGTGAGCACATCTTGTTGTCACGTCAGGTTGGCGTACCATACATCATCGTATTCATGAACAAATGTGACATGGTAGATGACGAAGAACTGCTTGAGCTAGTAGAAATGGAAGTTCGCGAACTATTGAACGACTATGACTTCCCAGGTGATGACACCCCAATCATCCACGGTTCTGCTACTGAAGCCCTAAAAGGCTCACAAGAAAAATACGGCCAACCAGCCGTTGTAGAACTACTAGGCGTACTAGACACCTACATCCCAGAGCCAGAGCGTGACGTTGACAAAGCATTCCTAATGCCAATCGAAGACGTATTCTCAATCTCAGGTCGTGGTACCGTAGTAACTGGCCGTGTTGAATCTGGTATCGTAAAAGTTGGTGACGAGATCGAAATCGTTGGTATCCGTGACACTCAAAAAACCACCTGTACTGGTGTAGAGATGTTCCGTAAATTGCTTGACGAAGGTCGTGCAGGCGAAAACTGTGGCGTACTACTACGTGGTACTAAGCGTGAAGACGTACAACGTGGCCAAGTACTAGCGAAGCCAGGTTCAATCACTCCTCACACTAAGTTTGACGCTGAAGTATATGTATTGTCAAAAGAAGAGGGTGGTCGTCACACACCATTCCTAAACGGCTATCGTCCACAGTTCTACTTCCGTACTACTGACGTAACTGGCGCAATCCAATTACAAGACGGTACTGAAATGGTCATGCCTGGTGATAACGTTGAGATGGGCGTAGAGCTTATCCACCCAATCGCTATGGACAAAGGTCTTCGCTTCGCAATTCGTGAAGGCGGCCGTACTGTAGGCGCTGGTGTTGTTGCTAACGTATTGAACTAATCACTAAGCCTCAGTAATGAGATTATGAATTAGTGATAAAAAAGCCACCCTATCTAGGGTGGCTTTTTTTTGGTATCGGAAAAAGGTTAATTACTTGTTTATATAATTATATTCTTATACTAATGGATCATTAGTCAGTAAGCGTGCGATAAACTTCATATATATAATTTCAGCATAATAAAAGGACAGTCATGTTTCTGGTAGAAGCGTTATCAACCAATACAGCAGAGCTTGAACAAGCGGTTCAAGCCGTAGCGAATATCGAAGCCATCGTCCAGCCGCAAGACGCGTGGAGTTACCAGACTTTGATCGAACTGCTTGAGCAAGACAGCATTAATATGCTGATAGTGTACGCACAAGATAAAAGTGCAAAGAGCAACGTAATTGGTTACTGCTTATATCAAATGATATTTGAGCAAGCAGAGATTTTGCGTATTGGCACGCATCCTGATTATCAACGACAAGGCATTGCTTCGCAAATTATTGATAAGTTGCATAAAGTATTGCAGAGTAATCAAGTGGAGAATTTGTTGTTAGAGGTGCGAGCAGACAATCATGCTGCGATAGCCCTATATAAGCAGCAAGCATTTACTATTATTCATAAACGCAAAGGCTATTACCAGTCACCGAATCAGTCTGCAGTTGATGCACTCATCATGCAACATATCTATTGCGAGTGAAGAGGGTCAATTCTTATTAGGAGTTATAAGCGTAGTTTCTTTCAAGGTAAATTATTTATCTCAACCTACGTTATCGTGTTTAACTTGATGATATTTTCTTCTTACAGATATTAGTGTCTAATTGATAATTGCTGTCTGCTTTCATCCGTGCAAGAACGTCTATACGCTCGCTCAATAACTCTACCATCACGCTTATATTGGCTTGCTGTTTTCTGACTTGTTCTAGCTTTTGCTGAGTCAGCATGAGCTGCAAATCAATATCCAATTGGCCATCATAATAATCGTTTAAACTGTTTTTGATTTCAGTAAGGGTAAAGCCGATGGCTTGAGCGCTTTTTATTAGCTCAATACGCTCGACACACTCGGGATGAAACTCAGTGTATAAACGTGAGCCTGCTTGACGCTTACGTGACCTTAGTAGGCCTAACTGTTCATAATGACGCACGGTATCTTTGGTTGTATTGGCTTTTGCTGCCAGCGCTCCGATTAGCAGAAATGAGGTATCAAGCGCCATAAGACTCTCTTAACTCTTTAGATTTTGTAGACTTCATGATGAATGCTGCCAAGGTTCAGTCGTATCGAGAAGGGATACGGCTAATGGTTTGTGAGAATTATTGTGCCAATTGATGGAGCGACTGCTTATTAAGCGGTCTAATTGAGCAAGAAAGTCAGGACGCGGTAGAGTGGTGGCACCCAAGCTCATGAGATGATCATTCGGTAGCTGGCAGTCGACAAGTGCAACATGACTTTGCTCACACAATCTCATCAATCCCCAAAACGCGAGTTTTGACGCATTAGAGGCACGATGAAACATGGATTCGCCAAAGTAGATGCCGTTTATTTTTAGCCCATACAATCCGCCAACAAGCTGACCTGCCTCGTCCCACACCTCAATGCTATGGGCAAAGCCTTGCGCATGCAGTTTGGTATAAGCCTCAATCATCTCTTCATGAATCCAAGTGTGTTCGCCTTCGGGCAGGTCATTATTAAGACTATCGCTACGAGGCAGACTACAGGCATGTATGACATCATCAAAAGCTTGATTGAGCGTCAATTGCCAACGCGCGCGACTTGCTTGCTTGCGCAGGGACTTGCTCGGTTGATAATCAGATGGGACGATCACACAACGTGGCTCAGGACACCACCAAGCGATAGGCTCATCTTCATTGAACCATGGAAACAGCCCCTGTGCATAAGCAGATATCAATGTATCGGGTGCAAGATCGCCACCCATTGCGACAATGCCAATGCCATCAGGATCGATAGAGATAGGATCAGGAAAGTCATAACGCCCAAGACTCTTTAAAGTCTCAGGCGTGATGTATTGATCGTTATCGTTGAGCTGTATGAAGTTATTCATTTAGTCTTCTTGATCAGCAGTTAGCGTTGACGCATAGGTATGGTCTTTCGCCGTTGCCTCACCGATAGCATCCAAATATTTTTCAGCATCAAGTGCTGCCATACAGCCAGTACCAGCAGAGGTGATGGCTTGGCGATAGACATGATCAGCCACGTCACCTGCGGCAAACACACCTTCGATACTGGTTTGCGTGGCATTACCATTAAGGCCACTATTGACGACCAGATAGCCATCTTTCATATCCAATTGACCTTTGAATAGGTCGGTATTAGGTTTATGACCGATGGCGACGAACATACCCATTGCATCTAGTTGTTTGGTGCTGCCATCAATCATTGATTCAATAACGACACCATTGACGCCCATGTCATCACCGACGACTTCTTTGACTTGATGGTTCCATTCGATTTTGACGTTACCGTTTTTGGCTTTTTCAAACAGTTTGTCTTGTAGGATTTTTTCAGAGCGTAGGCTATCACGGCGATGCACTAAAGTGACTTCAGACGCAATATTAGATAAATACAAAGCTTCTTCAACGGCTGTATTACCACCGCCAATCACCGCGACTTTTTGATCTTTATAAAAGAAACCGTCACAAGTGGCACAAGCGGATACGCCAAGCCCTTTAAATTTGGTTTCTGATTCTAAACCTAGGTACTGAGCAGAGGCACCTGTGGAGATAATCAGGGCATCACAAGTATAGGTGCCGTTGTTACCTGACAGCTCAAAAGGTCGTACATTCAAGTTAACATCATTGATATGGTCATAAACCAATTCTGTACCGAAACGCTCAGCATGTGCCTTCATACGCTCCATTAATGCAGGACCTGTCAAATCATGCGCATCGCCTGGCCAGTTATCGACTTCAGTGGTGGTGGTTAATTGGCCACCCACTTCCATACCCGTTACCATAACAGGCTTAAGGTTGGCGCGTGCTGCATAGACCGCAGCCGAATAACCGGCAGGGCCTGAGCCTAAAATGATGAGCTTTTCGTGACGTGGAGCAGTAGTGTCAGTTGCCATGAGTTGTTCCTTTCTAAATATACGAATGAAAAATATGAGTTATAAATATAATAAAAAAACGTCAAGCGTTGCTACTAATATGGTTTTTCTAATTGCTGTGTGATAATAACATAAGGGCAGATGGCAAAAAGTGCAAGTTTGCTAAAACAAACACAGCTATCATTAGAATCAAAGCATAATAACCTTGAAATACTCGTGCTAGAAACAGCTGGTATTTTATAGGGTCTATAAGAAATTGTTAGCAGTATTCTGTTAGTAACCTTTGGCTTATTCGCAGATTTTTTGCGCAAATTGTACATTGATTTACTTTCTTGCACGCTTTCTTTATAAGAGTGTCGCCACTGTACCTATGTATTTGTTATTATAAGAAGTTATGCCAAGTGTGGTAGAGCTTAAGCGATAACTGCTATGCTCAGGCCTTTTGAGAGGCGAATCTCAACCAAACACTTTGCTAGGTACCTTTATATGTCAGCACTTTATGTCAGCATGATTAGACTTAGTCATGCACTGGCGACCATTTAGTATTAACAACAAGGCAGATTTTACGTGATATCAGCACCGCTTATTGAGTATTTAAAAAAGGGAATATTTACCCTCCTTGGGTTAATACTGGCTGTTTATTTGTTTGTTATTTTGATGACTTACACAGGCAATGATCCTAGCTGGTCGCACATCAGTAGTGATATGACGACTATTAACAATATGGGTGGCCAGACGGGCGCTTGGTTGTCCGACTTGCTCTATAGCTTTTTTGGCTATGGTGCATGGTGGTTTTTAGCGTTTGTGGTTTATGAGTCTATCCTTATTTGGTGGGACAATAAGCCGACGTTTTGGCTCATGCGACTGGTCGCTTATGTGTTTTTGCTGTTGAGCGCCAGTGCATTATTTGCACAACTGGTTGCATTGGTTCAGCAAGTAGCCAATCCTGCATCAACGGGACTTGAGAGCGTGGCTGGCGGTATCATCGGTCTTGAGTTGCAGGAACGCTTGGCACAGTTGTTATCGCAGTGGGGGAGTGTGGTTTTCTTGGCGGTATTTGTCGTGATTACGGCTACCTTTGCCTTTAACATCCATTGGCTTGCTATATATCAGAAGATTACAGCATTATCTTGGCTTGGCTCAGGGTTGAAAAATAAAGACACGGCTCAAGCGGATCAACAAAGTAATGTCTCACAAAACGCTGATAACGTCACAGAAAATAATCCCAATCAAACAGCTGAGTACGAGCAGCTGCCACTTGAGTTGCAATCAACTGACGATGCGAATGGTGCTCACGCAGTAGATAATAGTGGCAGATTCAGCAATGTATTGTCGGATTTTTTATCGACGTCAGGATTGGCTGATAGTGTGAAAGCCTCTATGGCGACAGCAAAAGCAGCTACGTCTAGCGATGAAAAAAGTGAGCCACAATACGCGGCCGCAGCAACTGCTAATGCTACGGTTGGCAGTACAGTCAGTGACACAAACACATCAACGATATCAAGCCCTATCGTAGCGCCTGCTCGTAAAGTCGAGCCAAGCTTTGCGTGGAATGATGCAAATACGGTTGATGATTTGCTCGCGCGTGAACAGATGGCTTATAGCACTAACAGCATAGATAATTCTACTGTGCCTAACTATGTACAGAGTGAAGCCAGTACCGACGTGTCATTAGAAGAAGCAGTACAAACCTCTGTGGCAGCACCAAAGGTAGAAACAGAAACTCAATCAGATTTATCTAATCAAGAAACAGCTACTCAACCATCAATGGATGAATCAACGAATGCTCAAGCTTTCAATCAGGCTATTACTGAGCCGGCAGACTCTTACCCAGATGATATAACGGGGAATGTCGATAAGTTAGCAGAAGCATGGTTGGCTGAGCATGGCAATATATCAGAACCCATTGCAAAAGCGCCAGTTGCCCCTGCTGAGAAAACTAATGTCAATAAGCAAGCTCCGCAAGAAGAGCTATCAAGACCTACGTCAGACACCACTAATAGCATCCTAAGTGACGCTTCTTATGGGTTCTCTGATGCACAGGCCGAACTATTACAACATAATGAGTCGTCGCCTGTACCTGAGGCCACAATGGCTCAGTCATCGGTAGAAATGGCTGCATCGGTATCAGAAATTTCGGATATGACACCGACCAATACGCCGCCTGCCAATCCAAAAGTGGCACCGACTGTGGAAGTGGACAGTTCGGCCTCAAATACGCAACCTGTGGCTCCAGCTAAACCTTCTGTCAGCTTTGCCGTGCCAGAAGGTGATAGTAGCAACCATATTACTGACATGATGCCGGAGGAGGATAGTACTGACGACACCAGTGCACCCGTTATGCCGCATATCAGTGACGATGCGGCGTTCAGTCAAAAATCTCGCTCGATGCAGACGGCTGCCTATCGCAGTAGCCTAACCCCTATTCCAGAAGTGTCTATATTGGACAAGCCTGACCCTGACCGTAAGCCTAGCTATACCATTGCTGAGCTTGAACAATTATCTGAATTGTTAGAGATCAAGCTCCAAGAGTTCAATGTAAAAGCTAACGTCGTCAACGCTATCCCAGGGCCTGTCGTAACTCGCTTCGAAGTGGAGCTTGCGGCTGGCGTAAAGGCCAGTAAAGTCACTGGTATTTCGCGTGACTTGGCGCGCTCATTATCGATGGCCTCATTGCGTGTGGTCGAGGTCATCCCTGGTAAGCCGTATATCGGTATCGAAGTGCCCAATAAGAAACGTGAAATGGTGCGCTTGATTGAACTGTTGAATACCGAAAAATTCAAAGACCCTAAAGCACAAATCAGTATGGCGATGGGTAAAGATATCGGTGGCAACCCTATCATTACTGATCTTGCTCGCGCACCGCACATGCTGGTCGCTGGTACGACAGGCTCTGGTAAATCCGTACTGGTAAACTCGATGCTATTATCGATGCTACTTAAGTACACGCCCAATGAGCTGCGCCTGATCTTGATTGATCCAAAGCAGCTCGAGCTTGCTAATTATAATGATATTCCACATCTACTAACGCCCGTTGTCACCGATATGACTGAGGCTGCTAGCAGCTTGTCATGGTGCGTGGCCGAGATGGAACGTCGCTATCAGCTAATGAGCTTGCTCAAAGTGCGTAAGCTCAATGAGTTTAATAAAAAAGTCATCGTGGCAGAAAAGTCAGGCAATCCAATGCTCGATCCTTTATGGCGACCGAATGACAGCGTGAGTATCAGCCAAGCGCCAAAACTCAAAACCTTACCCATGATTGTTATTGTCGCGGATGAGTTTGCCGATATGATCATGCAGGTTGGTAAACAAGCCGAAGAGCTGATCACGCGCTTGGCGCAAAAATCACGTGCGGCGGGTATTCACTTAATGCTAGCGACTCAGCGTCCATCAGTCGATGTCATTACGGGTTTGATCAAAGCCAATATTCCTGTGCGTGCAGCACTACGTGTGAACTCAAAAGTCGATTCACGAACGATCCTAGATAGTGGCGGTGCTGAGGACATGCTGGGTAACGGTGATATGTTGTTCTTGGGCCCAGGACAAATCGAGCCAGATCGTGTGCATGGTGCTTATGTCAGTGATGAAGAAGTCAACCGTGTCTGTGACGCATGGCGTGAGCGCGGTGCTCCCGATTATATTGACAACATGGCAGGCAACTTTGAATTATCTAGTCCGGGCGGTGGTAGTACGGCTAATGCTTCTGGTGAAGATGATGATCTATATAATGATGCGGTCGCCTTTATTATGGAAACGCGTAAGGTCTCAGCTTCTAGTATCCAGCGTAAATTCAGCATCGGCTATAATCGTGCTGCCCGTATTGTCGACTCGATGGAAGACGCTGGACTGGTCAGTTCTATGGGCAAAAGTGGTAAGCGCGAATTATTAATGTAGTGCTTAGTATTAGGTTTATAATGAAAAAACGAGTCATAAAAGTGGTTCGTTTTTTTTATGAAAGAGATTTAAGATTAATTTCATTCATAAACGAACTAGCTACCAAAACTTTCAAATGACCAGTGAGTTTGTTTATCAACCATAAGTCGTGGTTTTTTATAATAAACTGACAGTTACTGATGAAATAAGTATTCCAAAATTTACGACAGTTACTCTCCAAGGAAGGTCAGTTATGTTTAAAGAATATACCCAGTACGATGCACTCGCCTTAGCGGCACTGGTTAACTCAGGTGAGGTCAGTGCAAAGGAGTTATTAGACGCAGCCGTTTATCAGGCCAATAAACTAAATCCCAAGCTAAATGCCATTATTCACCGTTTCGATGAGCGCGCTTATAACGCTGCGCAGGCAGGGTTGCCATCTGGTGTGTTCAATGGAGTGCCTTATCTGCTAAAAGACTTGTCATTTAGTTTTGCGGATGAACTCATCACGATGGGCAGCCGTAGCGTCAATATCATCTCAGAAAAAGACAGCGAAATCGTCAAGCGAATGAAAGCCACGGGCGTGAACACCTTTGGCAAGACTAACACTCCTGAGTTTGGTTTAATTATCACGACTGAGCCAAAAGCACATGGTGCTACTCACAATCCCTTTAAAAAAGGCTACAGCTCTGGCGGCTCATCGGGTGGTAGTGCTGCAGCAGTGGCGAGTGGTATTGTGCCGATGGCAGGTGCTGGTGATGGTGGCGGATCGATACGGTTTCCGGCGTCTTGGTGCGGTGCGTTTGGCTTAAAACCAAGCCGTGGCCGTAATCCATTAGGTCCTAATCTTGGTGAAGGGTGGGATGGTGCAGTGGCCGATCATGTGATTACGCGTTCGGTACGTGACAGTGCCGCGATGCTCGATGCCACCAGTGGTGCGGAGATTGGTGCGCCTTATGTCATTGCGCCGCCAGACGGCACATTTTTGCAAGCAGCGATGCGCGCACCGCGACCATTGAAAATTGCTTTGCAGCAGCAGCCACTGATTGCCAATACCGTAGTAGACAAAGAAGTCCTTGCTGTACTGGAGCAAACCGCTAAGCAATTAGAGTCTATGGGTCATCAGGTAATACCCGCTGAGCCAAATATCAATATCGAGCAGTTTTGGCATGACTTTATCGTCGTGGTCTGCGCGCATACCGCCTTTACGATTGATAATATCGAGCGCGAGTTTGGCACTGCCCATGTCAAAAACCTAGAGCCACAAACCTACAATATGGCGCTGCTCGGACGATCATTATCGGCAGTGGACTTGGTTCATGCCAAACACGGTTGGCATAACAGTCAGTATCAAACGGGACTGTTATTAGAAACCTACGATATGATTTTGTCACCGACAGTACCGACGCCTGCGGTCAAACACGGCGTGCTACCACCTAGCCGCATGGATGAGATGATGATGCGTAGCGCTGGGGTACTGAATAAAGGTTTTGATATGGGCGGATATGCCTTTAGCTCGGGTATGATCGAAAAGCTAAGTGCGCCTGTGCTAGGAAAAATGGGCTTCACGTTGTTAGGCAACGTCACAGGATTGCCAGCCATGTCGGTGCCAGTCGGTATGAGTAAAAAAGGCTTACCAATTGGTATGCAACTTATCGGACGTATGAATGATGAGGCGACGCTATTTAGTCTGGCAGGTGAGATGGAGCGTGCGGGTTTATTTACCAAACCTGCTTTTGAGAAATAGGTTTGGTTTGTGTGCTTTAATTAGATAAGTAGGCACTAATAAATATGAGCTAATCAAAACGATAGATATCCATACCTAGGCTGTGGTGCGCCATGCTTTGATGAACAACCGAGACGCGCTGACCCGCACCTAACGCAAAAAACAATGGCAGCAAATGCTCGTCACTTGGATGAATGTCTTTGTATTGTGGATATTGCTGCCAGTCAAGGGCAGTGGGGATATCTATCTTGAGCTGCTGGAGCAACCATTGCTTAAAGGCTTTGGCAGCCTGATCGATGCTGTCGGCTTCCCAGCGTAGCGCTTGTAAGTTGTGAGTGATATTACCCGAGCCAATCACAAGAATTTGCTCGTCACGCAAATGCGCGAGCTGCGCGCCCAATTGATAGCAAGCAATGCTATCGTAATGCTGAGGCAATGATACTTGAACGATAGGCACATCTGCCTCTGGGTACAGGTGTCTGAGCGGTGCCCAAACTCCATGATCACAGGCACGTACAGGATTGACACTACAAGTGATACCGCGTGCGGTGAGCTGCTGAGCAAGTGTCTCAGCCAGCGCTGGTTGACCTGATGCAGGATACCGAAGCTCGTAGAGTTCTGGCGAAAAACCCGAGAAGTCATGCCACGTCTTTGGCTGCGGGTTGCTGCTGATCTCGAGCTTTGCTGATTGCCAATGCGCCGACATAATAACGATAGCACGTGGTTTAGGTAAATTTTGCCCGATACGTGCCAATGCACTGGTCGTGGCAGATTGCTCAATCGCAAGCGTAGGTGCCCCGTGCGAGATAAATAACGCAGGTAGTTTAGACGCATTGGGCATTATAGCAGACGCACTTTCCCATGCTGCAGCAGAGGTAATAGGTGTCTGTACAGTGTCGTGATGATAGTCACGCTGATGCGTAGTCTGAGAGGCTTTGGATGTCGCGCGTTTTGGATATTTCATGTTCCATTTATTAGGGCGTACGCAGGTTTTTCAATCCATTGCGTGACGGATATTTTTCGATTCAGTCTTCATTTTTGGTTCTGGTTTAATTACCGCGATGATAAGGGTGGTTATTATTGATACTCATCGCGCGGTATAGCTGCTCCATTAGTACAACGCGTACCAGCGGATGCGGCAATGTCAGTGCTGACAAAGATAATTTTGCGTCGGCTTTTGCCAACACTGCTGGTGATACGCCATCTGCACCGCCGATGACCAACGCAATATCATCACCTTGCTGCATGCCATCAGCGAGTTTATCAGCTAGCCCTTCTGTCGAGATCATCTTACCTTTGACGTCTAGTACCCATAATTGCTCACGGCTTGCGGCATTGTGAGCGGCCAATATCGCTTGACCTTCTTGCTCACGGTACTGTGCTAGATTAGCATCTGAAGGGCTTTTTGCCCGTTTTGCGGCGGCAATTTCCATAATCTCTGTGCTCAGCATAGGCTGAATACGCTTAAAGTACTCATCAAAACCCGTCTGCACCCAGCTAGGCATCTTATTACCAACAGTCAAAATTCTTACCTTCATAGTACGTACCATTTTTTAAATTGAAAAATTTTTACATTCGAGCACTGAATCTGAGTATTGATAGCCATCAGTGCTCGATTATCTAATCACTACATCAAAGGGGTAATGGTCTCTGATACGCTATGATCTGCATCCTGATTATCATCACTCGTATCGGCTTGGCGTTGTTTTGGAATCACGCTGAGTTTGGCGTCAGATTCAAAGACAATAGCTTCGATATCATCAAAATTATTGATGCCTTCAGCACGCATCGCACATTCGATTTCTTGACGAGTCAAGCGCTCGGCACGCATCGCCTCTGGCAAAAACTGCCCTTGATAAAAGACAATACGTGGATCAGACAAAATAACACTGCTAAATTGCGGTGAGATAGAGGCGTATTTGGTCACCAAAAACTGTAAGAGATAGAGTACCAATATTGATGACACCCCTTCGATGAAAGGGATGTTTTTGAGCAAAATGGTACTGGCGCCTAATGAGCCAATCATTACCGTCACGATCCAATCAAAATTATTGAGCTGTGACGTCGAGCGTTTACCCGAGGCTTTGGTCACCAACACAATCAACACGTAGACCATAACAGTCGTTAAAACAATGCGCCCGAGCTTATCGATGTTGTCAAAAAAAACCGTTTCCATGATGTCTGCTCCTATTATAAAGTAAAACAAATAACCGCTAAAATTTGACTGCTTAAAGTTAGCCTAACGGATTTTACGTATAAGTAGGAGAAAACTTTGTATTACCTTGTAGGTGGTTGGTTATGCTCGTAGTAAATGGTCGGGTGTGCTCATAGTGTTTTGAGAGCAGGGTTCAAGAAATGGTTGATGGCCCATAGGCTGATACGCGTACTGACCAAGGTGAATACCAGCATCAACACCAGTGAAGAGAGCAAGGGCAAAGGCCGCGCCATGGCCATCTCGAGTAATACCTCACGGCTAACCACATCAAATAACCAAAACCATATGGCTAAAAAATAAAGGACCGTCAATAACCAAACCACTGCAACACCGCCAAACATGAGCCGGTTGATTTCATTTTTAGCCAAGGCGCGCTGCTGATGCTTGATGAATTTGCTGACAGCAATATAGGCACCGACGATGATAGAGACGACCATGACCAGTTGCGAGTTAAGCGCAATCTTGGTCTGAATCATCATAAATATGGCGCTGGCTAGGATGTAACCAATGGCAAAAAACCCGATATATTGCGCCAGTTTAGGCTGACTGGACGTAAGCGGTCGAGGCTTACTAAGATTGGGTGTCTGGCGTGACATAAGCTGGCCTTTGTAAAGGTAAGAATAAAAGTTTTAAAAATGTATTCATAAACATAGCAGTCATGATTGCCGTGCAAATAATCATACCACTTTCGTCAAAATATCTGCTGCTGCTTTACTACTGCTCACTAAGCATCGCTTTAGAAAAACCATCAGCGCTGAGCGGTCCAGTCGAGTACTGCATCTAATACAGGTCTTGCTGTATAAGGATTGAGCGCTTGATCTGTATTAATCATACCCACAACGACATAGTCTTGACCTGACAACCCTTTGACATATCCTGCCATTGAGGTGACGTTATTTAATGTGCCTGTTTTTATCCATGCTCGGCCAATCGCTGCTGAGTCAGGTAGTCGCTCACTATGAGCGGCAATGGTGCCACTGACTCCAGCGATACCTAACGAGTCTACATACGCATCAAAGCTTGGGTGACCATAAGCGTAGGTCAACAGCTCGATTAGATTGGCGGCGGTGATGGTACAGTCGCGGCAGAGTCCTGAGCCATTGGTCAAATAAGGTGGCGGTGTGCTTAGGTTGGTTTGCCACCATTGATTGATGGTCTGTAAGGCTGAAGAATAATCAGTACCAGCAGGTGTGCCAAACTGATATAGGCTATCAGCTTTTTTATCGGTATTAGTAGCTTTTGATTGAGTCGGTCCTGCTTTGTCATAGGCGCCTATAGATAGGGCCACTTGTTCAGCCATAACATTGTTTGAAAAATGATTGATATCATGAATTTGCTGCGTTAGGTTCAGCGAGGGATAACTGACCATAGGTAAGGGTGACATGGTAATAGCCGTGAGACCATGTATTGATTTTGAGGTTTTTTTGGCATTGTAAGGGGTTTCTTGCGAGATCACTTTTCCGCTCAGGGTATTACCTAGTGCTTGCCATTTGGCAGCAATGACGTGTGCTGCAAACTCTTTGGCATTAGGATACGCCACATAAAACACATGCTCGCCGCAGCTCTCTGGCAGGCTGGCATTGAGTGTTAGCTGCTCCGCTTGCCACTGCGGCGATAGGCTGTAGCTTGCCTGTCCACAGTAAGCGGCACGGGTATTTATCTTATCAGGCAGCTGATAGTTGGCCAGTCGCGGCTTATAGGTCAAGCTCGCTTGGCCATTATCTGAGGGGTAGGTTTTGATACCAATGGTGCTAAAGTTGACCAAAAAACCATCAGGACTGGCGTTATAAGGGCGCAAAGGTGAGTTATCAAAGGCAGCAGGATCTTCGCTCACGTTTTTGAAGATTGCACTGTCAACGATGATGTCACCGTCGATATGGCGAATACCTGAGGCTTGTACTTTATACAGTAGCTCTTTCAAACGCTCGTGGGTCATTTTTGGATCGCCACTACCTTGAATGATTAAATCACCATGTAGACGGTCGCCGATGACAATACCAGTATGATAGACGCGTGTATACCATACAAAATCTGCCCCTAATGTGTCCAAAGCGATAAAACTGGGAACGAGTTTCATAGTGCTGGCAGGGGTACGAGGGACATCAGGTTGATGATTCAATAATGGCGAAAAGGAGATTTTGATAGAAGTTTTATCAGTGCTCACTGCGTTATTGTCATTGTTAGCAGGGGTTGGCTGTTCGTCAGGCACTACCGTTGGGATGCTTTCTACACTCTGATAAGTATAAGGATCATCAGTATAATCGTGTATCTTCTGCTCGTGCTGTTCAATCGTGCGCTTTTCAATAGTAATCAATGCGCTTTGTTGGTCAGGATTACTGGCGGCATGGTTGTTATTATTTTGAGTCGCTTTCTGACTGCTACTATTTTTATCAGCAGATATATTGGTAGTCGTATTGTTAGATGGTGTCGTCGGCATCAATTGACTATCAACATCACTGCTATCGATCACCTGAATAGGAGCAGGCAGACGACTGGCATTCTTGTTCCCTATTGGCGTGACGATGATGCTGATATCAGATTCTGTCAGATTTGCACGCGATAACGCAGCCTGAATGGCTGTTGGCAGAGCGGCTTGTGCGTAAGTAGGCACCAGCATAACCGCTGACAGTAGCGCAAGTACAGGCAAACGTTTTTTAGATTGATTCAATAATGGCACATGGCGACAGAGCGTGGTGAGCTTTGCTGTAACGGGTATGTGGCTACTGCGTTGAGAGAGATCGCGTTGAGATGGGTCGTATTGACAGAGATCGCGTTGAAGAGGGTATCGCATGAGCATCTTTCATCAGGTGGCAAAAACTGCCTATAGTAACATGAGTTGCTGTTTTCGCACATGCTCTCAAAAGCTCAATTTTATCGTCAATGATAAAGGCTAGCGTACATGCAAAAACGCCATCGCCGTCATAATCGCGTCATTATAAGCATCATGCGCGCCTAGCTCAGGAATATCATAATGCGCCAAAATATTATTCAAATGCTGCGTTTGATTGGGGATACCTTGCGTACGGTCGCCCATACGTCGACTGTATAATTGACGCACATCGATGACTTTGTTGGGCAGGATCGTTCCCATATAGCGTTTGACCAAAGGATTTAAAAATGCCATGTCGAGCTGTGTGCAGAACCCAACGATGGGGCGGTTATCAATAAAAGGTAACAAGAGAGCCAGCATGTCGTCATAACTCATGCCATGCTCGACATCAGCGGTACGCAGACCATGAATGACAATCGTGTCGCGGTTTGGCATTACAGGCGGTCTGCATACCAGATGCATGCCATTACCCGTATCGATCGTATTGCCATTAATATGTATCGCTGCCACGGACAATAAATGGTGCTTTTTGGGGTTCAGTCCAGTCATTTCACAGTCAATCGCTACCCACTGCTCAGCCGATGGTGTGGTGAACATTGAGGCCAGCTCCGGACGCTGTAGCTGCGTCTTTTGCCAAGCGCAAGATAACTGCTGTAACCAGCTCATATTGGTCATCCATTCATTTATGCTATTTCTATATTTATGCTATTTCTAATTGATAGTGTTGACGCAGCTGATTTTTAAAACTTTTTACCACGGCCAGACATTCTTTGAGCAGGTCACGTTCTAGTGCCGTTAGTGTCGTTGGATCGACTTGCCTTGCCTGTTTGTCATCGGTTGACAGTGCGACTGATAAACGCTGCGCCATAAAAAACTCCAAGGCTTCCAATAATGTATCAGCGCGCTCTTGGGTCAGGGCATGAGACTGTACCAATGCTTTTAGGCGATCTTTACTGCTAGGCACATCGAGCACATCATTTTCTAATGCCAACGTACGAATACCATGCACCAATGGAAAGATCCCTGCTTTTTTTAGATCAATATCTGCTGATATAGATTTACCCCCTATCAAAGGCACAAACTTTTGCCACCACTGATTGACATCGCCAAACTGTAGCGCTGCACGGGCAAACTGACGTACAAACATTGGATCGGCTTGTCTGTGAGCCATTCTTAAATGCTGACGTACCTGTGTAAGTAGGGTTTCATCACCGCAGACATATTCGCCATCCATTATGGCGGACAAGTAGATGCCATGCATGGGGTCAGTGTTTCTAAACCATAAGCCAATCTGCGCGGTAAACTGCTTGAGCGGTTGTCGCCACATGGGATTGGTCATCATGATATTGCCATCGCACAGCGGATAGCCAAGCGTTGCCAAGTGATTATTAAAGGTATCGGCAAATTGCGCCAAATCCGGATGCGTATAGCCATCACGAATGATTAGCGCGTTATCTTGATCGGTACGCATGATTTGCTCGCCGCGACCCTCTGAACCCATGACGATGAGACAAGTATTGCTTATCACATCATCAGGCACGATAAGTTGCCACAACTTGGTAAATACCTGTGCATTCAGGGTCTGCACCATACGGCTGATATTACCGATTTTGACACCGTTTTGATGCTGCGCACGAATATAGCGACCGATGAGTTCGACTGCGGTATCTAGGCTCGGCAAGTCAGTTGCTTGCTCGATTTGAATACTAATAAGCTGTGAGTGATGACCAATGTGGGCGAGCATATCGCTTTGTCCAAGTACCCCGACGACATCACCACTGCTGTCAATGACCGGCAGTCTGTGAATGCGATAGCGAGTCATGGTGAGCAACGCATCGCCAATCTCGTCAGTGGCCTTGATCGTACGTAGGTTAAAATTAGCATAGCCTTGGCAAAGCGTAATAGCGGGATCTTGTCTGTCACTCACAGCACGGCAAATATCCGTATCGGTGAGAATGCCTAGCAGCAGTTTTGGCTGCTCAGTGTCTCGTGTATTTTCTACATAGTTTAGCGGTCGTACCAGTACGTGTTTTAGTCCAGCCTTGGTCATGATACGAGCGGCTTCGTACAAGCTGTTATTGGCATCGACAATATGTACTGGCAATAAATGGACGTCGATGACAGGTTGCAGCATGATTTGCTGCACTTCTTGTTGATGGGTATAGCCATCAGGGTCTAGAGTTTTGTTGCTACGGCGCTGTCGTAGTGCCTTTAGTCTTTCGGGTAGCTTGTCTGAGAGCATTTGGCGCACTAGATGATTTTGCGCGCTGATTTTATCGACAGTGGCACCATCGACTTGTAGCAGCAATGTCTCCTCACTGGCCCGAAACTGGTACGGCTGTATAGGCGTGTCCTCACTTTCTGGCACACCATTTTTTATGAGCGACTCAGGTAAGCGGCGACTATCAAACCAGTCATTATTGTTTGGATCATCAGAATGGTTGCTCCCCAGATAAGAGGCGACAAATTCACCACTCAGTGATTGCTCAATTTGTCCTTTGATGACCACATATAGATACTGCAAGTCTGCTGCGGGTAGGATCTCATCTCTAGCAAGATAACGGATTTTCGTGTTTTTTCTGATGCTTTGACGTTCAGCTAGACTCAGTACGTCAAAGGGCGGCTGGGTAAAGTCAAGATGGGGCATGGCATCATCCTTGATGGCATATTTTGCAATAGAGACTTTACTATAGCACTATTCATACAAAAAGCCTCTAATAACCCTATTTATATTGTGGTTATTAAAGGCTTTTTTATTAGCTCAAGATAAAAGATTTTTGAATGGCTATTTATGCCGCTAGCAATTTGCGAATACGATTGATTGCTTCGCGGCTCTCCTCGACACTCGCGACCAAAGCAACACGGACATAGCCTTTTCCAGGATTATTCCCATCAACCTCGCGTGACAAGTAGCGTCCTGCCAATGCATGGATATTGGCCTGCTCGTATAATGCTTTGACAAATACTTCATCATCGCCATCGAACGGTTCAGGTACTTTTATCCAAAAATAAAATCCAGCTTCTGGCATGCGCAAGTCTAGCAACTCGCCAAGCTCGGACATCCATAGCGCGAACTTTTCTTGATAAAGGGCGCGATTGTGTGCGACATGCTTTTCATCTTGCCACGCAGCGATAGAGGCAAGCTGATGCGGTATCGGCATCGCACAGCCTTGATAAGTACGATATTGCAAATAAGCCTGCAAAATCTTGGCATCGCCCGCCACAAAACCAGAGCGTAAACCAGGTAGGTTCGAGCGTTTGGATAATGAATGGAATACGATGCAGTTTTTGAAATTACGGCGACCAAGATTCGCACAAGCCTGCAGTAAGCCGATCGGAGCAGTATCAAAATACAGCTCGCTATAGCACTCGTCGCTGGCAATGACAAAACCGTATTGGTCTGATAAACGAATGAGATATTCCCAATCCTCCATAGTCATAACCGAACCCGTTGGATTATTCGGACTACAGACAAATACAAGCTGTGTGCGTGCCCAAACGTCTTTTGGCACCGCGCGATAATCCCCCTTAAAGTCATTATCTAACGTACAGGGAACAAAGTGGGGCGTCGCTTGTGCCAATATTGCCGCACCTTCATATATTTGATAGAACGGATTGGGCATGACAACCAGAGGTGACGCATTAGATGCTAAAGAGGACGTGCTTTCGCTATCAGCGGTATCATGATTTATGACGGCTTGTACAAAGCTAAAAATGGCCTCGCGAGTACCCATTACTGGCAAAACTTGGGTGTTAGCATCGACGTGGCTAAGAAAAAAACGCTTCTCTAACCAGTGTGCAATCGTCTGACGTAACTCAAACATACCATTGGTGGTCGGATAACGACTTATTTTGTCCAAGTTTTCGCGTAGTACGTCCAGTACAAATGCTGGTGGCTCATGTTTTGGCTCACCAATACCCAGTTTGATTTCGCTGTAACCACTGGCAGGCTTGCTGTCAGCGAGTAAGGTTGCCATCTTGGCAAAGGGATAAGGATGTAGATGCGCTAAGTTGTGATTCATAAGTGTGGTAACTATAATAGACAATTAATAATAAAGTTATAAAGAAAATTTACATTAGAGCAGTGTAGTACTCCTCTTATTTTTTGCCTTTTTCTTTTCATAACGTGAATGCGAATTTATTGTGCTTGAACGGCTGACCTTATCATAGCCCATTCAGTCGTACTTACAAAGCGCATTGAACGCTTCGCGTCTGATAACTTATAACAATATAAAAGATGACTGTCAGTGCCAGAGACAGATCATTTTAAGGATAGTTTGATATGCCTAGTGTACTAAATCATAATAACTTCATCGCTAAAAATATCAATAATGACATTCCTGATGCAGGTGCGCATCCTATTAACGTATATGCGCTGCTAAAAGAACGTGAAGCGTGCTGGTGGCAGGCGAGGCAGCAATTGATTGAGCATCAAGAGAAGAAAATCTTTTGGTATGGCGAAAATAGCTTGATCATGTGGTTGTTATGGCAGTTGGTCGGTTACGTGGTTGTCGCCATGGCACTGATGCTACTGAATAATATGTTGAATCTATCGTTATCTTTGTGGCAATACATTGCTTTATTTATCTTACAGACCATATTTTTTGTCAGTATTCTTGCAGCGAAAGAACGTCTAGCGAATAAGTTGCAGAATGAGATAGATAAAGATGAGCTGCTAGGTGAGGAAGCACTGAATGAGATGATTGTGCTCGCAGAGGACAGTCTCTATCCTGATGTGCATGCCAAGTCGCCCATTTCTTTAAGGCAACTGGGTGACTATCTTAATGGCGAGTTTCATTTATCAAGCTTGCATTGCTTATTACAAAAAGAAATCAAGGCTGGGCGCTTAATACTAAGTCAGATGCCAATTGAAGTCGATATCTTACCGCCAGATCTTGCTGATGTTGAGCTGATAGAACATGCTGACAATATAATATACAAGAGCACGTTATAAAACGTGCTCTTGATAGTGTCAATTAATAGCTATAAACCACGTTGTTTTCTCTTTTGGTCGCTAGGCTGGCGAGCAATGCTGATTTTAATGCATCAAGTCGTTCAGCAGATAATGGCTTATCGTTTTGGTCACTGATATAAAACATATCTTCTGCGCGCTCGCCTAAGGTCGTAATACGAGCCGCATGAACCTCAATTTGCTCCTGCAAAAATATCTGTCCAACCCGAGCCAAGAGTCCTGGCTGATCCAGTGTCTCTAAGCTCATGATGTGCTGATCTGACGCTTCATTAAACTCAAAGTTGATCACCGTAGTCACTTCGAAATGCCTGAGCTGACGCGGTATACGTTTATTGGTGAGCTTTAGTACCGTTGGGTCTTTAAAGGCATTAATCAGGCGCTGTTTAAGTTCTTGCTGACTGTCTTCATCGACCAACAGCGTACCGCTAGGATCTAGCAGCACATAAGAATCCAAGGCAAAGTCGCGGGTAGCAGTAATAATACGTGCATCTAATACATCAAGATTCATCTGATCGAACACCGCCATCGTAACGGCAAACAGATTCATCTGATCTTGGGTATAAACAAAAACCTGTACCGCATCAAGTGCCAGCTCACGATGCTCACGCAAGACGACTAGTGGTGGACTATCCGCATTAGAAGCAAGCCCAATCGGTGGATGGTTCAAGATGGCTTCGGTGTGCCACAAGATATCCTCTGCAATCTCTCGCAAAAAGTACTCATCGCCCAAATCATCCCATAGTCGCAATACTTCATCGCGATTCATGTGCTGGTTGTTGACATTATCTAGCATCGCGAGCGCTTGCGCACGTGTGGCACTGATCATATCTTGGCGATTGGTAGGCGCATCGATATCGGCGCGCAAAATGCGCCGCGTCTGCGAGTATAGTTGTTTCATCAGCGTCGCCCGCCAGCTATTCCATAGCTGTGGATTGGTCGCATTCATATCAGCAACCGTCAGTACATACAGATGATTTAGGTGCGTCACATTACCAATAAGATCTGCAAAGATAGTCACCACCTCAGGGTCTGAGATGTCTTTTTTCTGTGCGGTAATCGACATCAATAGATGATAGCGGGTCAACCAGCCAACCAAATTGGCATCTGCCAAACTCATGCCGTGTGATAAGCAAAACTCCGTCGATTCAGTCTGACCAAGCTCACTATGATCGCCGCCACGACCTTTGGCAATATCATGAAACATCGCGGCCAGTACCAAAATTTCTTTGCGTTCGATGCGCTGAAAGATAGCGCTGACCAGCGGAAACTCTTCAGAAAACATAGGATCGGTAAAGCGGTGCAAAATTCGAATCAAAAATAAAGTATGCGCGTCCACCGTATAGCGATGGAACAAATCATATTGCATCAGACCAGTGACTTGCGCGAAAGCAGGAATATAGTTGCCCAATACCCCATAGCGATTCATAGTACGCAAACGATGGAACAGATAGTTTTGCTCTTTTAGATTAGATAAAAATAAAGCTTTATGAACGGGGTTGTCCCTATAAATTTGATCGATGCCGCGTGCTGCAATTTTTAGCGCCCGTAGCGTATGGGTACGAACCTTGTCGATACCATGCTGACCCATTAATAAGAACATCTCTAAAATAGATTCAGGATGCTGAGCGAAAACCCGATGGTGCGCTATAGCAATATGATCACCAACACGGTTGAATCTTGCATTGATCGGCTGCTTTTTGGGGCGCTCATCATCAGGCAAGTTGGGCTCTATGATGGTCTCGTAATAGTGGTTGGTCAGCATCTCAGACAGCGTTGATATTTGCATGGCGCAGCGGTAGTAATCACGCATAAAGCGTTCAACGGCCGCATTGGGCTGGTCATCTGGCTGGGTCTCGTACCCCATTAGTTGAGCAATCTCACGCTGATAATCAAACAACAGCTTGTTTTCATTACGACCTGTCAATACATGTAAATAATGACGTATCTGCCATAAATAGCCTTCTGCAAAGCTTAACTCATCAAACTCTTTTTCGGTCAAAAAGTTCTGTTGTACCAAGTCATAGAGCTTGCCCACTCGAAAGTAGCGTTTGGTGACCCAGCCGATGATATGAATGTCACGCAGACCACCTGGAGCCGTTTTGATATTTGGCTCAAGGTTATACTCGGTGGCATTGTGCTGTAAGTAGCGAGTTTTGGACTCTTCCATTTTTACATCAAAAAAGGCGCGAGGAGACCACTGCTTGTTAACGATTTGGATGGGCATATCTCGCAATGCTTCGTTGCCGATTAACAATCGAGCTTCGAGCTGGGCACTGGCTATCGTATGGTCAAGTGCAGCTTCTAACGCATCGTTGACGCTACGTACAGACAGCGCAGGCTCCAGCCCGATATCCCACAGCAATGCGACCAATTTATCAATCTTACTGCTGGCATCAGCGCCGATTTCGTCAGGAGATAACAGCAGAATATCGATATCTGAATAAAGCGACAGCTCACCGCGTCCATAGCCACCCGTTGCGAATAATGCCAAATCCGTCTTATCTAATTCAAACCATTTGAATAGCGCAATGAGTAAGCTATCAATAGCGCAGGCACGTACTTCGACCAATTGACGAATATTGGTACCACGCTCTAGTAATCGGCTGATATCCTCATTGATTTGTGCCAGCCATTCAGGAATGCCGAGTAGCGCTTTATCTGTCGTATTTTGCTCTGACAACAGCGAGTTATCTGTCGCCGTATCATTTGATAGTAGCGGTAGGGGCGTTAGATCAATAGAAGCGACATCACAAGTAAACATGAGTGTTATCCAATTAAGAGTTTAAAAATAGAACGTTTGAGCTGCAAAGCATCAGGCAATTCGCTTGCTGATAGCTGATAAAAGTTACCAATAGAATGTACTAATAAATGTATCGATATAAGTTATTAACTCATCAGAGTATAAAGACAAAAAGCCAGTAAGCACAATACTCAATCTGTCCTAACTCGATATGCGCTAATGATTGGCCAAAAAAAAGACCGCCTAGGTTCTTTATAGTACCTAAAAGTGTGTAATTCTGACAATAGCCTCCTGTAAAGGGGGTTATTTTTTGCTTGAAATTTACACGTACGTATAGTATAATGTGTGTAATATGTGTAAGGAATCGAGATGAT
>NZ_CAJHAR010000013.1 GCF_904846415.1 Psychrobacter piscatorii | reverse complement strand
CTATCATCGTTTCCGCTCGACTTGCATGTGTTAAGCCTGCCGCCAGCGTTCAATCTGAGCCATGATCAAACTCTTCAGTTTAATCTTGCTATGAAGCTCTTTAAAGAAGCTTCTAAACTTGGCTCATCTAATCTGGCAAAATCGCTAAAAATTATGTTCGTAATGAATTAACTTTGAGTTTTTCTGCTGTCTTAAATGATAATTTTTATAGTTAATAATCTTCCCGAAAAGAAAAGATAGTCAACTTTATTTTTTAGCATTCTGAATCAGCAAAAATCCACACAAGTTGTTCTTTAGTTATGCTTTTAAATAGTCTCAATCACTGTCGTCCAGTCATCGATATATAGGGTAAATCTTTCGCTTTTCGCCTTTTCCGTTGCCGGTTAAGCTATCTAGCGAGCCGACTATCTTATCATAATGATATGAATTGTCAAGCTTTATTTTAATTTGTTTCAACAGGTTAGCTGCGTTAGTAATATGTAATTTATATATTCGTTGCCGCTAGTCCGTCTGATGAGGGCGTATTATAGAGGGTTTAATTTTTGTGTCAACCTGTTTTATTAATGTTTTTAATCTTATTTTAGCAAAATATGAAAATGGTAATTCTTTCAATGGGTTAGATATTTGATGATTTGAGATAATTGATGGGTAGTTGAAGATGTGCTCTGAACGATAGACCTGTTAGATATGTTATTGGGTTTTACTGACTGCATAAGCTTCTCTATTTCTAACATCCATCTATAAAGAATTATCTTTTATATTACAACTTACCCACCCTCTCAAAGAACGCCTTATATGCAGCGACTTTCTTATCCAACGATAACGGATAGGCACGTGAGGTTGAAGGTAATCTATACAAGGTTAGGTCATTAACCTCAGTAGTTTGTTCAGCGTTTTGCCACTGATAAGGGTAATCCATCCTTTGATTGGTTTTTGGATGCTTTGATTTGGCAATTGGCTCGTCTAATAACCCAAGCAGTACTTCCGTCGCCTTGCCTCCTGTCGTAAACAAAGTCTCTACCTTTGGCACTTGCGGCAAGATAACATCTAAATCAACAGGTGCAACTACCGTTAGATTTTTATCCGAAGCATTGCCAGTCTCTCGAATAGCTTGCTTGACTGTCGGACAAGAAGCAATGCCACGTTCAAACATAAAATCTCGAATGCGCTCAGGGTCAAAGCGCTTTTCATCGCCTACTCTAAAATAGTCAGTATCATCAAAAAATACTCGACCATAGATACGCCACATATCATTATAAAAATTGGGATAATGAAAGCTCATTGCCCATTTATCAGCAGTCGGTGGAAAAGTACCCATCATCATGACCGTGGCATTGGGCGGTAAGACAGGTTCAAAGGGGTGATTTTCAAGCTTTGTGTCTTTGTCATCAAATGATGTCGGTTTAGTATCAGCAGTTTTTTGGGTGTTTGATGTTTTTATAGTCATGATATTCTTCGTCAGAAAAGCGGTTTTTTTGGTATCATAGCAAGTCTAAACACTACCTCACTTATAATCACGTTATATAGTCAAACTTAGTCGGTTCAATCAGTTGACTTAAGATAGCGCGATATCATTTTACTTAGCCTGAATTGCTTAGGCTTTAATGGCAGCTGTGAACGCAAATATTGTCATCATGATAAATGCGCACTGTCGTAAAATAGTTGATTAGCGCGATTGTGAAGGCATTAACTTTACTATTGATGTGCCAAAGATATGGTTAAAGTGCGGTAAGTGTTTGTATATTTTATACTAATGGCAACCGCAGTAACTGCGCAAGCATCAGACAAGAAACCGAGAGAGATTCTATGAGCGACTTAAACAGCGATTTAAAAATTACGGTAATCGATCATCCACTAGTCCGTCATAAACTCAGCCTCATGCGCGAAAAAGACTGTAGTACTTATAAATTTCGTACATTGACCAAAGAGCTTGCACGCTTGATGGCTTATGAAGCAAGCCGTGATTTTGAAATCGAAACTTTTCCAATGCAAGGTTGGTGTGGCGAAATCACTGGTGAGCAAATCATCGGTAAAACAGCAACTATCGTACCGATTCTACGCGCAGGTATTGGCATGCTTGATGGCGTGCTCGATTTGATTCCTACTGCTAAGATTTCTGTGGTCGGTCTACAACGCGATGAAGAAACCTTGCAGCCAGTACCATTCTTTGAAAAATTTGTCAGTCACATGGACAAACGTCCTGCGCTTATCATCGATCCAATGCTGGCCACGGGCGGCTCAATGGTAGCAACCATCGAGATGCTAAAGAAAAACGGCTGTACGAATATTAAAGCTTTGGTTTTGGTCGCAGCACCTGAAGGCGTCCGCTTGGTAAATGAAGCGCATCCTGACGTGACTATCTATACCGCTGCATTAGACAGCCATTTAGATGAGCATGGTTACATCATCCCAGGTCTAGGCGATGCGGGTGATAAGATTTTTGGTAAGCAATTATCAAATAGATAAGTCGCATTAGGATAAAAAAGCCGTCATCAAGGTTATGATAGAAACATGCAGCATCAATAATAAGGACAAACAATGAACGTATTGATTACCGGGGCAAGCGCAGGTTTTGGTAAAGCGTTGGCAGAGCGTTTGGTTGCTAATGGTCACCGCGTGATCGGTTGCGCTAGACGTATCGACAAACTGAATGCTTTAGCTGAGATTTTAGGTGAGGACTTTTTACCTGTGGTGATGGATGTGAGCGATACGGATTCTATCCCGCAAATCATTGCTGACTTGCCTGATGACTTTAAACAGATTGATGTCTTGGTCAATAATGCAGGATTGGCACTCGGTACAGAGCCTGCCCACAAAGCCAGTCTCGATGATTGGATGCGCATGACGGATACCAATGTTAAAGGTCTAATGGCATTGACTCATGCCGTCTTGCCAGCGATGGTTGAGCGTGACAGCGGCTATATCATCAATGTTGGTTCCATTGCGGGCAACTGGCCGTATTTTGGTGGCAATGTCTACGGTGCAACCAAAGCATTTGTCAAACAATTTAGCCTAAATTTACGTGCTGATCTTATTGGTACGCAGGTGCGTGTGACCAATATTGAACCGGGCGTAGTCGCGGGTACTGAGTTTTCAAACGTGCGCTATCATGGTGATGATGAAAAAGCGGCTAAAGTCTATGATGGCTTTAAGACCATGACAGGTGAAGATATCGGCGATATATTACTGTGGCTGATTGAGTCACCTGCGCATATCAACGTCAATCGTTTGGAAGTGATGCCAGTCGCACAAACCTATAATGGTTTGACGGTGGCTAAAAAAGACAGTTAAAAGCTCGTCTATCTAGCGATCAACGTAACTCGTAAGACCGAAGCAATATAGATGACTCTATATTGCTTTTTTTTGTGTCCTCAATCGTGACCTCATTGACCAAGCGCAAATCCTGAAAGTCCATAATCAATACTTCATTGCGCAAGCGCTCGCTAGTGCGCTTATTGTGACGTATGGGAAACCCTAATACTTGCCTACCGACGATGGTGATTTGATTAACAATCATCTTTGAATGAGAAACCTGATGGGTTGTCATTTTTTGCGCGTTAATGATAGCCGTGGCAGGATTTACGGTGGTGGTGAGTAGCTTTGTTTGCCGTACCACTTTTGGCATCTCTCCTGCAAAAAATAATACCTGATCTAATGGCATATATTGCGCATGGCGGGTCAGCTCTTGACGAAACAAGGCAGGCATTTCTACATTAAAACTGTCTTCTGTTTGTTGATAAAACGCGGTAAAGTTGCGATGCAAATACCGTCCAAACACCGTGGTATTGATCCATTCTTGATAAATATCGTTCGCCAGTAGTCGCTTGGTAAAAGTGCTGGCATCTATCGTGACCTCATTATTTAGTATCAATAATAAAAGCGCTTGTGGACTGATAAATGTCTGCTGCTCCCAGACTTGTGGATACAAGCTACTATCCAATGATGACAATATCGATTTGCTCATACCCTTCTATCCTTATCAGTTATCGCTACTGCTTTTACCGTTAGCCAAATTCTATGCTATGGTCAGATGACTGCTTCAATATAACAGTCTTTTATTCGCGGTATGAATACGTTTGTAAAAATACATCTTGACCACTCAACCAAGATGGCTTGATAACCAAAAGTGATGTCATTCTATGAAAAAAACTCTTCTTTCTCTACCCGCGTCCTATCAATTGCGGACAATCGATATAAAGACAGCTGATGGTACGGCGCTACCCGTGTCTGTCATTGGGAATGGTAAACCCGTCATGATGATGCATGCTTATGGCATGGATGCACGTGAGTTTTTACCTTTTATACTGCCACTGATAGGTAAATATGAGTTTTACTTGCCACATTTTCGAGGTTTTGGTGCGGCAAAAAATATTGAGTTGACGCAGTTTGATTTCGTGCATCAGTATGCTGATGATATTGATATAGTGATTGAGCACGTCTGTCTTGCACGGCAGATAGAGTCGCTACCTGTAGCCGCGATTTCTATGGGGGCACTCGTCATGTGGTCTTATTTTGAGCGTTTTGGTTCATCACGGGTTAGTCGCTATCTGAATATCGATCAAAGCCCTGTGATTCATAATCAACCAGATTGGCAAGGCGGACTGTTTGGGGATCGGCAAAAAGAGATGTTTGCCTTGTTTCAAGACATTGTCGATAGGACACTACCCTATGCGCAAGTTGAACACTTTACGCACTTGCCGTTTTCTCTCAAACGCCATGTGACGGATGTCGAAAGATTGTTTTCTTTACTCTCTGTCAGTCGTCCACGCTCGAAAGCTGTCGTACAAGCAATTACTCATCAAAACGATCATAAGCTGGCATTTTATAATCACCAAACATGGCAACATAAAATGCGCTGCCTGCAAGCGTATCTGGCGATACCTTATGATTTTCGGGCAGGTATAGAGAATGTCACCATCCCAGTGGTCAGTCTCATTGGTGGACAATCAAAACTCTATGACCCCAAATGGCAGCAAGAAATCACACGTATGCTACCCAATGCTCGTGACGTTATTCTGCCACGCTCAGGACATGCAGTGCCAATAGATGAGCCATTGCAATTTCATAAGATACTAAAAGAATTTCTACAAGATTGACTAGGATTTTACACAACCACTTTATAATCACTACTATAACTTTACAACCTGTCATAGCAATTAACTTGGGCTGATTCTATACTAAAAAGCTGATGCTAATCACTGCGAATAGTAGTTACTGATAAGCATCAACACAAAAATATATGAATATAATAATATCAAAAGGATAAGGTCATGCCCTACGCTACCGTTGCAACACAAGACGAACAACCCATCGAACTTTATTACGAAATCCAAGGTACTGGCAAACCCGTCGTACTCATTCATGGCTGGCCACTCAGTGGACGCGCTTGGGAAGCACAGCTGCCTGCGCTGGTCGAAGCTGGCTATCAAGTGATTACCTATGACAGACGTGGCTTTGGTCAATCGTCTAAACCATGGAACGGATACGACTACGATACCCTAGCCCAAGATTTAAAAGGCTTGATGGAGGCGCTCGATTTACAAAACGCGACCATCGTTGGATTCTCTATGGGCGGCGGCGAGGTGGCTCGCTATCTTGGTAAATATGGTTCAGAGCGTGTGAGCAAAGCGGTACTGGCATCTGCTGTTCCGCCGTACTTGTTTAAGGCAGATGATAACCCTGATGGCGGTCTTGAAGAAGCAGATATTCAAGGATTCTTGGATGGTGTGAGCGATGATCGTATCGCCTTTTTGAATGACTTTACCAAGAATTTCTTTACGCCAAAAGACGGTAAGTCGCTGGTCAGTAAGCCTATGCGCTTATACAACCGCGATATCGCTGCTTTCGCCTCTGCCAAAGCAACCTTTGATTGCGTCAAATCTTTTAGCTACACCGACTTCCGCGATGATCTAAAAGCCTTTGATGTACCAACCTTAGTGATACATGGTGATGCGGATCAAATCGTCCCGTTTGAAGCAAGCGGTGAGCGCTCTCATGATATGATTGCAGACAGTAAGCTACATGTCGTTGAAGGTGGTCCACATGGCATCAATGTGACCCATAGCGAAGAGTTCAATAAAACATTGATTGCATTTTTAAACAGTTAATTGACTGTCTAGATAAAACATAGATATAGAACAAAAAAACGACCTCAACGGGTCGTTTTTTTGTTTTAAAGATTTTGGGTAGGATAGTTATTAACCTAGGCTAGCGTTAAAAGGACTTACCAATCCATGTGTAAAAGACAAGTACACTTGCAATAACTAAGGTATAGGAAAATATTGTCTGCAATAGACCTTGAAAAACTGCTTGTAAAAACTTATGAGAATAATAATAAGACATTGAAGTGTAGATAAGCCAAGTAATAGGTACTATTACTAACCAAAAAAAATTGTCTAATGATGAATTAGGTGGCTTTTGATTAAGATAAACATCTAACCAATTGATAAATAAATAAATGCCAAATTGAGTTAAAATCACTATGAACTGTAATAATAAAGGCACTGAATATCTTTTTTTATTGTCTAAACGCGCCATTTCAATCTCATTTTTACTAACAATTAATCAACTAATACTTTGATGAGTTCAAATCGCGGAACCTCTTTGCCATCAACAGTGACCATCTCAGTAAACATCGCAAGCGGGCGTACCCACACGCCATACTCACCATAAAGACAACGATAAACCACGAGCGACTCTTCAGTTTCTGAGTGCCTCGCCGTATGCAGCACTTGGTAAAGGCTGCCTTTGTAATGACGGTAAATGCCTTGGGGAACTCTATTCTCTTGTGTCATAAATCTCTTACTTAGTTTGATTACGCAGATTAGGGACTTTGATTCAATTTATTTATCAGTTCAATTTTTACTTGTGGCCATTCAGATTTTAATAAACTGTACATCACAGTGCTAGAAACAACGCCATCACGGCGAACTCGATTGCCGCGAATCACGCCGTCCTTTTTGGCACCTAAGCGCTCAATGGCTTGTTGCGAGCGATGATTATCAATATCTGTACGCCAGCCTACGGTTTGATATTCTAAAGTTTCAAATACATAGGTAAGCAGCATAAGCTTACAGGTGGTATTGACATGCGTGCGCCAGTAAGATTTAGCATACCATGTATAGCCAATCTCTAAGCGTTTACTGGCAGGTAAAATATCATGAAAGCTCGTTGACCCAATCGCTTTACCAGTACGCTCATCAATGACGGCAAAAGCTTGTCTGTCAGGCATTGAATCTGCAATATTAATATAGTCAATGACTTTGTCTGGCTCAGGTACAGACGTCACGTTTATTTTCCACAATTCACCATCTTGGCAAGCTTTAATCAAGTCAGTGGCATGAGCGAGCGTTAATGGCTCAAGGATAATGCCATTACTCGATAAGGTAACCTGTTCTAGCATTTATCTCTCCTCAAGCCATTATTGATGTGAGCAAGCGCTTAAGCAACCGTCACTTTTGCATAGGCTTTCTTGCCTGCTTGAATCACAACCGTTTGACCTGAGCTTAAGCTAAAGCCAGCATTGACCTCTTCGCCATCGACTTTGACTGCATTGCGCTTGATCATGTCTTTTGCCGCTGCACTATTTTTAGTCAAACCTGCTTGGTTTAATATCTGTGTGATAAACAAGGCCTCTTGACCTTCTTCAAGCGTTAATGTCACTTCTGGCAAATCCACTGGCAACTCGCCATCTGCTAAAACGTTGCCCGCTGATTTATGTGCATTTGCCGCCGCATCCGCATCGTGGAAGCGCTCGATTAACTCTTCGGCGAGGATACGTTTGATTTCTTGTGGATTGCGCCCGTCTTCCATCTCGCGCATCAAGCCTTCGACTTCTTCCATGGGCTTAAAGCTTAAGAACTCAAAATAGCGTTGGATCAAGGTATCCGGCATCGATAGGATTTTTTGGTACATGGTGCCTGGCGCATCATAGATGGCGACATAGTTGCCTAGAGATTTAGACATTTTATTGACACCGTCTAGCCCTTCTAAGATCGGCACCGTAATACAAACTTGTTGCTCTTGGTCATAGCGTCCTTGCAACGTGCGACCCATCAACAAGTTAAAGGTTTGATCCGTACCGCCAAGCTCAACATCCGCTTTTAGCGCGATAGAATCGTAGCCTTGTACCAATGGGTAGAGAAACTCATGAATTGAGATAGGTGTTTGCGATGCGTAACGTTTCGAGAAGTCATCACGCTCAAGCATACGCGAGACGGTCTGCTGGCTCGCAAGCTGAATCATATCAGCGGCGCTCATATCATTGAACCACTCAGAGTTAAAGACTACTCGGGTCTTTTCTTTGTCCAAGATTTTAAATACTTGCTCAGCATAGGTCGTAGCATTGGCTTTGATTTGCTCATCAGTCAATGGTGGGCGCGTGCTGTTCTTACCAGAAGGGTCGCCAATTTTGGCAGTATAGTCACCAATCAAGAAATAAATCTCATGACCCAAATCTTGAAAATGCTTGAGCTTGTTGATCAAAACCGTGTGACCTAAATGCAGATCAGGCGCGGTAGGATCAAAGCCTGCTTTAATACGTAGCGGACGGTTGAGCTTTAGCTTAGCGACTAAGTCGTCTTCAGATAATATCTCTTGCGTACCGCGCTGAATAAGGGCCAACTGTTCTTCTAGGGTGTAAGTTTGATTGGTCATGGTTCTCTCTATATATCGCTTTAATTAGGATTTTTACAAATGACGGTTACTGGCTCAACACCTTATGACGTTTAGAAGCTCAAAGGGTCAGAAAAAATGCTAGAATTTGACGGATATACTAGCGTTTTTTAAGGTAAATTGCCATGACCAACCCCGCATCGATTGCTGATACTGACCATAATGCCCTCGCAGACTTACTTATGAATAATAGTTTGGATCATAGCTCCGACGATATTGATGATTTGACTTCTGATAATTCAAACTATGCCACGTTGACCGATGCGCTTGAGCAAACGGTGTTTGAAAGATTTGATGATGGCTTATATATCGGCATGATGTCGGGCACCAGCTTGGATGGTATGGATGCGGTTATTTGTCAGTTTAATCATGACATGGGCGATACCGAAAATACCAGTAATAAAGAAAACACCCAACCGCCGATGCAGCTGCTGGCGACATATAGTCAAGATTTTCCGCCACGATTGCGTGAGGTCCTATTGGCATTATGTCAGCCCAATGGTGTGAATCAACTCGTACTAGAGGCCAATGAGCCAAACAGCGAATTGGACTGGTTTGGTTGGGCAAGTCGCGAATATGCGGAATTTGCCAGCGAGGTAGTCAATACCTTATTACAGCAAGCAAATATCGATGCTGAATCAGTACTGGCGACTGGCTGTCATGGGCAAACGGTACGCCATCGTCCGCAGATGAGTTTTAGCTTGCAATTGGTCGATGCCAATATCATCGCTGAGCGTACAGGCATTAGCGTCGTCAGTGACTTTCGTCGCCGTGATATGGCCGTTGGTGGTCAAGGTGCGCCATTGGTTCCTGCCTTCCACCAAGCACTGTTTGGCACATCTGATAACACACGCGTGATATTAAATTTGGGCGGTATTGCCAATATAACCGTCTTGCCTGCTGATGGAAAAAATAAAGTTGTTGGCTACGATACGGGACCTGCAAACTTACTATTGGATGCGTGGACAGCATTGCATACTGATAATAGCTATGATGCGAGCGGTGCTTGGGCACAGTCTGGAGTCATCATTGAACCGCTATTACAGCAGCTTTTGGCACATCCATTTTTTGCTCAATCTCATCCCAAAAGTACGGGCCGCGAAGATTTCAACTTGGCTTGGCTGCAAAATGAGCTACAAGCTTTTGAGCAAGCCAATGCCAACATCAGTTATTCAGCAGCCGATGTGCAAGCAACCTTGACTGAGCTAACGGCTATCAGTGCCAGTACGCAAATCAATATGTTTATCAATCATTCAAAAAACAGCTCAGTATATGTTTGCGGCGGCGGCGCATTGAATGACTATTTGATGACGCGTCTACGAGCTCACTTACCCCACTCTACAGTAATGACCACGGATCATTTAGGGCTGGCACCAACATGGGTAGAGGCAGTCGCTTTTGCTTGGTTAGCCAGACAAACACTAATGGGTGAAACGGGTAATTTACCTGCTGTAACCGGCGCCAATAAAGGCGTGGTATTGGGACAAGTTTGTTTTGCCTGACCAGTTAGATTTTAGTTTACATACGTGCACCTATGTGTTTTATAATAACTTTAAAAACGCCATCCTCTTAGGACCCGTAAGTATAGGACATATCGCATGAGCCAACACAGCACTTCACCTATCGACCAAGCCACCAATGATGACACAAATAATATGACCGCAGCTCCTGTATACAAATCGCGTCAAAAACCCCCTCATTACGAGCGCTCTGATGATACGCGTGTGGTCGTGACAGGTATGGGTGCCATTACCCCGCTTGGTCTGGATGTTGATAGCTCATGGAGCAAGCTACTCAATGGTGACAGTGGTATCTCACCGATTACGCATTTTGATGCGACTGGCTACCGCGCGCAAATCGCAGGTGTGATCAAAGACTTTGAGGCCAAGCAGTACATGAGCGCCAAAGATGCGCGCCGCTATGATGAGTTTATACACTACGGGATTGCGGCATCTTCTATGGCACTACAGCACGCTGGTCTTATCGATGAAGTCAGTGCTGCTGATGCGCCAGTACAAGGGGTTGATCAAGATCGCTTTGGTATCATATTGGGTTCAGGTATTGGTGGTATCCAAACCATCGAAAACAGTCGCGATACCCTACACGAAAAAGGTGCCGCTAAAGTCTCACCCTTTATCATCCCAGGCTCTATTGTCAATATGGCAGCAGGATTGGTCGCGATTAAGCACAACTTAAAAGGGCCAAATCTTGCGACATCAACGGCCTGTACTACCGCGACTCACGCTATCGGTCTTGCAGCGCGTTTGATCGCCTACGGTGATGCCGATATCATGTTGGCTGGCGGTAGTGAAAAAGGCTCAAGCCCACTTGGTATAGCGGGCTTTAGCGCGATGCACGCACTCTCTACGCGTAACGACGAGCCAACCAAAGCATCACGTCCGTTTGATAAAGGCCGTGACGGTTTTGTACTTGGTGACGGTGCTGGTATGGTCGTCTTAGAAAGCCTTGCTCACGCCAAAGCGCGCGGTGCAACGATATTGGCAGAGCTGGTCGGGTTTGGCATGAGCGATGACGCCAGTCATATTACCGCACCACCAGAAGATGGTAGCGGCGCTGCAAAAGCCATGCGCAATGCACTCAATGATGCTGGGATTGAACCCGCAAGCGTCGGTTATGTCAATGCGCACGGCACCAGTACACCTGCAGGTGATGTCGCTGAATCAATTGCTATCGAAACCGTGTTTTCACCAGTGAAAGACAGTATTTTGGTGAGCTCAACCAAATCTATGACAGGGCACCTGCTTGGTGCAGCTGGCGGTGTGGAAGCCATATTTACCGTGCTTGCCCTACAGCATCAGCACGTACCACCCACGATTAACCTAGAAGATGTAGAAGACAACTGCAATCTCGATTACGTGGCCAACCAATCACGTAAAGTCGATAACTTGCAATATGCTGTATCCAACAGCTTCGGCTTTGGCGGTACTAATGGATCCTTGATATTTGCACGCTGGCCTATCAACCACTAATAGCCAAAAGCATATCGTGCGATGCGATACCGCGTTTTTGCATTACCGCGTTGTCGAATTGTCAAATTGTCAAATTGTCGAATTGTCGAATTGTCACTTTGATACATCTGAACATTGTAACGTTGGTGTCAGTTTGGCTACGTTTGTCCACTTGCAGCCCCTTATCGTACTTGCGTATGATAAGGGGTAATTTTTGGAACATTTATGGAAGATACCATGTCAAGCTACTCATTTTCCCATCAGTTTTATCAGCGCTGGACGTGTGCACCGGATCCAGTACGCGCTGCAATTACCCAAGAGCTAAAAGACATCACCACCCTACTGCAAGCAGATACCGTATTTGAAAGCTTTACTTTTCATACACATGACTTAGATACCCATGTGGACGAGCTGTACGACAACTATAATGCCGAGCAAGCCATCGCTAAGGCAATCATAGACAAGCAAGAACAAGAACAGAAAAAAGAGGCCGAAGAGACTGCGCGCAAAGCAGAAGCTACGCGACGTGAACAAGCAGAAACGGCTCAACAAGAACAAGAAAAAAATGAGCAGCTAGCAGCCGACCAAAGCAATATCGATGAAAAAGCCATAATCGATGAAAAAGCCATATCCGATAAAGGCGTCACAGAGAACGATCCTGATGACAACTCAAAAATTAAAAAGACTGACTCTGAAGTAGCCGATAGTGAGAGTAAGACTAGAGATCATAAAAACGCTGATGGCAAAACCATGAGCGATCAAACTCATGGGCCGGTCAATCATCATATCAAGGACATTAATAATAACACCAGTACAGCCATCAACTTGGTGTTAGAAGACAGTGAGCTGGATCCGGCGGATCAAACGTTAATTCGTGAGCTTGAAAACCAAATCGACGACTACTTGAGTGAGCAAATGATGCTCATGTCTGAAAATCTGAAATCTTGGCTACGTGCTGAAATGACTCAGCATTTCAGCGAGCAAAATACGTCAGCTACTACTGAAAACGCTGCTAAGAAAAATATTCACTAACGGCAATAACCTCTATTTTCTAAAAAGCCTTGTAGCACAAACATTAAAAAGCCCCGTAAATTATTTGCGGGGCTTTTTAGTATTTTTAGTTAATGTTTTGAGCTGGGTACTAGATGGCTTTGGTACGTTCAGTCAACCACTCAAGGGCGGCACCTTCTACGCGATCTTTTAGCTCTGCGAAGACTTGACTGTGGTAGCTATTTAACCAATCAATCTCGACTTGATCCAATAATGATGGCTCGATCAGGCGCGTGTCGATTGGGCAATAAGTGATGGTTTCAAAGTGTAAGAATTGACCAAACTCTGTCTCAGTAGGATTGGCAACTGGTGTATTCACGACCAAGTTCTCAATACGGATACCCCATTTGCCTTCGCGGTACAGACCTGGCTCATTACTTGAAATCATACCGACTTTCATCGCACGCTCTTTTGGTGTACTGGCGCTATAAGCGATCACTTGTGGACCTTCATGCACGTTTAAGAAATAACCAACACCGTGACCAGTACCATGACCATAGTCCATCTGAGCCTGCCACAGTGGTGCGCGGCAAATCGCATCAATGAGTGGAGAGGCGATACCATCAGGGAAGTAAGCACGAGCGAGCGCAATATGGGCTTTGAGTACGGTCGTAAAGTCGCGTTTGTGCTCAGCGTTAACTTGTCCAATACCGACCACGCGGGTGATATCTGTCGTACCGTTTTGATACTGAGCGCCTGAGTCGATGAGTAGTAAACCACCTTCACCCTCAGCCACATCTAAGTAGCTAAACTTCTCTGGGGTTGCGCGGTAATGCGGCAATGCCCCGTTTTCATTGAAACCAGCGATAGTTGGAAAGCTTGGCGATACATAATGCGGCTGACGGCTACGCACTTCTATCAGCATACTATCTACATCCAGCTCACTTAGGCGCTCGCCTGCTGCTAGACGCTGCTCAAACTCAGAAAAGAACTCAGCTAAAGCCGCGCCATCTTGACGCATTGCCTCACGCACATGATCGATATCTGAGTCAGACTTGACAGATTTGAGCAGTGTACTCGGTGCCATCTGCTCAATGAAGCCAACATCATCTGCCATTTTGGACAAGGTGCCGACTGCGACTTTACTTGGGTCTAATAGTAATAGATCTTCTGGTGTTAACGAACTCAATGCATCTTGTACAGCAGAGTAATCAGCCAATGTGATACCGCTATCTTTTAGACTTTTTGCAATATCTTCACTCACTTTATCGGTATCAACAAATAGCGTTGCGCTGTCTGTATCAATCAGCATATGTGCTAAGAATACCGGATTATAATCAACATCAGCGCCGCGCAAGTTCGTCAACCAAGCGATATCATCTAGACTTGAGAGTAAATGATGGGTTGCACCTGCTTCTGCCATACCTGCACGCACATCAGAAAGTTTTGAGGTGGCAGACTGCGCAAGAAACTGCTCATCATGTGCATACAACTTCGCATTAGGCAGTGCTGGACGATCTGTCCAAACGCTCGTCAATACATCACGTTCAGTGATCAAGGTAATGTCATTGGCATCAAATGCATTCAATAGTCGATCTTGCTCAGCGATAGAGAGCACATTGCCGTCTACTGCCACGCTATCTCCTTCTTGCAAATGATCGGCCAGCCAGTCGATATGATTTGGTTGACCAGGTGCCAGCTTCTCCAAAGTGATACCCGTACCCTCTAGCTGCTCAGCCGCATGTACCCAATAACGGCTATCCGTCCATAGACCAGCAAAATCAGCAGTCACGACAAGCGTCCCTACTGAACCCGTAAACCCTGATAGCCACTGACGGGTTTGCCAATACTCTGGCAAATACTCAGACAGATGTGGATCGGCTGAGGGTACGATGATCGCAGTGAGGTCTTGAGCCACTAGCGTTTTGCGTAGCGTATCGATACGCTCTTGGATGATTTTTTTATTCATGATAGGTGTCCTTATTTATTTTAGATAAATTATTTAGAAATTGAGAGGTGAATAGCAACTATGAATAGTCGTCTTATTAGGTGCCGCTTAATAGTATTGCAGCAGAACATAACTAGATGTTTGGGCAGAATGTAGGCTTTCAATAGCCTAAAAAATATCTCACTGATTAAAATAATAAAACGTGCTGCCAGTTATGGTAACACGTCTTATCATGGGTTATGGACTGATTCTATGGGCATGATAGAGGATTTGCATACACCAATTATCTGTCTTTATTGGCTTACCTCGTCAGCGTGCTCGCTTTTTTGCAGCATATTATTGATAGGCTTAGCCAATACCAACAGTATCACGGCAGAGACTACCAAGAAGATCGTCATAGTGGTAAACAAAGTCGGCAAACCTTCGATTTTGTCCGCTGAAACATGACCACCAAAGAATGCCGCAACCAAGTTACCCATCGCAATAGAAGCAAAGAAAAGCCCCATCATCTGGCCTTGCATGCCTTTTGGTGCAAGCTTGGTCATTGATGACAGACCTACCGGGCTAAGCGCAAGCTCACCAAGGGTCAATAACAGCAGACTTCCCACCAACCATAAAGGCGACGCTAAGCCAGCACCAGGCGCTAAGATACTTTTTGATGCAAAAATCATCAAAGCAAAACCGGCAGCTGCAAGTAGCATCCCGAGTGCAAATTTCGCCATACTGCTCGGCTCAAGACCTCGGTTACCTAGCTTGACCCAGATGATACTGACGATAGGCGCCAATATTAAAATAAATAGTGGGTTCAACGATTGAAACCAAATGCTTGGTATTTCAAACCCCATGACATTTAGATCCGTATAACGATCAGCAAATAAGTTAAAAGAGGTTGGCTGCTGCTCAAAACTTGACCAAAACAGCGTCGAGCCAATGATTAAAATAAAGCAGATCAGCAAGCGCAGTTTGTCCGTCTTATCCAATCGCGGCGAAATAAACATAATGGCAAAGTAGAGGATGACGACGGCAGCAATGATATAGGTCATATACTCTGCGACCAGCTCAGGGTTGAACGACACCATACCTGTAGAAACTAACAGCACAATGGCGACTAACAGCGCAACAAAGCCACCTACCCAGCGGCCAATGTTTTTGTAGCGGTCATTGGAGTGTTCCCACTCGGCATCGATACCTTTGGCTCGCGCAAAACGCGTTAAATTCTTTTGAGCGACAAAACGATAGATGAGCAAGGACACTAGCATCCCCAAACCACCGACGCCAAAGCCGACGTGCCACATGCCTTTTTCTTTAAATACACCAACGATAAGTGCAGCCAATAACGCGCCGATGTTAATACCCATATAAAATAAGGTAAAACCGCCATCACGGCGAGAGTCACCTTTAGGATACAAAGCGCCAACCATCACTGAGATACAGGTCTTAAATAGCCCTGACCCCAAGACGATACAGATCAAGCCAACGAAAAATAACGCCATCCCGAACACAGCGGAGAGTGCAATACATAAGTGACCAAGGGCAATCACAATACTACCCCACCACAGTGCACGCTCTTGACCCAGCCAGTTATCTGCTAGCCAGCCGCCCGGTACGGCTGCCAAATATAATGAACCAGCAAAAATACCATAGATAGCAGAAGCCGTGACTTCATCGAACCCAAAACCACCACTACTCACTGTTGCTACCATAAATAACACGAGTAGCGGACGGATACTATAGTAAGAGAAACGCTCCCACATCTCAGTAAAAAACAACGAGCGTAATGGCGCAGGGTGTCCCATAAAGCCATTGTCTAGTGCTTGCAGCTCAGCCGCACTAGATTCTGATTTTGATTTTGATTGTGTACTCACAACTTTATTCCTTTAAAGATTATTTTGGTAATGACCAAATGCCTAATTATTCCGATAAGCGGTCATATAGGCGGAACATTGTTTCACTTGGTTATAACCAAGTAAAGAAAAAGTTGGCTAAAAATTACACAAATACCCACAAAAAAGCTCGCTCTCAATCGCTGAGAGCGAGCTTTCTTTCGCTATAAAAAACCGTATTATCAAGGTGATATTACCGTTCGTAAATGCTTTATTTTTAAGTTACTTGCGAGTCACTTTCACTATTTATTTGGATAAACAGTCAGTCACTATATCAGGATTACTGTGCTTCTGTCTCATCAGCGGCGTTACCAGTATCGACAGCATCCCCAGCATCTAAGTCACCATCCGCTTGCTCAGCAGTTAAATCAGCATCGGCAACTGCCGCTTGGCTTACTGTACCAGAAGCGGTCGCTGTACCTGCTTCTGCAGTGACGACTGCACTATCTGCATCTGTCGCTGGTGTGACGGTTGCATCTGCGGCCGTATCAGGTGCTGCTGCATCTGCTGGTGCTGTTTCAGCATTTGCTTCAGTCGGGGCAGCAGCGTCTTCGGTAGCAATGGCTTCTGCTTCATCAGCGGCCTCTGATGCTTCCGTTGGCGTAGCCGTAATATGCTCACCTGCTGGACGCAAAAATGCAGAAATACCAATAAGTAAAACAATACCTAAAAATAAGGCAATGCCACCTAGAGTGTATAACAGCTCTTTTTTTGGATTGTTATTGACGATACCTTCTGACATACCTTATCCACCTTGCACAAAATATTTGAAATATTGACCTATTATATCGCAATTTATACTGATTTGTGAAAACCCTTAAGTATTTAAAGGGTTTATTATCGACAATTTTACTATTCGCTTTTAGCGTTGATGACAGTTATTTACTCAAACGTACTGACGTCTTCGGACGCTTACCTAAGTAACTCAGTATCAGCAGCAGCGCCATAATAAACAAAATAGGATATTGGCCAAAACGCATAAACGGCGTATTACCAACGCGTGCCTGTATATTACCGCGTAGTACGGTGCGCTCAAACTGCGGAGCACGCGCTACGATGCGACCTTTATGATCGATAATAGCTGTCACTCCCGTGTTGGTCGCACGCATAAACCAGCGACCATTTTCGAGCGCGCGCATCTGTACCATTTGCAGATGCTGTAGCGGGCCTGCCGACGTACCGAACCACGCATCGTTTGAGATGGTCAATAAAAAGTCTGTGCCAATCGCGTTTTTGCGCGTGGTATCTGGATACGCGACTTCATAGCAAATAGCTGCCCCCAAATTATGGCCTCGTACACGCAGCGGTGACTGATGATCACTGCCGCGGCTATAGCTCATGATGTCTTGGCTGCCTGCCAGATTTGGCAGGATATCAAGCACACCTTCAAACGGAATATATTCACCAAAGGGTACCAGACGTTGTTTTTTATACAAACCATCTGCCTGAGCCCCTAGCGCTACCACACTATTATAAAACGGCGCATATTTATCTTTACTGGCATCAAACGCGGCTTCGTCTTTATAAGGAATGCCCGTCACCCATGTTGTGTCCGTCTCTTTGGCCATTTTGACCATTTCATTGATAAAACCGACCGCTTCTGTCTGAAACATCGGAATAGATGACTCAGGCCACAGCACAATGTCACGCCCCCACTCATCTCGAGTCAAGGTTGCGTAGATTTTTAGGGTTTCTATTTGATACTCAGTAAGCCATTTTAGATCTTGCGGGATATTGCCTTGAATCAAAGACACTGATAAATCAGGCGTGCCTTTTGGTTTGGTCCACTGCGGATTGATCAACCATAGCGAGCAGCTAACAACCAACAAGGCTATCGACGGAATCATATAGCCTGCGCGGCGACGCAATAGCTCAACGATACTGGCAGCCAGTAGCACCGCCACAAAAGAAATCGCGAAGACACCCGCAACAGGCGCCAAGGATGACAACCAATATTGCTCAGTAAATGCATAACCGACGAATAGCCAAGGAAAGCCTGTGAATAGCCACGTTTTCATCCACTCTTGGAGTATCCAAAGCGCAGCAAAAGATAATGGCTGCTTGCCAACCACTCGATTAAAAATCAGCGCCAAAAAGCCATGGAATAACCCCATGCCGAGACCCATCAGCGCAATCATAATCAGCGCAAGCCATACGGGCGTCGAACCATAGACATGGATGGATGTGTACAGCCAAAACGCACCCACACACCAAAGCCCCGTACCATATGCCTGCCCAATGAGGAAGGCGCGGCGACCTGTCATCTCTGGCATCAATAGCGCATATAAAATGGCAGGTGATACCAACGCAACTGGCCAAATCCCGTAAGGCGCGAGCGCAAGTGTGAAAGCGCCTCCTGCCAGCAAAGCGATCAGTACCGTCAGTCCCAGATGTAAGCCTTTTGGCTGTTTAGGGTTCAGGCGTTTTTGTAAATCAACAGTAGACAGACGCATAGCAGTTATCCAAGACCATATTTTTCAAAATTTTACAGCTCAGCACTGAGACAAACCCCAAGCAGAAACTGACTGCATAATGCTCTATGCAGGACCACAAATAAAATCCACCCATGATACCAGCCAAAACCGATTAATGGGTAAATTTGCGTAGCGAAAATCTCATACCAAAATACAAAAGACAGAAAGCAAAAAACACGATGGTTCATCGTGTTTTTTATTGGGCTTGCTAAGAATGTTTTATCACTAATTACTAATTATGGGAATAAAAGCGAATTAATGGCTGCCTATCAGTATCTGCTGATCCCCATTGGTTTTGGTCAGCTCTAGATTTTGTATAAAGCGGCCTTCCACATCAGTGATTGTGATTTGCCAATCATCTATCACCACGCTCTCACCCTCCAAATCACCAACGAAACCGAGTGCTTGCATGACCAGACCGCCCATCGTGTCGACATCAGTATCATCAAAACGACTGCCAAGCTCATCATTACAGTCCTCAATCACCGTAGATGCTTGGACACGCCATGTGTTTGGCTTTTCAGGATCAGCGACGATGTTATTAATATCGCTATCTTCATCAAAGTCATCATGCTCATCAACGATGTCACCAACGATTTCCTCTAACAAGTCTTCCATGGTAACGACACCACCAAAGTTGCCAAACTCATCGACGACGATCGCCATATGCACTTGCGTGCGCTGCAATGAGCGCAGCAGGGTATCAGAACGAGCTGTTTCACTGATATATAATGGCTGACGCACCAAGTCTTTTAGACGTTTGCTATCGATTTTGTCTTCTTGGTTGCGTACCATGTGCACCAATATAGGAATCAAATCTTTTGCCAATAGGATGCCAATAACGGCATCATCATCTTGACTGTCAAAAACAGGATAGCGCGAGTGCGTCGTATCAAGAATGATATCCATCACTTCGTCAAGGCTAGTGCTTTCGTGCAGACCAATCACTTGCGGTCGCGGTGTCATGATTTCGCGCACTTGTGTCGCCGGCAGATCGAGCACGCCTTCTAACATATCGACCGTATCGGGCTCTAAAAACTGGCGCGAGTCTTGTACCAGACGAATTAATTCATCACGGGTTTCGGGGGCGGTCGATAGCCAGCGTTTTAAGCCGCGCATCGACCAACTACTCGGGCTGGGAGTGTCGTCAGACATGGTGGTGTGATTTAACCTCTTTAGTTAATGGCAATTAGAATAACCGTTCATAAGATAAGTAGAGCCTAGATGGGGACAAAAGCGCCGAATAAAACAGCGAGCTTATCATTATCTGTGTAACAAACAACAGACATACCAGCACAATTTAGCTTCACTTTATCGCAAGCCTCACCGACATTCAACGACAAATTCACTCAAATTGTATTGTCAGTGTGTTATAAACTTTGCTATGGTCAAAGCCATTATTTATCAAAACAAACTTTATGTCGCTACGCTCCGTTTTTTCCCGCTTATTATCATCGCGTTCACGCAGCCAGCTTGCAGACAGCCATTCTGTCAGTCGCGATTTGGACAACAGATTAGCAGATAACAAACCACCAAGACCGACATGGCGACATCGTCTCGTGATTTTTTTGATCGCAATCACAATATTGCTATCAGCAGTGTGGTTGCTATTAGCGATTTGGTATCAGTACGGGATAAGCTCCGTACTCACTTGGCTTGCAACAATCATCATCGTGGGTATATTAGCCGCACTGCTTGGTACGCGTTATTGGCATACAGTCACAAAGATACTGCTCAGTAGCTCATCGGCTGGTAGAGCGTCCATTGGCAAAAAGTCGGTTGGTAAATACACAGCACCTAAAAATACAGCACTTAAAAATATAGCGTCTAAAAATACAGCTACTAAGTGGCTTATTGGTTTATACGGAGCAACTTGGCTCATAGGTCTAGGCTGGTTTTTTTCTATCGTACCCCAGCAAGAGCGTGATTGGATGGCTGAGGTCGACCAGCAAGTCTCTTATGAGCGCGATGCGACCAACCCTGATTTGATTACCTTAACCAATGTCCGTAATTTTGATTGGCAGAATAAAGAAGACGCCACAGAGCATTGGGAGACGCGCACGATTGATTTATCTAAACTCTCTGGCGTTGATGTAACCAACTCTTACTGGATGGGGCCACTGATCGCTCATACTTTGGTCAGTTTTCGCTTTGAAGACGATAGACCACTTGCCTTCTCATTTGAGATTCGTAAAGAAAATGGCGAGTCGTTTTCGGCACTGGCGGGATTTTTTCGACGGTATGAGCTGAGTCTGATTGCCGCAGAAGAGCGCGATATTATTTACACTCGCAGCAATGCACGCGGTGAGCAAGTCTATCTGTTTCCTATCAGCAATTTGCAGCAACATGAGGTGAGATCGTTGTTTGAATCTTACCTAACGGCAATGGATGAGCTGAATACCAAACCCGCTTGGTATAACACGTTGACGAGTAACTGTACTAATATTATCTTTTATATGGCGCGTATCGTCAGTGGCGATCGCCTGCCGTGGGATTATCGGATTTGGGTCTCTGGCTGGCTGCCAAACTATCTATATGATGTCGGTATGCTGGATGCTGCGCCTGAAAAGCAAAACCAGCCTTGGTCAATGGATACGTGGTATGAGCGCACCCATATTAATCCAAAATCGAGTGGCTTCAATAACCTGCACTCTATTGCCAATAGCCGTGAGTTCTCTCGGCAAATTCGTCAAGATATTCCGATACCACCACTGGCCGACTCTCAATCTAGTGCTGAAGCACAGGCCAAATCGACTGCTCAGGCATCTTATTAGCGTGATAATCTGCCCTATAGAAATTATGGATTCACCCAATTCACCACACGTGTTTCCATTTCTTCATCAGACATGCCAATCTCCGACACACAGCGGCCAGCGACACCCACATTGGCCGCACGCATCTCGTGTTGTGTGACCACCGCATCCTGAGTCAATAATAGATGCCAGCTTGGCAAATTCTGTCCTTTATACAACCGCTTATAGGCGCAATGCGATGGTAGCCACATCATGTTGGGCAAGTTGTCCATAGTCAGTTGAATACAATCTGGTACATGCTCTTGGCGCGTCGCGTAGTGTTGACAGTATCCTGTCGCGCAGTCCATCAGCTGACACGTCACATCGGTATACTCGACCAGCTTTTCGTCATCATCATTATCGATGTATTTGATTAAGCAGCAGCTACCGCAGCCATCACACAACGCTTCCCATTCGCTATGGTTTAGCTCGTTTAAGGCAAATCTTGACCAAAACTGCGGGCGTAGTGGCTCAGAATTAGAATCAGAGTCCGCACTATCAGGAAACAAACTTACCGACTGCGCAAGCTTACCATCTGGATTGACGCCTGAATGCAAGTCTGATTGTTCATCATTTTTGTTTAAGAAATTTATAGTCATAGGATCGCAGTAGCATTTTGATAAAGAGCGTTACACTATTATAGCTGTTTTTGCTAGATATGGGCGTTAAGGTAGTACGAGTTAGAAAACGAACCATCACAATGACGAATAATTAAAACTCATAACATAAAAAAGGACAATCATATGTCAGTTAAGACTTTCGAGTTAATCAGTACCACCGAAAATGGTGTTGAACTCATCAGCTATGTGGCACTACCAGAGAACGCTTCTGATGATAATCCAGTATCAGGTATCTTGGTCGCACCAGAATGGTGGGGCGTGGTCGATCATCCAAAATCAGTAGTAGAGCGTTTGGCAGAAGCTGGTTATGCAGCGGTCGCAATGGACGTTTATGGCGAAGGCAAACTCACTACCGATGCCGCACAAGCGAACATGTGGATGGAGCAAGTGCTTGCTGATCAAGACATGCTAATGGCACGCTGCCGCTTGATTTTGAACGACTTTAGCGATCAGTTATCAGTTGACGGTGACAATCTAGGCGCAATCGGTTACTGCTTCGGTGGTAAAGTTGTCCTAGACATGGCTCGCGAAGGCATGCCGCTAAAAGCGGTTGCTACCTTCCATGGTAACCCAACGCCAAAACAACCAGCAGACAAAAACTTCACTGCAAAAGTACTGGTCGCCCATGGTCGTGATGATTCAATGGTATCAATGGATGCCATCGAAGGCCTAAAATCAGAGCTAGACGCAGCTGACGTAGATTACACTATTGATGTCTATGACAATGCTAAGCATGGCTTTACCAACCCACATGCCGATGAGCGTGCTGAAAAAAATGAAGTAGATCTTGGCTATAACGAAGCAGCTGCTAAGCAAAGCTGGGAAAATATGCTTGAGTTTATGAAAGCCAATTTGGCATAAAAACGATTTGGTATAAAACTCATCAAGAAGGGCAGCTTAACTATTAAGCTGCCCTTTTATTTTGAGTCTTGTTTTATCAATGATCTTTTGGGTGAGTAATCAGAGCAGCCTTGTGCTTCTTAGCAAATCACGTCATTATCACATTACTGTCAATTGGATTGAGCGACGAAGATGTTATATCTATTGGTAACCCAGTTGGGTTGGCTGGCCTTTACAATTTTATTGATCGTGGTAGTCGCGCTATACACCAAGATAAAGCGACAAATTGCGCATCTGCGCCGCGATGTCATAAAACTACAAGCGGATCTTGAGCAGCAAAAAAATCGCAGTATAAACGCTTCATCTACCCATTTGGCTGATGAGCGTGTTTATACGCGCGCGAGCGCTAGTGAAGGCAATACTGCTAAAAATGATGCTACTAAGCATGCAATTTTTGATTCACAACAGCGGTCTACAGATGCGTTTTCAACCCTGTCATCTACATCATTGCCACCGCCACTGCCTGTTACTACTCCAACTCTAGCCAAAAATAAAATAGCAAATGCGCCGATTGAGCCTGATGAACGCTCAATACCTATTGTGACGTCGCTCATTCATTCAATCAAAAACTGGTTTTTCGGTGGCAATCTCGTCGTTCGGGTTGGCGTATTGGTACTGCTAGTAGGCGTGGTGCTACTGCTGCGATTGCTTAGCGAATATATCGAGATTTCAATTACCACAAAGCTCATGGCAATTGGCATCGCGGGGCTTGCGTTGGCAGCACTTGGGTTAAAGCTCACGGCAAAACGTTTCTCGTATGGGATTACGCTGCAGGGCGCAGGCTTAGCGATTACATATTTGAGCACCTTTTTTGCTTATAGTGTTTATGAAATCATTCCGAGTATTCCAAGCTTTATTGGGCTTGGATTATTGTCTGCTGTGACCATTGCCCTCGCTGTACGTCAAAACGCTTTTCCGCTCGCGTTGTTAGCGTTGTCTGGTGGATTTTTTGCGCCGATTTTGACCAGTGAAGATACGGGTAGTTTGTTCGTTCTATTCAGCTACTACCTATTATTGAATGTCACGATTGCTGTCATTGCTCATTATCGACCTTGGAAAATATTAAATCTATTCGGTGTGACTGTGACATTTGGCTTGGCATACTACTGGGGTATCAGCGAAAACCTGAGCGCCGTCATTGAAACGCAGCGCTGGTCATTGATAGCGTTAGTAACCTTACACTGGCTGCTTTACTTATTTGTTGTCATTCGTTATGCGCAGCAAGTTATCGCCTATAACGCACTCAGTGAAAAAACTCTTAGCCATATAGATAGTACAAATAATATCAAGCGTTTAGATAAATCTACCGCAGGTAACGATACCTATTTATTTCCCATCGATACTGGCTTACTGTTTTCAGTACCGCTTCTGTCTTTTGGCTTACTTTCTGCTTTACTTGATAAGATTCCTAATGCCCTGACCATCACTAGCGCGATTTTGGCGACTGTCTATGTTGGGCTGGGATGGTTGTTTATCCAGCGTAGTGAGCGCTATGCCTTAATCACTGAAGGCATGCTGGCTTTAGGATTTGGGTTTTTGGCACTGGTGATTCCGCTGGCGCTAGATGCGGAATGGATTGCTTTTGGTTGGTCAGTACAGGGACTTGCTCTGGTGTGGTTTGGCAGGCGTTCACTGCGGTCATGGTCAGTATTGTTTGGCCTACTATTGCAGCTCGTCAGTATCGGTATGCTCTTGACCACCGCGATATTTTCTATCAAAGACTATCCCGTTTTAGCCTTTAGTATTTCAGCGCTCAGTTATCTGGCGACCGCCTTTATCTTACGCGCTAACAACTCCCCTGCGATGTTGATGAATAAGCTAGATAACAGTAATAGTCAAAATCGTGACGCTATAACGCCTTCTGCCACAAAGGTACAAAAGCGTGACAACCCATCAGATACGATGACCAATTACGCTCATGCACTGGGTATCAATGATCAAGCAGCACAGCAATGGCTGAACGCTATCAATCATCAAAGCTATGCGTTCAAACTCGTCTGGAACAGCCCTAGGCTGATAAAATTTTTAACATTGACGGCGATGGCGTGGATATTACAAGTGCTGATACTTGATTTGCATCATTGGTTCGATAGTTGGCAATCAGATACGACAGTCATTGCGCTGTCAGCACTCATCAGCTTGATCGCTTATTGGGTCATCAACCGCTATCGTCCGTGGGCGGAAGTTAGACAGCTGAGTCGTGGATTACTAGCCCTGTTCTACTTCATGCTAGTACTGCAACTGCCACAAAAATTTGAGCGAAATCTAACGTGGGTAACAGCGGAGTGGTTGGTATTCATAGGTTTGATAATTGGCTGGTTACTGATAGGCCAGCTATGGCTAAAAACTTGGTCTGATACTAAAAACACGGCACGTTACACTGAGGTAACCTGGCTCGGTACAGGGCTGTTGCTGATTGCTGCGGCTGCGCATTATGGCCTACCAGACTCTGATGGCGTGATGGCTATCTTGTTTTCAGCGACATTCATATTGTTTGGGTTATGGTTCAATCATCGTTATATTAATAAAAATAAAGAAAATGCATCAACTAATAAAGCTTCAGAACAAGGTCTGCTGTACTGGTTTGATTGGCAACAGGCACTGTTAGGATGCGCCGCCATCTTTGCTCCCATTGCTTTACTGTGGGTTATTCTTACCAACTGGTCTTATGATGGTGTGACTTGGGGACTGCCCTATTTTCCGTTAGTGAACCTATATGACATCACCTCGTGGCTGACGCTATCGGTTGGTTTTAGTCTGTACTACATCAGCCAACGCCGTCACAATGAAACCGTTGTCGAGTCGAGTATAGCTGCCAAATCTAAGCGCATATTTACCGCTGAAAACCTCCTAATCATATTAGGGCTTATCAGCTTTTGGTTGCTATCCAGCATGTTGGTCAGAACGCTACACGCCTTTATCGGTACACCACTTTGGGACGGTGCCCAGGGCGGTGCATGGAGTAGCGAGCAAGTACAAACAGGATTGACGATTTTATGGACGCTCTTGGCATTGGTTGCCACCATCCTCGCCAGCCGCTATTGGCAGCGCGCGCTTTGGTTTATGGGTATTGGGTTGTTAGGTATCGTCGTACTTAAGCTGGTCTTGGTCGATTTGTCACAGACCGAGGCAATTTGGCGAGTGATTTCCTTCCTTGGCGCAGGTAGCTTAATACTATTAATTGGTTACCTTGCCCCATTACCACCAGCGCATGAGGAAACAGAAGACCAAAATCAAGCGTAATGACAAAGCTGGTTGGGTGAAATTGTGCCGTGAGCAAGGTGATTCTGTAGTAAACTGGACACCATTAGAAAGTAAACGTTGATTGTTTTACTTTTAGCATTTTTTATAAAAGGTTATGAAAGCAGATGGATAAGAGAGCAAGTATTCAGTGGTTCCCTGGGCATATGAACAAAGCCCGTAACGAAATCAAAGAAATCATGCCGCAGATGGATGTGGTCATCGAGGTCATCGATGCGCGTATTCCTTATAGTAGTGAAAACCCAATGGTTGCTGCACTGCGCGGCGAAAAACCTGTTATCAAAATCCTGAACAAAGCCGATCTTGCCGATCCTGAATTGACGCAAGCATGGATGGATTATCTCGAGCAGCAAGACGGGGTCAAAGCCATTGCTTGCGATACTGAAAAAGCCAATGATGTAAAACGCATCATCGCCATCTGTAAGCATCTCGTACCTAACAAAGTCGGGACTGGTCGTCAAATCAAAGCGATGATTATGGGTATTCCAAACGTTGGCAAATCAACGCTGATCAATACGCTAGCAGGACGCGCTGTGGCAAAGACAGGTGACGAGCCAGCTGTGACCAAGTCGCAGCAGCTGATTAAGCTCGACGATGACATCATGCTCTATGACACGCCCGGTATGCTATGGCCAAAGGTGGAAAACGAAAACTCTGGCTATCGTCTGGCAGCGACGGGCGGCATCCGTGATACGGCTTTTGATTTCGCTGATGTGGCCAGCTACACCGCTGAGTATCTAATGCAAGCCTATCCTGAGCTGCTAAAAACTCGCTATAAAATTGAAGAGCTGCCAAAGACTGATTGGGAGTTTTTTGAAGTGGCTGGACGTAATCGCGGCTGTGTACGTTCGGGCAATCAAGTCGATACCTACCGCATGTCTGAGATTCTGATTAACGAGCTACGTAGCGCAAAGATTGGGCGTATCACGCTTGAGACCCCAGCTATGACTGAAGCTGAAGAAATCGTGGTCGCAGAACAACGCATCGCTGCTGAAGAGAAGAAGAAAGCACGCGAGGAAGAAAAGCGCTTACGTCGTCTAAAAACGCGGAAGAATCGGAAGTAAGTTTAGCTCAAGGCTCATTACTCAAAAAGCTATTGTCTATATAAAAGCCCTTATGGGCTTTTTTTATGCCTTTATTCTCTGTATAACATAAGTATCGTATATCGAAATTATAAATATAGAGAGTGCTTAATGACAGATCACAGCGTAATGAGAGAGTTAACTTTTACCAGCAGAGATGAGTTCATACGTGAGCCCATTGCTGAAAAAATCATTAAGTTATTAGATTCAGCTATTGATGTGTCACCTTTAATAATTGATGGTAAATGGGGTACAGGTAAAACGGAGTTTTGCTTTAAGCTAAAAAATCTGATTGAGGCGCACAATACGAATGATTATAAAGTTGGCTATGTAAATGCTTTTCAAGCTGACCATGCTAACGAGCCATTATTGACACTAATTGCAGAAGTCGCTGGATTTTATGGCGAAGACGATGATAAGCGAAAAAGTTTTATCAAGAACGCTATTCCCTATTTGCGCTTGGTCTCAGGTATCGGTATTAAGGCAATAGCGAGCTTGGCATTTGGAAAATATGCAGCAGATATGTCGGACGACTTTAAGGAGGGTATGGAAGCTATAGAAGAAGGTTCAGACTCATTTATCGATCAATCTCTTGAGTCGATGATTAAAGACCAAGTAGAGGCTGAAAAGAATCTATCAACACTGAAAGAGGCCTTAAAAGATATCGCATCTATCAATCCCGTTATACTCTTGATTGATGAGCTTGATCGCTGTCGTCCAGATTTCGCAGTGATGATGTTAGAGACCATCAAACACGTTTTTGACGTTGAAAACGTGCAGATTATCTTGATTACTAATGCTGAGCAATTAAAAGCCACCATCAAGCACAGCTATGGTAGCGAAACCAATTCTCATGATTATTTATATAAGTTTTTTAAATATCAGATCAACTTGCCCACTTCTACAAAAGATATTGAGGGTAGATCAGTCGAAAATAATGTCACTTACTTTAAAGCCACAGTACAAGCTAGCAAAGTAATTCCACAAGACTTTAAAGACAACCAATTTATGTATGAGATTCCAACTTTCCTTGATGTGGGGAAATTGTCACTTCGCAATATTGAGCAGATTGTTCGTTGTATCGAAACGCTAATAATTTTTGAAGACAAAGAACAAAGTAAGTCACGGATTGTTGAGCAAATTTTAATGGTCTTCCTATCGTTTGTTTATATGATGGATAAAGACTTGCTAAAACAAATCATAAAAAGGAGTATAAACTCAGATAAATTTTTGGGCTTCACTAATAATTCTAGATTAAATATGACTTCCTCATATGTTAGATCTGAAACTCTTGCAGATTTGTCCGTTAAACATCTTTTTTTAATTATATTTGAAAAAATTTTTACGAGCTCTTTTTTAGATCTACCAATTAGTACTATTGATCGAAAATCAGTGATGGCTCGTATTGGGGTTAGTTTATCCAAGTATGATTATATCGACGATGTGCATTGTGACAGTTATATTAAACAAACGATCAACAACCTCCTGCTTTTCGACATCGTTAAGTAGTTATTTTTATTATGTTATTCAATAGCATCACGTTAAAGTTGGGTCGTAGCAAATACGTATATCAGGTATAATTGTTTACCTTCAAAAAACTAAATAATAGAGCTTATGACCCAGCCAACTGCTAATTCTGAATCTTCTGACACAACTTTTAACCACACCACCTCTTCCCTTAGCTCCTTCGCCCCACGCCTACTCGATTGGTTTAGTGATAACGGTCGCCATGATTTGCCGTGGCAACAGCACCAAACTGACACGCCCAACCCTTATATTGTTTGGCTATCCGAAGTCATGCTTCAGCAAACACAAGTGACCACAGTACTGCCCTACTTTGCACGGTTTATGGGCACCTTTCCAACTGTGCAAGATTTAGCCGCTGCCGACTGGGATTTGGTTGCCGAGCACTGGGCAGGACTTGGCTATTATGCACGCGCACGTAATTTGCATAAAGGTGCTAAGCAGTTGGTTGAGGTAATCGAGGAAATGGGCGAGTTTCCGCAGACGCTAGCAGGATGGGAAGCGATTTCCGGTGTTGGCCCATCGACCGCTGGGGCGATTATGGCGATGGGATTGCATCATTATGGTGTCATCTGTGATGGCAATGTCAAACGGGTATTGACGCGCTGGGCCGCCATCGATGGTGACATTACCAAATCTGCCACGACCAAAGACTTATGGGCATTGGCAGAACGCCTAACACCGACAGAGAACTCAGGATTATTTGCGCAAGCCATGATGGATATGGGCGCGACATTATGTACCCGTAGCAAACCTGCTTGTCTATTATGTCCATTAAAAGATGACTGCTTGGCACATGCGCAAGGGCGCGAGACTGACTACCCTGTCAAAGCAAAAAAGCAGCCCAAACCGAGCAAGTTCAGTGATGCGTTACTGATACAAAGCGTAGATGGTGAGATATTGTGGCTACAGCGCCCTGACAATGGCATTTGGGGTGGATTATGGAGTTTGCCATTACAGTTCGTGGAAAAAGTCGACGGTAAAGCGAATAGCAAGGCAACTGGCAAAACTGCTGATAAAAAATCAGCCACGAGCGATGATAAATCGTCAAATACGACAAGCGATGTACGCAGTAATGAAAAAATATACGAGACAGAGTTCACCACGGCTGAGCAAATTATCAACGAATGGCTGATAACAAATGAATTGGTGACCGATTCAGTTAGCAATACATTATTAGATGACGCCCCTATCAAGCATTCATTGACGCATTTCCATTGGTATTTAACTCCGCGCAAACTAACTGTCGATGCTGTGCAAATGATAAAACTCAACGAGAAACTAGCAGCAGCCGAGATTGATTTTAAATGGCTGACCGAACAAGCAGCACAAGACAGTTTGGGACTACCTCGTGCGATGATTAAGATTTTGGAATAAAAATTAGTGTAAAAGACTGGCATAAAAAAAAGCGACTCATGATGGATAATGAGTCGCTTTTTTATGATGACAGTATAACGGGAGCTAATAACTGCTCTAAGACTTTGGTACGCGCAAGCGCATTAAGCCTTCTTGCTGCACAGTAGCGACCAGTTTGCCGTCTTGCCAAAACTGACCATGATTCAGCCCTTTAGCATTGGACGTAGTATCACTCCACATGTCATAGAGCAGCCAGTCATTCAAATCAAACTCACGGTGAAAATGCATAGAGTGGTCAATACTAGCAGCTTGTAATCCACTGGTCATAAAGCTTACGCCATGTGACATCAGCCCAGTACCAACCAAGTAAAAATCAGACGAAAACGCCAAAAGCGCTTGCTGAATAGCAACGGGCTGATTGCCGAGCTTATGGATGCGTAACCAGTTGGCTTGTTTAGGTTTCATTGGTTCTGGATTGATCGGATTGCGCGGCTTGACAGGTTTTATCTCAACATGACGGCGGCGCATAAACCGTGCTTTGAGCGCATCTGGTACTTTGCCCACGTACTCTTCTTTTAAATCTTGCTCTGTCAATAGATCTTCTGGCGGTGGATAAACAGGCATGTCTTCTTGATAGGCTAAGCCCTCCTCCATCGGTGAAAACGAGGCAATCATTGAAAATATCACTTGCTCAATCGGTGGTTTCCCGCGCACTTCTTTGTACTGAATAGCCGTCACTTCACGCGCAGATAAACTGCGGCCATCACGCAGACGGCGCACTTGATAGATTACTGGTTGATTGATATCACCGCCACGCAAAAAATACCCATGCAGAGAGTGACAAGGCTTGTCTTGATCTAATGTATGCGCTGCTGACATGATCGCTTGGGCCAATACTTGCCCGCCAAATATACGACTGCCCACATAGTCATGGCTCTTACCCTCAAAGACATCGGGGGTAACCTCAATAAGCGCGATCGTAGCCAGCAGCTCATCAATCAGTTGTGAATTATCGGACATGACAATATGTTTCCTTATTTTTATCAAACACGCTCAGCATCCAAACATACGCATCTAACAATCTCGATGCCATATAGATGCTGCGCTTGAATTTAAAATAATATGAGATCGCTTGCGGAAATACACAAGGGAGACTTTAGAACAAACATACAGCCATAGCTCATCAGGCCATGGCTGTATTTTCATTTTCGATAGAAAAGGTAAACATATTACCCAATATTGTTGGCTTTGACTAGTTACTGTCAGCTTACTCATAAGTATTGCTTAACTATTTGTACGAGACAAATCGCACTTAATTCATTGATTCAAGCAAACTAATTCATAAAAAAACGAGATGTCTAACAACATCTCGTTTTTGACTATCTTCTCAATATTTATGGCTTCACTGCCACCAGTACGCGAATAGAGTCCGGCACTAGCGATAAATTACCAAGCGCTTGCTCTCCTTGAGCCTTGAGCTGCTCTAAGCGTTCAATCTCTTCGGGACGTACGTTTGGATTGATGGTTTGCAAGTGCTTGAGACGTTTGATCTCACGTGACCACTGCTGGCTAAAGCGCGCGCTTGCTTGTTCACCAATCTCAGCGATTTGCTCGCGTGCGATATCTTCGGCTTCATAATAACGCTGCTCTATCACATCACCGCGCACTTTGATTACTTGGCGGGCACGGTTTTTATCCAAGCGTTCCACATGCGGCATGATCATATCAGCACTGATACGGGCGGATAAATCACTGCCCTGCTCACTGATAAAGACACGAATATTTTGCGTGGTCAATGTCGCTGGCAGATTAAGCACTTTTGGTGCGATGGCTTCAACACGGAAGTTCACTTCTAGCAGTACCATACCTTGCGGTACAGCGGCACTTTTTAGCATAGCAACGGTCGTATTACCAAAGGTGCTGGTACTAGCAAGCTCATAAATTGCACGCATCAATGGATGCTCGTGCGTGATAAATTCGATGTCTTCACGTTGAAGCGCTTGCTCACGCTCAAAGGTCAACGTCATACCGTCTTCATCACCAAGCGGCAAGCCATCGATATAGTCACTGATCTCGGTGCTATCGATCGGTGCGATGACCCACGAACCATCACGCTGGATATTATGATCGATATTGGCAGACGCAAAGAAACGCTCGATGAAATGCGGCAGCAAATTATTGCCATCAAAGTCACGCATGGCATCCGCAATACGTCCAGCGACACGCGGACGGCATGAGTTGTACTCTAGCAGACGATCACGGCCAGCTTGTAGCTGCGCCTCTAGCCCCAATCGTGTCTGTAACGCCTCATCAATGACGTCTTGTAAAATGACATTGTTTTCAGCAGTGTCCGCGCCTTCTAGCATTGGCTTGAGCTCTTGAATATACTGCTCTTGCACGCTTTGTGCCGTTGGCGATATCTGATTAAACATATTTAGTGCATCGTTATACCAATGATACAGACGCTCTTGCGCCGTGCCCTGTACGTAAGGTACATGCAGCATGATTTGTTGCGTCTGACCGATACGGTCTAGGCGACCGATACGCTGCTCCAAGGTATCTGGGTTGGCAGGTAAATCCCATAAGATCAGCTGGCTTGCAAACTGGAAGTTACGACCTTCTGAGCCAATCTCTGAACACAATAGTATCTGTGCGCCTTCGCTATCTGCGAAAAATGCTGCTGCTTGGTCACGCTCAAGCAGAGTCATTTGCTCAGTGAAGATAGCGGTTTTGATGCCTGCATGCAGACGCAATACGGCCTCTAAACTCTCTACCGTCGCGCCACTACGAGCGATTAATAGCACTTTTTGCTGCTTAAGCTCACCGCGCAAGATATCCACCAACCAAGAGACGCGTGGATCATCTTCTAGCCAGCCACCATCTGGTTGGTTTTCTTCACCCCATAGCTGCTCACGCAATTTGCCATTGGTTTGATAGCTGTCTTTCCATGCGTCAGGGAGTGGCAGTGGGTGCGGCTGGCTGCTACGACCATAGAACCCTTTTACGCTCTCACGCGTATTGCGGAACAAAATACGACCGGTACCGTGACGATCTAATAGCTCGTTGAGCGCATAGGTGCGCAGTTTGTCGTCTTCATTGATCGTGGACAGCTCATCCATACTGATGTCTAATAAGCTACTCAGAGCAGCGATTTGACCGTCATTGAGCGGCTTGTCTTCTATTAATACACCAGCGACTGCTGCCGTTTCCGCAAACGCTTCTTGACCATCGATAAACTCATCTAGATCATCGAAGCGATCTGGATCAAGCAGACGCAAACGGGCAAAGTGACTTTGCGCGCCAAGCTGCTCTGGCGTTGCTGTCAGTAGCATCACGCCTGGCGTCTCTTCTGCAAAGTCTGCCACTAGGTCATATTTATCATTGCCGCCTTGTGCCTCATCCCAATGCAGATGATGCGCTTCGTCCACAACTAATAGATCAAATCCTGCCTCCATCGCTTGATCATACAAATCAGGATGGTCAATCAACAAGTCCATACCGGCGATGATACATTGCTCAGTGGCAAAGACGTTTTGCTCAGGATCATGTTCTTTAATCGCAGCCGTACGTACCAAATCAAATAATGCAAAATTCAGATTAAAGCGACGACGCAGCTCAATCATCCATTGATACTGCAAGCTATCTGGCACCAAAATCAAAACGCGCTCAGCTTTACCCGTTAGCAGCTGCTGATGGATAATCATGCCCGCTTCGATGGTTTTACCAAGGCCCACTTCATCAGCCAATAGTACACGCGGCGCGATACGCTTACCGACTTCGTGTGCGATATACAGCTGATGCTCGATGATATCGACACGTGCACCCATCAACCCTTTGAGTGGATGGCCTGCCAACGCTGATTGCATACGTAAGATATCTTGGCGCAGCTCATACCAATCGCCGCGCTCGATACGACCAGCAAGCAAACGCTCAAGCGGCTTTGCCAACGTAATATTGGCAGCAAGGCGCGTCTCCATTATTCCTTTAGAAGCAGCGCTGCCCTCGTGCTCATCGACGCCATATTTGAGTACGCCCATGACTTCATCGACAGCATTGACCGTATAGCTTTTGCCATCTTGATCATAGATAGTATCGCCAACCTTAAACACCACGCGCGATAATGGCGCAGAGTTTTTTGCGTAGACGCGCGTCTCTTCACTTTGTGGAAATAAAATATGCACACATCGATCATCGACATCGATAACCACACCTAAGCCAAGCTCAGACTCCGTATCAGATAAATAACGTTGGCCAACGGCGAATTCAGTACTGTGCAATGAAGCAATAGAGATAGTCATAAGGCGAAGTCTTTTGTACTCAGATAATTAAAAATTAGATAGCAATGGTGGCTTGTGATAACAGTCAGGTTAAAAATGAGGCAAATCGTCAATAGATGCAAATGCAGTGTCATAATCTTAGTAAAACTGAAACCAGCAGCCAAGCCGTACCATTATATAACGTTAGCGGCTAGATGAGTGCGTTAAGTTCAATTTTCAAGAGGTGGCTTATGATACCCATGACTTTATAAGGTCTTTGGGCCCAATCATGCTCAGTAAATCCGCTCATGATATAAATTACTTTGTTTTTTAGACGCTTATGCCGACTTAACCAAGAGGCGCTTATACCAACTTAGCCAATATTTAATGGATTCGTTTTTGACTAAAAACACCAACGTGCTACATTAAGCCGATAACGATTTATTTGGCAACTATTACTATCTATAAGGCAACTATAAATAAGGAATCATGATGCAAGCCGTTTTTTTGGATAAAGGCACTTTTTCTGATGGTATTGACTTACCTGCACCGGCAGGCGTGAGCGATTACATCACTTATAACGACACACCAAAAGACACAGACCTCATCATTGAGCGCTGTAAAGATGCCGATATCATCATCACCAATAAAGTGCAAATTGGCGCGGAGGTGATCGCTGGCCTACCTAAGCTAAAATTGATTCAACTGACCGCCACTGGTATGAATAACGTCGATCAAGCCGCTTGCGATAAACATGGCGTAGCACTTTATAATGTTGCAGGTTATGCGGTAAAAAGTGTGCCTGAGCATACCTTTATGTTAATGCTGACCGCGATGCGTGCTGGTATTCATTATCACCAAAAAGTCGCTGATGGCACATGGCTAGCAAACGGGAATTTTTGTCTGCTGGATATTCCGCTGATAGATTTGGAAGATAAGACGCTAGGTATCATTGGTATTGGCACCATTGGCAAGCGTGTAACCGAAATCGCCCGCGCATTTGGTATGACAGTTCTATGGGCGGAGCATCAAGGGCGCACGCCTCGCAGCGATGAGTACACGGCGTTTGATGAGGTATTAGCTCGTGCAGATGTGATAAGCCTGCACTGTCCGCTGAATGAAACCACAGAGCATCTTATTAATAAAGACACGTTGACAAAAATGAGCAAACAACCACTCATCGTCAACGTTGCTCGTGGCGGCGTCGTTGATAGCCAAGCATTGACCGATGCGATTAACAACGAGCAAATCATCGGCTATGCCAGTGACGTGTTCGAACAAGAACCCATCGCTGACAATGATCCATTACTCAGTCTCAGCGACCATCCGCGCGTCATATTCAGTCCGCACAATGCTTGGGGCAGCAAAAGCGCCCAAGAAACCTTGTGGCAGATATTAAGCAAACAAGTGGCTGACTTTATCGATAATCAGCATCAATAGCGACTGTCAATGATGAGCAAGCTACTAACGACTAAACCGCAACCAGTCGTCTTTTATTTTGCGGTACTTGAGCATCACACGGTCGCTAAGATAGTTGTTGGTCACGTACCATGGGTAGCGATCGCCTTGCTTCGGCAGTCTGTCTTGGGCACGCTTGACATATCCAGACGATAGCGAGCCCATCACCGTATCTGCTTGGGCATGGGCGGTAGCATTCGCCGTCTGTGCCTGTGGCAGCGCGACTTGGTAGCGGTTTTTGTGCATATAACTCAGTAGCCGCACCACATATTGACAAGCCAGATCAATCTTTAGCGTCCATGAGGCATTGGTATAGCCAAATAAGGCCGCCAGATTGGGCACGCCTTCGATCATGACTGCTTTATAAGTCATGCGCGTGCCGATATCAATAGGCTGCCCGTCGATATATACTGCTGCCCCGCCTAGCATTTGTAGCTTTAGCCCCGTTGCTGTGACGATGATATCAGCATCAAGATGCTCGCCAGATTGCAGCATAATACCTGTTTCGGTAAAGCGGTCGATCTGATCGGTGACCACTGCTGCACGTTTACCGTGCAAAGATTTAAATAAATCACTGTCTGGTATAGCGCAAACGCGTTGATCCCAAGGATTGTAGTCGGGCATAAAGTGCTCGACTACAATCCTTGGGATCAACGCCGCTACCTTTTAACTCTTTAGTCACGCTGCCTTTTAGGACGGCTTTCATCAACTTCGGCGCGTGAGTAGCTAATTTATACAGCCCTTGCTGCCGTAATACATTGCGAGCGCGTAGTGCCGTATAGACCTGCTCTTTTGATAAAGGAGAAAACTTGCCCGATAGCCAGTCGATAGCATGATCATCACCCGGCACGCTTGCCACATAAGTGGGCGTCCGCTGTAGCATCGTGACATGGCGTGCACATTGCTCACTGTCTTCATCCACTAACGCCGGTAATAGCGTCATTGCGGTAGCACCGCTCCCAATGATGACTACTTTTTTGTCGTTATAATCTAAATTATCCCAATGCTGCGGATGGACGATACGACCACGGAAGTCATCTTCTCCATCAAAATGAGGACGATAGCCTTGCTCATAGTCGTAGTAACCCGTAGCACCCACAACGAACTTTGCCGTCTTGACGAGCACTTCACCACTCGCATGATTTTTTATGGTTGCTGTCCATAATTGATCAGTGCTAGACCATGATATTTTCTGGACTTCATGCTCATAGCGAATATGCTCAGTAATACCAAACTCGCGCGCCGTATCAGCGATATAACGCTTGATATCGCCACCTGCTGCCAGCATTCTATAATCTAGCCACGGCCTAAAGTTATAGCCAAAGGTTAAGGCATCAGAGTCAGAACGAATACCAGGATAGGTAAATAAATCCCAAGTCCCGCCCAGATCAGCACGTTTTTCTAATATGGCAAAGCGCTGCGTTTTTGCCTGTTTTTGTTTTTTTGCACCTTTATGACCAAATAGATTTTTATGCTGTAGTTGCTGTAAGCGGCAGGCCATACCGATACCAGCAATACCAGCACCAATAATCAGTACTTCATAATCGGCCAGCTTGTCCATTTGCGGCTTTTTACGTGTCAGGCGACTTTTGATCGCCTGTTTTGTAGTGGTAATATCAAGCATATTATCATCCTTGTATTTGCATGATTGGCGATAGCGTTTCTATTAATCGCGCGCTTAGACTTCACATTCAGGCAGCTAATGCATCAAAATGGGCATGGACTTTCCCAGTCCATCCAAGCACCCAATACTGGATGTTTTAAGCGCAATTGCTGCGCATGTAGGTTCAGCCTTGGCGCAATCTCTAATGCCGTGCCCTCAGCATAAATCGGGTCGCCAATCATCACGTGACCTGCATGTACCATATGTACGCGTAGCTGATGGCTGCGACCTGTCACTGGTTTTAGCATCACTCGAGTGACGGTCTGACCATTGCATTGTTCATGGGCTATAACTTCATACAGTGTTAGCGCATGCTTTGACCAGTCGTGATCGACGATATGACGCGGCTTGGTAGTCGGCTCATAGCGTACTGGCACCGATATCTCACCCGTTGCACCGACTTGCTCCCACGCGCCAAAAACTCGTGCTTGGTACTTTTTTTGCGGTAGACGTTCAATAAATTGCTTACTGATATTGGTTTGGGCAGCGGCATTTTTTGCAAAAATAATCAGCCCTGAGGTATCCATATCCAATCGATGAATCAGTTTTACCGCTGGATTGGCACGCTCAAGCCGAGCAAGCAGACTCACTTTGAGAGTCTTGCCATCGACACTTAATAGGCCTGCCGGTTTATCAACCACCCAAATATCATCGTCTTCGTAGACCGTAATCTCTTGCGCAAAATCCTTGAAAAACTCAAGCGGATAGGCATTTTCTTGCGCGTTAAGGGCGTCGACTTCTTCATCAGTAAAAGGCATAACAATAACTACTTATATAAATTGAATGAAATACGTGGATTTTTAACTGCTGGTGTATTTGGTACAATGGCGGATTTCTTATGAAACTCAAAACAGGAAAGCTCAACACCGCAAACGACCATTGGAAGGCTATTAAAATAACGCTTTAGAGCATTTTTTAGCAAAGCGCTGGCGGTAAGTAACAGAGAAAACCGAACCTGTGTCATTCTGTTTCGATTTATTGTGCTAATCGTAATTGTTAAACAATTTAACCAGCCTGAATCTGTCAAGACTGAGCAAACATGTTAATATAATGGCACATTTTCACCATTTCTAAACGATTCTTTGACCACTGACCAGCTTATTATTAGATCAATATGACTGCTTACTCGTGGTGACAGAATAAATAAAACAAGAGAGATAAAATTATGTCAGACCTTATTGTTAATACTACCGACACAAACTTTGACCAAGACGTTCTAGAATCAGATGTGCCTGTATTGGTAGATTTTTGGGCAACTTGGTGTGGTCCTTGTAAAGCGATTGCGCCTATTTTAGAAGATTTAGCGACTGAGTACCAAGGTAAAGTTAAGATCGTTAAAGTTGACGTGGATAGCAACCCACAAGCAGCGAGCCGTTTTGGTATCCGTAACATCCCAACGCTATTTGTCTTCAAAGATGGCGAAAAAGTTGACTCAGTCATGGGCCTACAGCCAAAAGCTGAACTAGCTAAAGTATTAGACAAGCATTTATAAGCTGAATCTACTCGTTTCAGATGACTTTAAACGGACGAGATAGACTCACCAAAAAAGCCATTATCTGACTATGATAGTGGCTTTTTTGCTTGTTTTTTGTGCAAAAAACTTGATTATATGACTTTTTTGGCAAAATTTATTGACAACGCTATTGTGAAGACCGTATAGTCTGCTGACAAGAGAAAACCAACTGTTTTCCTAGTATCTTGTCGCTATTCTCCTCGTGTTTATCAACAAAAACACAATCGTCATTATAAACACCATTGCTGAACAAAATGACTAAACGCAATTACTGATATTGGGTTTTTGACGCAGACTCTTATGTAGCCTTTTTTATCCTTATTTCTTATGACCTTGCATCCCATGATTGCAGTGCGTACATAAGCAGACATGCAAAACCAAAACTACATAAACTACAGCGCTGTGCACACACCTATATCATCATATTACCGTTATTTTAATCACTGTCGTGACTTGTGCTGCTAATGGCATCTCTCATCTGATCAATTGCTAATGACCTATCTATGAATCTTACTGAATTAAAGAAAAAATCAATCGCTGAGCTATTGGCTATCGCCAAGGAAATGGGTCTTGATAATATGGCGCGTAGCCGTAAACAAGACATTATTTTTGCTATCCTAAAAACCCATGCGCGGAACGGTGAAGCTATCTATGGTGATGGTGTGCTTGAGGTTCTTCCTGATGGTTTTGGATTTTTGCGCTCATCAGAAGGCTCATATCTAGCTGGTCCTGACGATATCTATGTCAGCCCAAGCCAAATTCGTCGCTTTAGCCTAAAAACTGGTGACAGTATCGCTGGTACGATTCGTCCACCAAAAGATTCTGAGCGTTATTTTGCGTTATTGAAAGTCGGCGAGATTAACTTTGATACGCCAGATCGCTCACGTCATAAGCTTATCTTCGAGAACCTAACGCCGCTGTTCCCAACTGAGCACTTAAAACTTGAGCTTGGTAACGGAACCACTGAAGATTTGACTGGTCGTATCATCGATCTAATCGCTCCGATTGGTAAAGGTCAGCGCTCTATCATCGTCGCACCGCCAAAAGCGGGTAAAACGATGCTGCTACAGACCATCGCTCAGTCAATCACACGCAATAACCCTGAATGCTATCTAATCGTACTATTGATTGACGAGCGTCCAGAAGAAGTCACCGAGATGGTACGTACGGTACGCGGCGAAGTGGTTGCCTCTACCTTTGATGAACCGCCACAGCGTCACGTACAAGTGGCTGAAATGGTCATCGAAAAGGCCAAGCGTTTGGTTGAACATAAGCAAGACGTGGTTATTTTGCTTGATTCAATCACTCGCCTCGCCCGTGCTTATAACACGGTTATCCCATCATCAGGCAAAGTACTGACTGGTGGTTTGGATGCCAATGCCCTAGAGCGTCCAAAGCGTTTCTTTGGTGCTGCGCGTAATGTCGAGGAAGGCGGTAGTTTGACCATTATTGCCAGCGCATTGATCGATACTGGTAGTAAGATGGATAGCGTTATTTTTGAAGAATTCAAAGGAACGGGTAACCAAGAGATTACGCTTGAGCGTGACTTGGCCGAAAAACGTGTCTTCCCTGCGATTAATATCAAAAAATCTGGTACACGCCGCGAAGAGCGTTTGCTTGATGAAGACAAGCTGCGTAAAGTCTGGATCTTGCGTAAGTTGCTGCAACCGATGGATGGTGTTCAAGCCACTGAGTTCTTGTTGGATCGTCTAAAAGAAGCGAAAACCAATGATGAGTTCTTTGAGCAGATGAAGCGCAAATCACAGAATTAATTTGCGAGCTTTATTCTAAAATTATTTATATTAAGACTGCCAATAGGTGGTCTTTTTTGTTTCCGATTGCCAAAATACTCGCCTACTTATTTTTGAGCTAAGCACCTCACATAAGCAAGTATCTGTTTGATGATACAGTCTGGAAACATCAATTACATGTTGTTTGCAAAGTTTAGCGCTTTTACTACGACTATATAGTCAGCAACCAACTATCATGGCAGATAGTAGGAATACATTTGAAACTACCATGGACATTGTTTTTTAAAGGTCTTACATTTTAAATTTGATGGATAAATAGGTGATAATATGAAATTTGCTAAAACGATCGCAATGACAGCAATTACGAGCTCAGCACTAATCATGACTGGTTGTAATTCATATGGTGGCGGTATGAGCAATACTGCTAAAGGTGCTACTGCTGGTGCTGCTGCTGGTGCTCTTATCAGAAGTAAAGGCGATAGCAAAGACATCGCTCGTGGCGCATTAGCTGGTGCAGCTATTGGCGGCGCTGGTGGTTACATTCTTGATAATAACTAAGATCCTTCTACCTGATATCTCTTCATTATTAAATTGAGTGATATCAACCAGAGGATAAAAAAAGCCTGCAATTAATTGCAGGCTTTTTTATGTCAATTTTTTGCATGGTTATTATTGTACTGATAACCCATAGGCGGAGTTGTAAAAAGTAAATCACTTTTAAAGCGCGCCACTACTTTTAAAGCGCACCGCTAAACGTATCACAAGATTGTACGTTACCGCTCTCTAGGCCACGAGTGAACCATTCAACACGCTGCTGGCTGGTACCATGAGTGAAGTTATCAGGCGCGACCGCTCTCCCACTCGCCTGTGCCAACCGATCATCGCCGATCTGACCGGCAGCATTGATAGCCTCATCAATATCGCCCGCTTCTAAAAACTGTACACGCTCTTGATTACGCTGCGCCCAAACGCCTGCAAAGCAATCTGCCTGCAACTCTTGTAACACTGATAACTTATTGGATTGTGCTTGGGTCACTTGCTGACGGGCTTCGTTGACCTGCTGACTAATACCTAGTAGCGTTTGAACGTGGTGTCCAACCTCATGTGCGATAACATAAGCCTGCGCGAAATCGCCCGCTTTGCCTTGGTTTTCTTGACTACCTGATCCTTGCTGATCACCTGAAATACCAAGATTTTGACGCATCTCCACAAAGAAAGATGTATCTAAATAAACCGTCTGATCCCCTGGGCAGTAAAACGGACCTGTTGCAGCGCTAGCACCACCACAAGCTGAATTCACTTGACCATTGAACAGAATCAATGAAGGCTCTTTATAAGTACTACCCGCTTCGTTAAATATCTGATGCCAGACCTCTTCAGTATCCGCCAGCACGACTTTGACAAACTGGGTATCTCGATCATCGCTTGTCGCAGGTTCGCTGGAAGTTCCATTACTACCACCACCAGCGATCACCTGACCTGTTTGCAGCGCAGTCATGGGATTTACCCCAAATACCAGCCATAAAATACCTGCGATAATGATACCGCCGATACCACCACCTATCATTTTTCCGCCGCCCGTACTGGAGCGCACGTTAGAACTGCCCCGTCTGCCTTGCCATTTCATAGTTTGTTCCTCAAATATACGATATATAGCTGTTCGTATCAGTCATTATTTATTTTGTACCGCTGCTAACCAGATCCTTCAAATCAGTATTTTAGCCAGCTACATTTCACTCAATTATCGTAAAAGCAAGCGATCTAAAAATACTTTCTCACAAGGTCAATCATTACTGACTCCTAATATCTTAATAATCGGCGTATTTACTTCTATTTTGCTCGATAAAACATGATAAATACTAAAAAACCATGCTAATAAATGGACACCAAGAGTTCTCTGCAATAGGCTGATGTCATTGATTATACGTCGATTAATTTGGTTTGTTGTATTAAAAATACTATCAAACAGCTGAAGTAAAATATTATTTTAAATATTATTGTTACTTAATTGTACAACCCTATTTCCATTTTCATATAAAACATATAGAATGCGTGGAAGCTGAGTAGCTGTGACTAAGACTAGTTGAATTCTGAGAAATCTCGGAATTCGACCTTTGTTGCTGCTACTGCTCATTTCATTTTCCGGAGAAAACCTTATGAAACTTAAATTACTTGCTCTAGCTGGTATCATGACTGCAACTATGGGCCTAACTGCCTGTGACAGCAACAAAGAAAACGCTGCTGAAGATTTATCTGACGCGCAAGAAGAAGTGCAAGACGCTTCTGCAGAGCTAGATGATGCTGCTGCTGAAGGCGAAATGACTGCTGATGCTGACGCTGCTGTTGCTGACGCTGAAGCGAACATCGCTGATGCACAAGCTGCAACTGCTACTGACGAAATGGACGCTGAAGTTCCTGTAGACGGTACTACTACTAGCGTTGACGTAGCTAGCGAAACTGATACTGCTACTGCTGATCCTGCTGCTGTTGAAGCTGCTGACACAGTTGTTGTTGAAGAGCCAGCTCAGTAATTTATTGTTCATACAATAAATAAACGGTTATAAAAAAAGAGAGCCTATGCTCTCTTTTTTTATGCCTACAATTTATGACAGCTAGTCAACCATAACCATAATTGGTACTTATTGGCTATACAGGATACATGCAGCGCAAGATTAAAGAATCATAATCGCAGTCATGCGCAAACATATATCAATAGTTTTACATGGTTATAGCGAAAACAAGCAGGCTTTCATACTCAATAACGCATTAAGTATCGAATAAACGCTCATCAACTTTCTGACGAAATTTTTGTCCCGTTTTGAACGTAACCACGCGGCGCGCGGATACTGCGACAGGCTCCCCTGTTTTAGGGTTACGACCTGGACGGCTGTTCTTATCTTTAAGCTCAAAGTTGCCAAAGCCTGAAAGCTTGACCTCTTTGCCATCAATCAAACTCTCTGACAGCTCATCAAAAAAGTTCTCCACCAGACAGCGACCTTCTTGTCGTGTCAGATTTAGATGACTCATTAAGTGCTCAATCATGTCAGATTTGGTTAAGGTGCTCACAGTACGACTCCTATGCTATGTCGTGATGTCGAATATCATGGTTTAGCGGTATGAGGGTTAAGTCTAATTATTATAAAGGTTTTTTGAGCAGTTTTTAATAAACTATGCATTAAAATCCTTTATTAATAATGACTTAACTTATTCTACAAGTAAAAGGGTTATAAATAATAGTTTTTACGAATAGCAATGCTCCATAGCCTCATAACTGAAAAGGCTATAGAGCATTGGGTATTTTAAAGACTAAATATTAGCTGTCACGTAACTGGACTGCGTGTTGATCCGTTAATGCCTGTACAACCTTATCGGTGGCAGCCTTTACAGCTTCATCCGATAGGGTTTGTGTAGCATCTTGCCATACGAGTGCAAACGCCAATGAGCGCTGACCTGCTGGTACTTTATCGCCTTGATACACATCAAATAGCCACAGATCAGTCAACAGATCACCTGCCGCAGCTCTTACCGTTGATTCTAAAGTCTGCAAACTGATATCACTGTCTACTAAGATAGCGATATCACGGCGTACTTGTGGGAACTTGCTTGGTGTCGTAATCGCATGCTGCTCCCGAGCAAGCGTCAATAGCGGTGCCAGTGACAATTGGGCAACCCATGTCGTTGGTAGATCCAACTGCTTAGCAGTATTTGGATGTAGCTGACCCAACCAACCAACATATATATCATCGATATATAACTCAGCGCTTTGTCCTGGATGGAGGAAGCTCAGCGTACTACGCTCGTAGCGGATGCGTGCACTATCGATCTGCGCTGGTAATAACTGTTCAATATCATGTTTTAGATCATAAAAGTCTAGCGCACGGTTTTGATATGCTTGCTCGCTCCATACATCACCCACTGCGACCAAGGCAATGCTTGGGGTTTGCACCAAATCACTGATACTTTGTCCCACAAAGCTAAGACCCGTCTCAAAGAAACGTACGCGTGGCTGCTGACGATTCAAGTTATATTGCACGCAAGGCAGTAGGCTCGATAGCAAGGTACGACGCATGACCGCCAAATCACTAGAGATAGGGTTTGCCAGTGCCAACACCTCCCCTAGTGCTTCATCATCAAGCAATGCTTCTAATTTTGCATCACTAAAGCTAAAGCTGATCGCTTCCATATAACCGTTATCGACCAGTGCTAGCTTCATCCCATGAGTCAAATCTGCAGTATCGTCATAATCCATGCTGACTTGCAAATGTGGCAAAACGCTTGGAATATTATCATAGCCATAGATACGAGCAATTTCTTCGATGAGATCTTCGCGGATACTCATATCAAAACGATAAGACGGCGGCTTGCAAATTAGTGCGTCGTTTTGCTGCTCTACCTCAAAACCTAATTGAGTTAAGATACGCACCATCTCTGATGGATCGATATCAATCCCAATGACATCACGAACTTTCGCGATTGGCAATGTAATTGGTGCGCGTGCTGGCAAATGCTCAAGGTTTTCGGCCGTGACTATTTGTCCTGCTTCGCCGCCCGTGATACTTGTGATCAAGTCACAAGCTCGTGCCAAGGCAAGTTTTGGCAATTCAAAATCGACCCCACGCTCAAAACGCTGCGAGGCATCGGTGTGCAATCCAAAACGGCGTGCGCGTGCAGCGATAGCCAGTTGATTAAAGAAAGCGCTTTCTACCACGATATTGGTCGTACTATCGGTGACACTGCTACGCTGACCACCCATAATACCAGCTAGTGCCAAAGCACCTTTGTCGTCAGCAATCACAAGCTCATCACCGGTTAGCGTAACCGTTTGCTCGTTGAGCAAAGTAATGGTTTCATCAGGCTGTGCCAAACGCACAACGATATCACCTTCGATGGTATCAGCATCAAAAGCGTGTAGCGGTTGCCCCAACTCCATCAACACATAGTTGGTCACATCGACCAAGAAGTTATGTGAACGCAGTCCTGATTGAACTAAAGCATCTTGCATCCATTTCGGAGTATCGATGCTACGATCAATATTGCTAATTGATTGCAACAGATAGCGAGGGCACGCTTCTACCGCATCAACAGTTACAGCGGGCGTTGCACCATTATCAGAAGCGACTATATTGTCAGGAATCTCTGGCAACTGTACAGGCAAGTCATTGATGACTGAAATCTCGCGAGCGATACCGCGAACGCTAAAGCAATCACCACGGTTTGGAGTGATAGAGATATCCAGTATCTGATTATCTAGACCTAAATACTCACGGATATCGGTACCAACTGGTGCGTCTTCAGGCAGTTCAAGCAGTCCATCGATATCATCGACCAAGTCAATTTCAGAGGCGCCGCATAGCATGCCGTTTGAGGCAACACCGCGTAGCTTGCTTTTTTTGATCTTAAAGCCTTTGCCATCGTCGCTTGGCAATACCGCACCAACGGTAGCAACCGGCGCTTTCATACCAACGGTCACATTAGGCGCGCCGCAAACAATTTGTAGCGGCTCAGCATCGCCAATATTTACCTGCGTGACACGCAGTTTGTCTGCATCTGGATGCTGCTCAACGCTGATGACTTCACCGATGACCACACCGCTAAATTCGCGGGCAACTGCGTAACGATCATCAATTTCAAGCCCTGCCATGGTCAGCTGTTCAGCCAACTGTTCGCTGGTATTTTGGGGATTTACCCATTGACGTAGCCACTGTTCGCTAATTTTCATAAATATCTCGGATCAGAATTTTATAATAAAGATGTTGGAGTAAAGCTTGGCAAATTAACTTGTTGTATTAACAAGGAGCACGTTTTATATCAATAAAAGCACTCTAGCCAAATTGCTTTAAGAAGCGCACGTCATTTTGGAAAAACAAACGCAAGTCATCAATACCGTAATACAGCATCGCAAAACGCTCGATACCCATACCAAAAGCAAAGCCTGTGTATTTATCGCTATCAATACCGCAATTGGTCAATACTTGTGGATGCACCATGCCGCAGCCCATTACCTCAAGCCATTTGCCATTATCATCTAGTATATCCACTTCTGCAGACGGCTCAGTGAATGGGAAGAATGAAGGACGGAAACGTACGGTCAGCTCTTTGGCGAAAAATGCTTCCAAGAACTCACTGATCAGACCTTTTAGCTCAGCAAAAGTGCTCGACTCGGTGACCATAAGGCCTTCTAGCTGATGAAACATGGGTGAATGGGTTTGGTCTGAGTCGTTACGATAAACACGGCCTGGGCAAATGATGCGAATCGGCGGCTCATTTTTTTCCATGGTACGAATCTGGACAGGACTGGTATGCGTACGCAGTAGATAATGCGCATCAAAATAAAAGGTATCATGCATCGCGCGCGCAGGATGGTGCGACGGGATATTTAATGCTTCAAAGTTATAGTAATCGCTCTCAACTTCAGGGCCAGTTGCGACATTGAAGCCCGCTTGAATAAAATACTGCTGCATACGCTGAGTAATCATCGTTACTGGATGCAGATGACCTTTTTGACCACCGCGAGCAGGCAACGTGATATCAATACTTTCACTCTCTAGCTTAGCATTGAGTGCTGCGACTTCTAACTGCTGCTGTTGATCAGTCAATGCTTGCTGAATGCGGCTACGCACCTCGTGCAACCAGCCACCGTAGGTTTTTTTATCATCAGCATCGAGTTTGCCCATCTGCTTTGACCAGCCCGTCAATGGGCTCTTTTTACCAGTCAATTGCACACGCAAATCTTGCAACGTACGCGCATCAGTTACTTGTAGAATTAAAGCTTCAGCAGCACTCGCAAAGTCAGTAAGCTGAGCTTCATTGAGCTCGTTTAGCTCTGAAGACAAGGTCGGTAGCGCCGACAAGTCGTTGGTAGCAGCAGGGTTAGTCATAAGACGCATTATTCCTGATTTGAACGGACTATTAATTGTAGGGGTTTGACCAAATATTGCAAACCATTTATCCAGTTATGTTTATATAAAAAATTGATATAAATACTGTTTATAAGAATGGCTTGAGTATTTAGTCGATGACAAACGTATTTCGTATCGACAAAGCCTCGACGTCGAACAGGCGTAGAATAATTTCATATAAAAAAAGCCACCGACCAGCGGTAGCTTTTATTAATATCGTACTATTAATCAATATTAGTTCTATTCGTTTAGATGCTTACTTAGATAAATTTTATATCTACTTAATCTCTAAAGAGTAGTTAATATTTATGCTAGTTCCGCTTTTGCTTTTTCGACCAATGCTGTGAAAGTCGCTGCATCATGCATAGCGATGTCTGCTAGAACGCGACGATCGATTGCAATGTTTGCTTTTTTCATGCCATTGATAAAGCGGCTATAGCTCAAACCGTTTAAGCGTGCACCAGCATTGATACGTGCAATCCAAAGACGACGGAAAGTACGTTTTTTGTTGCGACGGTCACGATAAGCATATTGACCAGCTTTGGTCACTGCCTGTACCGCTACGCGGTAAACACGTGAACGGGCACCGTAGTAGCCTTTTGCGCGTTTTAAGATTTTTTTGTGACGGCGATTTGCCTGTACACCACGTTTTACACGGGCCATAATTTACTCCAAGATTTTGTAATCACTGTTAAGCGAGTGATGATGCTGTCAAATAACAAACATCATTGTCAGATTGCAAAGTCAAATATCATTTCATCAGATAGTTTTCAATCAAAGATAGATGACAGTAGGCTATTAGATGTATGGGCACATACGACGAACTGCTGCTTCGTCAGATTTATGTACCAACTTAAGACCACGCAACTGGCGAATACGCTTAGGTGATTTCTTGGTCAAAATATGGCTTTTGAATGCTTGCTTACGTTTAAAGCCGTTTGCTGTTTTTTTGAAGCGTTTAGCGGCACCGCTTCTGGTTTTCATCTTAACTTTCATGATGATTTGCCTCTTTTTCTGTTTTAGAACCTGGTCGTCAAATAGTCATACCGAATAATCGTTATATAAATAACAACTAAACCTCTATTTGCCTCGAGGTGGGAGGCGCTATTTTAGCAGATAGTGCCTTGTTTTGCCAAGTAAAGTTTTGGCTAACCTTTACCTGGCAACAAAGGCCGTTAGTCAGCATGAGTAGCACTGTAGCGCGGCTCTCAAAAATCTCATGAAAATGGTCAATTTTCATCCAAATAGATTGAATGTCAGCTGAAGCTGTGCTTAAGTAGATACTTAAGTTACATCATAATATGAGTGTCATGGAAGCACACTCATTTATTAAGTGTATACAGCTTTATTCTCTGTTCATCATTATTATGATTCTGCCAGCCTATCGCATGATAAGTAGCATAATTGTTTGCCACCACTTTAGGAGATAGTGTGTCAAAGCAAGAGTTGGTATTTGAGGATTATTTATTTGTTTTTGAGACAGTGATGCGCGTGCGTCATACCGAAATCGACTTGGGACAGCATGTGACCATCGAATCTCTGACCGCCCTTCTGTCCGAAGCGCGACTAAGGTTTCTACAGGCTAAAGGTATTAAAGAAATCAATTCAGATAAACAAGGCTTGATTATTGATACATTGCAGTTGGTTATTTTGAGTCGTATACGAGTGTGCGAAGAGCTTTTGTTTGAAGTCGGTGTTGAGCCAATATATGATAATGGCGGTAATATAGTGATAAAAGTTACCCGTATGCACACGGGCGAAACGGTCGTAAAAGCACGGCAGCATTTTAGAAATTATGATTTTAATCTCAATAAAGTGATTAAGCTCGATAACACGACCAAAGAGGCTCTATATCCTCATTTATTTAGGCTGTAAAATAGCGAGTCAATAGTACCCCTTCTATTCTAATGCTCGCGCAGCTTTCATATGACATCATATTTCAGAGCACTTCAGAGCATTTTAGACAATCTCCTCGCTCTAATCATAACTCGCTCCAATCATAAGTAGTATAATTACTTATTGATATTTTTATTCTCTAACTACAAGACGACACATACATTATGACTCTACCTGCTTGGCTGACTGCCGTAACTTTTAATGCTGATGGTTTGATTCCTGCAATTGCTCAAGATCACAAGTCAGGTCGTATTCTGATGATGGCTTGGATGAATGCAGACGCATTACAGCTCACAGCACAAACGCAGACCGCGGTTTATTTTTCGCGCTCGCGTGACAAATTGTGGCACAAAGGCGAATCATCAGGTCATACGCAGACCGTCCACGATATTCGTCTAGACTGTGATGCAGACGTGATTGTGCTAAGCGTGACTCAAGCGGGTGGTATTGCTTGTCATACAGGCCGTGAGTCTTGTTTTTATCAACGTTTAGATCTATCAGGCCAAACACCTGAATGGCAAACTGTCGATAAAGTATTAAAAAACCCTGCGGATATTTATCATTCTGATGAATCTGCTAGCACCAATGTTGAAAACGAAAATACTAGCGCGACCACCGACTCTAATAACACTCAAGCGCAAGTCGATACTACTCAAGCGCCAATTGATAAAGGCTCTGTGCTACAACAGCTCGATCAGGTATTGGCAGAGCGCAAACAAGCCGATGCCGACAGCTCTTATGTCGCCAGTCTATATGCTAAAGGCTTGAATAAAATATTAGAGAAAGTCGGTGAAGAGAGTACAGAGAGCATCATTGCTGCCAAAGATTTTGCTCACTGCGATGAGAGTAAAGACAAAGCAAGCTATGATGAGGCACGCCATGAGCTGGTCTATGAAGTGGCAGATGTCTGGTTTCATACTTTAGTCGGACTGGCATGGTTTGACATAGAGTCAGATGCGGTATTGAACGAGCTGGGTCGACGGTTTGGGCTGTCAGGTATCGACGAAAAAGCGGCTAGATAGTTATTGAGATACAAAAAAAAGCATCGACCCTGTTTGATTATTGTTGATTTCACCTATTTGTAATAACTGCAGGTTATAATATAGCTCTGTTTTATCTCGCATTATATGTGATGCTTTTTTTTGATACATAACTCTTTTATCAACACAAAGCAGGCTTTATCAACACAAAGCAGACATATAAAGACTGAAAACTAAGTCACAAAAACAGGTCACAAAACCAAGTCACAAGGATACCATTATGGGTAGTTTTTCTATTACGCATTGGCTGATACTATTGGTCGTCGTCGTTGTCGTGTTTGGCACTGCAAAACTAAAAAATGCTGGCAAAGATTTGGGGGGTGCGGTTAAAGGCTTTAAAGAAGCGGTCAAAGATGAAAATACAGAGCATGCCAAAAAACGCGTGGTGCTTGACCATGATGGCACGGCCCATACCGACGAGCGCCCAACAACCACTAAGGTTGATGATAAGCATAATGTATAGCATCTAGACAGTGACATCGGACCATTATGTTTGATATCGGGTTTTCTGAACTACTTCTCTTTGGCGTAATCGCCCTAATCGTTTTGGGCCCAGAAAAACTGCCACAGGCAGCGCGTACGGCTGGGCAATGGTATGCCAAAATTCGCCGCACCGTCTCGACCTTGCAATCTGAGATAGAGGCCGAACTGGATTTGGCTGAGACACGCCAGCAAATGCAAAAAGAACTTGCCAAAATTCGTCAAACCGAAGCCGATATGAGGCGTGAGATGGCGGAGATGCGCGGCAATATGAAAGCTTTTGAAAGCTCACAAAGCCATTCTCTAAAAGCATCGAATGAAGCGGTCGCGAATGATAGAAATAGCAAAGCTGACGACACAAAAAATCATCAGCAATCAGCCATACCAAACGCATTCGACTATTCTTATGCAACTGACAAGCAGCAAGATACACTAGAGAACGGTCAGTTATCAAAGCGCGGTAACAGCAACGATGATAGCGATATGGCCGCTCCCGTTACTCAAATCCTTAATACCCGACCGTGGGAAAATATGTGGTTCCGTTTGGGTGCTTACGATAAAGCCCGTCGCCTCCCAATGCCGCCTTATCTACCGAACTATAAAGCCGATATCTTACTAAATAGCTCGGTAAGTACACAGACTTCTGATAATAAGCAGGGGACTGACTGATGCAACTACTCAAACGAAAAAAAAGTCGCCAAGAGAAACTCACTGATTCAGATCCTGCTGCTTTAGATGGTATTGATCAAGGCGATAAAGCAACGACTGATAGCACTCAAAATGAATCATCAGATGATGTTTTAAGCGCATTGGGTGACATGCCTATCACTGAGCATTTGATTGAGCTACGCCGCCATTTGATCAAAATATGCGTGGCAGTATTGGTCATATTTTTGGGGTTGGTCGGTTATTCGCGCGAGCTCTATAACTTCTTATCAGATCCGTTGGTGGCGCAGCTTCCTGCCAACTCGACCATGATTGCCACTGATATTACGTCGAACTTCATGGCACCGATACGTTTGACAGTCTTCGTTGCTGCATTTTTGGCAATGCCTTATATTCTTTATCAAATTTGGTCGTTTGTCGCGCCAGGTTTATATAAAAAAGAAAAGAAAATCGCAATACCAGTACTCTTGTCTTCTATATTTTTGTTTTATGCGGGTGTGGCTTTTTCTTATTTTATTGTGCTCAAAGGGGTCTTAAAGTTTTTTATTATGTTTGCCCCGCAAAACGTACTACCAATGACGGATATCGACAGTTATCTGAGCTTTGCCTTAAAATTATTTATGGTTTTTGGCTTAACATTCGAGATTCCAGTTGTGACCTTGCTATTGATATTGGCCGGTATTGTCTCCATTCAGAGTCTAGAAGAAAAGCGTCGTTATATCATTGTCGGCTGTTTTGCTGTGGCTGCCGTGGTCACGCCGCCTGACGGGGTATCCATGCTGATGCTGGCAATCCCGATGTGGTTACTGTTTGAGCTGGGGTTATTTTTGGCAAAAATTTTGATCAAAGAAGAACCTAGCACTGATCTAATATCAACAGTCAAAGAATAAAGCATTTACCCGTCTGACTTATCTTGTTTTCTTCTTGCCCCACGCGTAAGCTTAGTGCTTATTGTTACGATTGAGTACCGCCATCTATAAGCCATTGTTTATCCAGTGGCTTTTTTTGCCCCTTGTGTTTTTAATCACTTCTTGTATTTAGGTAGCTTTATTATGTCCGCATCGATGCCAGCTTATATGAGCGATCCCACTGATGAGCAGCTCGCCGCGCTGAATATGGCGATGGATCACAAATCATTTAAAGTGGTGGCGTATGCAGGCGCTGGTAAGACCACGACACTCAAGCTAATCGGTGAGCGTTTACGGGGTCGCGGACTGTATCTGGCTTTTAACAAAGCGATTGCCAATGATGCTCGTTCAAAGTTTCCACCCCACGTCGAGTGTCGTACTTTTCACTCACTGGCCTATCGCCATGTCGCTCGTGATATTACCGCCAAGCTATCTTTGCCACGATTTTCACCTAAGCGTCTCGGGGATGATTTGGGCTTGCAGCCTGTACAAGTCCGCCGGCAAATGGATGGGGTTAATAAATACATTACGCTGACACCCGCACGATTGTCTCGGTTCGTCAGTGATGCGGTAAGTAACTTCTGTAGTACGCATGCCAGCTATCCTGCACCAAGGCACATACTGTTCCCAAGTTGGCTCGATGACTCAGACGCGGAGCAGCTACGCGAGATGCTCTACCCTGCCGTTGAACAGCGCTGGCTACAGTCGATCGATGCGCGTCATCCTGCGGGCATTGGGCATGATATTTATCTTAAGCTTTGGGCATTGTCTAAGCCGAGTATTCCTGCGGACTTTATTTTATTTGACGAAGCGCAAGATGCTGATCCATTGATGATGGGTATCTTGACCCAGCAGTCGAGACAAGTTATCTATGTGGGCGATGCGCATCAGCAGATTTATGAATGGCGCGGCGCGGTCAATGCGATGAAAAAACTGCCATTGCCGCAAACCTTATTGACGCAGTCTTTTCGCTTTGGTGAGCCGATTGCAGAAGTGGCAAATACCTTACTAAAAGCACTGCAAGAAGACGTGCCGTTAAAGGGCAATCCAAACAAACAGTCTTCTACTGATAAAGGTATGGTACACAGTAAAAAGGACGCCATTTTATGCCGTACCAATGCCGCTGCGATGTCGCAATTATTGACAGGACTAAAGCACGGGCATCGCGTTGCGCTACAAGCCGATACCGACCGTATGCTCAAATTCTGTCAGGCGGCGGAAAACTTAAAAAATGGTAAATCAGCTTACGGCGTACCCGAGCTGGCTTATTTTTATAATTGGGGTGATGTACAAGAGTATGCTGAAACCAACGAGGGTAGCGATCTCAAAACATTGGTCAAACTGGTCGATGACCATGGGACTAATGTGTTAAGCCAAGCGGTCAACAGTCTCACCAGTATAGAAAATGCGGATTACGTTATCTCTACCGCGCATAAAGCCAAGGGGCTTGAATGGGGCAAAGTACAACTAGATGATGATTTTTACTACGATGTGACGACCAATGCGGTCAAGATAAGTCCAGAAGAATTGCGCCTGCTCTATGTTGCTTGCACGCGTGCGCAAAGCAATTTGGATATTCATAATATTAAAGACTTGATCTCTGGCTTACAGACGGGGAAAAAGGTGATTTTTGGGTCTTAAGGTTGTATCGTATTTTACGACGTTTAAACTTAGTTCCGTAAGCTCGTGTTTTTCATCCAATTTCAAGACTTTTCAGAATAGAAAGGCTGGATGAAAAACCCAGCCTTTCAGCTATGACTTAAGTATCGTAGTAGCCTTCCCAAGGAGGAAAAAATGCTAAGCCATACGGTTGATACTCAATGCATGCTGAGTCTTCTCTAGCGATAAAACCAAAGGTCAAGCCATTTAGTACCACATTAAATGTTGTTGTTTCAACATCACAATATCTTGCATTATCTAAATGCTTAATTGCCTTTTTTAACTCTAACTCAGCATCCCCTATTTTTTCTTTTTCCCATATCTCTGAACTTGTTAAAGAACCACTGCTATCAAGTAGATGTAAAACGGCTAGAGGTCTTGTTTGAGATAATCCGCCAAAAAAATTAAAACCGATAAAAGTGAGATCATTCCCATATTTTCCTACGTAATGAGTATGATAATCCTCCTCTCTTCTCACTAAGATTTTTCTTGGTAACATTTTTTTATCCTCGAAATTAAAGATTTAAAACCAATGCGAATAAGTTATCATACATTTTTATATCACATCCTATGAAATCAATGTCCTTTTCAAATAAATTCTTCGTCAATCCCGTCCGCCTCCTCGCCCCCATGGAAGGCCTAACCGATCCTTTGATGCGCCAAATCTTAACGCAAATTGCGTCTGACTTGGGCCGGCCTTATGATTGGTCAGTCAGTGAGTTTATTCGTATCACCCAGCATGTCTTGCCTGCGCACGTGTTTTATAAATACGTGCCTGAGCTGAATGACGATGCCAAAACGGCTTCTGGTACGCCCATTCATGTGCAGCTTTTGGGTAGTGAGGCGCAGCTCATGGCAGAAAATGCCACTTATGCTGCCGAGCTTGGCGCACCTGCGATTGATATCAATTTTGGTTGCCCTGCCAAAACCGTCAATAGCCATCGCGGCGGCTCGGTGCTGCTCGATGAGCCTGAAACCATGTATCAGATTATCAGTGCGGTACGTCAGGCTGTGCCCGCGCATATTCCTGTCTCTGCCAAGATTCGCTTGGGCTATACCGACACCTCACAGATGGATGATATTCGCGGCGCAATTGTTGCAAGTGGCGCGGATTGGCTAACCATTCATGCACGCACCAAAACCCAAGGTTATAAGCCGCCTGCTTATTGGGACAAAATCCAGAGCTTTAATGCGCTCGATATTCCTGTGATTGCCAATGGCGAAATATGGACAGCAGCGCAAGCAAATGACTGTATGACTCAGGCAGGAACGCCACATCTCATGTTAGGTCGCGGCGCAGTGACACGACCTGATTTGGTTGCACAAGTTGATAATGACACTGAAAACAGTACTGACAGCGTAGAGAATACAGCAACCTTGTTATGGCAAGACTTGATCGCCCATCAGATTCGGTTTTTGGAAGGTGCAGCAAAGAACGATGTGGTATTGGTTGGGCGCTATAAACAGTGGCTAGGTATGCTCACCAAAGGCTATGCTGAGGCGCAAATAGTGTGGGAGGGTATCAAACGAGAGAAAAACAAAGCGGTGATTATCAGCGCACTACAAGCGAGTGTACAAGAATAATCACCTATTCTGATCTGATGTATTTGATAAGTATGGATGGGTAGCGCTATACACTCACTCGTATTGCCAGATAAAACAGCATCAGACAGCATGCCATTGATAACACCCAAAGGATAGAGCGAAACGTCGACAAGTTGGTGATGTACGCGGTGCAATAACCAATCCGTATGATCACATAGAGCCAAGCCAATACATTGATAATCGATTGTGGCACAAAGAACAGCATAGCCACTAGCACTGCCGCCAAAAATACCGGCAAAGTCTCATAGCTGTTTTTTTGTGCGGCATCAGCGCGTGCCGCCATCCCTGTTGCATTTTTAAAAAAATCGCGAGGATGTGCATTATTTCTGACCCTAAAGCCGCCAGATACTTTTGCAATTATTGATACAGCCCATGGCAGTAAGCTCGCTACCACCATCGCCCAAATGGCAGACGCAACTTTATCAGAAACCAAGTCAAAAAATGCACTGATCATTATATAAGTCCTTAGCCTGCAATCACTTCAAAATCATGGGTGATATTAACCCCACCCGCGACCAGCATGCGACTGGCTGAGCAGTATTTTTCTGCGGATAAATGAATGGCTTTTTCGACCTGTTTATCTTTAATGTCTTGACCAGTGACCACAAAATGCAGGTGAATATCGGTATACACGGCTGGTGTTGTCTCGGCACGCTGCGCAGTCAACTCACAACGTACATCGGTGACGTCTTGACGAGATTTTTGGAGAATTGACACCACATCATAGCTGGCACAACCACCCAAACCCAATAGAACGAGCTCCATTGGACTGGCGCCTTTTTCTTTATCTGCATCGATTTGTACATTGTGTCCTGACGGTGACACACCCATAAAGGCTTTGTTCTCTTGCCATGTGACGCTTGCTTTTGATTCTGACATTGTGAATGTTCCTTACTTTAATTGGCATATCGCCTATTTTTATTGTTTGAAATGTATATAACTTGGCTAGTGTAGCATAAGCCAAAGCAAGATTTTATAAAGCCATTGTTTGGCTATGGTGTCGTGAGAAAACAATTTCTTGGTTTTACCCTCTTCTTTAATAAATGATTTGAGCACTATGCAGCTATCATTACTCGCATCGATATTTATTAAATTTCTATTTGAAAAACCTACAAAAGTCTGTTTATAAATAGTTGATTTTAAAAGGTAAAACTCGTGAAACATTTTATAGCAAAATACTGTTACACATTTTGCTTGTTTCTTGGTTTAATAACGGTAATGAATCTTGTTTTGAGCTGATATCGATAACAATCACCTTATAATAATTACGATTGCTATCATGGTTTTAATTCAAAACGAGCTATTTTTAAACAAATTAAAAGGTTTAGTCATGATAGATGCAGACGGCTTTCGCGCCAATGTCGGCATCATCTTGGCAAATACACAAGGGCAGGTTCTGTGGGCAAAACGTATTGGTCACAACGCTTGGCAGTTTCCGCAAGGTGGTATCGACCGCGGGGAGACGCCGATGGATGCAATGTATCGCGAGCTCTGGGAAGAGGTCGGTTTACATCCGCGTCATGTGGACTTATTAGCAGTCACCCAAGACTGGCTGCGCTATCGTCTGCCAAAACGCTATGTACGTCATGGCCAGCACCCCTTATGTATTGGGCAAAAACAAAAATGGTTTTTGCTACGCTTAGATGAGCCAAATACCCAACATATCCGCTTTGATGAAGGGAAACCTGAATTTGACCATTGGCAATGGGTCAGCTACTGGTATCCACTCGGACAAGTGATTCACTTTAAACGAGGCGTTTATCGTCGCGCCTTACAAGAATTGGTACGAGAACTTCCCTTAAAGCAAGAACTGATCATTCCTGAGCAAAACAATCATTTGATCCAGTCTTAATTTCTGAAATGTCCTTTTACCTTTTTATATAAATGATGAAAAGCCTGTATCCAGTGATACAGGCTTTTTTTATTAAATATGAGTAAGGCTAAAGCGTATTCTAGGGTTTGATAGCAATTTTTAATACGCCATCACGTTGATGCATAAATAAGTCATAAGCTTCTACAATATCGTCTAGTGCGTAGGTATGCGTGACCATTGCTGATAAATCGACACGCCCTGACTCAACCACATTCAATAGACGACGCATACGCTCTTTACCACCTGGACATAAGGCGGTACGGATCGTGTGATCACCAAGACCAGCCGCAAAATATGCCATCGGGATTTTTAAATCTTCGGAATATACGCCAAGGCTTGAGAGTGTGCCACCTGGTTTCAATACTTTGAGACATTGCTCAAATGTAGATTGTAAGCCTAGCGCCTCAATACTACTATCAACACCGCGACCACCAGTGATTTTCATAATCTCATCAATGACATCGACTTCGTTAAAATTGAGAGTGATATCTGCTCCCAGCTTTTTGGCCATAGCTAAGCGCTCGTTATTGCCATCGATAGCGATGATCGTTGATGCACCTCTAAGCTTTGCGCCAGCGGTCGCGCACAAGCCAATTGGTCCTTGCGCAAATATCGCAACGATATCACCGATTTTTATATTGGCATTTTCAGCACCTTTAAAGCCTGTTGACATAATGTCTGGGCACATCAAAACTTGCTCATCGGTCAGACCATCAGGTACAGGTGCTAGGTTAGCCTGCGCATCAGGTACCAACACGTATTCGGCTTGCGTGCCATCGATGATATTACCAAAGCGCCAACCACCAGTCGCTTTATAGCCATGACAAGCACAGGTACCATCTGGCCCAATATAACCACCATCTTGTGAAGGGAAACCATCTTGACTGGCATAAGAAGTAAAACTTGGACAAATCGCACCAGCGATGACTCGTTGACCTTCTTCATAACCCATCACTGCACTACCTAGTTTTTCGATAATGCCCACTGGCTCATGACCAATAGTCAGCCCTTTAGCAACAGGATATTCACCCTTAAGGATATGAATATCAGTACCGCAAATGGTCGTTGTGGTGATTTTTAGCAAAGCATCATTTGGCCCAACATCGGGTATCTTCTTATCAGTGATTTCGATCTTACCTGGCTCAACAAATATTAGTGATTTCATCATACTCATGCCACACTCCTTGTTTTAACCCTTATTTGGACATAATAGAGTTTGATACCCTACTCAATGAGTGTAGGCCATAAAGGTGACAGTTTAAAGCAAAACCCACAATTACTTTATGGCTTTAAAAACTACTGATAAATTCACGTGAAATGAAGTATAGATACAGCTGAAAATGAGTGATGACTTTTACTCACTATCAATTGAATGCGGATACTCTCGACTGACAATGTAAGCGGTGAGCTCTGCACCTTTTCCCTTCTCTTGCCTCAAGGTTAAAATACTCTGGGTTCGTGTGCCATAAGTAGGCTTGCTGATGTCAGCGTTGCCAAAGCTCACAGGCTCAATATAGACAGAGGATAGGGTCTGCTCAAGCTCAGTACTCATCCCTGTATCTGGCAACTGATCGGCTGGTGCCTTGGTATTATCTGACAACACATTGAATGCAGCTGCTTGCCAGTAGCTAGCCGCGCTGTTCTCAGCAATCAAGGGCAATACCTCTTGGCGCAAACGACCACGCAACCGCTCAGTCTTAAACCAACTGTCCTCTGGCTGACCGTTAGAAAGCACATGCAGTCCTGCATGTAGCGGCGTGGGGACATGACCGCGGTTATTGACAATGACTGCTTGGATAGCATCACCGACAATCAGATTAAAGCCCGCATAAGCTTGTAATTCAATCTGCCGTGCAAATGCCATCGGACTGAGCGTACTGGTCAAAAAACGCGTGACCAACTCACCGCGCGAACGTTCGTCTAAACTTGCCTGCACACCATCGCGAAAATTCAATACGGCCGCCCAACGTCCATTTTGTTCATAATATTCCGAACTTTGCGTTTGTGACGCTTGCTGATGAATACCCAACCACGTACCGCCACTTTGCTTATCACGCCCTGCATAGATATCCTGATCAGACCATTGATGCAGCGGCTCTGTCGGACGCTGCAAAAACTCATCGCGATTAGACAATAGCACTAATGGCAGCTCGTCAAACAACTGCCAAGCAATGGCGACAATACACATAGTATTCCTTTTATAATCGTTTGTTGGGCGCGAGATTTTTGGTAAGAACAAAAATCATCACTTAAAACTGACTTGCTGAGCAGGCCTCATTTATCGATCACCACTCAATATCTTATTGGCAGGGTAACTGATTTGGGATGTTGTACGTATCACCTGTGACTGCTTACTTGGCACGTTAAACTCCCACGCTACCATGCCTTGATTGTCATTCCAATTACGCTCCGTGACAGGCGGCGTGTGGGTGACTGCGACTTTGAGACTGTCATCACGGCTAATAGGCTCGCTACCCAATACTTGCAAGCGCACAGTGCGGTTATGCTGATTGGTAAATTGATAGGCCTTAGTCGTTGTTAAGGTTTGTGTACGGTTGAGCACGCCCTTTTCACCTTGCTTGTCTTCATTGATCAGCGCTTTGACCATCATGCTTGGATCACGACCAAAACCAATCCCCTGCTCTTTTAACATCTGATAGTTATAGCGCGATTGTCCAACATAATTGTCATCACGGTATAGCTGTAATGAGCCATCTACCCAATCTGGCGTCAAGAACGGCGCTGATGCGTACCAATAGGCCGCCGTCTCGACGCTTGGGGTACTGCGAACCCACAGCTTACTGCTGCCAGATTGCTCACCAATGACAGTGCGCACTCGCCTGCCACCGCTGGGTATCGTCACTCGCTGCGGCAAGCGATACTCAATGATACCGTTTTTGTTTTGGCTACTGACCGTAAAGTTCGGCAGTGGTGCCATATTTGGTGCTCTAGAATCATCGCTATAACCCTCTCTGGCAGATACTACGACAGGCGTGTTATCCGACATAGGTATTGCATACACAACATTTTGGTTTTCTTCATAAAGTGATAGGCGCGGCACATGAGGCAGTCTCCCTGTCGCACTTTGGTTAGGGTTAGCAGTACTAAGAGTCACAGGGACGTTTGTCCAGTTCTCGCCCGTTTGCTGGGCAATAATCGCAGAGGCAGTGATATTTAGCTGCTCGCTATTGGTGTTGAGACGCGCCTGATAGGTGGGCTCCCAGCCTGCGCCTTGTACCTGATAATGCAATTTAATGCTACTTGGCGAGCGACTAGCAGTACGTACACTCACCTGTGTTACATTATTGGAGGTTGATGTGGCACTGCCTGCCATGAGCTGATTCAGTGCGTCTTGGGCGCGTGCTTGGCGCTGCTGAATGTCCAAAATCTTTTGGTTAAGGCTTACCGCTTGAGTCTCTATATCGCGTGTGTTGTTGGCGATAGTCCCTTCGGTGTTGAGTTGCGTAACTGTGGCCAAATTTTGCAAGTAGGCTTTTGCTAAGCGCGCCGCTTCTAATTCCGCATTAATGCTAGCCAAGGTATTTTGCTGTGTTTGTACCTTGGCGTCACCCTGATATTGGCATTGGATTGCTTGCTCTCCTGTTAACTCTTCAATACTGATTTCACCAATATTGACATTACCCACCGCCTGTACGCTGAGACTGTCTTTATCCATATAAGGTGACAGGCAAGAAAATATCACAGTTTGCTCACCGCTACCAGTAATGGGCAGTGCTCGTGTGACGCTTGCCAAGCCTTGATAAACCGTCACTTGCTCGATACTACTCGTTGCCGCTTGGGCGACGGGTAACCCTAATACCGTACTGCCACCAAGCACAAGTGGCAAAACCATAAGGCGCGATCGTTGCGAGCGCCGTGATGAGGTGCGAGCATGAGCCGTTAGGCCAGACCACTGTGTTCGGTATGCGTTCATATATCTTTCCTTAGAAGTGAAATCGATCATGGCGTCAGCGTAATCCATTTATGAGATACGTATGTGAAATAATGTCTATTCTATAGGCATTACCGTAGCCGTTTTGCAGATTTTTAGCAATAAGTGCTTTTAGCAACCTGTGTACTTATATCAGATCTTCGCTATGTCGTGACTTTGTTTTTACATTGCACCAATTTTTTATCTCCTTCCCCGTTATGGTGCGGTTTATTAACAATCGTGCACTAAATTAACGAAAATAATAGACAATATTTGTTTATTGCTCAATTATTACGCGATTATTGGCATTTTTGACTTGGCACGGAACTTGAACGCTTAATAACTGTTCAGGAGCAGTACTTTACCTTTTGTGTCTATTTAGGAGATGTCCATGTTTTCATTACCAACTTTAGCCAACCCTCAGGTTGTTGACGCTCACCTACACGGCAAAATCAAATCACGCTTTTCGTTACTAGCAATTGCCGTCGTTGGTAGTCTGAGCCTCGCTGGCTGTCAAAAGCCTGCCGAAACTGCGGCATCGACAGAGACAACGACTGAAACCACGACAGAGACAACGACCACTCCTGCCGCTGATGGCGATACGATCAAAGTAGGCATCTTGCACTCGCTATCTGGCACCATGGCCATTTCTGAAACTTCGCTAAAAGACACTGCACTCATGACCATTGACGAAATCAACGCCAATGGCGGCGTGCTCGGTAAGCAATTAGAGCCAGTAGTCGTCGACCCTGCCTCTGATTGGCCGTTGTTTGCTGAGAAAGCGCGTCAGCTGCTCACTCAAGATAAAGTCGATGTGATTTTTGGTGGTTGGACCTCGGTATCGCGTAAGTCAGTATTGCCAGTGGTTGAAGAGTTGAACGGCTTGATGTTTTATCCAGTGCAGTACGAAGGCCAAGAACAATCAGAAAATATCTTTTATACTGGCGCAGCGCCAAATCAGCAAGCCATTCCAGCGGTTGAGTATTTGATGAGTGAAGAAGGCGGCGGTGCAGAGCGCTTTGTACTACTGGGTACCGATTACGTCTATCCACGAACCACCAACCAGATTCTAAAGGCATTTTTGAAATCAAAAGGCGTGGCTGATGAAGACATCATGGAAGAGTACACGCCATTTGGTTTTAGCAACTATCAAACCATCGTCTCTAATATTAAGAAATTCTCAACGGGCAAAAAGACTGCGGTGATCTCTACCATCAATGGCGACTCAAACGTGCCGTTCTATCGTGAACTTGCCAACCAAGGTATCAAAGCCTCAGATATTCCCGTCATGGCGTTCTCAGTCGGTGAAGAAGAGCTGCGCGGTATCGATACCAACTTGCTACAAGGACACTTGGCGGCATGGAACTACTTTATGTCGATCAAAAACCCAACCAATAGCGATTTTACCAAACGCTATAAGCAATACGCGCTGGACAAAAAACTGCCAAATGCTGACAAAGTTGTGACCAATGATCCCATGGAGGCCACCTATGTGGGTATCAATATGTGGAAACAAGCCGTTGAAAAAGCAGGCACCACCAACGTCGATAAAGTGCGTATTAGTATGGCGGGACAAACCTTTGATGCGCCTTCTGGCTACACCCTAAAGATGGATGACGAAAATCATCATTTATGGAAGCCTGTAATGATTGGACAAATTCGTACGGATGGTCAGTTCGACATTATCTACAAAACTCCAGAAGTCATCCAAGCGCAGCCATGGAGCGAATATATTCCTAAATAAACAGTCTCCTAAATAAAGTTGTATTGAAAAATGCATGGATAGTCGGTAGATGGATAAACGAAATAAATAAGCCAATGCCTACTCTCCCCATTGATTTTCAACATTTATTTTCAAAACTTTCAAACACCTCAAAACCTTATTATCACTTCTGCTGCTTAGTCCGCTAAGCAGCAGAGGCTAAGGGTTTGTTGTCTGTAAAAACAGGGAGCCGCACATGCAGCGCCATACTTTACGCCCGTTTGCAGGGCAAATATCATCCGAACAGGGTAATAGTCCAAAAGCATCAGTTAGTGAAGTCATGCGGCACACGGCTCGTTTTTCCATCTATGCGCCGCTACGGTTACTTGCATTGATTGCATTATTCATAACCGCCACTGCCCATGCTGATAACGACTCCCAATCGGCAAATATCGCCATTGTCACCTCAGAGTCGATGACCGATGGCAATGACACGCTACGCACCAATAATGAGCAATCATTGACCACGCCTACACAAGCCTCAACTGCCGCATCAGGCGATACCATTCAACAGTTTGTGGCGGGCGATTTTAGTAAGCGCCAAGCCATGTTAAGTGATTGGCCAGGGTCAATTGAGAGTTTGGACAGTTTTGTTGAGTTGATTGCCAATGATGAGCTGTATCAAGGCAACGGCGGACAGACTTATTTACTCAACGCAGAGGATCAGCTATTTACGTATCCTGACAAAAAAGAAACGACCGATTGGCCAAGTGATCTATCACAAATCACCCTGACCAATGCCTTACGATCCGCGCTTATTTTTGGACAAGCCAAGGTAAAACTGGAGTCTGACAAGCCAGCACAGCGCCTGCAAGCTGTGGATATTTTGGCTGATAATATTGACCAAGTCGATCCAGCCATTATCACAACAGCCGCCGCAAACGAAGACAATGCCAACGTTCAAAAAGCACTATCGGCACTACAGGCGCGTATTGATTTCAAAAATGGCGATTTGCCCACTCAGATTGCAGCGGTCAATCTACTCGCTGATAGCGACAGCCCGCAGGTATTGGTTGATATTGAGTCTGCCCTTGCATCTGACAACTTAGATCCGACGCTTGAAGCGGCTCTCACTGATGCCAGAGACAGCGTGGCACGCCGTATCCAGATAAGCACATGGACAGGTCATATTTTCACTGGGATGAGTACGGCCAGTATTTTACTGCTGGCGGCGCTTGGCCTTGCGATTACTTTTGGTTTGCTTGGCGTGATTAATATGGCGCATGGTGAGCTGATTATGATTGGCGCGTATACCACTTATATGGTGCAAAACGCATTTCAAACTTATCTGCCGAATATGGCGGGCTGGTATTTGCTTGCTGCTATTCCAGCGGCATTTTTGGTCAGTGCCATCATCGGTATGATTATTGAGCGCATTGTCATTCGTCCGCTATATGGTCGTGAGCTGGAGACGCTATTGGCAACCTTTGGCGTGAGTCTCATTCTGATGCAGTTGGTACGGATGATTTTTGGCGCGCAAAACGTTGAAGTCAGTAATGTGGCGTGGCTCAGTGGCGCGTATCAAGTGTCATCCAGCCTTGTACTCCCTTACAACCGCATCGCCATCATCGTGTTTACCGTCATTGTCGTGGCGCTACTGGTGTACTTGCTCAATAAGACTCGCTTTGGATTATTTATACGCGCGGTCACTCAAAACCGTCAAATGGCACGTGCCGTCGGTATCCCTTCTGCGCGCATCGATATGATGGCATTTGGTTTGGGCTCTGGACTGGCTGGTATGGCTGGTTGCGCGCTGGCGCAAGTGGGCAACGTCGGCCCTGATCTGGGTCAGACGTATATTATTGATACGTTTTTGGTCGTCGTCGTTGGCGGGGTTGGACAAGTATGGGGCGCGGTATTGGCCGCCTTGGGACTTGGCGTTAGTGGTACGGTGCTTGAGATTGGCATTGGTGCAGTATTGGCCAAGATTGTGTTGTTGGTTCTTGTGATTCTGTTTATTCAGAAGCGGCCACAAGGTTTATTTGCCCTCAAAGGCCGCTTTGTCGAATAAGGAGACTCTTATGATACTGACCAAATTACTGTCTGACACACGGCGTAGCGCCATTTTAATCGGTTTGTGCTTTGCGGTGCTATTGATACTCCCTTGGTTGCATCTAATGCCAGAGACGTCACCCTTTCACCTATCCGCCTACTGGATTACCCTGATTGGCAAAATCATGGCACTGGCAATGGTGGCATTGGCACTAGATCTAGTCTGGGGCTACGCTGGTATTTTGAGTTTAGGGCATGGCTTATATTTTGCGCTGGGTGGTTATGCGTTTGGCATGTACTTAACGCGTGAGACTGCTGGCGATGGCCTGCCTGACTTTATGCGTTTCTTGAGCTGGACTGAGATGCCATGGTACTGGGCCGGCACGCAGCATTTTTGGTGGGCAATGGCATTAGTGGTTTTAGTGCCAGGTGTGATTGCCTTTATCTTTGGTTTTTTTGCTTTCCGCTCAAAAATCAAAGGTGTTTATTTTTCTATCATCACTCAGGCCATGGTCTATGCCGCCGCCCTGCTATTCTTCCGTAACGAAACAGGCTTCGGCGGTAACAATGGCTTTACCGGTTTTACCACCCTTCTCGGCTATGACATTACTGCTGCCTCAACCCGTGCGGTGCTGTGTTTTGTCACTGCCTTGGCGCTCCTCGTATCTTACATGGGACTGCGTTATTTAATAAACCAGCCTTATGGACGCGTACTGGGCGCGATTCGCGATAGCGAGAACCGCTTGCAGTATTTAGGCTATCGCACGCTATGGTACAAGCTCTCTGCTTGGGTGTTGTCCGCCGTCATTGCTGGTATCGCAGGTGCGCTATACGTACCGCAAGTTGGCATTATTAACCCGAGTGAGATGAATCCTGTTAACTCAATTGAGATGGCAGTCTGGGTCGCGACTGGTGGTCGAGGCAGCTTAATTGGCGCGATTTTGGGAACGGGTGTGGTGAACGCGGTAAAAACCTACTTTACGGTTGCCTACCCTGAGTTTTGGCTATTGATATTGGGCGGGCTATTCGTTGTGGTCACGTTGTTTTTACCCAATGGCATTATGGGCTTGTTCGACCGCTTTAAAAAGGAGAAAGAGTAATGCTAACTGATAAATCAACAACGTCCGAGCAGCCAACCAATGAGTATGGGCGTACTCATGGTGGCTCTGGCCGCAGCCATCCAAAGCCAGCAGGCGTCGATTTTAGCCATGGTATTGCGCTATATCTAGAAGATGTGAGCGTTTGGTTTGATTCGTTTCGCGCACTTAACAATCTGTCGCTCTATATTGAGGAAGGTGAGCTGCGCTGTATTATCGGCCCTAATGGCGCGGGTAAAACCACCCTGATGGATGTCATCACTGGTAAAACTCGACCTACCGAAGGCAGCGTGTTTTTTGGTCAGACGCATAATCTTGCCAGCCTATCTACCGAAGAAATCGCTGAAGCAGGTATCGGTCGTAAATTTCAAAAACCCACTGTCTTTGAGAATTTTACGGTGATAGACAATTTGCTACTTGCCGCGCCAAAAGACAAGCGCGTGGTCAAAAGCTTGTTCAATAAACTCGATGCCGATACTCGCGACACCCTCGATGCCACCCTACAGCAGATTCGCCTGACTGACAAAATCAACAAGCCAGCTGGGCTGCTCTCTCATGGTCAAAAACAATGGCTAGAGATTGGTATGTTACTGATGCAGAGTCCCAAACTGATCTTGCTTGATGAGCCAGTAGCCGGTATGACCGACGCCGAAACTGAACATACTGCCGAGCTGTGCCTGCGCCTAAAAAAGAACCATACCTTAGTGGTGGTCGAGCATGACATGACCTTTATCGATGCGATTAGTGAAAAAGTCACCGTACTGGCCCAAGGGGCGATATTGGCCGAAGGTACCTTGGCGGAAGTACAAGCCAATGAAGCGGTGATTGAGTCCTATCTGGGTCGATAGTTGGACAATAATTCAATACATCGTTAGCCAATAAGCCGCTAAACCATGCAAATATTAAAAATCATTGAAAGATTAGGAGACCGTCATGTTACAAGTCAATGGCATCAATCAATATTATGGCGGCAGTCATATTTTACGAGATGTCTCGTTTACAGCACCCGTAGGCGCATGCAGTGTCGTACTTGGCCGTAATGGCGTGGGCAAGACCACCTTACTCAAATGCCTGATGGGGATATTGCCAATCAAATCAGGGCAAATTTTGCTCAACGACCAAGACATCAGCAAACTCTCCCCCGAGCAGCGCGTGCAAGCAGGTTTGGCTTATGTGCCGCAAGGTCGCGATATATTCTCGACACTAACGGTAGAAGAAAATATCTTGATTGGTATGGCAAAGTTTTCACGCAGTAAAGCCAAGCAAGTACCCAAGCATTTATATGATATTTTTCCAGTGCTTGATGAGATGAAACATCGCCGCGGTGGTGATTTGTCTGGCGGTCAGCAGCAGCAGCTTGCCATTGCTCGCGCGCTCGCCTCCGAGCCATCAGTACTGATTTTGGATGAGCCAACCGAAGGTATACAGCCGTCTATCATTAAAGATATCGGCCGTGTGCTTCGGGACTTAGCTGACAAAGGTGACATGGCCATTGTACTGGTCGAACAGTTTTATGAATTTGCTGAAGAGCTTGCTGACAACTACACCGTATTATCACGCGGTAAGGTCGTGTCTCAAGGTGCAGGCGATACGATGATCGAAAACAAAGTACAAGAACTGGTGGCTATCTAACTGTTTTAATTATATTTACTTGGTAGTGGACATCTTTTATGTGCCAAGGACGTCATACTCTTCTTAGACTGTCCGCTATCAAGAGCGTCTATTGTCACCTCAAAACTTTCTTCTATTACTGTGACTATATCTGAGATCTATCACTCTTTATTTCTTACATCCCTAGCCTATCAATCTATCAACGACACTCAAAACCGATAGCCAACCTCCTAGCACCCCCTGACTGGCGTCATAGCAATTATGTATGCTGGGCGCACGAAATTTGCTATTATAGTCAGCACTTTATTATCAATATTATGACACCCTTATGATGATTCATCCTCAGTACGATCCTGTCGCCTTGGCACTTGGGCCTGTCGAAGTCCACTGGTATGGGCTGATGTATTTACTGGCGTTTGCTGCCGCTTACGGTCTGGCATGGTATCGCAGCACCAAGCGTGAGGGCTGGACGACAGATATGGTCTCAGATCTCGTGTTCTTGGGCGCACTAGGCGTCATATTGGGTGGTCGTGTCGGTTACGTATTGTTTTATCAATTTGGTGAGTTGCTACAAAACCCTGCCTACCTCTTCAAGGTTTGGGAAGGCGGCATGTCATTCCATGGTGGCCTGATTGGTGTCATGCTGGGCATGCTGTATTTTGCTCGCAAATATAAAAAGACCCCGTTTCAAGTGCTCGATTTTATCGTGCCTTGCGTCCCGACAGGCTTGTTGTTTGGTCGTATCGGTAACTATATCAATGGCGAGTTATGGGGCCGTGTCTCTGATGGTGGCTACAATTGGCTCACCTACTTTCCTCAAGCGGCTGGCTTTGATATGCAGCAACTGCAAGCCAATCCTGAGCTACAAGAGGTGATGACTGAGGTCAATGGTCAGTATTTATTGCCTCGTCACCCATCACAACTGTATGAAGCCTTTGCTGAAGGTCTGCTGTTATTTTTATTCCTTTGGTGGTACTCATCAAAACCTCGTCCGCGCATGGCAGTAACTGGTGTCTTTATGTTGGGCTATGGCTTGAGCCGCTTCATCATTGAGTTCTTCCGTCAGCCAGACGTTGACCAAGGATTTATTTTGTTAGGTTGGGTGACCAAAGGGCAAATATTGAGCACGCCGATGATTATTATCGGTCTATTCTTGATCGGTTACGCCTATAAGCGTGGCATCTACGATTGGGGTAAGCACGCCGCTTATTAAAGGTCTCGCCTTACCGATAAAACGATTAATCACTTAAATAAGAGGGTACGCCTCATAACGCCTACCCTAGCAATACTTTTAACAATGACAGCGTCTATATGGATTACTAGCCTAACCTGTGGACGCTGTCAGCAGTAATTAAAGAGCACTTTTATGAGCAATGGCACCCAAAGTAACAACGAGCAAGCGTATCTTGATTTGCTGCGCCACGTCTTAGACAACGGTACTGAAAAAGGCGATCGCACGGGTACGGGTACGCTGAGTCATTTTGGCGCGCAGTTGCGTTTTGACTTAGCGGCAGGTTTTCCATTATTGACGACCAAAAAAGTTCACTTCAAATCTATCGCTTATGAATTATTATGGTTTTTGAGTGGCAGCACCCACGTTCAATACTTGCAAGACAATGGCGTGCGTATCTGGAATGAGTGGGCAACAGCGGAGCAAACCGCACGTTTCAATCGTCCTACAGGTGATTTAGGCCCCGTATATGGCCATCAGTGGCGTAACTATGGTGCAAGTAAAGGCTCGGACGGCAGCTATAACGATGATGGTGTCGATCAAATCGCACAGGTCGTTGAGCAAATCAAGACCAACCCCAACTCGCGCCGCTTGATTGTATCAGGCTGGAATCCAGGCGAAGCAGAGCAAGTGGCACTACCACCGTGTCATACGCTGTTTCAGTTTTTTGTCGCAGACGGTAAACTCTCCTGCCAGCTATATCAACGTTCGGCTGATCTTTTCCTATTATACCCCCATAACAATAATGCACAATACGGAGTAATAGATCGTATATAATGCAATACATAACTTAGTCTATGTATTGAGATAGTGATTATTATGGATGTTAAAGTTTGTTTTGATACAAAGTTAGATTTATCTAAGTCTTGTTTACTCAATGAGATTCCAAATTTATCATTGAACAAAACCATAACAGTGAATGGTGTTGGAGTATTTGATGATGATGGCAAGATCCTTCCTCTTGTTTCTGAGTATTTGTCGTATCGAACCAAACATCAAATAATCTCTTATAAATCAGCAGTTACTTATGGTAGAAACCTAAGCTACTTCTTAAGTTATATTCGTAGTCGTCCAGATTATGATGACAGTGAATCTGATGAAGTATTTATTACAGTTCCAAAATACGTAATTCAAGAATACCTGACATTTTTAATCCGTGAAGACCATAAGAACTCATCTACTGTTAGAAGTCGAGATGAGACAATACATGCCTTCATCGAATACCTTTGTAGCCCTACAGAAGACCGTGATAAGCTTAGACAAGATAACCCATATAGCGATGGCTTGCTATCAAAACCACCAAAGCGCACACCGATTAGCTCTTGCACACTTGATGACCTTTTCATATTGATTGAATTTACTGATTCAGAACGAGAAAGAGCTTTACTCCAGTTTTTATACGACTCTGGCTTACGTCGTTCAGAACTACCTAGAGTTACTCTTCAAGACTTTAAAGATATTACTAGCCTTAATTCTGAAAAATATATTTCCCGCGATACTGACCTGCCTATTCATCCCGACTATGTATCTTTGAAAGTTAAAGGAAGTAAGGGCCGTGGTAATCAAATTAAGCCACGCTGGACTTTGCTTAGCTTAGTAACTATCAAACGTGTGGAAAAATACCACGCATCTCCCTTGTATAAAAAATACGCTCGTAAATATTTAAAGCCGTCTGAAACACCAGCGTTCCTTAATGCTGAAGGCACTCCTTACACCCCAAATTCAATCAGTAAGCTACTTGAACGTATAAGTAAACGCGCAATCAAACACGGTCGACTCAATCGACTGATTTCTCCCCACAAGCTACGGCATGGCAACGCTTATTCAATACTACAGTCAAAGGATTTAGGGTCTAACTATGTAGATCGGCTTGCTATTGTGCAGAATTGCTTAGGCCACAACCATCTTAGTACTACACAGATATACACTAGGGTGTGTTGACAATTACCGTAAATGGATAATCGTCGCTGCTAAATAGATATTAGCAGCAAACGACTCATCCGTTTTTTCAGCACGCATGGCAATTTTCTTGAAATCTTTCAGCTTACAGAAGAAGTTCTCGATTAAGTGACGCCACTTGTACATTTCTTTATCGAAATCTCGTTGCTTTAAACGAGAGCGTTTAGGGGGTATGACCGCTTTGCTACCACGCTCTTCTAAGTCTAGCAGTAGCCAATCCGTGTCAAAGGCTCTATCAGCAAGCAATGCACCAAACTCTTTGTCTTTAATTAAAGGTTTAACGCCAGCCATGTCATGCTGTTGTCCTTTCAATAAAGTAAAATCAACAAGGTTGCCTAATGCATCAACCATTGCCATGATTTTAGTGGTCATACCGCCTCTTGATTTGCCAATTGCCTGATGACAAGCCCCCCTTTTGCGCCTTGTCCATGACGATGTACCTTAACAATAGTGCCATCAATCATGGCATACTCTAAATCTGAGTCATTCAGAGCATTAAATAGCTTGCTGAATCTATCGCTTTTTACCCATCGACGGTAGCGCTTATAAACACTGTTCCAGTTACCAAATTCAGGGGGTAAGTCTCGCCACGGACTACCTGTTCGGACAATCCATAGAACAGCTTCGATAAATAGTCGATTATTTACCGCTGTTCTACCAACATCGGTCTCTTTACCTGCACAATACGGTGCTATCTTTGCCCACTGGGCATCACTTAGGGTTAATCTAGTCATAACACTATGATTATCAATTATTCTATATATGTCAACACACCCTAATATCCCTCAAGATATCTACAAGAGCATGTGTGACGAGAATGGTGATACATTAACCAAAGCTGAGAAAATGAAGCGCTTATCTGAACAGACACAGTTAAGAATTGGCATTAAGGACATCAAATGAAAAACATTGGAATAACCATTGATGAGATTCATGAGGATTTTCCTGAGCCAGGAACTTTAGGTACAGACTTTAAGAACGTTGAAGAAAAACAACCGATTAAAGACGCCGAAGCAGCTGTTATAGAATGGGTATCGAAAACAGCTGGAGATAAAGAATCACTATGGGAAATACCAATTAGTAAAGCGGATAATACTTTAGGCTTCAGTGTAGCTGTTAAGCATATTCAGAGTGCTGTAGGTGTTTCATACTCTGTTGCACAAAAATATAGGGGTCTTACTACTCCTTTAATTGAAAGGATGATCGAAGAAGGTATTCTAGTAATACCAAGTGAAAGCTACGAAGCGGCTGGCATCGAAAACACTAGAAAACTTTTGAATTGGTACAGAAAGCTAACTGTAGAGGAAAAGCACACTTTACCTATTTTCGGCAACAAAATTTCGATAGGAAAAATGTCTCCAGAACAACTACCTATAAAAAAAGGATCCTTAGAATTTAATGTTGTTAAAGATGCTTGGGAATTTATTCACAAAGACTTAGAAAAAATTGGAATTATTGATGCGAATTATAAAAGCGTTGCTGAAAGAACAAGCGAAGCGAATGTCAATAGAAGAAATCATAGTGAAAGTCAGATAGAGCGTTTTCATAGACTCGCAGCAAGAGAGCTAAATGCAGCTGATGACTTCTTCCCTCCTTCAAAATTAGAACCGTTTATTCAGGTTGAGCAACTGTTTGCTTGTAGTAGCAAAACTGTCTCTTCAAAATCAGGCAAGAGTAATTATAGAGTTGCGAGTAGTTCATTTATAGAGTTCTTATCTAAACTGTATGGAAATAAACCCTTTAGAATCGTAACAACTTTTGATGAATACCTATTATCTAGATATCGGAAATATTTAGAGGACAAGGTAATAAATAAAGAAATATCAAGTTATCATGCAAATACAGTTTTGAGTTCAGTCCGTATAACATTGAATCGGCTGACTCAAGTACGCGATATAGAATATAGCTTTTTCAATATAAATGGATTTGCTACAACTAGAGAAACAGATGTTAAAAAGCCATTTACAATGAACGAGCGACTTCGAATATTAGAGGCTATTGAAAAAGGATTGAGCGAATCTAGAAAAGCCCTCAAACCTTATAAGAAAACGGGTTTAGGCAGCAATCCTTTGGACGAAAAGGGTTCAGTCATTAGAGGCCTTTCGACACTAGAGAATGCGCGATGGCTCTTTGAAAACCGCTTAATGTGTAAGCCAGTTCATTACAATACAGCTAAATCACCTATTGAGAAGTCTTTCTTAAGAATTATTAATGATTCAGATAAGGGTTTGATAGAGGTATACAACGACTGGGGCATTACCCCAATGATAAATATGGATACACTAACGCCTTACGTTTTAAGGCTTGCTCAAATTACTGGTTTAAATGCAAATCCTTTACTTTCTCTTGATATAAACGATTATGTAGATTCCCATCCGGCAACATCGCGGCCTTGTCTTAGATATTGGAAAGAAAGGTCTGATGGTCATAAAGAATACCACCTCGATCTTTTTAATGCAGAACTGACATGGCTTACGTCATCTCAAGCTAAGTCTATAAAAATTATTTTTGAAGAATTAGTCCAATTGACGAGTAGTTTTCGACAAGACATTGAAGATAATGCTTTTAAAGATAGGTTGTTTATCTATCAGTCGAATAGTACAAAAAAGCACGGCAGAGTATCTCCACTATTAGGAAACAAAGAAAAAAATACAGAAGCATTGGGAGCTAGTTTGTCCAGGTTTGTTAAGAAATATAATTTAAAAAATGATGCAGGAGATCCCCTAACTCTTACAATAAGTCGCTTTAGACCAACATTTGTTAGTGAGATGCTTAGAAATGGCGTAACTGTACGTGAAATTCAACTCATGTTGGGTCACTCCTCACTCCAAACAACTCTCGGTTATATAGATTCTCTAGATTTTAACTCCATGAGTAGAATGAAGATAAATGATGAATTAGAAGAGATACATCAATCGACTCTGGATAAAAAAGTTGAGAAAGTGCCAGAAGATATAGAGTCCAAAAAAAATGATGAGTTGGTAACAACCTTTCATACTCCTCTAGCTGAATGCAGAAATATTTTTGACCCACCAGATTTTGTAAAAAATCTTTCATCCTACATACCTGGTACTCCATGCTCACAATATAACAAATGTTTGGGTTGTGACAATGTCATTATTACAGCTAAGAATCTGCCTGAAATTTTTGCAATGAAGCGTGACTATACGCTTTTGAAAGAGCACTCCCGTGTCATGGATACACCCTATGGGCATGTTATTTCAGAGAATTTAGAACTGATAAAAGGTATTACAGAACCTGAACTATCTAATTTTTCCTTAGAAGAATTAGAAAATGGACGGCGTTTAGCAGAATACATTGAAACGACCACACTAGTTGATGGAGTAATCTAATGGACTATGAAAAAAAGCTGAATGTATTAACAGGTTTTGCAGAACATCGTTTATATGTTTTAGATGCTCTAGACCATGCTACAGTTCAAAAGAAGAAGCACCTTCAAAATAATTACACAGATGACATAGAGTATGTGACGTACCTTATGGACAAACCTGTATCGAAATTATCAAAGTTTTCTGACGACTTTTGGGACTTTAATGACGACTATCCTAATGCTGCACGAAATGTTCAGGGCGCAAAGCTCCGCATTAGTTTTTCAAAGTATACAGATATCCCAAGATTCGTTTTAATAGAAATAAAAATCATATTCGAGTTGGCCTTGCTAAACAATTCGATTTTCAAGCTTCAAAGTAAGGAAGGCCAAAGTCGAACAAAAAAAGTCTTAAAAGCAAACTCTTTAATTACAATTTTTGAAAATGGATTAACGTTTATTAATGAAATATTTAAACAGGCATCTCATGAGTTAGGCTATGAGTTTGTTCAGGAAAAAATCAGAACACTCTCCGATATAACACCTGAACTGTATTCCAAAGCTGCTGAAAACTACGATCGTGTAAAAAATATAGAGCTAGATAAATTTTTCAAATATCTACGCAGTCCAGCTTCTGTTAAGTATGTATTTGAAAAGCCTATCGCTTATGTAGAGTTAAATAGCCTGAAATGGAAGAAACTTGCTAACACTAATACTTTGAAAAAAGAACAAGTGCTGCCAGATCTGGTATTTGAATCTCTCTCGAAAATGGCTTCCTTTATCATAGTTGACTTTTTAAGTGCTATAGGAGCTTCAGCAAAAATATCTGACTCCAACTCCTTCGAAAGATTTGAGACAAGCAACCATCTATCATGGGCAAAAAAAGAAAAAATAACTCACGAAATTTTAAATGCTTATATTGCTATGAGACTAGGAACTAAAGGTTATTCTGCAAGTTTCATTACAAATATAGTGGAACCCTATAATTGGATGCTCAATAAAAATTCTAATGTTATGGGTGGACTAACTTTACGTAACGCATTGAAAAAACGCGGTTATAAGTTAAATAATCTTAGAGAATACTTTAACCTCGTAGCGTATGCCTGCGCGTATTTAGTGGGTCAATATACAGGTATGAGACCATCTGAACTATCAGAAATAAGAGTTCAGGATTGTTCGTGCTTAATTCAAAGTGACTCCGTCTGGCTGATTGAAAGTACGGTCAAAAAGCATAAAGATGAAGTTAGTACAGGTTTGTTTGACGACAGATGGGTAGCTATACCAATTGTTAAGGATGCAGTATTAGCAGCTTCGTATATCTCAAAAATTAAGGCGTCGCCCTACTTAATTTCTAATGTAGATACTGTTAAACCTGATAACTCCCCCCAGTCAATGACTAGTACTGGTATCGTGTATCAAATGAATAACTTTATTAGCCAACTCTTAGGCGAAAAAGTTGCTAAAGAACTAAAATTCAATCCATATATGTTAAGACACACATTAACATATCAATTGTTTAAGGCTGAAGTTGGATTGCCTCTTATATCGTTTCAATTGAAACATTTTGTAGAGAGCATCTCTAAGTACACATCTACTGGCGCTACCTCGTCAGTTACGTTAGGCTACGGTGATATAGGTGAGATGCTGTCAAAAGACGGCAACCGAAAAGGTGATACGAAATCACTGCGCCGAGCAGCTGAATTAGATGCTATTAAAACTGCCCATAATCCAAATGGTACATATTATGGTGGTAAAGCGAGTGAGCATAAAAAAGGTCTGATCAAGACGTTTAGTGGATATATGGCTGAAGGATACACAGAGGATGAGATTTATGAGGCTATGGTAGATCAAGGGGTTGCCATGGTCTATATGGGACAAGGGCTTTGCTATGGTGGTAGAGCAGAAGAGTATGACTCAAGCCTACCATGTATTGGTTCACTACGTTGTAACCCAGCTCGATGCAAACAAGCCGTTGTAACTACCAAGCATGCTCCTAAATGGCGTGAAGTTTACATGTTAAATAAAACCAACCTCAATAAACCAGAATATTCAGACAATCGAGAGCAAATTCTATCAGCAATGAACGAAGCAAAAATGGTGTTAGAAAATCTTGGTGAGGCAATCGAACTATGAGTAATGAAGCTTATGATCAAAAAAATAATGACGACTATGAAGCAATAACTTCTGCTCTAAATATTGCCTTAATAGATCTTCAAAATAACAAAAAACTAAAACCCACTATAGCGCAACTTTCGAAGATGACTGGTATTCATCGAAATACTATTACAAACCGTGGTTGGCCTGTCCAAAAGCTAAATCAGCTCAAAGATATCAGAAAAGCTGAAGAGAAATCGCGTAAAGAAAAAAAAGCTATAGATAACGCTGATGTTAAGAATGTGCTTGAAGCAAAGATGATTCAAGCACAAAATGAGGTTATCTACTGGTTTAATGAATATCAAGATATAAAAAGAGTCGCTCAACACTCAGATAAACGGTTACAAAAAATGAAAGAGTCACGAGATTATTATAAAAAACAATCTGATACAGATAAAAGGTCGTTATTAGAAGCTAGACAGGAGATTAAAAAACTGAGACAAATGTTAGCTTTAAAAGATGCAACACCGAACCAGCTGATGCACTAATCTATCGAGACCACCTTTGTTATAAAAGTATAAACTTAATTTCCTTGTACTTAAGAGCTAGCAAGAGCTTAGCTAATAAGCATATACCCTATAGCATAAATCACATATACTGATACTTTATGCCTAATAGAAATTTATCACTTTTCTCAGCTTTCACTTTATGCTGATATCAAACTGAGAATGGATAGGCAATAGACTCATGATACTGGTATCCTTCAACTCTAAAATCATCCAATGTTACCCATGTTTCAATATCTTCGAGAGACTTAATTTCAGGGTTAATATGAAGCTTAGGTGCCGGATAAGGTTCGCGTTTTAATTGCACGTCACGCATTAATTGTAATTGATCTTCATAAATATGTGCATTTACGATCTTATGATAAGCTTTTCCGGCCTCGTGGCCCGTAATTTGAGCCATGAGAGCTAGTAAGGTAAACACTTGAATCTGATTAAAATTTTGACCTAATGGTACATCACATGAACGTTGTGATGAAGTCAAATAAAGCTTGCCACCTAACAACGAAAATGTATGAGTATGCATACAAGGACGTAAACATCCCATATGAAACTCACCTGGATTGTAGAAGGTTAGAATTTCACCTCGGTCATCAATACCGTTTCGCAAGTTATCATAGATCTTATGAAGCTGGTCAAACTCCTCTCCTACTGAATTACGCCACCTGCGCCCCTGTACACCATAAACTCGGCCCATATCATCCTTACCTTTACGATAAGGATTAGCTAACCAAGCTTCATTTTCATTGGCATTAGCGTTCCATGTATTACATCCAATAGCTCGAAACTGAGCTGCGCTATCATAACCACGTAGATACCCTAATAATTCTGCGATAGCTGCTTTCCAATAACTCTTTCGAGTAGTTACTAAGGGAAACTCATTAGCTCCTACATTGTAGTTTAAATCAGCATTAATAACGGTTAAGCAGCGTTTTCCAGTCCGTTCATTCTCGACCCATACACCCTCATCAACTATACGTTGACATAAATCTAGATACTGTTTCATTCAATAACCTTAGTTGGACTACAAACTTATCTCAAAAGGTGATTTTTGTTGAACTGCGTGGACAATACATTTTACCTTTTGATTTCATTGAGCATTATAAAGTTTCAAGGCTCAATTGTACAAACCTGTTCGTAACAACTAATTGTCTTAATAACTTATCAACAGGCTATGCCCCAATGGATCCAATGAAACCGAATCATTCTATCTAAAACCATTTACCATAATGTACCTTTATGCGCAGAATGCGCGGTTCCCTAGTGAGGACTTGAATCTTTGGCTGTGAGCTAATGGTATTAAGGTTTCAACTTGCTGAGATAGCCACAGTGTACTTCATGATGTACTTACCATAGATATTCTATCTATGATCGGTGCGCTAGTGAGGACTTGAAGAGACCATCCCAGATTCTGTGTAACTGACGTTTAGATTAAATACTTACACAAAATTTAGGAAGGTCTCCCAGATTCTTATCAAAGACTTCATCATCTATTATTCGCCAAACGGCAACTTGCTGATGGTCTTTGGTGGTGACTAGATTTAAAGTTTGTTCAATCATTGCTTGAGGTCTCATATCCTTATGATGTTTATTTGCTTCAAACCCAGTTACTTTACACTTAGCGGTTTAATTAAGCTACTTACTTGAGCTATTTGCTTCAGTTATTAGGCTTGGCTACTTACTCAACTTCAATATTCTAAAGGCGCCCTGAATAACTAAAGCAAATACGATGCTACCAATAATCAAATCAGGCGTACTAGAGTGTAACCAATTAACCAAAATCCCTGCAACAATTACCCCTAAATTGATAATCACATCGTTTGAAGTGAAAATCATACTGGCTTGCATATGGGCTTCTTCTTCTTTGCTTTTCGATTTTTGTAGTAAATAGAGGCAAATCGAGTTTGCAATTAGCGCAAGAATCGATATGACTATCATGGTAGAAAAGTCAGGTAACTGCTCATTGCCAAAGAAACGTCTTAGTACTTCTAAAAAACCAAGAATCGCTAGCGTAATTTGAAAATATCCGGCAATTCTAGCAATCCGTTTTTTCTTAATGACCGTTCCACCGACCGCAAATAAGCTAATTCCGTACACGAAGCTATCTGCTAACATATCTAAGCTGTCGGCGACCAACCCCATCGAACGAGAAATCAGTCCCGTGCTCATTTCAATAATAAAGAAAGCAAAGTTAATGACCAGCACTATCCATAGTAGCTTTCTTTGCTCAGCATCTTTTTTGTGACTAGAGTCAGCATCAATTTTAAAATTATTGTTGGGATCAGAGGGGTCAATGGTTTCGGTCGAGAGTAGGGTGTCTCCTAATTTTAGGTCATGAATAGCAGTCTCTATCCCTTCTATATTGTCATGATGAAACACAGTTAATTGACGGTTAGGAATGTCGAACTCAAGATGTTCAATATTCGAGTGGCCCTCTAATTTCATTCGGATTAGGTTTTCCTCCGAAGGGCAGTCCATCTTCGATATTTTAAAAGTTGTTTTATTCATAGCTACATTTATATCCGGGTGGTGGTTCAAAAAGTAGGCTGAAAAAAAACAGGCTGAGAAATTGATAAATAGTGAAATGCAAATGACACTATACATCAAATGCCCAGCCTGTCTAAGTGACAATATAAAGAAAAATGGTTTCAAAAGCTATACCTTAGCGGAACCAGCTATCTCACCCTTCAAACATATTAACAGACTACTTAAAGCAGACTGTTAGCATGGAACCATCTATAACAGACTTTTGAATTATAAGACTGGCTGCTGTGCTTTTTTCCTATCATTAGCCTATACCCAAAACATAAAACCTTTAAATGATAATCTATCTATCATTAGACTTTTTTATATTATTAAATGATAGTAATATCTTGTTATTATCAATGAGCACTAATTATTAAGTCTAAATAATAGAGGTGGGTTATGACTGTTCGTATTTATGTGAGAGCCAGCACTAAGGATCAAGACGCTACCAGAGCATTGGCTGATTTGGTGGCTTTCAGTACAAGTTATGATGATAACCATGTTGAGTACGTCGAGCATTTCAGTGGTACAAAGCTCGATAGACCATTATTAGCCAAGCTGCTAAAGGACGCTGAGCAAGGCGATATTCTACTGGTTGAAAGCGTGGATAGATTAAGCCGATTATCTCAAGATGATTTTGCAATTCTAAAGCAGCGTATCAAAGACAAAGGCTTGCGATTGGTGGTGGCTGATCTACCAACGACGCATACAGTTAATAATGGCATGACAGGTGAGATCCTAACAGTGATTAACCATATGCTGATCGACTTATTAGCAACGATGGCAAAGCTTGATAACGACAAGCGTAGAGAGCGTATCAAGCAGGGATTGGCTAACAGTGGCTATAAGCCCTCCGGTAAGAAGCCTAATACAACGAAACACAATCGTATTAGAGAATTAGACAGTCAAGGCAATATGACAAAAGAGGAAATCGCTAAGGCAGTTGGTGTTGGCGTAGCTACTGTTTACCGGGTGTTAAAGCCAGGCTCATAGCTGAGATATTTTATTTTTGTTCATAAACAGCTGATATATAAGGCTTTACACGCGAGGCAAGAAGGCTTTATTTGCAGAAATAGGTACTCTATTACTACGTAGCTGTGTTAAGAACGGTGTATTTTCATCATTCAATTTCGTTCAATTATGCCCACTTAAAACGCCCTTCGATCTTTATCTAAAGACATCACAGCGTCATATAAAAATCGATTTAATGCAATGAGGCTTCATTATAATCATTATATTGCATTCATAATCGCTTTTCTGCAAAATGGCTTATCTATAATCGCTTGAGCCCCTCATGATGAATACCCCTACTTCAGACCCTATTGGCGCAGCATGGCTTATCCGTTATGCCAGCATCGAGCTGGTTTCGCCTTTATATGTCAGCAGTAGTATCGGTGGGCGCAGGCAAACCTATAAAGACGGTGATGTCATCCATAACGCTTATCAGGAAACTGCGCGGCCACTGGACACTATCATTGCGCACTTACAGTTTCACATGCGTCATGAAGTACTGAATTTGGAGTTACTGGCTCGTCTGTTTGAGCAGATAGGGGCTAATGACGTACAAGCATGGGTAAACGCTGAGCCCACAGGCAGCTATGCCCGTAGAATGGCATTCTTGTATGAATGGCTCATGGGTCAGCAGTTAGCAGTACCGAGTAATTTAGGCGGTAACTATGTGGATGCTCTAGATGCTAAGAAGCAGGTTACTTCAAGCCCTGCGCATGTCATAAAGAATGCTCGTTGGCGTATCAATGACAATCTTGCAGGAACCCGTCATTTCTGTCCTCAATTGGTGAAAACAGAGTCGTTTACGCAAGCGGCAGCACTCGATATTGCCACGATGGTTGATAAGCTTAACGATGAATTTGGACAAGACTTACTGATGCGTGCCTCCGTATGGATGACATTACGAGAGAGTAAAGCCAGCTTTACCATAGAAGGTGAAGGGAAAGAGTTAAAACGTATTGAACGTTTCGCCGATGTAATGGCACGGCGTACCGGCAAGGGCGATATTCCGCTTGATCCTGAGTCGCTAGCAGAGTTGCAACAAGACATATTGGGTAGTAAAACTATTATTCAGCAGTACGGCATCCGTCAATCACCAGTTTTTGTGTCGCATACTCAGGTGAATGGCTTTAAAGAAATTGTGCACTATATCGCGCCACCTGCTGATGACATTGCTAACAAGCTAGCAGGGTTACAGGTATTTATGGAAAAGACTGAGGGACAATCAGCACTGATGCGTAGTGCGGTTGCCTCCTTTGCTTTTGTATATATTCATCCGCTGGCGGATGGCAATGGCCGTGTACATCGCTTCTTAATTAATGACGTCCTCAGGCGAGACCAGGTCATTCATGAGCCGATTATCCTACCTATATCACAAGCCATTGCTGAGCATCCCTCAGACCGTCATGCCTATGACAAAATTTTAGACCGTGTCTCTGTGCCGCTTATGAAGCAAATCCGTGATCATTACAGCTTTGATAAAAAGGCAGTTACTTACCCTGATGGTATTCGCTCAAACTTAAATTTTGGAAATACTCACCTGATTCAACCTGCATGGCGCTTTATGGATCTAACGCCTCACGTTCAGTACTTATCAGGACTGATTGCTCATGTTATTGAAAAAGAGATGCATAACGAGTCACAGTACCTAAGACAACATGACCATGCACGACTGGCGATAAAAGAGATTATTGAGATGCCCAACAGCTATGCCGATAGAATCATTCGCAGCATGCTACAAAATAAAGGTGCTAAAAGTAATAAGCTACTTAAGGATTATCCGTTTTTGGCAAATGAGGCAGTTTGGGATGACATTTTTGCTGTCGTTGTAGAAACCTTTAAAGATGAGACAGATGATTTGAATAGGTAGGGGAAACCCTGCTATACGCAGGGAAGCCTACTTTGATAATCAATCTGGTATAAATATCATCGTTGCGATGATGATTCGGCTATAAGAGATTCGGCTGAAATACCATAGCCTAAAACGTAATCAATATTTTTCTTGACCCTATTTACGCTAATAAACTACTTAAAACAGACTGTATAAAAGGAACTGCTGATAACAGACCATTGTAATTTGACAAGCCTTGATACAGATAGTCAAAATGATTTTGAGTATTTGAGTATTTGAGTATTTGAGTATTTGAGTATTTGAGTATTTGAGTATTTGAGTATTTGAGTATTTGAGTATTTGAGTATTTGAGTATTTGAGTATTTGAGTATTTGAGTATTTGAGTATTACTTCGCTTCTTTAGTTATGATAACCCCAGTTCGGGATAAGCGCTCAAAAAAAAGATAAAAAAAGAAGTCCAAAGTTGCTAAAGTAAGTTTACCAAGACAAACTTCACAACAAGGACTTCTTACATGGATAACCTAACCGAACTATACTGCCATATTGACGACTTTTATTAGCAATTCAAACCTGAGTTTGACGCTCATTTAATCGCAACGGGCCGTCAACGGCTAAGAGCATGCCAGATAAGTGTAGCAGAGATGATGACCATCTTGGTACTGTTTCATCAACGGCGGTATCGACAGTTTAAGTCTTTTTACTACCACCATATGCATGGCATGATGAAACAGGAGTTTCCAAACCTGCCGAGCTACTCACGATTTATAGAGCTTATGCCGCGCAGTATCATACCACTGTGCAGCTACTTGCAAAGCATGATGGGCGACTGTACGGGTATCAGCTATATTGATTCAACCAAGATAGCAGTTTGTCATAACAAACGTATCTACCGTCATAAAGTCTTTAAGGGACTTGCAACCCGAGGCAAAAGCAGCATGGGCTGGTTCTATGGCTTTAAGCTGCACGCCATTATCAATCATAAGGGCGAGCTTGTATCTGTTAAAGTCACTGCGGGTAATACGGATGACAGAGTGCCTGTTAAGGATATGGCAACACCTGTGTTTGGCAAGGTGTTTGGGGATAGAGGCTATATCAGTAAAGCCCTAAACGAGTGGCTCACAAAACACAGTGATACCACGTTGATAACCAAACTTCGGCGTAATATGAAACCCCAATTACTCAAGCCTATGGATGAGGCACTACTCAATCATCGCTCTTTGGTTGAAACGGTGTTTGGAGAGCTTAAAAACTTGTGCCAAATCGAACACTCACGCTATCGTAGTGTCACGGGTTTTATTACAAACTTGCTGTCAGGTTTGATTGCTTATTGCTGGTTTCCCTATAAACCCACCATCAAAAACATGCCTCAGCAGGGACAGGTAGCGACATTGTAAATAGTATCAATGAGTTACAATGTGGCTTATCCCGAACTGGGGTTATGATAGCTATCAGCTTTGGATGTACTAGCTTTGCCCCTGACCCATTCTCTACGTAGAACGCAGCAAGTTTATGACCATGATCAGTAGCAAACTGTATGAGCTCATTTTTGGCACGCTTGGCATCTTGCTCTTCAGGTAACGTTTTATGGTGACTTTAGATAGGATATAGCTCTAAAACAATCTCGTTCCCTTCTGTTAATGTTGGAGCTTAACCGTGCTCGATATTTTACAAGCAATTCCTAATTGGCATCTTGCAGGGCTGTTTTTGGCGGGTATGATTGCTTTTGTGATTTCCACCATATCAGGAGGTGGCGGTGCACTTTTACTTATACCTGTCACCTCTGCGCTGATAGGGATCTCGGCTGCGCCACCCGTGATTAATTTAGGTAATTTCATTAGTCGCCCTTCACGTCTTTATTTATTTTGGCATCATATCGACTGGTCGCTAATAAAGTATTATGCGCCAAGCGCTATCGTTGGTGCGTGGTTAGCTGCATTATTATTTAGCCGTCTTGATGGGAGCTGGATTCAGTTATTAGTGGGTGCATTTTTGATATCTACCGTCTTGCAGTATCGTTTTGGCAAAGTAGAAAAATCTTTTAATATGCCTAAACTGGGGTTTGTGCCTTTAGGTTTTATTACGGCGTTCATTAGCACACTCGTCGGCGGTTTGGGTCCTGTGCTCAATCCTTTCTATATGAATACGGGATTACAAAAAGAAGATTTAATCGCTACTAAAACAGCTAATTCATTCTTTGTAGGATTGGCTCAGATTGGTAGTTATACTTTTTTTGGCGTATTGACTGCCAATCTTTGGATTTATGGCTTTGCTTTAGGGCTTGGTGCTGTGGTTGGCAACATCATTGGTAAGCGCTTTTTAGCAGGTATGAATATCAAGCAGTTTAGAGTGATGCTGATCCTATTAATGGTCATTAGTGGCGTAGTGATGATTGTCCAAAACGTCATGATTCTGTTTTAAATTAAACCAAAGTTATCTGACAGTGAATATATTCATTATCACTGCTAGAGCTAACAATACTGATGTAAAAACAAGCTACGCGGACCATAGCTGAAACGCGGGATACTCAGATAGGGATAGATAACTAAGAATTCATTCGAGGCATGGTTGCCTGTGCGGTACTAATTCTAAATAGTGAGCAGCAAGCAAACCTTTGCCACCGTATTTACTCATGGTCCCACTGTTAAAAAGTCTTTAGTAGAGTTATTAAGCCATATACCTCTTCTGCGGGAAGCTGAAAATGAGCTGTCTGTTATGTTTAATCAAGACTTTCTATAGTCATCCGTCCAATTATTTCACTAGCAAAACACCATAGCCGTTTTTTACTTCTTTACTAATAGGTTATACAGCTATTGATAGCACCACTTTCAAAAGCTGTCCTACATACGGTTCTAGTATTATGAAACTTACTGTAATAATCATTTGTTAAGGGATCTGTTGATTGATTTCAATATTAACTTGAGTCTGTTCAGCGCTAATCACTACTGGGTTACCTGATAGATCACCCGACTCTGCGGACGCAGTCCCACTATGGCTAACACGAGCAACGACTGCTAACTGAGTTTTGTCGCTACGGGCAGATTGTAACGTGCGTTCTGGCATCATCGCATCAAGATCGCTTAAACGGATACTGGCTTTACCTTGCTTGATGATACTAATAGGTAAACGTTTGGCGGCAAACGGAGGGCCCCCTTTCACATCACGTATCGCTACAAACAACACATCATTGGCTTTAACCAATGGTAATAGACTCGCATCAATAGAGACGGTAACTTCGATACCTTGCGCGGCTTGCTGCTCTTGCTCGATGACATTAGCACTTAGCTCATCAAGGCTCGCTAGCGCTTTACTATGGTCACCTGGTTTGGCAGCGATGCTCTCACGTAAACGCTTAATCCAACCTTGCGCTTCTGCAAAGTTACTACCACGTGCCTCACCCATTGCCATTAGCATCTGCGCACCTTCATGCTGTGGATTTTTGGCAAGGACATCTTGTAATACACGGCGGCTACTGGCATCAAGCTGACCTTTATTGGCAAAAAAGCTAATCTGCGCATAAGTGGTCGCAATCTCTTCATTGTCTGGTGACAGACGGTAAGCGCGTGACAAAGCTTCAATCGCTGAGTCGGTAGCTTCAAGCGATAAAAACAGCTCTGACAAACGCATCCAGCGATCAGGATCATCGGCATGACGATAAACGTTGGTCTGCATCGCGCTGATAAGCTGCTGGCCGTTTTCGATTGCCCATACAGGTGGCTGATCGATTTTGCCAGTCAACAAGTCATCAGCGACTTTTCCGACCTTGTCTTCGGCCGTCCACAGATCAAACACAGGCGTTCGGTCACCCACCATCAGATACGCCAGCGCAGCCAATACAGGCACCCAAACCATGAGGATCAAGCGGCTTTTGATACCAGGGGTGACCATCGGCGTGACTTCACGCTGGGCATCCAATAGTTGCCGCTCAAGCTCAAGCTTTTGGTTTTGGTAGTGAGCATCATCGATGGTGCCACTGTCTTTGTCTGTTTTTAGCTCTGCCAGACGCTCGCGAAACACCGCCACGTTGATATCTAGTAGCTGGTTGTCCACAGAAGTGCCTGATGTACGCGTGGCGCGCAGCCATGGCATGATGGTAATAACAGCAAGGAGTAAGGCAATCAGTAAGCTTAGAGCAATAAATAAGCCAGCAGTAGAGAATATGGTCATTTTTTGTCCTCGGGGCTTGTGGTGTCATGAGCGTCATTATCGGTGCTATTGGCACGCGATAGCAGACGATCAAGTTCGGCTTTTTCGGCGGCAGTCAGCTCCGAGGCGGTATTATCTACCGTCACTCTACTCTGACCGCTCGCTACCAGCTGGCGGCGACGGCTTTGCCAAAACCACCCTATCAATAATACGATCAGTAGCAATGGCGGAAAAAACCATAAAATCCATGTCGATGGACGTACAGGCGGCTTGTAGCTGATAAAATCGCCGTAGCGCTCTTGCATATAATCCCGGATTTCCGCATCACTACGTCTGTCTTTAATCAAATCATAGACTTTTTGCTTTAAGTCTTGGGCAATCGGCGCATCAGAACCTGCCAAGTTTTGGTTTTGGCATTTCGGGCAACGTAGCTCTTCGATCAATCCTCGGTATTGTGCTTCTTGTTGGACAGAATCAAAATCATAGACGTCAATCGCCGCATAGCTGGTCACACTTAGGAGACAGGCAAGTATTAAGCTCGCTACTTTTATCGTAACGGCCTTTATTGAAAGGGCTATCATTTGCACACCTCTTCAACCTGAATCGCATCTGGACTGACGTTATTATCATTGGCATCATTGAGTACCGTTAAGCAAGGCTCAATACGATCTTGCCAGTTACTCTCGTTAATCTCACCAACAATGTGCTGGCGAATAACGCCTTCACCATCGACAGTGAAAGTCTCAGGCGCACCCGTCAACCCTAAGTCCAAGGCAAACTGGCCGGACAAATCCTGAATAGACATCGAAAAGGGATCACCGCCTCGGTTCAGATAACCGAAAGCATCACCAATATCGTCTTTATAATTCACGCCAACCAGATTGACACCACGCTCTTCTAGTTGCATCAAAAAAGGATGCTCAATAACGCAAGTTGGGCACCAAGAGCCCCAAATATTCATCAAAAAGGGCTCATCAGGTAAGTTGTCATTGGTCATGATCCGACTGGTATCGGACAACAATGGCAGCTCAAACGCTGGTACTGGGCGTTCAAGCGCGGTATTGGTTACGATTTCAGTCGGCTGCCCCAAACGAAAATAAAGCATAACCATAACAGCAGCAAAGATGATCAGCGGGATCAAAAACCATATTCTAATTTGGCTTTTTTTCATTGTTCGATTACCTTTTGTTTCAGGGGGTTGCTCGGAAAAATGATTAGACTTAGTCATTTTGCTTCTCCCCTATTAGTGTCGTGTTATTAGTAGTGCTTTTAACATCTAAATCAGTAACCGTCGTAAAGCCTGACTTACTCGCTGCAATTTGTGCAGGGGTCTTGGATGTTTTGAGACGATAGCGCCTATCAAGCATACTCAGCAGACCACCCAATGCCATAATAATAGCGCCGAGCCATATCCAACGAATCAATGGCTTCACATAAATACGTACGGCCCATTTATTACTGCCTTCAGCTATAGGTTCACCAAGTGCGACGTACACATCACGCATCAGACTGTCATCAATCGCTGCTTCGGTCATTGGCATCATGCTAATAATGTAATTGCGTTTTTCAGGGTATAACGTAGTCACAGCACGGCTATCTTTACTCACTTCGACCTCAGCTTGGGTCGCATCATAGTTACTGCCTTTGACTTCGCGGAAGCCTTTAACGGTGAAGTCGTAACCTTGGACATGGACCGTTTCGCCAACACTCAATGCCACATCGCGCTCGATACTCAAGGTACTGGTAAAGGCAACACCGATGACCGCTACAATCACACCAATATGTGCCGTTTGCTGACCCCAGTAGCTTAAACGCAGCTTATTTAAGCCTTGCAAAAAGCTTGGTGCATTTTTGGTTTTGTCTTTGAAATCAACCACCATCCAGAACAGTACCCAAAAACTTACTGCTAGTGTTACACCAATATTAAGCATGGCAGATGGACTGACAAAGTAAGTGATGACTGCAGCTAATACTAGACTGCTCGCCGCAATGACCATACCAACGCCTAACAATGGACGCTTATCTTGTTTCCAGCGGATATTGGAGCCCATACCCATGGCAACCAGCAATAGCCATGTTAAAGGCACAAATAGCGCATTAAAGTACGGAGGACCTACCGATACCTGACCCAAGCTAAAGGCGTCGGCAATGATAGGATAGAGGGTACCAAGCAATACCACTAACGTTGCAATCAAAATGATGACGTTGTTAATGACTAAAAATGACTCACGCGAAACCAGTTGATACTGACTTTCAATCGTCAAACGCCAGCCACGCAGCGCAAACATCAGCAAACCACCACCGACGATGATGCCAAGAATCACTAAAATTACCAGACCACGAGTGGGGTCAGCGGCAAACGAATGCACTGAGGTAATAACCCCTGAACGTACAAGGAAAGTACCCAAGAGACTTAAGGCAAAAGCAAAGATAGCCAGCATAATGGTCCATGCTTTAAAGACACCGCGCTTCTCAGTCACTGCCAACGAATGCAGCAAGGCTAAACCGGCAAGCCAAGGCATCAGTGAGGCGTTTTCTACAGGATCCCAAAACCACCAGCCGCCCCAGCCAAGCTCATAATACGCCCACCAAGAGCCAAGAGCGATACCAACGGTCAAAAACCCCCAAGCCGCTAGCGCCCATGGACGCGACCAACGTGTCCATACTGCATCCAAACGCCCTTCCCACAATGCCGCCATACAAAAAGCAAATGGCACCGCTAAGCCCACATAACCCATATACAGCATCGGTGGATGAACGATCAGCCCAAAATCCTGCAAAAGTGGGTTGAGATCTACCCCATCTACGGGCAGATTGGGCAAGGTACGATCAAATGGCGACGAGGTAAAAATCAGCATCGCTAGCATCATGACCTGCACACCGGCCAATATCACGAGTACCCGCGCGCGCATCGACAACGGTAAGCCACGGCTAAAATAGGAGACCAGCGCGCACCACGTGGCCATGATGGTCATCCACAACAAGAGCGAGCCTTCGTGTCCGCCCCATGTCGCCGAGAGTTTATAGTACCAAGGCAACAAAGTATTAGAGTGCTGCGTGACATAGACGAGACTAAAGTCATTGAAATAAAAGCCTGCCATCAATGCAACAAATGAAAAAATCATGGCAGCAAACTGTGCCCATGCCAAACTCGGTGCCAAACGCTGCCAAGCAACATGGTCACGCATAACGCCTATCGTTGGTAATACCACCTGCAAAATCGCCAAGATTAAGGCGGCTAGCAAGGCAAAATAACCCAATTCTGTGATTAACATACGGTCTAACCCTGTTTACTCTAATATGATTTAAGCTCACTGTAACGGTTGGATTTTTATTATTGGAAACTATTGAAATTTACTGCTATCTCTAGCTCCAATTGTTTTCGAAGTGTTTTGAAAAGCGTGCCGAAAGTAATAGACAATCATAAATATACAACCATCTTTTGTTAGGTAAGAAGAATATTGAATTAGTTAACCGGACTTATAACAGCCTAATGCTATCTAAATAAGACCTAGACGATCACACCTGAAAGACAGGCGCGAATCCACCGCCTGGCGTACGGAAGTTAGTCACCTGACCTTGATACACACGCGCAGCAGGTAGTAACAGTTTTCCGCCATACGTATAAAGACGTATATCTACCTTTCTTGTTGTTACGATGTCATCAATTTTGAGTGATCTCTCTCCTGCAGGGACAAAGGTCTGTGCGATATAATCTTCATCCAGAATGTTTTCGAAGACGCGTCGAGTCAGTTTGCTACCGCGATAAACGCCTTTGCTTCCATGACCAGCAACTGGCTTAAAAAACAGTTGCCGCCGAGTAAGCCACAACTCTGCTGCATCGTCTCTTGATACAATCTTAGTCCTCGGTACAGACCTTTCGAGGCACTCCACTGCAGCCTCATCCAGACCCCAAGAGCGCAATATTTGGGAGTCTGATAGCAATGTCAGGTTTTGCTTATTGGCCAACATAGCATGTACGCGGGGATTGGGTGTCACTACCACAGCACCCTCTAAATAAGCCTGCTTAAGCAATACATGGTCAGGGTCCTCAAATGCAAAGTCGACAAGCCGATTGTAAATCATATCGATTTTCTGGCCATGGGCTGTTAACGTACCGTCGATATACTCGAGTTCAGAGGGATCAAGTATCACAGTATCAATACCTCTAGCTTGGAGCAGTTGACAGGCTAACTCAAACTCTAAGAACATGAACTGACTCTCGGGGTCATTGTCCACAATGGCTATCCGATTGGGCATAGCAACAGCGGACTGTCGCTGCCATTCCTGTTTGAACATGTCAAACACTGCTTCCTCGAACCTATCTAGCATTTGATTGGTTGCAGCGCTTTGCTCTGAGGGGTTGCAACAGCGTTTTTGTGCGCGAGCGAGCAACACATTCAGAAATGCGCCACCGGCATTAGTATTGACCTCGATGAGCTGAGGTCCATCGCTACCCAAGTGAAAGTCATAACCCATGAGGGCCCCTATTGGGCCTGGGTCGAAAGCAGCTATTTCTGGTGCCCACGACAGCACTTGCTCTTGATACAATGGCAGTTCGGCAGCTGACTCGATAGCCCTGACGATTCGCTCCATCGCCTCTATCTCTGTTTTGGGAACGAACACGGGTGTTGCTGAAAAAAGCTTATTAAGCTCGTTCGCTCCTATTGGATTGTTTCTAGTTTCTACCAATTGATCTTGAAGGCTTGTATTAAGCGCTTTACGATCAAGGGTAATGCAGTAGCACTCTTGGTTAAGTCGATTTGCAAGACCGTCATTTTTTTCGTTGTTATTAGTTGGGTGTTCCATTTAGAGTCCGTCGCTAAGTAGAGTACTCACGCTGACATACTCTAGTAAAAAGTAAAAAGTAAAAAGTAAAAAAGGTTCTTGGCGTATTTAAGTAGTGCTAGCTACTTTCTAATGTTTCATTCCCTGAGACTAAATCATTATTTCGTTCATTTTTAATTAATATCTTTGCTAAGAGTAAACCCAGCTCAAATAATAGCCACATAGGAATCGCCAACAACAGCATTGATACACCATCAGGCGGTGTCACTACCGCGGCGATCCCAAAACAGCCGACTATGATATAACGACGCTTATCTTCTAAAATTTGAGTAGAAACGATTCCGGCCATTATCAGCAATAAGGTAACCACTGGAATCTCAAAAGTCAGTCCAAACACCATAAATAGCTTGAGGGCAAAGCTCAGATAACTGTCAATATCGGTCATTGGTATAACGTTCTGCGGAGCGAACATAATAAAAAATTTCAATACCCCTTTGAGTACGACAAAGTAGGAAAAAGCAACACCAGCATAAAATAGAAATATCGAAGATAGCAGTACAGGAATGGCAATTTTCTTCTCTTTTTTATATAAGCCGGAAGCTACAAATGACCAAATTTGATACAGGATATAAGGCATTGCTAAAAATGCGGCGACGAATATCGTTAAGCGAATGGGTGCCATAAAGTTTGACGTTATATCAGTGGCAATCATGGTCGAATTGATGGGTAACTGCGCCACTAATGGGTCTGATAAAAGATTATAAAGCTCGCGTGAAAATCCCACCAATACTAAGAATATAGGTGGTGTTCTAAAAAGTATGCTGGCATCAGACGTAGCCATAATTGACATAAAAGAACACCAGATCAAACACTTTTAAGTGATTATCGAGCTTCTTAGAGAAACAACAGGTTCTTCTAACGGCTCGT